>DDZV01000046.1:562-43874 GCA_002346475.1 Acidobacteria bacterium UBA2999 | reverse complement strand
AACTATCAGTGACCTGTCTTTTATAACTCTCGCGCACATGACTGAGCAGCGTTAGATCTCGCTCATATTTATCTCGTTCTGTTGATTTTCGTTGCACAGCCGTTTCGGGATTAATATCAAGTAAAACCGTTAGATCGGGCTTCGGTAGAAATTTTTGGATCTCAATTAACCAAACAGGATCAAGTCCCTGCGCCTCACCGTAAGCAAGACTTGAAGAAACATAACGATCACAAATAAGAGTAATGTCCCCCTGGAGCCAGGCTAACATCTCATCTTTGCGCTCGTAACGGTTTGCTACGTATAGCAATTGCATAACATCGGCACCATACTCCCGTTCACCCTGCAAAGCCCGAGCAATTTCTTCACCAATAGAAGTTCCGTAATCAGGAAATGATAGGAGACGAGCACGATATTCGTTAGCTCTGAAACGATCCCGCAAACGCTCAGCCTGAGTCTGCTTGCCACTCTGGTCGAGTCCCTCAAACACTATGAGTCGCCCAGACATACCGCTGTCTATTATCATTTAAAGTTCCAGTGATAGCACGTCTTCAGGAGTTTGACGGCGACGAATGACTTTCCATTGGCCATTATCCACAAGTACCTCGGCTGGTAATAGACGGCGGTTGTAGTTAGAAGCCATTACTGAACCGTACGCTCCAACGTCAAGAATAGCCACTAAGTCATTAACTTCAAGTGGCGGTAAAAGAAGATCTTGCGAAAAAATATCACTGCTTTCACAGATTGGTCCGACCACATCCCATGGAATTGGTTCACCTGTACCTGGTGTAATTGGCACAATCGGATGAAATGAACCATACAAAGCTGGGCGCATTAACTCCCCCATGCCAGCATCTAAAACTGCAAATCGTCGATTGTCAGGATATCGTTTTATATCAACAACCTTGGCAACTAATGCGCCAGAATGACCAACAATCGAGCGCCCCGGCTCAAGGACAACTGGAATGCCGACACGCTTTAAATGTGGAAGAACTGAAACAGCATATTCAACTGGCGTAATAACAGCCTGTTCTCCATAAGCAATGCCAAGGCCACCACCTATGTCAAGATGCTCAAGCAAAAACCCGTCATCTTTAAGCTCAAGCGCAAGCATTGTCAATGCTTTAACAGCACGTTGTAATGGCTCTGTACTTGTGATCTGAGAGCCAATGTGCACATGTACCCCAGCAAACTTAAGTCCTGAAAGTTTTTGACGCTCACGGTATATAGTGCGTGCCTCTTGTAAGGGAACGCCAAATTTGTTGGTCTTTAATCCAGTAGAAATATTTGGGTGACTCTTAGCATCGATGTCCGGGTTAATACGAACAGCTACACGAGCCTCTCGCCCTTGTGCCTGTGCTACTTCAGCAATACGATCCAATTCCCCTGGAGACTCCGCATTAATAATGCCGAGGTCTAAAGAAACAGCCTCTTCAAGTTCTAACCGTGTCTTGCCAACACCCGTGAATATAATCTCCCGAGGCTGGAACCCTGCTCGACGCGCAACCTCAATTTCACCACTAGAATTTGCATCGGCACGGCTACCAAGTTCACGGAGTAAACGTAATATTGACAGCGTTGAATTCGCCTTGAGTGCATAGTGAATATAGTGAGGATATTCACCAAACGCATCATCAATCGATAAATATCCATCTCGAATACTCTGTGCACTGTACACGTATAGTGGAGTGCCAACCGATGCCACCATTTCGCGAATGCTGACACCGTCACACATAAGACCCGATGACGAAGGAGTAAATGGCGAGTGCACGATGGTATTAGTTGGTCGCCTATTTATCTGCATGGTATCATGCGTCTATACATAATTTGTGAATAGCTGTGGTTCCCGCGTACATTTCAAAGTAAATGCATCCTTCCGCGCTATCACCTGATCCTGTCCCTACCGATCTCTTGGTTCGACGCTGTCTTGACGGCGACCAACAAGCATGGAATGAAATTGTCAATCGCCACTGGCGTAAAGTCTTTAACATAGCCTACAAATTCGTTGGCAAGTCTGACAAGGCCGAAGATCTGGCTCAGGATATTTTTTTAAAGATTTATAAGTCTTTGGATACATTTGATCGACGGGCAAATTTTCAAACCTGGTTATTCAGTATTAGCCGAAACCTTTGTATCGATCATTATCGAACCATTCGCAGGGAACGAGAAGTCATTGATCATAGAATCGACACAACTGAGGTTTGGCATGCAGATACTAGGCGGAATGCCTATGGAGATCTTGAGCACAAAGAACGTGTAGAATTGCTACGATCCGCACTCAAACAGCTCGCACCAACACTGAGACAAGCTGTAATCATGCGAGATCTGAAAGAAATGACCTACCATGAAATTGCCAAAATTCTAAATGTGCCGGAAGGTACAATTAAATCGAGAATAAACCGTGGGAGGACTGAGTTGAAACGCCAGCTCAAACAATTACGTGCACAACAGGACAGACATCTTGAGCAGCAAACTTCGGCACAAGCCAAGTCCTCTACTTCTAATACTGGAGCCTGAGAATGAATCTGACGACCGAAACATCTAAGGACATCACGATAGTTCGTATTGGAGAGAATAGGCTCGTTTACCCTTTATTGTCTGATTTTTTAGACACTGTCACAAAAATCATTGAAACTGGGAAGAGAAAAATTCTAATTGATTTGTCACAGGTTAACTATGTAGATAGCGCCACTATGGGCTGTTTTATGGATCTATATCGACAAATAAGAAATGTTGATGGAGTTCTCAAGTTATCTGGGGTGAAAAACCGTGTGGAAACTATGTTTTCTATGACTGGGGCACAGAACTTTATTGAGCTTCATTCTAATGAAGCGTCAGCCCTTAAAAGCTTTAAGGTGTAGCAATGAGAACTATTACAACAACAGCGGGAGTTCAAATAAAAATAGATGGCGATCTGCTCGCAATTATGGAAACGCTGTACAAGGAAGTAGCTTCTCGCCAAGAACTAGAAAGTTCGTTTGAAGATATGATGAAAGAAATTAAACACCTTATTGACCAAATGGAACCATCTGAACAACGAACATATCTTATTGAAAGCTTATTTCTTAATACTGTGAAATATGAAAACGACAAACTCGAAACGTACATAAAAAAACTAAAGATATAGATAACACTCGCCTAAAACCTATAAAATTAGAACTGATTTGTTTAGATCGGTGATTCAGAACTCTTCACAGGAATTGCTACAGGAGTCTCAACAACATTGTCTCCTGGTATTTCGACAAAACTCCACGAACTAGTCTCTTCTAAAACTTTAGCTGCAAAGGCTGTGTGAAGTGCATGCCCGCCTCGATGCGCAACTACGTGTCCTATAATCCGATTCCCAACAAGTGCCAAGTCACCTATAACATCAAGAATTTTGTGTCTTACAAATTCATCATCGAAACGAAGTGCATTATTCAATACCCCGGTATCACCAATTACAATAGCATTCTCAAGGGAACCTCCCAACGCAAGCCCCTGCTGTCGGAGTGTTTCAATCTCTCTTAAAAAACCAAAAGTTCGTGCCGGCGCAATATCCTGCACAAAAGATGTGTCATTGATACGAATTGTGCGTGATTGATGTCGCAGTAAAGGATGGTCAAACGCAATACTGTAGGTAACCTTAAAGTGATCTGATGGGTAAATTGCAATACGCTTATTACCCTGTGACAATACGATTGGATTTTTTATTTTCAGATATCGTCTTGGTGCACTTAGACGCTTAATGCCTGCTTCATTGATAAGATAGGTAAAAGGTGCAGCGCTACCATCCATAATGGGAACTTCTGGATGATTAAGCTCGACAATGACGTTGTCAACACCAAGACTAACTAGTGCAGCTAATAGATGTTCAACTGTGTCAACCTTGCCGGTATCTCGTGCTAAACCTGTAGCATATTGAATACCTGCCAGGTTCTTTACAGTAGCTGGAATCTCCGCTCCACCAAGATCTGAACGACGGAAACGAATACCGAAATTTGGCTGAGCTGGCTTCAGGGAAAGCGTAACCTTGTTACCAGAATGTAACCCTATCCCTGTGCATGAGATAGATCGTCGTAATGTTCGTTGTACGTTCATCAAATCTCTACTGAAAGAACTTAACTACATAAACAAAGCAAGGCTAATGCCAAGATTTCATTCAAAAAGCTTCCATGTAAATTACTTTATACATTGATTTTACACGGATTATGACTCACCAGAATCGTTTTTTACTCATAAACTGTTGTATTTAAAACACAAAATGTACTTTATAAAGTGTGGTTATTTTACCACATTCTTTATTTTGCTCCTCTGAAGAACCTTTCAAGGCAAAAAATAAATAATCATTCAGCTGGTTGGTGCAGCTAAATTTTTATAAAGGCGTACTAACTTGAAGGAGGGGTTTTAGAAAACGTCCAGTAATAGACTTTGGATGTATAGCCACTTCCTCAGGGGTACCTGTCGCCACAACTTCTCCACCAGCATCACCACCTTCAGGCCCAAGATCGATGAGGTAATCAGCACAACGAATAATATCAAAATTATGTTCGATCACCACGATTGTATTACCTTGATCTACAAGCTTGTTTAACACATCTAAAAGCTTTCGGATATCCTCAAAATGTAAACCCGTAGTTGGTTCATCAAGGATGTAGACAGTGCTTCCGGTATCACGACGGGAAAGTTCTTTTGCAAGCTTCACACGCTGTGCTTCTCCACCGCTTAGCGTCGTGGCAGATTGTCCCAACTCAACATAACCAAGTCCAACATCTTGTAATGTACGAAGCTTCTTCGCTATGGGAGGAAAGTTTTCTAACAAGGGAAGAGCTTGATCTACGGTTAAATCGAGTACCTCAGCTATCGATTTCCCACGATACTTAATATCGAGTGTTT
Source organism: Acidobacteria bacterium UBA2999 (assembly GCA_002346475.1). Classification (GTDB taxonomy): domain Bacteria; phylum Acidobacteriota; class Vicinamibacteria; order Vicinamibacterales; family UBA2999; genus UBA2999. Next base: position 39,002 of record DDZV01000046.1, on the reverse strand, counting down.
CTCGATTGTATCGTCTTCCTTTACACTCTTCGCACGTCACGTAGACATCCGGTAAGAAATGCATCTCAATTGCTATTACACCGTCACCCTGGCAAGATTCGCAACGCCCACCTTTAACATTAAATGAAAACCGACCAGGTTTAAAACCACGCGCCCTAGCTTCAGGTAGCATTGAAAATAATTCTCGAATAAACGTAAACATTCCAGTGTAAGTAGCCGGATTAGAACGTGGCGTACGACCAATCGGCGACTGATCGATCTCAATCACTTTATCAACAAGTCCGTTAGTATCGACAAAATCGTGAAGTCCTGGTTTAGCTACTGAACCATAAATATTTCTTGCAAGTGAGCGGTAAAGTATGTCGTTGATCAGTGTTGATTTTCCAGATCCACTCACACCTGTTACAGCGGTGAACGTTCCAAGTGGAATAGACACATCAATATTCTTAAGATTATTCGCTTTAGCACCGCGAATAGAGATTTCACCACGAAGCGCTGGTCGCCGTGACGCCGGTGTAACAATAGACTTTTCTCCACGCAAGTAAGCACCGGTCAAAGAGCTGTCTACATCAGCTACTAGTGCATCTGGTTTACCCTGAAAAATGACATGTCCTCCATGCTCTCCAGCACCAGGACCAAGATCAATTACATAGTCTGCTGTTCGAATTGTTTCTTCGTCGTGTTCAACAATAACTACAGTATTTCCAAGGTCACGAAGTCGTGACAAAGTTGACAATAATCGACGATTGTCTCGTTGATGAAGGCCAACAGATGGTTCATCTAACACATAGAGCACGCCTGTTAAACTCGCACCAATTTGAGTAGCGAGCCTGATACGCTGTCCTTCACCACCAGATAAAGTTGCTGCACTTCGACTAAGCGCCAAATAATCAACCCCGACATCACATAAAAACCGAAGCCGCCCTTTAATTTCACGAAGGACTTGATTTGATATCAGTGCTTCACGATCAGACAATTTTAAAGACTCAAAAAGAGAAAGGCTTTCACTGATTGGGCAATTGACGTATTCAGAAATACTTCGGCCATGGACCTTAACAGCTAGATTTTCTAACTTTAATCGCTCTCCATGGCAAGCTAGACACGTCTGTAAAGCACGATAAGGTTCAAGATCTTCCTGTACTTTCCATGATCCTTCTTTATATCGACGCTGAAGATTCGGGATTACGCCTTCAAATCCCTTCCCAAAAGGCTCAGTCTTACGCCTATCTCGAATATTAGTCCGCCTGGCACGTTTGACGCTGGAAGATTTTTTTAAAGAAGCACGAGAACCTTGAGCAGTTTCAACTGCGAGAGACCCTTTCCCAGGACCGTACAAAATAATCTCTCGATGCTTCTTAGAAAGATTTTTGAACGACATGTCTGCATCAAATCCATAATTACTGGCCAGTGTAGAAGCTGCTTCTCTCGCCAGCTTCTGGTCACCACGAGCCCACGGCACAATTGCGCCATCCAACATCGACTTACTTTCATCTGGAATCAAAAGACCAGGATCAAAATCATGCCTAACACCCAAGCCTTGACAACTTACACATGCGCCGTGAATAGAGTTAAATGAAAAAGAGCGAGGACTTAATTCAGGAATCGAGATGCCACAATCAACACAGGCTAGCTTTCGTGAAAACAACTGATCGCCACCTTCATATGTATTGATCACTACAATTTCACTTGCTAGGTCTAAAGCAACTTCTAGCGACTCTGACAAACGTCTTTCAACGCCAGGCTTAATGACGAGTCGATCAACAACCACGTCAACAGCATGATTACGTCTACGATCAAGCTTAATATCCTCCTCTAGCAACCTGAATTGGCCATCTATTCTTGCTTTGGTAAAACCTTGCTTGCGTAGACTCTCTAACTCTTTCTTAAATTCCCCTTTTCGCCCACGTACTATTGGAGCAAGAATATTTATTCGTGAGTCTTTTGGATACAGCAGTACTAGATCAAGGATACGATCAAGCGACTGCGAAGAAATCTCCAGACCGCATTTGCAGCAATGTGGGATGCCAATGTTTGAAAAAAGCAAACGAAGATAATCATAGATTTCAGTTACCGTTCCAACTGTAGAACGAGGATTCGCACCAGTTGTTTTCTGCTCAATAGAAATTGCTGGCGATAAACCTTCAATTAAATCAACATCAGGCTTTTCCATCTGTTCAAGAAATTGGCGAGCGTAGGCAGATAAAGATTCTACATACCGCCTCTGTCCCTCAGCGTAAAGAGTGTCAAAGGCAAGGGAAGACTTTCCAGATCCAGACAAACCCGTAATCACTACAAGCTTGTCTCGTGGAATGTCGACGTCGATATTCTTAAGGTTATGGACGCGAGCACCGCGCACCGCTAACCAATTGTGTAACATGGACTAAATGTTAGGGTTTAGTGTACTTTCTAAAACCCACATCCTAGCACGTTCAGCTCTCTAGTGCGTTACTGGACGATACGAATCTCAACCAAGGTTTTTGAGACGCGAGTGGCGTATCCCGTATGACAAATAAATTAGCAGTCCAGCTCCAAGCCACCAGCCAAAACGTACCCATGCCTGAGTTGGAAGACCAAGCATGATGAATATACACGTAGCTACACCAGAGAGTGCAACAGGCCAAACAAACGGTACACGGAAAGGACGTGGTCGATCTGGTTCAACAACACGTAAAACAAGTACCCCAACACAAACGACTGCAAACGCAAATAACGTACCTATGTTCGTCAAATCATAGGTCTCAGCTGCATCACCAAGCAAGGCACCAACTGCTACCAAAACACCTGTTACGAGGGTTGTTACATAAGGAATTCGACGTGTCGGGTGAATTCTTGCAGCCCATCCTGGAAGTAACCCGTCACGTGCCATTGCAAAAAAAATCCGTGGTTGTCCATATTGAAATACTAAAAGTACCGCCGTCATAGAAACCCCAGCCCCAAGTGCGACAACCCAGCCAACGGACTGAAATCCAGATACTGCAAGTGCATGAGAGAGTGGATCAGCTACTGCGAGTTCAGTGTATGGCACTATACCTGTTAATACGAATCCAACAAGAATGTAGATAAAGGTACAAACTGCTAGACCACCAAGAATCCCAATTGGAAGATTACGTTGAGGGTTACGTGTTTCTTCAGCCGCAGTAGAGATAGCATCAAAACCTATATAAGCAAAAAATACAATCGCTGCACCTTGATGGACTCCTAAAAAACCATTTGGCATGAATGGAGTGAGGTTCGCTGGCTGTAAGTGTGTTATTCCAACTCCAATAAATAATGCAAGAGCAATGAGTTTCACTATAACCATAATGTTGTTTGCACGTACACTCTCCTTAACTCCACGCAATAGTAACCATGTAATAGCCATCACAATGCCAAATGCTGGAAGATTCACAAGAAGTGGAATACCAAAAATTTTTGGGGCTGTATGAATTAATTCTTTTACCCCTGGATCAAAACTAAGCAGGGCTGTTCGATAACCGGTAGTCAACCATAACGGTAGATCGACACCCAACCCACTGATGACAGTCGTAAAGTAATCAGACCATGAAATTGCCACCGCTACGTTGCCTACTGCGTACTCAAGAATTAGATCCCAACCAATAATCCAGGCAACTAGCTCACCTAATGTTGCGTAAGAATAAGAATAAGCACTTCCAGCTTGAGGAATCATTGATGCCAACTCAGCGTAACAAAGTGCCGCTAATGCACATGAACCACCGAGTAGAAGGAATGAAAAAACGAGCCCTGGGCCAGCACCATAGCGAACAATTTGACCGTCTGGACCTATCTGCCCAGCAGCTGCAGTCCCAATAGCACCGAATATGCCAGCACCTATAACTGCTCCAATCGCTAGCATGATGAGGTCGCCAGCGTTCAGTACACGCCTGAGTGAATTTGTATCTTCAGATACCAACTCAGTAATAGCCTTACGTCGAAATAGCTGCATCATTGATTTATTCTGCAAACTCCAAGTAAGCGTTAATAACAGGCTCTCTCTGTAGGATTAAGCAGTGCTGGCTAGCAGTGCGCTTCTAAACAATCAATCGCTTTGGAGGTTAGAAACGATAACCATCAATTACCAAATACAGCAGGTAAGTTTAATCTACCTGCAACGTCTAGTTTATTGGGACTAGCGTAATTCAAAATCTGATTAAGCGATTGAATTTAACGATAAATGACCGATTCGAGAGTCCAGAAAATCTTTGCCTTAGCGGATCTCTTTCTTCGTTATAAACGACGAATAACTCACTGCCAGGATGGTACTCCCACCGTAATCTAATATTTGAAGAAAGCGTATTGTTTGATGAGTTGTACTGGAAGAACGCACTTGCAAACATCATTGTTGTCATCGTATAGGTGAGACGCGCACCCGCAAGCTTAGCAACAAAAGACCCCTCGTCTAAGTCAACCCAGTTCAACGAAAGTGATGGCTCAATTGAAAATCGTGATGTGATGTTTGCCAACCCACTCATAATATTAAGAGTCGTCCGTTTTCCAGTATAAAAAGAACCTGTCTCTATAAAAACGATGCCAGAAAAATCACGCTGCCGACCAAAACTATAACCAAGATGCAAACGAGAAAAATTGTAACCTCCAACCGGAAGAACAGTGTCTGAGGCAATTGCAAAGGGTTCCTGTAAGAATTCATAACTGTCAACATATTCAAACCTAGCAGCATCGCTATTTTCAAAGTCAACACTGAACTCTGCATTTAATTCTCGAGTCTCTAATAGTCCATCACCATCTTGGTTGTAGCCCACAGAACCAACAAAGGAATACTTTCGTACAAGGGTGCTCTTTGGACGAGGACTAAATCGTACTTGGGCAAAACTCCGACGAAGGTCGTCTCTTCGGACAAATCCAACTTCAGGATTAAAATTATCACCCACAGCTAAATGTTCCACAGCAAAACCGTAACGGTCCGCATCATAATCAAACTTTGCACGGTAACTAGAATTGTCACCTTGTAGATTTTTTGTTTGGGTCGAAGCCCAAAAAGCATTAATCGTTAGATCTTCAAAAAAAGCAAAACGCCCATCTACCCCATAGGCTAGGTTACTTCCGTGAGACGTCTGAGCAACCGAACGTCCTGTAAAAATCAAACCGATACTGCTCTTCCGAAGAACATCTCTACGTAAACGAAAAACAGTAAAATTTGTTCCAGGGGACTCAGACGCTAAATCTTCTCCAGCGTGAATATTTAACGCTCCTAAGGTAAAGGGGCCTATACGGCCGGTTAATCTGGCACCAGCTTTAATAGGTACCTCGCGACCGTTATTGAGACCAATTCGACGACTATAGAACAGAATAGGCGCATCGTTACCACCACCCCACCACGAACTACTAGTTCCTCCAAATGAAAAAATCCCCTTATTCTCAAGGAAAAAATCACGCTTCTCAGGAAAAAACAAACTAAACCGCGTGAGGTTAACCTGTTGGCTGTCTACCTCAACCTGCGCAAAATCTGTGTTGTAAGTAAAGTCTGCAATAAGACTCTGTGTTACGCCGTACTTAACATCGAGTCCCACATCACCACTAAACTGATTATTAACCTTTGGTGTCACTAATCGATCGGTAGCTAGTTCAGAAACAACGTACGGTTTAATTTCAAATGTCTTTGATTGATTTGGCACCTCAAGGCCTACCATGGTAGCTGCAAGTGTTGGTCTGAAAATACCACCCATCCCAACTGAATTTGGGACTTCTGCAAGAAATGAGAGTTCATTTTTCCAACGACTACTGCGCCTAACATTAAATCCCCAAGTCTGCTTTTGACCTGATTGAAAACGGAGAGACTTAAATGGAATTTCTGCCTCTACTGTCCAACCGTTCTCAAATTGTTCAACCTTGACCTGCCAAATTGGATTCCAGTCATAGTTGTTTTGGTTCTCAGTAGCAAATTGCACATCAAGTCTCGGACCAAGGGGTGTTGTTTCAAACACCACACCACTACGACGGTCGTGGAAAGTGTCAAACAGAAAAGCAATATTGTCATTTTGAATAATGTTCCTGTGATCACGACGTAGTTCATTAGCAACAATCCTGTCTGGTTGTGTCTCCCAGCAACGAGCGGAAAAATAAATATTCTTATCGTCAAAAAATATCCACACATCAGTCTGTTCAGTCGCGGGTTCGCCAACTACAGGATCAGTTTGAATGAAATCAGACATTGGTTGTACGCGGGAGTACACTTCGTCATCGAGCTTCCCGTCTATAAGCAATGGATTGACCAGTCGAACAGCACGGACTGTCACGTTCCCAGAACCATCTCTAACAATTGTGCTTGGAATTACTGGTAAAGAGAGCCCTTCGTCGCTTGAAAGTGAACCGACGTCTGGTTGTCGATTTTCAGGTGCACTCTGACCAGATTCACCAATACTTGGGCTGACCAGGCTAATAGCGACTAAAAAACCAACGATGCGCAATATTGAGAACAAGAAGCAACTCGCTAAAATTACTTAAAATGAAACTCATGTGATGCAGATCTAAATACTATAAACTATGCTATTCGAATACATTCATTAAACTTCCCTATACTTCATCAGATGTGTTGTACGCTTCGAATATGACAAGATATCTTGCACCCTTCGTAAAGACTATTACTATTGTCGCTAGTTTGGTTGTCTGGCAACCACATGTGGACACCATTCAGCCCCTAGAAAATTTAGGAACATTGACCGGTCGTGTCACAAGCACCACGGATCCCGTGCAAGCCATTCGCGTCAAAGCTCGGAATACAAAAGAACGAATTAGTTATACAGTTTTTACTCAAGACGGGCGGTATCAGATCTTTAATTTACCCTCTGGTCCATATACTGTCTCAATACTTGAGGAGGCATTTACCGCTCAAGAACAACACGTCACACTGTCGCCTGGAGAAACTCAAACTATAAACCTGACAGTGTCAAAACGACCTGACAGTGACAAAGTAGAGCTAGTAGATTTTGATACTCTCTATCCACCAGACCCTGTACGAGATGTACTTCTACAATCCTGTTTTCCATGTCATTCATCAGCTGGGAAGGGACATCTCGGACGTGCAACAAGTGCCTGGCATCGAAAAGGTCCTCGTACAGAGGATGAATGGCGTGTCGCTGTAAACCGAATGTGGAATAGGCCGAATGGGTTTCCGTTAATCTCGGAAGCAATGGTCTCACCAAAACAACGGGAAGATATTATCCAGTACTTCACACAACACTTTGGCCCAGATTCAAAAGAGCGAGACCTCAAGCTCGATGAATTAGTTCGTGACGAGGAGGCCTTAGCACAAGCACTGTACGTGCAGTATGAGCTCCCTCAAGGTCATAACATTCACGATGCCTATCCAAGTCACGTAACACCAGGCTTGATTTGGCTCTCAGGTACACTTGGAGCAATTGTCGGCGTTGATACGAAAAATCCAGACTTTCAATCCAGAACTAAGGCCTGGAAAATTCCAAGTCCTGCTGACAAAGTTTTCGTCCATGGCATTATCGAAGACCAAGGTAAGGTCTATTGGACAGAGATTGCTGGCAATCATATTGGGGAATTAGATCCCAAGACTAATGAACTAAACCGTTACCCCGTCCCGACTAAGGGAGCCTGGCAACATACACTGCGTGCAGATTCAAATGGTGATGTTTGGTTTTCAAACTTTACAAGTGCGAGCCTCATTGGAAGATTTGGCACTGACAAAAGCATCGTAGAATTTGATGCTCTTGAGGGTTGGAAAGTTAAGGGATGGAACGGGTATGGATTAACTGTCGATAGCCAAGACCGTGTTTGGGCAGTTGGGCTCACAACATCAGGGATTGGAATGTACGATCCAAAAAATGATCTATGGAAACTTTATCCAATGTCATCTCCTGCCAGACGTCTCACGGTCGATAGCAACGGAAACGTGTGGGCCTGCCAGTTCTTCAACAACACTATTGCAAAAATTGAACCAACTACGGGAGAAGTTACTGAATACTCACTCCCATTAAAATATGGCTCTCCGTATGAGGTATGGGCTGACCTTGAGGATAACTTGTGGGCTACTAATGATGTATATAACGCTCTTGTAAAATTTGAACAACAGAATGAAAAATTTACTTATGTGCCATATCCCAATCTGGGCGCACATACACCAAAACTCGAAGTTGATATCGAAGGCACATTGTGGTTCGGTATGAAAATAGGTTCACGTTGGGAACTTACCGAATTTCAGCAACATGGAAATGTGAAACGTTAGTAAATAATTATTTTCCCTGCAAGTAACGTACCCGCTGGCTATAAAGATTTAAACCAGTTTCATTATTTAGAAGTATTTTTAGTCTCTCCATCAAAAAGGTACGCCGTCTCATTCGAAGTCACGGCAATATTTCCATTAGGTCCAAATGCAACACCGACAAGAGCCCGAGCAGCAACAACTAATTGTCGAGCACCATCTGCAATAATTCGATAGAGGCCACTGGCACCTGCGAGCGCCTCAATAACATACAACTGTCCTTCGGAATCAAAAGCAAGTCCCTGTGGTCTTCCAAACACTTGCGGCAACGTGCTTACATCACCTTTACGATTAATATGATATACATAGTCGTACGTTGCAAGCGTCGGTGCAGAAATATATAACTCGTCTTCAGGACTGATTGCTAAGTGAAATGCTGCAACACTCGGTGGAATAGTAGAAAATTTCTTAACATTCCCATTCCATACACGAAACACAGTACCTGTTCTATCTCCGACGTACAAACAACCTTCCGAGTCAAAAGCAAGTCCACATGCTACGCCTAAATCACTAGCTATTACATCATGAGTCCCGTCATTCCTAACGCGGTACACCAAACCTTCAAAACGACTCGATACATATAAATCTCCATCAGGGCCTACGGCCATTGATGTCGCATTTATAATCCCAGATGCAAACGATTGACGTGTCCCCTGTTGAGTAACGCGAAAGATCGAAACTGGGGTTTCTTGACCACGAGATCCGCTATATGTAACGTAAAGATTTCCGGAAACATCAAAGATAGGATTGTCCACTTGATGCAAACCGGTCGCCCACTTTTTCCCTACCGAAAGAAATGTGCTATCACTTTCTACTTCATTAAACTGAACTGACGTCTTCCCACCTTCGATTCCATCTGGAACAGTAAAGATCAGACGGTTGGAGGAAGCGTAAGAAACATGCGCTGCCATCCCACCAACAGTAATAATGGATGGAAGTTTTCCTATGGTGGCATGTAAAGCAACACGACCACCCTCAACAGCACGACCCGGTTCTATGGAAGTTCGCAACGCAGTGGATATTAGAGTATATAGAATGTTCTTACTGAAACATGCTTATGTGTCATCGAGCTCCATGTTCCAGTACAAGTAATCGCGCCAATTTTCAGGAGCATCACGCAAGCCAATCGTAATACGAATCGCTGGAACTGAATTTGGCCGTCTCGGAGATCTGATTAGACGCATTCTAGCTTCCCGTGGAGTCCGACCACCTTTCTTTCGGTTACAACCTACACAACAAGTAACGATATTCTCCCAGTCCTTCCGACCAGCTTGAGCAACAGGAATCACATGATCAAAAGTTAAATCTGAGATAGCAAATACACTCCCGCAGTACTGGCAAGTATGCTTATCACGAGCATAAATATTTGCCCTTGAAAACGGAACGTAATCATATCGACGCTTAATTTTGACAAAGCGAATGAGTCGAATAACAGAAGGCAGTTTAAAACTAATAGATACTGCTCTGATCTCACGATCATGAACCTCAATTACCTCAACCTTCCCCTGGCACCACAGCGTAATAGCCTTTTGCCAGTGGACGACCTTGAGTGGTTCGTACGAAGCGTTCAAAAGCAGTGTCTGTTCCATCACCGTGACAATGATGCCGGATGCTCTTAGCGGGTGTCAAGAATTAGAGGCTGTAAGATGCACATTTTAATTGGTTTATGCGACTAGGTACAGCTTGCTCAAGATACAACATGTTAAGAGACAACCAAGGAGTTAGTGAGAAAAATTAAAACCAGCTCCTTCGAAGTCAAGAAAATCTATGGTCAGTAAAGTTGTTGGCGAAGGAACCTCGCCTAGTGAGATTCCCATACGTTTAAGAATCATGCGTTGCCGCTGTTTTAGGCGACCATTCGGATGAGCAGGATCTAGAACTCGAGGATTAATGATCGCTGCAGCTAATAGAGCAGCTTGCCGAGGATTGAGAGACGAAACAGGGCAAAAATACCGCCAGCGATTGGTAACATGAAACGTAAAAATAGTTTCATCATGGCAATAACTGAGCGAAGAAAAATGAGGCCTTAAGTAGTGTCAGGCATTGAAGCTAAAATCACCATTGCCGCAGCTGTGCCAGCCCCAGCCGTGGACTCTTGATATCCTTGAGCAAGAAGTGCAGCTTCGAGAGCCCCGAGCAACACAACAACAGAGTACGGCTTTGACCCGGCGCCCATTAATCCTACACGCCACACCTTTCCTGCTAATGGACCCAGGCCAGCACCAATTTCAATATTAAATGTTTGTAGCAGCATTTGCCGAACGGCAGCTTCGTTAATCCCTTTTGGAATTTTTACAGCGTTTAATGTCCAAAGGCGTTCAGATTCTGGTGGTAACAATCCAAGACCAATAGCTTCAAGGCCTGCTGCTAGAGCTAAATGGTTCGACTTGTGTCTGGCCCAACGTGCCTCAAGACCTTCCTCATCAATCATAAGTAGTGCTTCATGTAATGCATAAATCAGCGAAGCCGACATGGTGTGATGGTACTTACGATTAATCCAGTAGTCCTCAAGCAGGTTGAAATCGAGATAAAAACTTCTCGAATTATTTTTTTGCCCAGAAGCCATGATTTGTGCACGAGTAGGCCCAGACACAGCGATTGGAGAAAGCCCTGACGGTGCTCCAATACATTTCTGAGTACATGAGTACGCAATGTCTATTCCCCATTCTTCCAAAGCAACTTCGTGCCCGCCAAGTGAAGTCACCATGTCAACAATCGTCATCGCGCCCTGTTCCCGTGCAACAGCTGCAAGTTCTTGAACCGGATTTCTCACTCCTGTTGACGTTTCAGCATGCACAAAAGCTACAATGTCAGCACTCTCAGCAACCAACTCATCTCGAAGGCGTTGGGGATCACAAGCACGACCCCATTCAACCTCTACACGTCGTACCTTGGCTCCATAACGGCTACACATCTGTGCAAGACGATCACCAAAGTACCCAGTCACTACAACTACTACCCGGGTACCTTCGGCAACAGCGTTCGCCACAGCGGCTTCCATACCTGAGGTTCCTGTACCTGAAATGGCTATCGTGAAAGCTTTCTGATCAGCACGATATAAACCCTGCAACCTAAGACGTACATCATCCATGATGGGTAAAAAATCAGGATCGAGATGGCTGAGCATTGGTGCACCAAGTGCTTGCATTACACGGGGAGCCATCGGGCTCGGACCAGGTCCTAAGAGAAGTCGCTCAGTAGAAGGTAATTTTGACATGATTTACAAGGATGAATGAATAGCAGCTAATATCGTGTATCTGCTCTTAATAAACTAAAAAGATACTCTTGACGCCACACCCCATCCAGTTTCACTAACTGAGAAAGTGCTTCCACGCGCCACAAATGCATCAATGAATACTCCAGATTTTGGTGCAAAACTCAATCCAGCTGTCAACACATGCTGTCCACTTGTAACCATATTAAATCTGGTCCCAGCTCTAAACCCTAAACGTTTACGCCAGGGCCAATATTCAGTCCCTATTGACAGGTTACGTTGCTCCCCACCATTTAGTAAGTTTATTTTGTTCACATCAACATCAATAGCAACAGTCAAGGGCACCTTACCAATCTGTTCCCCATCGAAGGCCACACCGAAACGTGCATGTCTTGGAAGCTCGTACTGGTCCCCGTTTGCAGAAAAGCTCGGTGCCGTGAGGTTTCGAATCACAAGACCAATTCGAAGTGGTCCCGTAACCCCAAGCAACCCAACATCTGCATCAAATGTTCTAATTGGCCCGCCATCGCCACCAAGTTGATGCCCAAATAACTCATCTATACTCAACGGAGTTTCAAAGGAACCAGTTTGAAGTCTTCCACGCAAATACTTAAGCGTTGTACCAACATGTAACCCTGGAACAATTGTGTGTAACAACGTGACACCAAGCTGACTAGCCGCTAAAGAACGGACAGCTCTTACTGACCCTGTTGGACTTGATGAGCTAATACTCTCGATAGAAAAACGATAATAACTAATTCCGAGTGGAGGTGTGCCTACTGCAAACCAGCTCGCACGTTCTTGGCGAGCGGGAAGAAGGTCACTCGACTCTGCCAGCACACGACCGAGTGATATGTCAAATAATGCTCCGGCGGCCAGCCCTGCTGGATTCCACCAAGTGGCACTACTATCTGACGCAACCGCTACAAATGCACCCCCCATCCCAAGGGCTCGGTTCCCAATAGTCTCAATGGCCTGAGCTTTCACAGCCGGCATATAGCAGGCGAGCAAAAAGCCTATGACACACAGGAAGCGGTACCAATAATGTCCCATTATCGTTACTTAAATAATTCGTTCACAACAGTTCTGGCCCATTGAACTAAGCATGAAGTCCAATCGTATCAATAAGTTTGAGGGTTACTCTAGTACATGACGCTCATTTATTGGGAGAAATTAGGGTGAAACGTCGAAGAATATGGCTCAGCGCCGTGGCCATGCTTCTTATAGCTGGATCAATAGTTACGTATTTCTGGTCAACACAGACAGAAGCATTAGCGGTACGTGTCGAAACAATTGGCCATCGAGACCTACAGGCCATTGTCTCAGCATCTGGAAAAATTCAGCCTGCACGTCAGGTCAATATTAGTGCAAATCAGATGGGAAAAGTTACCCGCCTTGCAGTAGAGGAAGGCCAGCGAGTGACCACAGGTCAGTTTCTACTGGAAATCGATCCAGCATCACTGGCTGGTCAAATCGAACGGGGAGAAGCTGGTGTGGCTGCCGCAAAGGCCGGCCTGGAGCAAGCAAGAACGCTCATTAAACAAGCTGAAGTCAATCTTGCGCTTTCCATACAACTTCGTGACAGGCAAGAAGAGCTATCTAAAGAAGGTCTCACCACTCGCGAGGAACTTGACAAAGCCCGCAGTAGCGTTGATGGACGTGAAGCAGAGTTAGCCTCTCGTGAACGGGAATTAGAAACTAGACAGCAACAGATTCGGCAAGAAGAAGCTTCCCTTGAAACCATTCGTTATAATTTAAGTCAAATCATTATTGCAGCACCCATGGATGGAATTATTACGCGAAGAAATATTGAAGAGGGCGAAACGGCTGTCGTCGGAACGATGAATAACCCAGGGACAGTCCTTCTCACGATTGCAGATATGTCAATCATTGAAGCTACTGTTGAGGTTGACGAAACAGATATCCCAACGGTCTCTATCGGGCAAGAAGCTAGCATAACAATTGATGCCGTGCCTGATGAAACCTTTTGGGGAACTGTAACAGAAATCAGCAATAGTCCAATTCAAGCAGCTTCTGGACACTCACAAGGCGCTATAAATTTTGAAGTAGTGATTGTGCTTAAAGGAGAAGTGCCAGATGTTCGTCCAGGCTTTACGTGCACAGCTGAAATTGTGACAGCGCAACGACCAGAAACGGTAGCAGTCCCAATCCAATCACTCACTGTACGAGAGTTATTATTTGATCAAACTGGCGAACTAGTTCTAGAAGCTCCACGAACCCTGAGCGAGGATGGCATGCCAATAGAATCAGCTTCTACAACAGAGCCGCCGCAAGGCTTTGTACGCAGAGAGACAGAAGGCGTCTTCATAGTGAATGATGGACGTGCACATTTCACACCCATCTCAATCGGCATTGCCGGAGAGAGATACTTTGAAGTACTGTCTGGCTTAAGAAGTGGAGATGCCGTAATTACTGGCCCGTTTGATTCAGTACGACAACTTTCAGACGGCGAACAAGTTCGTGTTTCTAATAATTCCACCAGGAATAGATCCCGCGTTCCGTTCTCAGTAAGCTTCTAACCGAAAGCATGCATCAGCTAGTAGAAGCAATCTTCATAGCGCTCCAAGCTATCTGGGCTAACAAATTACGTTCGCTCATGACGGTGCTCGGAAACATCGTTGCGGTCATGTCAATTGTCACGGTTGTGTCCCTAATAACTGGGATGGACACCTACGTTGGAGATGCAATTGTCTCTGGTGTCGGAGCAGATGGTTTTACCGTTGAGCGAAGAGGAATCACAAGCACTCAAGAAGAAATCGATCAAGCTCGAAACAACCCGAGAATTACTACAAAAGAAGCAGAATACATTCGTCAGTTTAGCCCACTTGTGTCGGCTGTGGTCGCGAGAGCAGAGTCGCGAGGAGAGGTTGCATACAATCAAGCAATACTTGAGCAAGCTGAAGTTATTGGTGTGACACGTGACTACCTCTACTTTTCAAACTTTGATGTTGAACGTGGCCGAATGATTAGTCAAACAGAGATTGATCGGTACACACCAGTTGTAATACTTGGAGCTGATGTTGCCACTAGGTTATTTAGCGGAGCCGATCCACTCGATAAAACCATTCGGATTGGTGGAAGACAATTTCGCGTTGTGGGAATCAGTGAGCAACGAGGATCAATGGGAGGAAGATCTCAGGATGAATATGTTGTTATCCCATTAGGTAACTACCAGAAAATTTATGGTTCGCGACAATCTCTGAACTTGATGGTAAAACCAAGAGACACCTCACTCATGGGCCAAGCCATGGATGATGCCGTCGTCGCAATGAGAACTTTTCGAGGCTTGACACCAAAAGAACCAAACAACTTTGGTGTCTTTTCCTCTGGAACCATTATTGATATTTACGAGCAAGCCACAAATGGTATTTTTGCAGTACTTATTGGCGTTGTAGCGCTGTCTTTAGTAGTCGGTGGCATTGTCATCATGAACATCATGTTGATGGTCGTGAGTGAACGGACACGTGAAATAGGTCTACGCAAGGCCCTTGGAGCCAAGCGTGCTGATGTGATGACCCAGGTACTGACAGAATCCGTCACGCTATCGACAATTGGCGGTTTCGTCGGTATTGTGCTGGGATTCCTTGCAGCGCAAGCAATGGCCAGCTTTTCACCCTTACCAGCACGACTTGAGCTCTGGTCAGTTGTGCTAGGGCTAGTCATTACGGCTGCTGTTGGACTTTTCTTTGGTGCCTATCCGGCAGCACGAGCAGCACGACTGGATCCCATTGAAGCCTTACGGCAGGAGTAGAATCCATGCGATACGAACTCCTATCCGAAGTCTTCCACATGGCATTCCAAACACTCCGCACTAATAAAGTTCGATCTGCTTTGACAATCTTAGGCGTTGTGATCGGTGTCATGTCAATCGTCGGCATGACATCCCTCGTGCGTGGACTGGACGAATCCCTTCAAGACAGTATTCGGCAACTCGGACCAAGGAGCATCTTTGTCGCAAGGTTTAGCGGAATGAGTCTTGGCGAAGGTGGAGACTTTCGATCATTAATCCGAAGACCAAATCTTACGCTTAGTGATGCCGATGCCATTAACCGTGCTCCATCCATTGCACTTGCTGATGTGACATTCGGCATCGGTGGCCCCCCGCAACTTGAACGTGTCTCTTATCGTGGAGAACGAACAAAACCACTTCAGGTGCTCGGAACCACAGAGAATTTTTTAAGAGTAACTGTGCTCGACTTACATTACGGTCGCTTCTTTACTGCTTCTGAAGTTGAGAGGCGGCGCCCCGTGGTAGTACTTGGACAAACTGCTTATCAGGTAATTTTCGAACCAGGTGGAATTGATCCAATTGGTAAGACAATCCGGGTGGGTCAGGATGATTACACGATTATCGGAGTAACAGGGCCACGAGCCTCTCCTGGTGGTTTCAACGTTGGGGTGGATGACTTTGTTGTAATTCCTGAATCAACTTACCGAAAAAACTTTGGTATCAAAGACGTACGGTTTCCATTCGGGCGAGGATTTTCCATGCAGGCCATGATGATAACGGCCGTCGCACGTGACGAAGTGCCCATGTCTGAGGCCATTATAGATGTCGAAGAAGTTATGAGAATCCGTCATGGATTGACATTAGATCAGCCAAATGACTTTGATGTCCTGACACAGGATGCCGTGCTTACATTGTTTGGACAAATCAGTGATGCAACGTTTCTTGCACTTCTTGTACTCTCATCTATTGCCTTACTTGTTGGTGGCATTGGTGTCATGGCAATCATGATGATTACCGTTACCGAACGTACACGTGAGATTGGCATACGTAAAGCCTTAGGAGCAAGACGTCGTGAAATATTAATACAGTTTCTCACCGAAGCTGCAACATTGACATTGGCTGGAGGAATCATTGGCGTGGCTTTGGGGGCAGTTATCGGTGTAGGAGTACATTTAGTAACTGGGTTTCCCCTTGCCCTTCCCTGGTGGACATTCGTAATTGGCTTAAGCTTCTCGACTGCAGTTGGAGTTTTCTTTGGGATGGTTCCTGCTGTACGTGCCTCTCGGCTAGACCCAATTGAAGCCCTTAGGTACGAATAAACTAGGGTACAATTTTTATGTCCGAAACCGACTACAGTCGATATCGTATTGCTTTACTTTATATCTAACAATCCTCTCAGTTGACCGCAAGAGTGTTGCAGCCCTGGCTCGATTTCCTCTGGTTATTTTAAGGGCATCTATAATAAGGTCTTTCTCATAACTCTTCACTGCATCACTGAGTGAAAGACTTGGAGTTGTACCGGTTGCCTCAGCTGTCTGTAAGGTCGGGGGGAGATGGTGGCCATGTATGACATTCCCCTCACAGACCAAAACAGCTCTTTCAATGGTGTTCTCAAGTTCGCGAACATTCCCTGGCCAGTGATAGCTCATGCACATATCAATGGCCGGTGTAGAAATTCGCTTAATTTTTTTCCCATGCTCAGAGGAGTACTTCTCAAGAAAGTGATCAGCCAATAACATAATGTCTGTACGTCGCTCTCGTAAGGGAGGGATGAAAATTGTAAAAACATTTAACCGATAATGTAAATCTGCTCTAAATGAACCCTCAAGGATCGCTTGTTCAAGGTCCTTATTTGTGGCAACAACAAGCCGAACATTTGCTTTAATTGAGTCTATTCCCCCAACACGTTCAAACTCACGCTCTTGTAATACTCGTAGCAACTTAACCTGGGTAGCTAAATTAGTCTCACCTATTTCATCAAGAAATAATGTACCGCCTTCAGCAAGTTCAAACCGACCTTTTTTCCTAGTGTCAGCCCCTGTAAATGCACCTTTCTCATAACCAAACAATTCAGATTCAATAAGAGTGTCTGGGAGAGCTCCACAGCTCACCTTTATAAATGGTCTGCGCGCGCGCGCTGAGTTGTAATGGATGGCATGCGCAATTAGCTCTTTACCAGTGCCAGACTCACCACGTATAAGAACTGTAGTATTCGTACGGGCTACTTGTGTAATTTGCTCATAAACACTTCGTATAGGACCACTTGTGCCAATAATTTGTGAAAAATCATAGCGCTCTCTCAACTCTTCCTTTAAATGCAAGTTCTCATCTTTGAGGCGCTGACGCTCAGAATCAACAAGACGATCTACCTTTAAGGCTTGCCCTACCATTGAAGCAATAACCTCAAAAAACCTTAAGTCTTCCTCGTAGTCCCGTTCACTCAGAAATGAAACTTCAATCTCAATGGCACCAAAAGTTTTTCTTCCAGTCATCAATGGCACACAAAAGAAACTTTGATTGCCACTGCTAGCACGTTTATAACGAACTAACAGTGGCTCCTGGTCTGTATGTGGCACAACTATTGGACGACCACTCTCGATAACACGCTCAACAACATTCTCTGTCGTACGGACATTCCCTACACCAAGGCTTGCCACAACACGAAACTTCCCAGTAAGCGGATTCGTTACAAAGATAGCACCCCTGGATATTTTTTCCCGATTTCTGAGAATCTCGAGTACCTGTTCAAAGCTACTACGAAGCTTTCCGCCAGTCGTTAAAACGTTATTTATTTCAAGAAGGCCACTCAACCTTCCGGCACCCTTTAACAGCTCAGCTGGCATTCAAGCATCTCCTACCCACATCATAGAATAGCTATTCCACACTTCAATTACCCATTAACTAATAATGCTTGAGGGTCCAGCCCGCCATGACTATGATCCATTAGCTGAACTCAACTGCTGAGCAGGAGGACTACCTCGAATGAATGTTTACGACGCCACTAATATCCGTAATGTGGCCATTATTGGCCACGGCGGATGCGGAAAAACACAACTTGTTTCTGCTATGCTGTTCACAGCTGGCACAGTGAATCGCCTCGGCCGTGTCGATGATGGTACAACAGTCACTGACTTTGACGATGAAGAAGTTTCTCGTAAACATACGCTCTCTTCTAGTCTCGCCTTTGCTGAATGGAACAAATTTAAGATTAATGTAATCGACACACCTGGTTTCGCTAATTTTCTAACTGATACACGAGCAGCCCTTAGAGTCGTGGAAGCTGCTGTCGTCATTGTCGACAGCGTCGCGGGTGTAGAAGTCCAGACTGAAAAACTCTGGACTGAAGCCGTGGAACTTAAACTCCCACGCATTGTTGTCGTAAACAGACTAGATAGAGAACGAGGTAGCCTCGAACGTACCCTCGAATCATTACAACGAGACTGCGACAGGAGCATCATACCCACCCAAGTTCCAATTGGTGAAGAAAAAGAGTTTAAAGGTGTAGTTGATCTCGTGAGCATGAAGGCACTTACATTTGCCGCTGATGGCAGTGGAACAATAACTGAAAACGAAGTGCCGTCAGAACTTACAGAGCGTGTTACAAAAGCTAGGGAACAGCTTATTGAAATGGTGGCAGAAGCCGATGAAGCTTTAATGGAAAAGTTTTTTGAGGCTGGAACGCTTACGCAAGAAGAATTAGTTGCTGGCCTTAGAGAAGCTACGCTCACTGGAAAGATTGCTCCGCTATTTTGCGTCTCTGGCTTAGCAAACATCGGCCTAACACCACTCCTTGATGCCATCACGAACTACGTCCCTTCCCCCACTGAACACGGCATGGCTAGTCAGACTGCGGAAGGCGAAGAAAAAGAATTAAAGGCCTCTACCGACGCACCTTATTCAGCATTCGTTTGGAAAACAATTGCTGATCCTTTCGCAGGTCGCATTACTATGCTTCGTGTTGGAACAGGCGTCATAAAGTCTGACACCTCTGTACATAATTCCACACGTGATGCAACGGAACGTTTAGGTCATTTGCTAGTGTTGCAAGGAAAAACACAGACTCATGTACCTGAACTTCGAGCCGGAGATCTTGGGGCCGTTGCAAAACTAAAAGATACACATACAAATGACACCATCGCTGAGACTTCAGCAAATGTCGTGTTCCCTTCAATAAAGTTCCCTGAACCTGTACTCTCATATGCTATTGAGCCTAAGAGTCGTGGGGACGAGGAAAAAATTAGTACAGCAATGCAACGACTTAAAGAAGAAGACCCCACGATTAGCTATGAAAGAGACTCCCAGACGAACGAACTCCTCTTGGCCGGTCAAGGTCAAATGCACATCGAGGTAACTGTTGCAAAATTGAAACGACGTTTTGGAGTAGAAGTTAACTTAAAACCACCAAGGATTCCCTACCGAGAAACAATTAATGCACCTACAGAAGCACATGGCCGACATAAAAAACAAAGTGGAGGTCATGGTCAATTTGGTGACTGCAAAATTCGTGTGGAACCGCTTCCAAGAGGAAGTGATTTTGAGTTTGTTATTGATATTTTTGGGGGTTCCATACCACGACAATTTATTCCAGCTGTTGAAAAAGGGATTCAAGAAGCTAGGATACGCGGTTTTCTAGCTGGTTATCCAATGGTCGACTTCAAGGCTACGGTATTTGATGGATCCTTCCACCCAGTAGATTCAAACGAGATGTCATTCAAAATGGCAGGCCGCCTTGCATTTAAAGATGCTATGACTAGGGCACAACCTACGATTCTTGAACCAATAATGCAGGTAGAGATTTATGCACCTAGTGATTTCGCTGGCGACCTAATGGGAGACCTTAATAGTCGACGAGGACGCATTGGTGGCATGGATACCCGCGGAGCAATGACAGTAGTTAAAGCTCAGGTGCCAATGGCAGAGATGTTGACATATGAACAGCACCTTACATCAGCAACAGGCGGCCGCGGAACGTACCACATGGAATATTCCCACTATGAAGAAGTTCCACAACACCTACAGGCAAAAATTATTTCTGCTACGAAAGCTGAAAATGGGGACGCAACAGCAGAAGACGCCTAGACAAACGAAAAGATTACTAACTCCGTACATAACACAGGCTCTGTACACCAGTTAAAAGTGAGAGAGCCTGTGCTGTATTCTTAAATAGAGTGTCCTTAGTACTACGACCCACCCTGTTTTCGTGGTGCTGTACTTTTCCTAGTCGTACCTCGTGTTTGGCTTTTTGCCTGACCTTTACTTAACCCTCCATCGGTTTGCTTGGGGCTACGTATTCTCCTTGCTGCTGCCCTAAGACGCTCGCCAACTCCTTTTTTGGGCTTAGTAACAGACTTACTCTCTTCAGAAGATCCTGCGTCTGGTGATTCAATGCTTTTTTGTTCTGGTGTGTACTCGCTACCAACTAATTCTATCTGCGCCAACTCTGCTGCATCACCTCGACGAGATCCGATACGAAGAATTCGAGTGTAACCCCCAGGACGCTCTGCAAATCTTGGTGCAATGGTGTTAAAGAGTTTTGAAACTATGGCTTGGTCTGGAAGGTCTTCCAACACCATTCGACGAGCATGTAAAGCTTGACTGCTTGGATCTCCTGAAGCAACACCTCGCTTCGCGATAGTAATCAATCGTTCCACGAATGGACGAAGTTCCTTAGCTTTCGGAACCGTAGTTTCAATTCGTTCATGGAGCAAAAGAGCATGCGCCTGGTTGCGAAGCAATGCCATACGGTGCTCACTAGTACGTCCTAGTTTACGATGTGCAACATTATGTCTCATCGTGACAATCTACTCCGTACGAGTCTGTTGATCCAGACGCATTCCAAGGCTCAGACCCATACTATGTAAAATATCTTTAATCTCGTTAAGTGATTTTCGACCAAAGTTTCTTGTCTTCAGCATTTCGGCTTCAGTCTTTTCAACAAGCTCTCTAATTGTCTGGATATTTGCATTCTTTAGACAATTGTAAGAACGCACAGAAAGCTCAAGTTCCTCGACACTCTTATCAAGATTTTCATTAACGGTAGGCTCTCCATCTTGTTCGACTGACACTTCTACCGGCTGTTCAAGACTCTCCTCAAGATTAATAAAAATGTTGAGATGGTCACGAATAAGCTTCGCAGCAAGTGATACTGCATCCCGTGGCGTTACCGAACCATTTGTCCAAATGTCGCAAGTTAATCGTTCGTAATCAGTAGCCTGTCCCAAGCGAGCAGCTTCGACAAGATAATTAACCTTCTTTACAGGTGAATGTACTGAATCAATTGGGATCCAACCGATTCCAAGTTCTTCGTCAAAATTCTTGTCTGCAGATACATACCCACGCCCATTTTTGACACGGAGCTCTAGTTGTAAATTCCCACCTTCAGACACTGTTGCAATATGTGCATCTGGATCAAGAATCTCGATATCTGCATCACCTTGAATATCTTTCGCAAGTACTACTCCTGGCCTGTCAATTCGAAGATACAACATCTTTTCTGCATCAACATGAAGTTGAAGGGGAACCTGCTTTAAATTGAGGATGATATCAGTTGCGTCTTCCACAACACCAGGGATAGATGAGAATTCATGGAGCACGCCTTCAATTTTAACTGCCGTAATTGCTGCACCTTCTATAGAAGAAAGCAGCACACGCCGAAGGGCATTCCCAATTGTTGTTCCAAAACCTCTCTCAAAAGGCTGAGCCGAAAACCTGCCGAACCGATCAGTTAAAGTGTCACGTTCAAAATCAATCCTCTTAGGACGTTGAAAACCTTTCCAAAGCATTAATAATTCCTTTCGCCAACGGGCCGGCAACCCCGGCCTCCAGGCCTGCATGTTTATTCATCAACCTCCCGCTGCAGGCCTGTAAAGCTGCGGGTCAACGAATGCGAAACTACTTCGAGTACAACTCTACGATTAACTGTTCCTGAACAGGTAAATTAATTTGCTCACGTGTTGGAAGCGCCTTGATTGTCGCTGAAGGCTGATCTGCAGCAAGTTGCAACCATTCTGGAATACCACGACCCTTCACTTCTTCCATTGCATGAACAATCATGACATTCTTTTCACTTGACGATCGAACAGCAACAACATCTCCAGGCTTTACAGAAAAAGAAGGAATATTGACCTTGCTACCATTGACTGTAAAGTGACCATGCCGAACAAGTTGTCTGGCCTGTGGCCTAGATGTCGCAAATCCGAGACGATAAACTACATTATCAAAACGACGTTCTAGAAGCTGTAGTAATGTTTCACCTGTAATCCCTCTTGCACGCTCAGCTTTCTCAAAGTACCGCCTAAATTGATTTTCAAGCACACCGTAAGTACGCTTTACCTTCTGCTTCTCACGGAGCTGCACTCCATAGCCAGCTAGCTTGGCCCTCATTCGGCGTGATTTTCCATGCTGTCCTGGCACAAAATTTCGAGTTTCGATAGCACACTTATCCGTATGGCACCGTTCACCTTTCAGAAATAACTTTGTGCCTTCACGTCTACACAAGCGACAGACTGGTCCAATATATCTTGCCATTAATCTAGACCTTTCAACCTAAACGCGACGCCGCTTAGGCGGGCGGCATCCGTTATGTGGAATCGGCGTAATGTCTCGTATTGACTTTACTTCTATACCAACAGTTTGCAGTGCACGAATTGCTGACTCACGACCAGAACCTGGACCTTTTACCCATACTTCTACAGAACGAAGGCCATAAGTTTTAGCTGTGTTGGCTGCATTCACTGCAGCCTGAGTAGCAGCAAAGGGCGTGCCTTTTCTAGAACCTTTAAACCCAACGCCCCCAGCACTAGACCATGCAAGGACATTCCCTCCAGTATCAGTAATGGTGATATGCGTATTATTAAATGAAGCATGAATATGAGCGAGCCCATGATGGACGACACGCTTCTCTCCACGCTTCTTAAAAGTCTTTCTCGGTGTTTTCTTTGCTGCTGGTGTTTCAGTTTTAGCCATTCAATCTCTGCTTCTTAACTTGTAATTATTAATTGGAAACGTCTACACAGTTTTCTTCTTAGCAACTGCACCCTTGCGAGGCCCCTTACGCGTACGTGAATTTGTCTGTGTTCGCTGTCCACGCACAGGCAAGTTTCGACGATGGCGAAGTCCACGATAACAACCAATCTCCATCATCCTTTTGATATTCATAGAGATTTCTTTTCGAAGATCTCCCTCAACTCTTCCAGCCTCTTCAAGTACACGACTAATTTTTCGAACATCGTCTTCTGACAAATCCTTAACACGCACGTCTGGACTAACACCAGCTGAAGCAAGCAAATCGTTTGATCGCTTTCTTGCTATTCCGTAAATATAAGTAAGGCCAATCTCAATCCGTTTAGTAGGAGGTAAATCGACTCCTGCAATTCGTGCCATCTATCTTCCCCTTAAACTCCAATTATTCATCTGTAGCCTGCCTAAAGACATACTCAACGTTACCCTTGTCGCTGTTTGTGTTTTGGATTCTGACAAACCACCCGCACAACGCCAGAGCGACGTACAATTTTACACTTCCCACAAATTTTCTTTACCGATGCTCTAACCTTCATAACTCTATTCCCATTTTAAACTAGTCGCTTTCTTACAAACTATTGCAATAAACCATCTAAACACCGCTAGCAATGAACTTCGCTACCTTATCTCAAGTAGACACAGTTAATATTTCGCAACCCAAAGTTGTCACCGTAACTGTATGCTCAAAATGGGCTGATAAACTTCCATCACGTGTAACAGCAGTCCATCCATCAGAAAGCACTTTTACAGCAGGTTTCCCAAAATTGACCATTGGCTCAATCGCAAACACCATGCCTTCAGTCAGCTCAGGCCCTCGACCAGGCGGGCCATAGTTAGCAATTTGGGGCTCTTCGTGCAGTGCAGTGCCTATGCCATGGCCAACAAATTCACGAACTACTGAAAACCCATTCAATTCAACACGTTCCTGAACAGCAGCCCCGATATCAGATACTCGAGCGCCAGGCTTGACAACCTCAATGCCCCTTGACAGAGCTTCTTCTGTAACTTGAAGAAGTGTTGATGCTTCTTGAGAAATATTCCCCACGGGTACAGTCACTGCTGAATCACCAAAAAACCCGTCAAGCTTCGCTCCCATATCAATTGCTACAATATCTCCATCAACCAACGGTCTTGACGATGGAATACCGTGCACTACTTGCTCATTTACCGAAGCACAAATAGTCGCTGGATAGCCATGATATCCCTTAAACGCAGGCATGGCACCTGCAGCAACAACCTTTTCTTCGGCAACTTGATCTATATCCTCTGTCGTTACGCCTGGCTCAACCATGCTACGTAAATCTGACAAGATCTCAGCCACGAGGCAGTTCACTCGACGCATCTTCTCCAATTCAGCCTGTGAACGAGAAACTATCATTCCCGCTCAACTCTTTGCCCAGGCTCAGTTCTTGTTGCACTATCAGTACTGGAAACTGCCTTAATAGCTTCTAAGAGCATTTCAGAAACACGACCTGGTGACTGTGTTCCATCAATAAGACAGAACGTCTGGCGACCATTGTAATAATCAAGTAAAGGTTCTGTGTCTCTAGCGTATACCTTCAGACGCTCCTTAATTACTTGGATGTTGTCGTCCGTCCGCTGGGAAAAGTCTCCACCACATTTAGGACAACTGGATAATTTAGCCTCAGCTGGGTCCGCATTTCTACCACATCCCTGGCAAACCCTTCGAGTTGTCATGCGGCGGAGCAAGTCTTCATCAGGCACCTCAATTGCAACAATAATCAGCGAGTCCCTTTTTAGTTCTTCCACAATTCCATCTAGAGCCTTGGCCTGCGACACCGTACGTGGAAACCCATCTAATACAAACCCCTCAGCAACATCTGCTTTTAAGAGACGCTCGCGAACAATGCCAATCATCGTCACATCATCCACAAGTTCACCACTATCAATTACCGCCTTCGCCTTAAGACCTAAAGGTGTTCTTTCAGAAACAGCTTCTCTAAGAATGTCACCTGTTGAGATTTTTGGCAGCCCGCATTTCTCAGCAAACAATAAAGCCTGAGTACCCTTACCAGCACCAGGTGGCCCCATCATGATGACATTAAGAGCCATAATTCAAGACACTCACTTTAATATTCTTAGTCTTAGTTTCTTTAACGTACGTAATCACTATAAAACCTATTCTAGGTTCAACCACGACGACCACGAATACGAGTCTTCTTCATAAAACCGTCATAGTTACGCATGATCAATTGAGATTCAATTTGTTGAACGGTATCCATAGCTACACCAACAACAATAAGTAACGATGTGCCACCAAAATAAAACTGAACCCCCACACCTTCTGTGACCCACATTGGAAGTAATGCGTCTAGTTGCTCGCCAACTACAGGAATCGGTGCAACCTTAAAGCCAGTAATAAGAAACTCTGGAAGAATTGCAACAGCTGCTAAATATAAAGCTCCAACCAAGGTGATTCTCGATAGTATTGTGTCGATATGTTCAGCCGTTCGCTTTCCAGGACGGATACCTGGAATAAACCCACCATATTTCCGCATATTCTCTGCCACGTCATCTGGATTAAAAATAATTGCCGTATAAAAATAAGCAAAAAATAAAATCCCGCCAACGTAAAGCAAATTGTAAAGTGGCATGCCAAATGTCAATTGGTCGATAACAGCATTACCCCAACTCCCAGCCGGAAACACGCCGGCAATAGTTGCTGGAAAAGCTAAAATCGAAGAAGCAAAAATCACTGGAATGACGCCACCTGTATTGACTTTGAGCGGAATGTGAGTGCTAGTTCCACCGTACTGTCGACGCCCAACAACACGTTTTGCGTACTGAACCATAATGCGACGATGCCCACGTTCAACAAAAATAATTGCACCTATTACACCAACCATCATCACAACAAGAAATACAATCCGAAGCAGACTGATTTGCCCTGTTTCCATCTGTCCAAAAGTTGTCAGCACGGCACTCGGTAAACCAACAACAATTCCGGCAAAGATCAACAAAGACATTCCATTCCCAATCCCACGCTCCGTAATCTGTTCACCAAGCCACATAATAAACATGGTGCCAGTTGTTAACGTGAGCACACACATGAGACGAAAACCCCAACCAGGGTCGTAAACTAGAGGTAACCCTCCAGCTATTTCTGTCTGCTGTTCTAAAAAAATAGAAATACCAAAAGATTGAACCATTGCCAGTGCAAGTGTTAAAAAACGTGTGTACTGAGTAATCTTCCGACGTCCAAGCTCGCCTTCTTTTGACAAACGCTCAAGGTAAGGCCAAACGACTGTTAATAACTGTAAGATGATGGAAGAACTGATGTAAGGCATCACTCCAAGTGCAAAAATTGTGACTTGGGAAAGATTGCCACCAGAAAACATGTCGTACAAACCGAACATCGTACCTCGTGCCTGTTCAGCTAAAATTGCTAATGCCTCTGTATTAACCCCAGGCGTAGGAATATGCGCACCAATTCGATAAACACCTAGGAGGGCTAACATGAAAAGGATCCTGTTCCTTAGATCTGGAATAGCAACGAGGTTTTTAAAAGGATTATTGTCCATCTAACTAATGACCTCTACAGTGCCCCCAGCTGCAGCAATTTTTTCAGCTGCTTTCACGCTAAACTTATGTGCCCGTACTGTAAGTGACTTAGAAAGCTCTCCTCGTCCTAACACCTTTAAAGGTTGACGAGACTTACTCACAAGACCATCTTTACGCAATAGCTCTAACGTAATTACTGTTCCAGAATCAAAACGACCTTCTAACATATCAAGATTTACAACCGTGTAATTTTTCCGAAACAGATTATGAAATCCACGTTTAGGCATGCGTCGATGAAGTGGCATCTGGCCACCCTCAAAACCTCGTTTAGCTTTCCAGCCAGAACGTGACTGCGCACCTTTATGCCCACGCCCAGCTGTCACTCCCAAACCCGACCCTTCGCCACGCCCCACACGCTTTGGCTGCCTTTTGGCACCTTTCGCAGGTTTGAGATTACTTAGATCCATCAGTCCCTCTCTTCGAAAGGCTTTTTAAAAAGCCCTTTTAACCTCTGGCAAAAATTTATAAACCTATCAAACAGTTTCTTCTGTGATCACTAATCATTCACTCACAGTCACTAAGTGTCTGACTTTCTGAATCATTCCACGTGTTTCAGGAGTATCTAAAAGCTCAACAACATGATTTAAGCGCCGAAACCCCATGCCCTTTACCGTAGCAAGTTGCGTTTTGTTAAAACCTATGGTGCTTTGAACAAGTTTTACTTTTATTCGTTTTCTATTTTTTTTTGTGCTCTTAGCCATGCTAATTCTCTAATTACCAATCAACTCTGCTACTTCACGACCACGGATATGGGCAACTTTTACTGGGTCCATAAGGTCCATAAGACCTGCAAAAGTTGCTCGAACTACATTGTGAGGATTCGCTGATCCCAATGACTTCGTTAGCAAGTTCTGAATTCCAGCTGATTCGATAACTGCCCGTACTGCTCCACCTGCAATTAAACCAGTTCCTTCAGGCGCAGGCTTTAGCAACACACTGCCCGCCCCGAATTTTCCAACCACTCTATGTGGAATAGTTGTCCCTTTAATTGGGACCCTAATAAGATTCTTCTTTGCGGCTTCTATACCCTTCTTAATTGCCGAAGGGACTTCTTTCGCTTTCCCAATACCAAAACCCACTACGCCTTGGCCATCCCCAACAACAACTAATGCACTAAAGCTTAAATTTTTCCCGCCTTTGACAACTTTTGTTACACGGTTAATTGAAATAACTGTGTCTTTGATCTCAAGTTCCGTTGGATCAATTTTCTCCCGCGTACTGCTTATGTTTGCCACGTTAGAACTCCAAACCGGCGTCTCTCGCTGCATCTGCTACAGCCTTCACACGCCCGTGATACAGAAATCCATTTCGATCAAATACAACCTGCTTCACGCCTTTCTCAAGTAAACGCTCAGCAACGGTTTTTCCAATAAACTTTGCGCCTTCAATATTTCCACCACGAACGCCTTTTTTGAGCCCGCCCTTCACTGCCGGCTCAACACTCGATGCAGCTACAATTGTGTTTCCGCTCGAATCATCAATAACTTGCACATAAATTTGCGTTTTACTTCGAAAGACCATCAATCTCGGTCTGGCTTCTGTTCCACGAAGCCGAGATCGAACCCGGTACTTAATTCGCTTTCGACGATCATCTTTAATCTTTATTCGCATTAACGTTGCCTTAACAATAACTACGCTAACTAATACTCAAACGAAACTTGCTATTAACAAACCTTTTATTAGAACTATGCACCAGTCTTGCCAACCTTCTTCTTGATCACTTCACCCGTATAACGAACACCCTTCTGCTTATAAGGATCTGGCTTTCGAAGCTTTCGAATGTCAGCTGCAACTTGTCCAACTAGCTGCCGGTCAACACCGGTCACTGTTATATGAGTCTGCTTATCAACAACAATTTCGATACTGCTAGGTATGTTAAATAAAATCGGATGTGAGTAACCAAGTGTGAATTGAACTTGTTTGCCTTTAACCTCTGCACGATACCCAACGCCAACAATATCTAACTCCTTCTTAAAACCTTCATTTACACCAGTAATAGCATTGGCTACCAAACTTCGTGCCAGGCCATAAAACTTTTTTAGTTGTGCCTCTTCCTTGATCATCTTGGCAAAAAGTTTTCCTGACTCCTCAGTAAACATAATCCCTGGAGGGAAAGGTTGCCTAAGTTTCCCTTTTGGTCCTTGCGTCTCAACCGCATCAGCTGCAATCTTGACGGTAACACCTTTCGGAATTGGAATCGGTTTTCTGCCAATACGAGACATAAAAATCTACCTTTACCAAACGTTACAAAGAACTTCGCCACCTACACCATTCTGTTTGGCTGCACGGCCCGTCATCACCCCACGTGAAGTTGTTAGGATGTTTGTACCAAGGCCGCCCAGTACAAGTGGCACGTCATTGACACCAAAATACACGCGCTTCCCAGGCCGACTGATCCGTTGAAGGCCTGTAATAACACGCTCTCCACGTGGTCCGTACTTTAGAAAAATTCGCATTACCTGCTGTAGCTGTGCATTCTTTTTTAAACCAGACTCCTCAATAATTTGAAAACCCTGAATGTAACCTTCATCCTGAAGGATACGTGCAAGTTCTGCCTTGAGCTTTGAAGCAGGCATGTCCACACGTACATGCTTAGCTGAAACGGCATTGCGAATACGTGTGAGCATATCTGAAATGGGATCGGTCATATTGCCTCTTTACATCTGGAGAATTAGAGAAATTATCTTGCCTCTATAATTACCAGGAACTTTTCGTCACCCCTGTCACGTTACCTTCAAGTGCCAACTTACGAAAACAAAGGCGACACATAGCAAACTTCCGCATATAGGCCCGTGGTCGACCACAAAGCCTACAGCGATTTCGCTGGCGCACCGTGAACTTAGAAGCTTTGGCCTCTTTAGCCATTTTTGCAGTCGTAGCCATTGTCTATAAATCCTAGTTTTCTCGAAACGGCATCCCCATTAACTGCAGGAGCCTTTTGCCTTCTTCATCTGTTTTTGCCGTTGTGACAAGAGAAACATTCATGCCACGGTTTTTATCAACTTTCATGTAATCAATTTCAGGGAAAATTAATTGATCTTGAAGGCCAAGCGTATAGTTTCCGCGACCATCAAATCCTTTAGGAGAAATTCCTCGAAAGTCTCGAACACGCGGCAAGGCTATCGAAATTAAACGATCAAGAAACTCGTACATAACTTCCCCGCGAAGTGTCACGGTTACCCCTACAGGCACGCCTTCCCGAAGCTTGAACTGTGCAATGGATTTTGTGGCACGTCGAATTGTCGCTTTTCGACCAGTAATCAAACCTAATTCCTCAGCACCAGTATCAATAATTTTTGCGTTTTGTGTGGCCTCGCCAAGTCCCATGTTAACGACGATTTTTATAATCTTTGGAATCGCCATCACGTTTGCGTAGCTAAACTCTTTTTGCAACGTCGGTGAAACTTTTTTTGTGTATTGCTCTCTGCGCCGGTTCATTTATCTACCACTCCATCGCATTTTCGGCAGAACCTCACCTTACGCCCATCATCAAGAATTTGGTGGCCAATCCGCGTTGTCGTGCTGCACTCAGGACAAACAAACTGGACATTACTCATGTGTAGCAACGCCTCACGTTCGACAATTCCGCCCTTAATATTTTTTTGTGGATTTGGTCTTGTGTGTCGCTTAATTAAATTCAAACCTTCGACAACCAGACGACCCTTAGAAGGAAATACTTTTAGTACACGGCCACGTTTACCGGCATCCCGACCACCAGTTACCATGACAGTGTCATTTCGACGAATCGATGTCTGAAGCTTTGGCATTGCTTTATAAACTAGTTACCTGCTATTAATAAACATAAAAATCAAAGCACCTCAGGTGCTAACGAAATAATTTTCATGAACCTTCGTTCGCGTAACTCGCGAGCCACAGGTCCAAATACACGCGTTCCAACAGGTTCTCTTTGGTCATTCACAATGACCGCAGCATTCCTATCAAAACGAATATAACTACCATCTCGACGACGCTGTTCTTTAGCAGTTCGAACAATTACCGCCTTAACCACCTCACCTTTTTTAACAGTTCCATCAGGTGTCGCTTCCTTGACAGATGCAGTAACCATGTCGCCAAGCCTTGCGTACTTTCCTGTTGAGCCCCCAAGTGGATTAATAACAGCAATTTTTCGTGCGCCCGAGTTATCAGCAACTTCCAGAACCGTCTGCATTTGGATCATGAATGTGCTCCGCTTCTAACTATCAATTTAAATCTGCTCAGCTCTTATCAAGACGCGCGTAACAACCCAACGCTTACGCCGGCTTAGGGGTCGAGATTCAGCAATATCCACCGTATCTCCAACTTTTGCGGTGTTCTCTTCGTCGTGTGCAAGGAAAGTTGTAGTTTTCCGCATACCTTTTCCGTACAACGGGTGGCGCTCCCGACGCTCCACTGCTACCACTACAGTCTTATTCATCTTGTCACGTACGATCTTTCCAGTGAAGTGTGCTTTCGCGCTCATACTTGTTCCCTGTTCATATTGAATTGATACACACTGCAATTAAATCCTCTTGCCATCTGATACCTACCTGTTAGTTCTCAGTTCAATTCCATCAATCATAAAATTTGTCTAAGCTTTTTCGTGGATGAGCGTCTTAATCCTTGCAAGATCGCGTCGTAATCCACGTAACCGAGCCGGAGCCTCTAACTGACCCATCGACTTTTTAAGCCGCATACGAAAAAGCTCGTCATCAAGATCTTTTTCTCGAACACGCAAATCTTCAACTGTGAGCTCGCGCAACTCTGCAACTTTCATAGTGCCTTTTCCTCAGCGAAACGAGTTGCAAATTTTGTTCTGATAGGCAACTTGGCTGCTGCAAGTCGCATAGCTTTACGAGCATCAGGCTCTGACACGCCTTCCATTTCAAACATGATGCGCCCAGGTCTCACTACACAAACCCATTGCTCAGGTGCCCCTTTACCCTTACCCATCCTTACTTCTTGTGGTTTTTTTGTAATGGGCTTAGAAGGAAACACGCGAACCCAAATCTTTCCGCCACGTTTGATAAAACGTGTCATAGCCACTCTGGCTGCCTCAATTTGCCGATCAGTGATCCATGCCGGCTCAAGTGCTTTTAAACCATAGTCACCAAAAGAAACATCTGAACCACGCCATGCCTTACCAGCCATGCGACCTCGCTGCTGTTTTCGATACTTTACTTTTTTAGGCATTAACATGATCTGTCACCCTTAACCCTGTTAGGCACGTGTCGCCCGACGAGGACTTCTATCTCGGTAATCTTCTTCTCTTTCAGTACGAGGAGAAAATTGCTCGCCTTTGCACAACCAGACTTTGATACCAATCTGACCATACGTTGTATTGGCTTCAGCAAAACCATAATCAATATCTGAACGAAGCGTCTGTAGTGGAAGCTGGCCATGTAGGTACCATTCAGATCGCGCAATTTCTGCTCCGTTTAACCTGCCAGATACACGAACCTTGATACCACGAACGCCAAATCGCAACGCAGACTCTACCGCTTTACGCATAGCTCGACGAAACGCCACACGCTTTTCAAGTTGAGCTGCTACGGACTCTGAAATTAACTGAGCTTCAAGTTCTGGTTTTTGGATTTCTTGAATATTGATAAAAACTTCTCGACTTGTGGTCTGCTGAATCTCTTGCTTCAACTTCTCAACTTCAGTTCCTTTCCGACCTATGATGATCCCTGGACGAGACGTGTAAATATCAATTTTTAATTTATTAGCTGCGCGCTCAGTTTCAATCCGTGATACGCCAGCATGCGAAAACCGTATTTTCAGTTTTCTCCGAAGATCAATGTCTTCGTGAAGTAACTCTGCATAATCACGATCTGAGTACCAGCGTGACTGCCAAGTCTTGTTAAACCCAAGGCGAAATCCGTAAGGATGAACCTTCTGGCCCACAGTATTTTCTCCTATTCTTTCTCGGCTTTTTTAGCCGTTATCTTTCTAGAACTTCTTGATTTCCTTCGTGGCCGTGCTGCTACCGTTACATCATCCCCTTGATTCGCTGAGGAAATTTGTAACGGTTGCTCAGAAACGCAAACAGTAAGATGAACTGTTCGCTTAATCACGCGAAACGCTCGCCCCATGGGTGCTGGCCTAACACGCTTAAAAGAAGGGCCCTGATTTGCGTAACAAGCTGAAACATAGAGCCTCTCAACTTCACCACTAAAGCCTTCCTTCTGTTGGGCATTTACCACAGCTGAACGTAGAACTTTAGAAATTTCATGTGCAATAATTTTCTTCGTAAACTCCAATGTAGCGAGAGCATCGTTGACTGTCTTGCCCCTAATGAGGTCACATACCAAACCCGCTTTCTGAGCCGAGCTTCGCACGTAACGGGCTGTCGCTTGAGCCTCAATCATTCCTAAGATCGCCCTCCTGCTGGTGCCGCAACAGCAGCTTTCTCAGATTTTGTTGTATGGCCTCTAAACGTTCTTGTTGGAGCAAACTCGCCAAGCTTGTGACCCACCATGTTCTCTGTAATGTAAACCGGAATAAACTTTTTTCCATTATGAACAGCCATCGTGTGACTCACCATCTCAGGAATAACCGTTGAGCGTCGTGACCAAGTCTTCACAACCTTTTTATCGTTGGTTTTATTGATTGCCTCAATCTTTTCCAACAAGTGAGTATCAACAAATGGTCCCTTTTTTAAAGATCTACTCATAACAATTCCTAACACTAGATCCCACCGTACAAGGTAGGAAAAAATTATTTCTTCCTTCTCCTCTGCACGACAAATCGGTCGGTATTCTTCCCTCTTCGCGTCTTATAACCTTTGGCTGGTTGACCCCATGGAGATACCGGATGGCGACCACCAGAGCTTTTACCTTCTCCACCTCCGTGTGGATGATCTACAGGATTCATTACCACGCCACGATTGTGTGGTCGTCGCCCTAGCCAACGATTCCGCCCTGCCTTACCAAGTGAAATATTCTCATGGTCCAGATTGCCTACCTGGCCAATCGTTGCGACACAACTAACAAAAATTTTTCGAATTTCACCAGATGGCATCCTGACAGATGCGTAATCTCCTTCGCGAGCAACGAGCTGCACGGAAGAACCTGCACTGCGAGCAATCTGCCCACCTTTACCAGGTCTTAGTTCTACGTTATGAATTTCTGTGCCAAGCGGGATACTGCTGAGTGGAAGACAATTGCCAGGAAGAATGTCAACATTATCACCGGCGACAACTGTATCGCCAACATTCACACCGTTTGGCTGAAGGATATAACGTTTCTCACCATCAGCATATGTGACAAGGGCAATTCGCGCAGACCGATTCGGATCATATTCAACAGTTACTACCTTCCCTGGAACGTTTTTCTTATCCCGACGAAAGTCAATAATTCGATACAAGCGCTTGTGTCCACCACCACGCCACCAAGACGTGAGTTCCCCTCGATTATTACGTCCGCCAGTCTTATGGATCGATTCGGTCAACGGACGATGAGGCCGAGACGTTGTAATCTCCTCAAACGTCTGCACGGTCTGAAATCGACGACCAGGCGATGTTGGCTTGTACTTTCGAATCGACATAACTATGGTCCTTAAAAATTCAATGTTTCAAAATAGGCCATTACTTTTTGGCCACTCTCTTATCGATAATCCCTACGCTCCTTGCAGGAACTCCGGTAGCTTTTCGCCTGACCGAAGTCTCACGTACGCCTTTTTCCAATCTGGGCGCTGGCCAGAGTATCGCCCCTGACGCTTAATTTTTCCGTGAGTCAGTGAAGTTCGCACACTCGCTACCTTTGACCCAAGCAATTGCTCAACTGCTCTTTTTATATCAATCTTGTTGGCTTCTCTGGCAACCTCAAATACAAGAGTGTTCCCAACTTCACGAATAACCGTAGTCTTCTCGGTAATGAGTGGGCGACGAATCACGTCAGTCATTTTCATGATTGCATCCAGTCGTTATCCCAAAACATCTTGCAACTTTTCTAATGCAGTACGCGTCATTACAAGTCGCCGTGTGTCCATCACATCACGAGCATTAATCCGGTTGCTCGCAAGTAAACTGACTTCGCTAATATTTCGAATTGATAGAGCTAACTTGTTCTCAGGATGCACATCAACCAGAAGAGCTTTACCTTCTACGCCAAGACCCTGCAACATCTCTATTGCTGCTTTCGTACGGATTTCTTCCAAACTCAACTTGTCCACTACGATCACAGTACCTTCCAGAAGCTTTTGGGTAAGGGCTGCCCGCAACGCACCTTTCTCAACCTTGCGCGATAAATGGAAGTCATAACTTCTTGGCCGCGGGCCAAATACAGTGCCCCCCTTGCGCCAGAGAGGAGTCCGGACGTCACGAACCCGCGCACGCCCCGTACCCTTTTGTCTCCAAGGTTTCTTCCCGCTACCTTGAACTTCTGCTCGAGTCTTTACAGCATGTGTACCTCTGCGATCAGCTGCATTCGCACGCACAACAGACTCGTGTATTAAGTCAACCTTGACTCGACCCCCAAATACCTCATCACGTAGATCAAGGGAACCGATTTTTTTATTCTGCTGATCAACAACATCAATCGTCATAGCTACCCCGAATCTACTTCTTCCCCTTCTTAGGTGGTTTAGCCTCTTGGGTCTGTACAGGTTTAGAAGCAACTGCTTTACGAATAACTACGTAACCTCCAGCCGAACCTGGAACAGCACCACCAAGCAATAGTAGATTTTTGTCTGCATCAACCTGAATTACTTTCAAGTTGAGAACCGTAACCCGCTTATTTCCCATTTGACCAGGCATTTTCATACCTTTAATTACTCTTGAAGGATAAGCTGAAGCTCCAATCGAACCAGGCGCCCGGTGAAACATTGAACCATGGGAAGCACGACCACCACCAAAGTTGTGTCGCTTCATTACACCTTGGAAACCCTTGCCACGACTGGTACCAATAACATCAACGCTCTCTCCATTAGCAAACATCGATACATTCACTT
Source organism: Acidobacteria bacterium UBA2999 (assembly GCA_002346475.1). Lineage (GTDB taxonomy): Bacteria > Acidobacteriota > Vicinamibacteria > Vicinamibacterales > UBA2999 > UBA2999. Next base: position 3,263 of record DDZV01000046.1, on the reverse strand, counting down.
GGTCGCCGGCCTTCACTGGATCGCCACCTGGTGCAATTTTTACTTCCCTCTGTATACGAGTAGGCGGAACATCAGACTTTTTATGGTGACCTTGCATTGGTCGATTAACTTTCACAGGGCGCTTTTCAACAAGTCCAATTTGCACTGACTCATAGCCATCCGTTTCAACGGTCTTAGCTTGCACCACAATGCAAGGACCAGCTTCGAGCACAGTCACTGGCTGGACAGTGCCGTCCGGTGCAAAGAGTTGGGTCATGCCAACTTTTTTTCCAATAATCCCTGTAACCATTCCTGAGCCTGTCACCATTCCCGTTTAGAACTACTTAAATTACTCCCACCACAAAACACGGAACACCACTTATTTGCTGTGCTCTTTACCGAACGCCTTTATCTCCACATCCACACCCGCCGGAAGATCAAGTTTCATCAATGCATCCACTGTCTGAGGCGTCGGCTCAAAAATATCAATAAGGCGCTTGTGAGTTCGAATCTCGAATTGCTCCCGAGATTTCTTGTCAACATGCGGCGATCGAAGAACCGTCCACTTGTTAATCGAAGTAGGCAGTGGAACCGGACCAGCCAGCCGAGCACCAGTCCGTTTAGCGGTTTCTACAATCTCTCCTGTCGATTGATCAAGAATCCTTGAATCGTAAGCTTTTAATCGAATTCGAATTTTGTCACTGAACATAGCCATCGCTAATTCCTAAACTATCAGTAGTTACTCAATAATGTCCGTAATGGTGCCCGCACCAACAGTGCGCCCACCCTCACGAATAGCAAAGCGACTACCCTTCTCAAGCGCAACAGGCGTAATCAATTCTCCTGTGATCGGTGTGTTATCACCAGGCATCACCATCTCAATGCCTTCTGGTAGCTTTAAAATCCCCGTCACATCAGTCGTCCGAATATAAAACTGTGGCCGATAGCCATTGAAAAACGGCGTATGCCGTCCCCCCTCGTCCTTTGACAGGACATAGACCTCGCCCTTGAATTTTGTATGCGGTGTAATCGATGCTGGTTTCGCGAGCACTTGTCCACGTTCGACATCAGTTCTCTCTACTCCTCGTAGCAGTACGCCGACATTGTCTCCTGCTACCCCTTCATCGAGGAGTTTCCGAAACATCTCAACACCCGTCACCACTTTTTTCTCCGTCGGCCGGTACCCCACAATTTCAATTTCTTCGCCGACTTTGACTTTTCCGCGTTCGACTCGACCCGTCACCACTGTGCCACGGCCAGAAATTGAAAAAACATCTTCAATTGGCATCATGAATGGTTTGTCTACATCGCGTTCTGGAAGCGGTACTGCAGTATCGAGGGCGTCCATTAATTTAACAATACCTTCAACGCCTTCGCTATCGCCCTCTAGTGCCTTCAGCGCACTCACTCGCACCACTGGCACGTCATCTCCTGGGAACTGATAACTGGACAGTAGTTCTCTGACTTCTAATTCCACCAAGTCCAACAATTCTGGATCGTCAACTGCGTCCACCTTATTTAACGCAACAACCAAGTGGGGTACATTCACCTGCCGGGCCAGCAATACGTGTTCCCGTGTTTGTGGCATAGGTCCATCAGTCGCACTGACTACCAAAATCGCCCCGTCCATTTGAGCTGCGCCCGTGATCATGTTCTTAATGTAGTCTGCGTGTCCCGGGCAATCCACATGTGCGTAGTGGCGATTCTCTGTTGAGTACTCCACATGACTCGACGCAATGGTTAGGATCTTGGTCGCATCCCGACGTCCTTGTGACTCTGACGCTTTGGCAACCTCGTCATAGGGCACGAACGTTGCCCAGCCTTTATCTGCAGCTACTTTTGTTAATGCTGCCGTTAAGGTAGTTTTGCCATGATCAATGTGACCAATGGTTCCCACGTTTACATGCGGTTTTGAACGATCAAATTTTTCTTTCGCCATCGAAGTTCGCTCCGTCTTAAGAAAGGCCAGGTTAAAAACCCAGACCTGTTACTGTGTCCCCTGAACCCGAGCCACAACCTCTTCACTTACGTTCCGTGGTGTCCGTCCATAACGATCAAAATGCATCGAGTAAGTAGCACGCCCCTGCGTACGAGACCGAAGGTCAGTTGCATATCCAAACATCTCTGACAACGGCACACGAGCATTAATAATCTGTGTGCCACCCCTATCTTCTTGAGCCTGAATACGGCCCCGTCGACTCGTTAAATCACCCATAACTTCACCCAAGTAATCTTTTGGCACTACTATTTCGACACGCATCACAGGCTCAAGGAGCACTGGCTTAGCCTTTTTTGCAGCATCCTGAAAAGCCATCGATCCAGCAATTTTAAAGGCCACCTCTGATGAGTCGACCTGGTGAAACGAACCGTCATAGAGTTCAATCTTGACATCATCAAGAGGATACCCAGCAAGAATCCCACGTGTGAGTGCCTCTCGAATACCTTCGTCAACAGGTTTAATAAATTCTCTTGGAATTGCACCACCAACAATCTGATTCTTGAAAATGTAACCTCCGCCAGGTTCCTCGTTTGGGTACAAGTGAATCTTGACATGGCCATACTGACCACGGCCACCTGTCTGACGTACGTATCGACCCTCACCATCTGCCGAGCAAGTCAATGTCTCTTTGTAGGCCACCTGAGGCTTTCCCACACTTGCTTCGACACTAAACTCTCGCTTGAGACGATCAACAATAATTTCAAGATGAAGCTCGCCCATTCC
>DDZV01000046.1:0-269 GCA_002346475.1 Acidobacteria bacterium UBA2999 | reverse complement strand
CAAGATGAAGCTCGCCCATTCCAGCAATCACAACTTGCCCAGTTTGTTCGTCAGTGTTAACCCGAAATGTAGGATCTTCAGCCATTAACTTTGCTAAACCAAGGCCAAGTTTTTCTTGGTCATTTTTAGTTTTCGGTTCAATAGCTAATGAGATGACTGGAGCCGGAAAATCCATTGATTCAAGCAAGACTGGTTGCTTTTCATCACACAACGTTTCACCAGTACCAACCTGCTTTAATCCTACAGCCGCACAGATATCACCCGCATAA
>DDZV01000021.1 GCA_002346475.1 Acidobacteria bacterium UBA2999 | reverse complement strand
GAATTACTCCAAGCACTTAGTCTCCGTACTTTTACGCCGAGTGTGACTGCCTGTCCTGGTTGCGGTCGTACAACCAGCACAACGTTTCAAGAACTTGCTGAATTCACACAAGAACATATTCGTAATTGCCTTCCCAAGTGGAAACGTGACTATGAGGGCTTTGAGAAACTAACCCTCGCAGTGATGGGCTGTGTAGTGAACGGCCCGGGGGAATCAAAGGCTGCAAATATCGGCATTAGTCTTCCCGGTACAGGAGAAGAGCCTGCCTGCCCAGTTTATATTGATGGCAAACATTTCACGACACTACGGGGTGCCCCTGACGAACTTGCCAAAACATTTAGAGATTTAGTCGATAACTATGTCTCGACACGGTACACAAAGAAACAAACCTGAATTGCTTTACCCACTTGTACAAAAATTAAGATTAGAATTAGTATCAAGTTATGGCTGATTCAAAATCGAAAGAACAGAAACCATCACATCCTGAAGGCAAGAACGGTCGAACCGTAAAATGCGCAAAGTTTCAAAAAGAATTACCAGGATTAGATGCGGTTCCGTGGCCAGGCGAACTTGGTCAGCGAGTCTACGAGAATGTATCAACCGAGGCCTGGAAGCTTTGGGAAGAACATATGAAGATGTTACTCAACGAATACCGACTAATGCCTTGGCAAAAAGAAGCTCAAGAACTCATTGCTAAACATATGGAAGATTTCTTCTTCGGTGAAGGCTCCGCACTTCCCCCAGACTACGTTCCTCAACAAACTAAGTAACACACATATTTTCCTTGGAACCACTTTCGACACTACAAGTCTAAATTTTTTAAATCAGCACATCGGTACATCACGTTCAATTGTAAAGTTGAGCTTCTCCTGTGCACTGCGTAATGCCTTCACAACCATGCTTGGAGTTTTGGCACGAGAAAAAACAAAGCCAAGATAACTATTCCCTTCAGGTAAGGGAATAAGCTGCTGGTCTAGTTTCGCTGTGATTTGTAAATCATCGACATAGGGAAGATCAAGAGCCTCCGCCATGCCTGTAATTTTTCGAAGTACACCTCGTTTCTGAATAGGCAACATCATCACACCAGAAGCGTCGGGTTCGCGCACTATTCTTCCGACATCGTGGCCGATCGCATGGTGAAGCAACAACTCTTCAAGCGTATACAACTCACTAGTTTTATTGCCTTCAGATACAAAACGGAGAGCCCTTGCACACAATCCTCCTATTGGCCTTGCTGCCACCTCTAATATAAATACGCCATTGGCATTAACGCGACACTCTGCGTGCACTGGACCGTGCCAAAGCCCAATCGCCTGGGCTGCCTCAACCACTGCCTCACGTAATTGGCCCTCTTCATTAGGTCCTAGCGCTGGTGGTGTCACATAGATTGTTTCTTCAAAAAAAGGTCCATCTAATGAATTAGGCTTTTCGAATATTGCCAGAGTACGCATACGCCCGTCATCAAGTAGCGCTTCAATAGCGTACTCGCGTCCTTGAATAAAACCTTCAACTAGAATCAGATCATGTACGGAATCACGTTCCACTTGCACATCGGGTTCTTGTAATACATCTCGCACACGAACAAATGCCTCGACAAAATCTGAAGTAGTGTCTGCACGAATAACACCACGACTTCCAGATAACGCTAACGGTTTGAGAACACAAGGGTACGAAATTTCTTGTGCAAGTGTAACGATGTCACTGTCAACTGAAACAGCTCGAAACCAAGGGACTGGAAGCTCTGCTACCTTTAAAGCTTGACGGGTAGCTAGTTTATTTCGACTAATCCCAACCGCCTCCAAAGTATTACCTTTCAATCCAAAAACTTGAGCAACCGAAGCGGCTAAATGCATTGGTCGGTCGCCGACCGCAAGCACTCCAGCTGGCGGTGTTTGCTTAAGCTCATTAAAAATTGTACGTACCGAGTAGGATTCATCGTGAAACCTAACTGGAATCGCATGGTCACGCCAGGGATCTTCAAGATGATCACAACGATCAGTAGCAAAAATTAAACGGAGGCCAAGCTTCGCTGCTGCATCACCAAATGAACGAGTTTGGTATCCAGTTGTTTTTGTAACAAGTAAAACGCTGGGAACCTTATCCATGATAGGAGTTGCTGCAATTCAGATAAGTTCAGCGTCTGGTTCTGCGCAGCAATACCATGGCTCGTTGATAATAGGTACGACAGTTGCCTGCTTAATAGACGGTACCGTTATAGAAGGAGTGCGGCCAGAAGCCTTGCTTGCCAAATCAGCAATCGCCGAAAAAACTTTTGCCCGTGGCTCGTTATGGTGTAGCCCAACTAGGTGAATAATCTTACGTTGAAGATCGTCGACTCCAGCATCAGAATGCTGCCATGGCCATGTCAGTGAATCGTGATCAAAAACTGTAACTTTTTCACGAATATCTTCTAATTCAAGCAAAGCCGACCCCGCTGTAATCAGTAGACGAATTGCTAACTGAATCGGCGCAACATGCTCTACGAGACCAAGGGACACAAGCATCTCAATCAGATCTAAATATCCATCACGCGTAGTCCACGGCGTAAAGGGAACAAACGTGGGAGACAATGTAATATCTGAAACCCGACACAATTCAACAACACGAATGAAATCCTCACGGGTATGACCTTTAGCTAGTTTAGCCAGTACTTGGTTATCGACAGATTCAACTGCACTTGTAATAAACAAACAGCCCGTGTCATGTAATAGTGGAAGGAGATTTTTATGGCGTAACAGATGTTCAATTTTAATAGTTACATCATATGTAATCCCCGCGTGCTCGGTAGCTAGACGTTTAATAATCTGAGTAGCATGTCTAGGCCCGTTAAAAAAATCAGGGTCACTGAACGATATATGTGTTGCTCCAGCTTTCACCTGCGCAGCCACATCATTAAGCACAACGTCAACTGGAATAACGCGGAATTGACCTTTGTAGACAGGAACAATCGGACAATGTTTGCAAAGGTGTTTGCAACCACGCGATGACTCTGTTGACCCAACAACACGCCGTGTGCCATCAGTCATTTGTACCATTGCGTATTCTTTGAGCATTGGCAGTCCTGATCGATCAGGAGTGAGGAACTGCAGGCGTGGAAGTTTGATACTGTCTGCTGGGCTAGTCCTAATATTAGATCTCATTTCTTTCGGCAACGACACTTCTTTGGCAATCTCCACAAGATCTTTTTCAAACTCTCCGTCGAGTATCGAATTTACCCCTTGAGTCCGAAGCCATTCAGCATTCAGAGGAGCGTATAAACCATACCCACAGATGTGCACTTCCGGATTGAGGCGACGGACACGACCAATTAAGGGAGTTGCCAACCGTGTAGCTGTGTGCATCGGAAGATAGAATGCAACGAACTCTGCGTCTCTAATTTCTATATCCTCTAATGGTGCCCGCGTTGTATCTGCTAGCAACACCTCATGGCCTTCTCGACGTAACCATGCCGCTGGAGACGCTAATCCAAACGGCTGACGGCCAAGGTCATAGGTCGAAATCAGAAGCACCCGCATGCCTTCAGTCTAATGGGGAGAAGCAGCAAAAACACAAAAACCTGTCGAGTTGTTTCACAGAGGAACCGTATGCTGGGATATGCTGAAGGGCCATGAGCAAGCACACCCCTGCTGCCAACTCCGACCATCAAGGTGCTCTCGCCGAAGACAGCCGAACATTTTTTGGCCATCCTCGTGGATTGTCAACATTGTTCTTTACTGAAATGTGGGAACGCTTCAGCTATTACGGCATGCGGGCACTACTCATTTTATTCATGACAGCGCCCTTAACAGATGGAGGCCTTGAATTTGACATTGTCACCGCCGGTGCCGTCTACGGACTCTACACCTCAATGGTGTACATGTTCACACTTCCTGGAGGCTGGATTGCTGATCGTTTAATTGGTCAACAGCGAGCAGTCCTTTATGGTGGCATTCTTATCGCATGTGGCCACTTCAGCATGGCTGTTCCCTCTCTTGCAACCTTCTATCTTGGCCTTTTCCTTATTGTTGTTGGTACAGGTCTTCTCAAAGGAAATATCAGTGTCTTAGTCGGACAACTGTACATGCCTGGCGATAAACGCCGCGACGCAGGTTTTTCAATCTATTACATGGGTATCAATCTTGGTGCTTTTTTTTCACCACTTGTTTGTGGCTTCCTTGGTCAACGTGTTGACTGGCACCTTGGATTCGCAGCAGCAGGTGTTGGCATGGTACTTGGTTTAGTTCAATACACGTTTGGTACTAAGTATCTTGGAACAGCTGGTTTATATCCAACAATCAAAACATCCCCAGAAACTACAGCCCAGCTAAAGTTCAAGACCTTGCTCGTTTCCGGTATCGCGATCGTGTGCCTGACCATTCTTAGTATCGGCATCTATACCGGTGCTGTGCCAATCACTGCAACACAAGTGGCGAATTGGGCCGGCTATGCCCTGTTAATTATTTGTGTCGGATTTTTTGGATGGCTCTTTCTTGGAAAAGACTGGACCCCTAAGGAACGTAAGCAACTGTACGCCATCGGTGTGCTTTTTCTGGCCGCGGCTCTATTTTGGTCAATGTTCGATCAAGCTGGTTCAACGATGAATCTATTTGCTGACCGTAATACACGTACCTCTATTCTTGGCTTTGAATTTCCAAGCAGCTGGTTCCAATCGATCAATCCATTGATTGTCTTTATGTTCGCGCCCGTATTCGCGTGGTTATGGCTCAAACTTGGACGTTACGAACCATCGACTCCCGTTAAATTTGCATGCGGACAAATTCTTGCTGGTGCTGGCTTTGCTGTTTTAGTTGTAGCAGCTGTGCTATCAGGTGCTGGAAACCAAGTTAGCCCCACATGGTTAATAGTGACATACCTGCTACACACATTTGGAGAACTCTGCCTAAGCCCTGTGGGGTTAAGTGCGATGACAAAGCTAGCACCCGCCCGTATCGCCGGGTTGATGATGGGAGTCTGGTTTCTAGCTGCTTCGGTTGGTAGCTTTATTGCAGGACGCCTAGCTGGTTTCTACGAGGCCATGCCTCTACCCACTCTGTTTGCAGCTGTCTCGATTTTCGGCATTATCTCTGGACTCCTCTTGCTTCCATTTGTAAAACCAATCAAAAAACTAATGGGTGAAGTGAGTTGATAAGGAACTTTGCATGCTCTTGATTGAAACATTACTACCAGAATTCGATCATGAGATCGCTATGACGAAGCGGGTTTTTGAACGTATACCGAACGAGGCACTCCCCTGGAAACCCCATCAAAAGTCAATGTCTTTGGGTGTACTTGCCACTCACATCTCAACAATTCCACACTGGGCAACATTGACCTTCACGCAATCAGAGTTCAACATTCCGATCAATGAAAAAACTAGCACAGCAACTTCACAAGCTGAACTACTAGTAAAACTTGATCAACATTCTAAAGAAGCCAGAACTCAACTTGTAGGCAAGTCTGATGCAGAGCTTATGGCTCCCTGGAGCCTTAAGTACAATCGACAAATAACTTTTACTATGCCTAAGGCTAGTTTTTTAAGAAAGTTCGTGTTTAGCCATTTGATTCACCATCGCGGGCAATTGAGTGTCTATCTCCGACTCAAAGAAGTGTCAATTCCACCTATTTACGGTGCGAGTGCAGACGAGAAAATATAATGACTCAGATTAATGAACTTCTTGCTACTTATGATCGCGAAACAGCTATTACTCGAACTCTCCTTCAACGACTTACCAATGAAACATTAAGTTGGAGACCACATCCAAAGTCAACATCCATGGAAGGTCTTGGACGTCATCTGGCACACATGTTTACATGGGGATTACTAAGCTTTACTCAGTCAGAGTCTGACATGAACGCACGCACACCCATGCCTCCAACTCAAACAGCAAAAGACATCCTAACGGCTTTTGATCGTAATGTGGCTGCCGTCCGTTCTTTAATTGAAAAATCAAGCGACAAAAACCTGCAAGAAATGTGGAGCTTAACGCATAACGGACAAACCATCATGGCCATGAGTCGTTCGAACGTTGTCTACTCAATGATATTGAGCCACATGATTCATCACCGTGGTCAGCTCAGCGTGTATCTACGCCTCAATGAAATTCCAGTGCCCTCGATCTACGGACCAAGTGCTGACGAACCAATGACTACATGACCTATCTTCCGACTGATTACGTTCCGCTTTTCAAAGGCGGACACCGCATGACTTTGTACGCATGGGGACGACCTCGAAACTTCCCGCAACTTCCCACTCCAATTCCCAGGTACTTCTCAGTAGAAACAAATAGCCAAGTACTGGCCCATTGTCATTGGCAAAAACATCCGAGTGAACAACCAACACTCATCCTGTTACATGGCCTCGAAGGGTCAAGCCATGCCCACTACATGCCTGGCATAGCTGAAAAGGCCTGGGTACAAGGATGGAATGTGGTCAGGCTAAATCAACGTAATTGTGGTGGGACAGAACACTTGTCGCCAGGGCTCTACCATTCAGGCCTTACTCACGACCCACTTTTTGTCCTCAGAGAACTTATCGAAATTGATCGGCTCCGCTCGCTGACCATCGCCGGATATTCATTAGGAGGAAATCTAGCCCTGAAACTTGCTGGAGATCTTGGTGAATCAGCACCTGCTGAGCTAAAAACAGTGTGTGCTGTGTCTCCGACTATGAACTTGGCAAGCTGTATTGAAGCACTTGAACGAGGAGAAAATTTTATTTACCAATGGAATTTCGTTCGTAGACTAAAAAATCGTATGCGTCGAAAAGCAAGGATCTTCCCCGCTCTCTATGATCTCCGTCAACTTAGAGCTGTAAGAACAATACGGCAGTTTGATGAAACATACACAGCACCACATCACGGATTTCTTGGTGCCAGTGACTACTATCAACGTGCCAGCGCTTTGCGTGTCATCAATAAAATTTGTATCCCGACGCTCATATTGACAGCTGCAGATGACCCAGTCGTGCCAGTATCCCCATTTCAGAATCCAGCCTTAACAAAAAATCCCTTTCTAAATGTAATTGTGACACCCCACGGTGGGCATTGTGCTTTTATCGAAAAATCCTCATCTGGATACGATGGGTACTGGGCTGAACGTGAAATCATAAGATTCTCTGACCAGAAAATGAACCAATGACCTCCTCTAGAAGAGAGGCAATAAAAGCATTCCTTGTATGTCAATTTTGAAAATTGTTACAGTTAATATGATGATGCCTTGTGCCCGTGTAATAACCCTCGCAATCATACTAGCCAGCGCCTGTCACAGTGCCCCTGCAAACAATGAATACCAGTTAACAGGTCAAATTCTTGGAATCAAAAATTTTGAACAGGAAGTTTTAATTAAACACGGCGCGGTTGAGGACTATATGCCTAGTATGACCATGCCGTTTAAAGTTCGAAATGCTGCCCTGCTTGAAGGGAAGGAACCTGGGGATCTCGTAACAGCTACTCTTGTCGTAGAAACAACCACTGCATATCTATCAACACTCACTAAAACAGGGCACGCTCCACTTGATGTTCCACCACCTGCTGAAACAACTCGCTCTGGATTTGAACTGCTCCGTAAAGGTGATACGGTTGGTGACGAATTTTTAATCGATCAAGATGGAAACCCACGCCCACTATCTTCACTCCGGGGATATCGACTCGCGATCACGTTTATCTATACCCGTTGCCCAATTCCAAACTTCTGTCCCCTAATGGACAAAAACTTCTCTGCTCTACAAGACAAGATTCAAAATTCCCCAGAACTCTCAGATGTTCGCCTTCTATCTATAAGTTTCGATCCTGAATTTGATACACCAACGGTTTTGAAAGCTCACGCTGCGAAACTTAATGCCGATCCTCAGATCTGGAGCTTTGTCACGGGTGACCCAGATAACGTCACGCGCCTAGCTGCACGGTTCGGACTTGGCTTCATGCGAGACGAACAGAACCCAATAGAAATCAGTCACACATTACGCACAGCTGTTCTTGATACAGAAGGACGCCTTGTGAATATTTATACTGGGAACAGTTGGAACACGGAAGATATCCTTGCCGATCTCAAGACGATTACATCTTCCCAGCACTGATCCGATTGATCCACCATGCCTGAAATTTTCGGCTGCGGAAAACCGTGTCATTGCTAAACATCAGACACCACTAGCCGTACAACAGTGGTTAAATAAACTACCGTACAACGATGAAAGTTCCGGTGAAACACTTCGTAGTTTCCGTGGTGTCATTCGCCACAAGAGAGCACACTGCCTAGAAGCGGCGCTCGCTGCCGCCGTGATTCTTGAACAACACTCTTATCCACCACTAGTGCTTAGCTTTGAATCGGTCGATCTCCTTGATCATGTAATCTTCGTGTATCGGGCACCAACTGGCTGGGGATCTGTCGCTCGCTCTCGCGACCCTGGTCTTCATGGAAGAAAACCAGTATTCGCTACACCTAGAAACTTAGTCCTAAGTTACGTTGACGCTTACGTGGATTTCACAGGAACTATCAAAGCATACGCTGTTGTCGACTTGCGTGTACTTGGCGACTATGACTGGCGTCTGTCCGTTCGCAATACCTGGAAAGTAGAGCAGACTCTTCTTAAATGGCCACATCGACCACTACGGACATCACCAAAACGGGTTCGATTGTTGCGCGCACGTTACCGTGCCTTTCGTGAAACGTATGGATTTAAACCGTGGAAATACTATCGTGGAAAAGAAAACTGGACAGAACTCCCAGCATCCTTCAAGGCTCAAGGATAAACCCTGCACTATTAGAAGGGTCTAACTACACAATTCGAAAACAATAAGACACCTAATCGAGATCGAAATCTCTCATGGGCTTTGTTGCGGGTTTATTTTGTGCTTCCTGAAGTGCTTCCTCAAAACGCTTTGAGAGTGCATCGCCCCTCGTCTTCTCAGCCTGCACAGACTGATTGAATAACTCTTCTCGGCGTACGGCTTCCTCTGCTAGAATTTTCTGGGCTTCATTTAACTGAGGCTTGTCGATCCGCTCAGGCTCCTCATGCGAAATGATACGACCCAAGTTCGTATCGATAATGAGCGAACTCCCACAACAAGGACAGCCAACTTCAATCTCACTCTTTAATTTGGCCATAACAAATGTATTTTAGTGAAATATCTACAACAATGTTCTATCACTAAGAAAATTTGCATATTTACTGCTGTCTGCGCTTAGTTGCTGAAACTTCAGCAGTTCTTTCAACGTAAAACAATGTAAAGTTCTAAGAGTACTAACGGTAGCTTATTAATTTGTCTCAATCATTGGTGCCAAGTGAACGATCTCAAAAACGACCTAGCCTCACTGCAACTGAACGAATCTAAGCCACCTCCTCGGAAGCGTTTGTGGTTCGTGCTTGTATTAATTGCATTGCTCGCTCTAGCCGGTTTTACCTGGCTATCAACGATCCAGTCTGCCGCCACTGAAGTAACCATTGCGTATCCAGAAATTGGCGAAACTCATCAAGTGAGTGGTTCTCCTATTCTGACTGCCTCAGGTTATGTTGTTGCACGACGTCAAGCAATAGTGTCTGCAAAAATTCAAGGACGCCTCTCTGAACTGCACGTTGAGGAAGGAAGCCGTGTCGCTCATAACGAAATAATTGCTCGACTAGATGCTGAGGATTTCTCAGCACAAGTACAAAGAGCATATGCACAATTACAACAATCCGAAGCACAAGTCACAATCTCAGAAGCAAACATTAAACGCGCTGATGCCTCGCTCTTGGAAGCACGCCGACAATGGTCTGTTAATGAACAACTCGCTCGTGATGAACTAGTGCCGGTGGACGACCTCAAAGCAAGCTGGAGTCGAGTTCAAGTTCTAGAGGCTGATTTAGCACATGCTCAGGCTGAAGCTATTCGAAGTAATGCAACACGGCAACATGCCAAGGCTGATTTAGCTTATGCAGAGGCGCTACTTGACAATACTGTCATCCGTGCTCCATTTGCTGGCGTAATTGTTCGTAAAATGGCTGAAGTTGGTGAAAGCGTAGCCCCGATTCCTCCTGGCATAAATTTATCCACGTCCTCAGGTGCCATCGTCGCACTGGCGGACTTAGATACATTAGAAGTCGAAGTTGATGTAGCTGAATCAAATGTTGCCCAGCTTTCAGCAACACAACCTGCTGAGGTGACTGTCGAAGCCTTTCCAAACCAACGTTATCGTGCCGAACTTCGACAGATCATCCCGACGGCTGACCGCACGAAAGCCACAGTCATGGTTAAAGTAACAATCCTCGATACTGATCCGAATCTGAAGCCAGAAATGAGTGCCCGCGCAACTTTCTTAGCATCCCCTTTAGAAGCGATGGCAGACAAGAAACAATCTCCTGTGCTTATAGTTCCAGAAAACACCATCGTAACTAGAAACGGCCGCTCGCATGTTTTTGTAATTACAGATCGTATTGCCAGCTTAGTACCTGTCACCACAGGTGGGTTCCAAAAAAACTTTGTTGTCATCGAAGAAGGCCTAAGCGGATCAGAAACATTGATTCTCAATGCACCTGACAATCTCGAAGACGGCGACGAAGTAACCATTCGCAGCTCAAGTTAATCCATCCTCCAAAAAGGTACCGATGGCTAATGTTCAGGTTGAAAATGTTAGAAAAATTTATAAACGTGATACTCAAAATATTGTTGTGCTCAATGGAATTAGCTTAGAGGTCCCAGACGGTGAATTTGTTGCATTAATGGGACCGTCCGGATCAGGAAAAACTACACTACTGAATCTGATCGCAGGTATTGATAAACCCACATCAGGCTCGGTGCAAGTAGGTGGAACAGAAGTAACACAGCTCTCAGAAAGTGCCTTGGCAAAATGGCGGAGCCGGCACGTAGGGTTTATCTTTCAGTTTTATAATTTAATTCCAGTACTAACGGCAGTAGAAAATATTGAACTTCCACTACTACTGACTAATCTTTCTAAACCCAAACGGCGTGAGCGAGCCTTGACCGCTCTTCGGATCGTCGGATTAACAGACCGTGCAAAACACTACCCTCGGCAACTCTCTGGTGGACAAGAACAACGAGTAGCCATTGCCAGAGCAATTGTCACGGACCCAGCTGTGCTTGTAGCCGATGAACCAACTGGAGATCTTGATGCACATAGTGCCGAAGAAATCCTCGATCTCATGGAAACACTTAATCAAGAATTCAAGAAAACTATTGTGATGGTTACGCATGACCCGCGAGCAGCCGAACGCGCCCACGTCAAACGATACCTTGAAAAAGGTGTATTGGCCAATACCATCGAAGGCGATTAAACTTTGCAGTGAAAAAATCTCTCCACTCTAACTGATGAAACATATCCCTTATATCCTTAAACACCTTCGTCGTAATTGGGTTCGCACCGCTAGCACTGTTGCAGGCATGGCTCTTTGTATATTCCTGATCTGTACTCTGCAAACTGTGCTCGATGCACTGAGTAAAACTACTGAGGAAGCTAACCCGTCTCGAATAGTCACACGTCATGCTGTAAGCCTCGTATTCAATATGCCTATGGCCTATAAACCAAGAATCCAAGCACTGCCAGGCATCGAACGTGTTGCTGCAGCGAATTGGTTTGGCGGTGTCTACAGAGACATGAAGGACTTTTTCCCAAATTTTGCTGTGGAATCTGCTGATTACTTTGCAATGTTTCCTGAATACCAAATTCCAGAGGATGACTATCAAGACTATCTACAAGATATGCGCGGAGCGCTTATCGGTAGAGATATCGCAGAAAAGTACGGTTTTGCAATTGGCGATCAATTTCAAATGGAAAGTTTGATTCCTACTTATCGGGTAAGTGGACCGCTAGAATTTATTGTCCGTGGTATCTACGATGCTGCTCCTAATCAGAATGCCAGTCTCGGCATGATGTTTTTTCATTACAAGTACTTGTACGAATCAATTCAAGGCAACACTGGACCAGGGACATTCTATGTAAAAGTGACTAACCCAGACCAGGCAGCCACGATCGGACAAACAATTGATGCAAACTTTGAAAATAGTGACGTCCAGACTAAAACCGAGGCTGAGGGAACTTTTCTGTCTAGTTTTATTGCACTCACAGGAAACCTTGTCGCCTTATTGAATGGTATCGGACTCGCCGTGGCCTTTACAATCTTACTAGTTACCGCTAACACGATGAGCATGGCAGTACGCGAACGGCAAAAAGAAATTGCCGTTCTGAAGACTCTTGGATTCTCCAGCTCGCTAGTAATGTCGCTAATTCTCACTGAAGCTCTTGCACTTGGCGTTCTCGGGGGTGGTCTTGGAATTCTGATTGCTCAAGGCCTAGTTGCTAACCTAGCAAACCTGCCCTTTATGGGCCTAGCTTTGGGTAACTTTCCTAGCCTGACCGTATCACCAATTGTAGCAAGCTTAACGTTCATTGCTGCGGTTAGCCTCGCACTCCTGGCGGGACTTGTACCTGCCATTGGAGCTTACCGAGCACGCATTACCGAAATGCTTCGGTTAACCTAAGCCCATGGCCCTTCCCCTCTCCTACAACATCAGAAGCCTCTATGTGCGAGTGCACGTGACTCTACTAGCTATTGGAGGGATAGCACTCGTCGTCGCAGTGCTGACTGTGCTCATCGCAATGGCAATGGGGTTTCGTTTAGCTCTTCAGGCTACAGGCTCGCCAGAGAATGTGATCGTAACTCAACGTGGTTCACAATCTGAGCTCACTTCTGGGATGTCTCGCGAAAACGCTAACGTGCTCAGTGTCAATGAACGAGTGCAACGTAACACTGATGGTCAACCTCTCGCTTCCCCAGAAATGGTTGTCGTGGCTGCCATGGTTCGAAATGACGGGGCCTCAACAAACATTGTGATCCGGGGTGTGACTAAAAAAGCCTTCGAAGTTAGAACAGGCATCCGCCTGGTTGAAGGACGAGCATTTCAAAGTGGACTCTATGAGGTAATTGTCGGACGTCGTATCCGTGACCGTATGCGCGATATTGATCACGGTCGCTCAATAGATCTGCAACGACGTCAATGGTCAATAGTGGGAGTCTTCGAAGCGAACGGTAATGGTTTTGAAAGTGAGATCTGGGGTGACGTTGACGTAATGGGGCCCGCATTTAATCGTGACGGCTATCAATCACTTACAATGCGCATGCGAAATCCTTTAACGATTCCAACATTTAACGCAGAACTTGAACGCAACCCACGTATGCAACTACAAGCCGTGCAAGAACGACAGTACTACGAGGAGCAGTCTGGAGAAGTATCTACACAACTCTTAGGGCTGGCAGGTTTTGTAGCTATCGTTATGGGTATCGGTGCAATTTTTGGCGCAATGAACACAATGTACGCAATCGTAGCTGCCAGGAGTCGAGAAATAGGTACGCTCCGTGCACTCGGCTTTTCTCAACAAAGTATCCTGACTTCCTTTGTAATCGAATCAATATTTCTGGCAATCGTTGGGGGCACATTAGGCTGTCTAATCGCACTTCCAGCGGATGGCATATCATCAGCTGCCGGGGGCGCAAATTTTGCAGAGGTTGCTTTTGCGTTCAAAATTACACCAATTGCACTTGGTACAGGAATGCTCTTAGCGATACTAATGGGTGTAATTGGTGGCGTCTTACCGGCGTTCAGGGCAGCTAAGGTTCCGGTGGTCGCTGCTCTACGTGATGTTTAGCAAGAGGTTGAATAAATCAACCTTCTTCTTCATAGCCTTCTTGTTCAATCAACACAGAACGGGTTGGAAGACGGAAAGACTCGCGGTAGTCATACACTGGAAGGTTTTGAACGTGTAAATCAAGAGTGCACTCTGAAGATTTTTTTCGATGATCACAGTGACCGGGCTACCTTTAACACCTTCGCGAAACATAAGCCTACATCCGCAAGCAAGGCGCGCATGGGTAAAACCCTTCAGCATGCCGGGATAATGCTACAGTAATCCTTTAATCTCTTCCTCGAACTGCTGCTTAGATGCAATGCCCGCATGCTTTTTACAAATCTTCCCATCACGACTAATCACGAAAGACTGAGGGATACCAAAGAGAGGGCCATATGCATCTTCAACGTCCTGACGTCCTAGGCCAACAAGAAATGGATAATTGACCTTAAATTCAGCAGCATAGGGACGCATATCTTCGACAGTATCGTCTACCGAAATTCCTAAAATCTGAAGATCGTCCGAGTACTGTTCTTGAAGTTCAACAAACGCAGGAATCTCTGCTTTACATGGAGCACACCAAGTTGCCCAAAAATTCACTAGGATGACTTTGCCCTTAAAAGATGCAAGTGTTACATCATTGTCATCCATATCTTTCAGAGTGAAATCTAAGGGGGCATCCTCAGCATCTGGTGCACAAGCGAATGCTTTAGGATTGTCATCTTTGGTAGCCTCTGGCTGACTATTTGAACTGCACGCGACAGCAACCATCAACAACGTAAGAGTTATGACAACTCCGAATCTATAAATCCATAAGTTTTGCATCTGCTTCATACTATCATTGTCAGCTAATCTGACCATTTTCTTTTAAAAAAATGGCTACTTAAGTGTTTTTTGATAATTCACCATATATTTTTCACATTTATTTAGCCGCCACCTATTGCATGCGACTATGACATCTGAAACAGTAAGATCACCTTGTTTTCTATAGCAGGATGACCTTACGAAAGACGTCGCCGACCCTGAAAAGAGAGGCTTACATGCAAGTTGCTAACCGGTGTGGGATATTACGTCTCTTACTCACACTCGTAATACTTCTAACTGCTTCACCTTCGGTCGTAGCCCAAAACAATCTCGTGCCGTATTACGGAAAGAATCAGGTGCGATACGATGACTTTGAGTGGCACATCTATACCACTGACCATTTTGAAATCTACTACTACCCTGAGATCGAGGAACATCTGGAACGTGTTACCGGTTACGCAGAAAGTGCGTATCAACAGATTAGCTCTGAACTCAAGCATGATCTTGGATTTAAGGTCCCCTTAATCCTGTTCAAAACAAGCAGTGAATTCCAACAACAGAATGTGATCCCCGGTGCGGCTCAAGAAGGCGTAGGCGCCTTTGCAGAACCCTCAAGAAATCGGATTGTAATGCCGCTCGACAGCCCTCCGGATCTCTTGTACAGACTAATCTTGCACGAGCTTACTCATCAGTTCGACTTTGACATTATCCCATCGTCACTGTTTGGAGACACCGTACCACTGTGGATTCACGAAGGCCTCGCTGATTACATGACCGGGGTCTGGCGTCCCATTGATTTAATGATGGTCAGAGACCTTGCCATTGCCGACACAATCCCAGAGATGACTAGACTTGAAGGCTACGGCGGACTATCTAACGTTCGACTTGTTTACAACCTTGGGCACGCAGTTTTTGAATTCATTGAGTTTAACTGGAGCAAAGCTGCTGTTCGTGAGTACCTGTTTTCATTACGCAAATCTATCGTTGGCGAAGGAACAAGCCCCTATCAAGACGCCTTCGATCTGAGCGCTGAGGAATTTGATCAACAGTTTGAGAAGTACCTACGAGAACGCTTTAAACCTTTTCGTGACAAAGAACGACCCAGCGACTACGGAAGAAACCTTGCCCCTGATCCTAGAGAAACATCATTTAGTGGCGCACTCTCTGTTGAGTCATCTCCCTCAGGTGAATTGCTAGCTATAGTGACTGGAAATAACAGAGACCGCGAAATAGATATTATTTTAGTGTCTTCAAATGATGGCTCTGTCGTCACTCATCTTACAGACGGTTTCGATAAAGATCATGGCTTTAAGTTCATTGTTCAGCCGGGGATGAGATTTATTACAGTGCCCTGGCTCTCGTGGTCGCCAACAGGTGATCAGTTGGCGTACTTCGTTAGAGATGGAAAATCACGGACACTGATTATTCAAAATGTACTAACACGAAAAATTGAACAACGAATCAAGATCGACACAGTCGACGATCCAGAATCGCCTGATTTCTCTCCTGACGGACGAAAAATAGCTTTTGCTGGGCTCCGAAACGCAGTAGGAGATATTTTTGTTGTCGACTTGGGAACTAGCGAAGTAACCAATGTTACCAATGATGCCTTTGCTGATTCTGGGCCTACATGGTCACCGAATGGCGACGCCTTAATTTATGTAGCACGTATAAGTGGCAATGAAAAGTTGCGTCGCGTTAACATAGCAACCGGTCAAAAAACACAAGTTACCTTCGGCACACATGATGATGCGACAGCTCAGTTTCTTGATGCTGAGACCATTGTTTTTTCTTCAACAGCAACAGACCCTATCAATCCCCTGACTTCAGATGTTGGACAAAATGGTCAAATTTACAATGTCTGGACGCTTAACCTGGAAACAGGTGCACTTCAACAACACACAGATACCTTGGGAGGCAATACTTCCCCCGTCGTGCTAGGAACAGAGGGACAAGAAAAAATTGCCTTCATTAGTTACCACAAAGGTGATTATGAATTACATGTTTTGGATCGTCTTGAATCGGTTCTAACTACTACTACAGAAAATTTTGGGGCACCTGGTCCAATCATAGATTTCCAAGCACCTCTTTCTCATACGTTTATCGGGGATAACAATCGTCGAAAGGGAACATTCGAAAAAATGTTTCTCGATACGCGGCCACCATTGAACCTAGGCGTAACAACTGGTGGTGATATTTACGGTGGAACGCAGATCACGTTTAGTGATGTGCTCGGAGATCAGCAATTTAGCTTCTATGCTGCCTCAGTCGCACAATACCGAACGCTCTCATTCTCTTATGCCAATTTATCTAATCGGTTTCAGTACGCGTTGCAAGGTTATTCACAAACCGACTTCTTTTATGGATTACTAGACGGAGTCTTTATCGACCCTAGCTTAAGTCTTTTTCTAAATCGTGATAATGCTCTAGCAACTCGAACGATCCAAGGTGGAACAGCGTTTGGTATCTGGCCCTTTGACGAATACCGCCGCATTGAACTATTCGGTGGCCTTCTACATTACAGGGAACAGTACAGTAACGATTTTTTTGAAACTCAGGCAAACCAATTCCAGCAAAACAACTTCGGTCGACAGTTATTCCGAAACGGAATATCTATTCCACTCGGTGTCAGTTTTATCCAGGAGACCACAATATTCCGTGAGTTTGGCCCACTGGCGGGCAATACGATGCGCCTGTCGTATGAGATTGCTCCAAAGATAGGCAACAACACCCTGTCTCGCCAAACCGCAGAGGCTGATGTTCGCTACTACTTTCGGTTGGGAGCTTCCGGACTGCTCGCCCTTCGTGGGCATGGTTTTAAGAGCTGGGGTGCAGCACCAGACTTCAACTTTTTTGGTGGAAACGCAGAAATGCGTGGGTACGATTACTTAGAATTTATTGGTCAAAACACGTTTTATTTGAATGCAGAACTCAGATTCCCTCTCATCGAAGCCATGCTGACACCAATCGGTGTTCTTGGTGGGATACGCGGCGTATTATTCGCGAACATGGGGGGCGCTAGCTTTGCCGGACAGCCCTTCAAGACTTGGACAAGTGAAACTGAATTTTATACACCTACCATCGGTTACCAAACTAATCCTCAAACACAAATGCTAGTTCCTATCCAAGGCCCCTTGACAGCAGTCGATGGTTTCAGACTCGTTGATGCTCGTGCCTCTTATGGACTCGGACTTGAAACTTTTGTGATTGGATTCCCAGTTCATTTTGATTGGGCATGGCGTACACTTTTCAACAAACAATGGGAAGACGTGCTTTTTGCTACGCAAGCATTCCAAGCAGGAGCTAAAAGTGGAAGTGACTGGTTTCGAGGTCCACGCTTTGCTCTTTGGATTGGGTATGACTTCTGAAGCTTGAATGTGGCTAATCTGAACTGCTAGCTTGATGTAAACCCTTAGATCTTCAGGGCTACTAAAAACAATGTCTCAAAGGTAAACGAGAAATTGTGTTTAATAACTCTTCAGTCGAAGTTCGCTTTTTACAAGATCCATCGTGACACGATAAGAAGCTAGGAATTTGTATCCTACTATTCCTCCAAGGTCGAAACCTAGGAGAATACTCGGTACTCGCAAGTTCAGAACCACTACAGGAAAATTCTGGTAATGAATATCCTGAAATCGTAGGTCAATACCAGGCAATAAGAAAGCCTCTCGATCCCACCCAGACACCCCATACACCTTGAGCGGAATATGCCGAGATGGACGCATGTTAAGAATTCCTGCTGTGCTTTGACTAATTGAAATTACTTCTCCACCAGTATCAACAACAAAGTAAGCAGGGTGAGATTCATTCAGAAGACCTCGAACCATCGCTAGGCGTTGGACACGCATCGGAAGGCTAAAATCACTAGCTTCCTCTTCAAGCTTGTAACCCATCGTGATTGAGTGCTTCTGGTAATCAATTGTCACTGATAATCCAAGGGCAAGCGGAGAAAAACTGTCCGGTTCTCTAGACGGTATTCCTGTGAGTCCAGGGCTCTTAATAAGCACTGGAACATGATTCACCTTAAGAGAACCGATTTGAAAACTATCCAATCGTCCTAGTTGCAAACCACGCAATCCCACCTCACCAACACCTGCACTTAAAGTGTAAGTAATTGGCCTGATCCCCAAACGTGAGGCGGTAACTTCTGAGATTACATTCTTTTCAGCACCAGTATCTAAAACCATCTCCTGTCGCCGACCATTAAGACGAACAGGAATAACAATTTTTCCATTCCGAAGTCGAAAAGACACGGTATGTCTAAGCTCAGGCTTTGATTCAACTTGCAGAGGTGTCTTTCCATCAAACGCTCGCAAAAATTCCACCTGTCCCAGCGACCAAATTGCACGGTCATTTTGTTCCTTGTGAGGCAAAGAATTCACATAGTTTTCGTACGCGTCAGCAGCTTCAGGAAAACGGTTGAGTCTCTCGTAAATCTGTCCGATGTCATGGTAGATATCTGGATCCAGTGGAGATGCAACTGATGCAGCAAGGGCTTCATTAAGGGCCTCGTGTAAACGATTTTTTGTAGCCAGTGACTTAGCCCACCCGTACCTGGCTCGGCTTGATTTCGGATCACGCTCTAAAGCCGAAACATATACAGCTTCAGCCTCGTCGAATAGTCCTGAAGCCCAGAGAGAATCAGCATAAAGTGTTTGAGCTGTTATTGAAGAAGGTTCATCACGCAGGAGAGCGGCCGCATCAATTTGTGCGGTACTGAATTCCGCAATAGCTAACTCAGCTCTGATTTTTCCCTGTCTCGCAAGAGACACTAGTGCAGCATCTGATGATTGACTGGCGCGCTTAAAAGCCACCAGTGCTTCCTCATAGCGAGATTCTTGCAGTAAGAGAGAACCAAGCTGGAATTCAAGCTCAGCATCAGCAAGAGAAATATCATCTGAGGCACTTAGGCTGAAGGTTAACGCTACAACCGTGATTACAGCGCACCCTATCAAGTGCCGTTGACGTAACATCAGCACCTCAGTTGAGGAAAACTTTGTGCACTAGTGCGTGTAGTCCTCGATGGAAACTCCATCGTACATCTCGTCAACCCTAATAATTTGGGCTTCCCTGTCATAAGTTCCAAGCTCGTAATCCTCACTCATAATGAGTGCCTTTACAGGTTTGGTAGGACATACCTCTGAACACAAACCACAAAAACTGCAACGGGATAAATTAAAATCAAAATAATCAAGAACCTTAATCTTATGTCCAGGCTCTCGATGCCCTCCTAGCTCAATAAGATCGTCAGGACAAACCTTGGCGCACTGATCACAAACAATGCAAGTCTGTGCACCGGTTGATGGCTCTACCTGCAACCGCAAAACACCTCGGAACCTTGGTGCTACTGGACGTCTCTCCTTCGGATATTGGAAAGTAAACGCTGGTTGAGGAGTGTACTTGAGAGTGACCCATAAACCACGAAGTAGATCAATAAGGAAAATTGTCTTGATGAACTTTGTAAGAGCAGCCACAGATTATCCTCTCTCTTCCACTACTATTGACCCGGTGGCAACCGTGGGGCTTGACTTCCGAAGTACTTTGCCTTCTTTACGAATCTTGTCCTGTAAACGCATTAGGCCATAGAGAAGTGCCTCTGGTCTCGGCGGACAACCAGAAACATAGACATCAACTGGAACAACTTTGTCGACACCCTGGAGAACGCTGTAAGTTGGAAAAGGACCCCCTGCATTTGAACAACTGCCCATCGATAAAACCCACTTTGGCTCTGGCATCTGATCATAAAGTCGCCGTAAGACTGGTGCCATTTTTTTTGTAACCGTACCAGCAACAATCAATAGATCAGCCTGCCTTGGCGAAGCACGGAATACTTCTGCACCAAAACGGGCAATGTCATACCGTGATGCAGAAGCAGCCACCATCTCAATCGCACAACAAGCTAACCCAAAACCCATTGGCCAAAGCGCTGAATATCTAGCCCAGTTTAAAACCTTATCGATGTTAGTTGTAATGAAGTTGTCCTCAAACTTGTTATCAATTAATCCCATTATCGCTCCGCGTGTCTTGTAGCCTCGTCTGCTGCCGCCTACAACTCGATGGCCTTTGGGTATCTCACCTTCAAGACAACATTAAAATCTAGGCGAGCTTTCCTGCAAATTTACTGTTGTCTTAATAATATCATCCAGACTGTACGGTCTCCCCAGGTTTTAGTGCAAGAATCTCTATTCCCTCTGGCTCCACAAAGGCTCTGAACTGCTCAGGTTGACCCGTCAGCAAGGGAAATGTGCCCCAATGCATGGGGCACTGTCTTCCGAATACCTAAGAATTCGCATGCCTTAGCAGCTGTTCCTGGACCCGTCGTAAACCGATCACCAATAGGGAAAAACGCAATATCAGACTTGCACATCTCACCTAATTGTCAAATGTCGCAATTTAATCTACGCAAGTTGAGATCGCTAACGATACAACGTCACACGGAGTACAATTCCTATGTGTCTGTCGAACAGCTCAAGTTTTTTCGCTCTGGCCAACCAAAACCTGATTGGTTGAAAGTTAAAGCTCCTGGATCTCAAAACTACCTACAGCTACACAAACTCCTCAATGACTTAAATCTCCATACGGTGTGCGAGGAAGCCCATTGTCCAAATATTGGCGAATGCTGGAACCATGGCACTGCCACCTTCATGATTTTAGGAGATATTTGTACTAGAGCTTGCACCTATTGTGCAGTGACACACGGCCGCCCAGTAAGCATGGACCTTGATGAACCATCTCGGGTAGCAAATGCTATTGCCGTGATGAAACTACAACACGCAGTCATTACCTCTGTTGACCGAGATGATTTATCAGATGGTGGAGCCTCAATCTTTGCTGAAACAATTAGACAAACACGTATGCACATACCACAATGTCGCATCGAAGTACTGATCCCAGACTTTCAGGGCGTTGAAGCATCGCTAAAAACTGTGCTTAACGCTAGGCCAGACGTACTTAACCACAATATTGAAACTGTGCCCCGCCTGTACAGAATGGCCCGATCGGGTGGCCAGTATGTACGATCACTTGAATTACTTGGTCGCTCAAAAAGCTACGCTCCTCAAATTCCAACCAAAACAGGAATCATGGTAGGACTTGGTGAAACCCTCGATGAAATTATTCAAGTACTTGATGATCTTCGAAAATACAAGGTATCAATTTTAACCATTGGTCAGTATTTACCTCCGTCACGTAACCACGCTCCCCTTTCGAGGTACTACCACCCAGATGAGTTTGCAAAGCTAAAACAACTTGCTCTCGAACGAAACTTTGTACATGTGGAGTCTGGTCCATTAGTACGTAGTTCTTACCATGCGCATGAACAAGCAAATGCCTACGAAACCTTAAAAGCTTCTAAAACTACACCACACTAAAAAAGAAGCTTGAACGTTAGCAAGATCAACTTGACCTATAATTTTTATTTTTCTAAAGCAGTGAGTTCTTATTTGCTGTCTCGGTCCAAGCATCTCTGACAGCAACTGCCACGTCAGGTCGATTACTGATAAGCGCATCAACCTTCCAATTCAAAAAACGACGTATGTCATTTGCGTCATCAACCGTCCAAACCTGCACATGAAACCCAGCCTGGTGAGCATGCCGAATAAAACGGGGAGATACAATACGGATATGACCTGCAAACTCAGGAACCTGGTACCCCTGATAAGCAGCCTTATAGGAAGGAACCCGAACCCATGAACGATACAGTGCCAAGCGAACTTCGTTTTTATGGGCACTCGTCGCTAACTCTGGCATCGCACGACGAATAGTTCGAATGGCACGAGCCCCAAATCCTGCAACACATACACGCTCACCTGCATCTGCAGCCCGCACTTCACGTACCACGGCCTCGCCAAGTTCAGCGACATTGTTTTTTAATTCAATAATGAGTCTAAGATCGGTATAACGTCTCAGCACTTGCGCTAATGTTGGAATGCCACAGTCCTGTCCACGAAAGGGGAATTTTCCATTAAGTTCAAAATGATATGCAGCATCTACACATGCCAACTCTGAAGCTGTTTTAGCTGCCACAGGACCAGTTGCATTAGTTGTACGTTCAAGTGTCAGATCATGATGGACCACTACAACACCATCAGCAGAAAGCTGAACGTCTAATTCGAGCCCATCGGCACGTGCTGAAATTCCTGCATCAAAAGCTGCAAATGTATTCTCAGGGCCAACTAATGAAGCGCCTCGATGAGCAAACACGAGCGGGGTTCGTGAGTTAAAGAAACTCATTAATTATGAAACCTTCAGAACTAGCTTCACTGATGTTAGCTCACTGCCCACTCGTTGGAAGAATCAATCGGATGGTTACGATAACATTCGTATCCCAAGGCCTGGTCTTAACAACATATTAAACGTTGCGATCCCTGGTCTTGGCACGATCTGCCAACAATTTCACTATCTGTTCACCGTGAAAGCGACCATTTTCGATAAAGATAGATCCGGTGTTCCGACCAGCAACAGCACCGCCTGCAACAAACAAGTTCGGTACATTTGTCTCAAAAGTATTCGGGTCGTATTGGGGTTCCATTGTTTCAGCATGACAATCGATACCAGCTCGCCGCATTAACTCTACGTCTGGATGATACCCAGTCAAAAGATAGACTGCATCGGCTGAAATCTCTTCATGTCTGGCTTTACTCTCTAGATGTACAGCATCTCCATTTTTCTGAGAGGAGTTATGCTCTATCACAACAAGGGAAGGTGTAATTTTTACTACTCGTGCTTCAAATCTCGATGCAATAGAACCTTCCTCCAAACGATTCTCTATGTCAGGTTTCACCCAATACTTAATTGACTCTCCCAATTGAGCATGGCGATGGATAAGTGTTACATGTGCACCAGCTCGGTATAATTCAAGTGCGGTTTCCGCAGCTGAGTTTTTACCACCGACCACAACAACACGTTGGCGATAGTGGGAATGTGCTTCTCGATAATAATGCGATACGTGTGGCAACTCTTCGCCAGGCACATTAAGAAAATTTGGCAGGTCGTAGTAACCGATGGCCAGAATGACTGCCCGCGCCTGCCAAGATCGCGTGACTTGTGTTCCGCTTCTAGTAACCACAGAGAAAATGCCCTGCTCGTCTCGCTCAATATCCGTCACTGTTTGATCAAAGGCAATCTGT
The DNA here is from genome assembly GCA_002346475.1 of Acidobacteria bacterium UBA2999. Classification (GTDB taxonomy): domain Bacteria; phylum Acidobacteriota; class Vicinamibacteria; order Vicinamibacterales; family UBA2999; genus UBA2999. The sequence goes on along the minus strand of DDZV01000021.1, from coordinate 6,963 downwards.
AATCCGTGGGTGTCTACGACCCTTCTGTAGTACCGAAGTGCCTCAAGTCTCGTAGGCTTCTCGTACGGTGTAATCAATGGCAACCCACCAATTTCGAGCAACTCTGGTGTAGTAAAAAAAACCATGTGTGAAGGAAACTGAAAAATAGAATTAACCAGGGTCCCCTTCTCAACAATCACATAGTCAAGACCTTGCTGTTTTGCTGCAATCGCTGCAGCCAGTCCGGAAGGACCGGCTCCAACAATAAATAAGTCGCGTACCATATCTCTACTTTTCTATCAGATGTTGGGATAAGAACTGATTCTTACTAGCATCAAGTTTCTTTTTTCTAACCCCAAATAACCCGACTAATATGTTCGTGTTTAGGCTAATTAACATGCTTTTAGGCCAGATCGACCTTAAAATCTGCCCGTCGGCTAAAAATAGATAAGAACTGCGCCATGTGGACGCTATCATCACACCATCCTCAAAATGCTAAAGCATTAGAGATTCTTGAAATGCCGTTTAAGGAGACCATATGCACGCCCCTATAAAGTACGTGGAAAAAGGAATGTCAATTGTCGCCCAGGGCGCTTGGCAAATCTTTGTAAGAGTTAACCGATTTCGCCAGAATCCATCTTTTATTCCACGCTGGTCAGATAAACCGCTCCTAAAATCTCATCAAAAAACTAAGCCGCCACTTGGTTGGCCACGCGAGACTGACTCACTATGTCCAACTTGTGTCCGTGAAGCCAGACAATCAATCTTAGATGGTAAACAAGATGTCTCAATTCTGCTCAACGAAAAAGTAGGCGAAATAAAAGCAACCATTATAGAACGTGATGACAAAATTCTAATGGTAAAAGACTGCCCTATTCATGGTCACTTCGAAGACGTCATGGCCATTGATACAGCATTCTTTAAACACCTGGAAGAAGTGTTTCCCGGACGTGATATCCAAGCACACAATGACGAAAAATTACACAATCATGGCTCTTCAACAGTACTCCACGGCCGTGGCTCCGTGTTGACAGTCGATCTGACTAATCGATGCAACATGATGTGTGACCCATGTTTTATGGACGCAAACCAAGTTGGATTTGTACACGAACTGTCCTGGGAAGATATTAAGCAAGTGCTCGATAACGCTGTCACCATCAAACCTCGTAGACAGATGTCAGTCCAATTCTCGGGTGGCGAACCTACGATGTCACCGTATTTTCTCGATGCTATTCGGTACGCACGAAAAGTGGGTTACAACAGTATTCAAGCGGCTACAAATGGAATCGAATTTGCCAAAAGCCCGGAATTCGCAAAAGCCGCGGCAGAGGCTGGTCTCCGATATGCCTATCTACAGTTTGATGGAATTGGCAACGCAGCAAACTCACATCGTCGTGTCGGAAACCTTTTTGACGTTAAACTTCGAGCCATTGAAAATCTTCACACTTCCGGCGTAGATATAGTGCCGGTTATTACAGTCGTTAATGGTGTTAATAACGAACAAGTTGGGCGAGTTATTGAATTCGCCCTCGACAATCCAACACGGATTAATTTCCTCTCATTTCAGCCAGTCTCATTCACGGGTCGCGATGAAGAAATCACACCAGAACGACGTGCTGCACAGCGCTATACCCTGTCGCACTTGGCTCACGACGTAAAAAATCAAACCGGACTCGGCGAACCTACTCGAGACTGGTTCCCAATTTCGTTTATGTCAACCTTTACAGACTGGGCAGACGTTGTTCATGGACCAGATCGAGATTGGGGTCAACTCACATGCGGGTGCCACCCAAACTGCGGCACCGGCATGGCAGTGATGATTGACAAAGAAACCAAAGAAGCTGTGCCCGTCACTGCTTTTCTCAAAGCCGAGCAACTGGCTAAAGACGTGGCCGAAGTAAATGATGCCGCACGTGGACGATCGCTCTCGGTCTTCGGAATGGCTCTAGCTCTAATGCGAAACTACGATTCCTTCAGTGCACCAACCCACTTCCGCATTGGTGACTTACTGAAAAAATTTGACAAAACCTTTGGAGCAACCAAGGGAGCTGAAAAAGGGAAATACGGAAAAGTTGAAGGCGACCGAACCAAGAGTGATATTGACAAGCGCCGCTCTGATCGCTGGAACTTTTTATTCGTTGCAGGTATGTGGTTCCAAGATTTATTTAACTATGACTTCCGCCGTACAGAGATGTGTATCATCCCATACGGCACACAACAGGGAGAGATCTCGTTCTGTGCCTATAACACTGGCATCGGCTGGAGAAACATCCTTGAGAAGATGCACATGACGGCAAATCTAACTAAGTGGTATGAAGAACATGGTCGTCACGAAATCTTCGCAGGTAATAAAGCAGTCCCGCTAGATAGTAAGGACCACTCGCTCATGTTAAATGCCGAAGCAGTTGCTGCTGGAGCGCAAACCGATCTTGACGAACTTGGGATCGTTAAGAATTCACGTGAGGAGAAACTTCAGGCACGGAAGAAGCCTCTAACTCCTGAAGAAAAGCGCCACAATGAGGAAATGGGAAAACTGTACCGGGAACATGTTCTCAAGGAACAACCTACTATACAAATTGCCGGGCTTGGTGGTACAAAAAAACCAGAACCAGTACAACCAATTAACAAAAGTAAAATTGTTTAACTACAGGTCCTAGGACTAGCCAGACCATATAAAAATAACCAGCGGTAACTCGCTGGTTATTTTTTGTACGCTCATGGAGCAGGGCGATAAGTAATTTGAATATCGCTAATAATAGCAACCGGACGACCCATAGCACTAAAATTGTCGCTGGCTTCAAGTCGTACAACCGATAGCTTCTCTCCAAGCACACTGACACTTTCTTCTTCAGGAGGAATCACGACTTTGATTGCCTGTGTTCCATTCGGTGCAACAGCTTTAACCCCACCAGGACCAGCGCCGCCTTCCACTCGCTCCACCAGATCGGCTACTGTCCGAAACTCACTCTGGATAATTGCACGAGAGATGAGCGTATTGTCCGCAGTAAGAATCCCAATCGTCGCAGTATATTGACGATAAGCACGCTTTGCATCAACAAGTTCCTGAGAATAAGTGTGCCGATTATGTAAGTTAAAACTCAAAGTCACTACACCACTGTGCGGTGGCAACTGGATAATAATACCTTTAGCAGGATCGCGCTCTGTAAGAACATCACAGTACAGATTCATGGTCGTAGCACCTGGCCCAAGAACCGACGGACACTGAAATTCAGCAGGCTCTGTTTTCATCGAGTTCCGCTGGGCTACTGTTATCCCCGGAGCAACGATCACAGCCACGACTACTACCGCAGTTAATCTAGTCATCCACACAGACCAAACTAGAACGTTCGGATGAACTAATCGATATTCCAGTACGGCTATTGATCAACTCAAGGAACTCCATCCGAGTCCTAGCATGATCCCTAAACGCACCCAACATAGCACTAGTCACAGCAAAAGAATTCTGTTTCTGTACACCACGCATCGACATGCAAAGGTGGGTTCCTTCAACTACCACCGCTACACCAAGTGGATTGATTTTTGTCTTAATTGTCTCGGCAATTTGATTAGTCATCCGCTCCTGAATCTGCAAGCGCCGTGAAAATACTTCTACAAGTCTTGGAAGCTTACTCAAACCAATAACCTGTTTACGTGGGATGTAAGCAATGTGACACTTTCCAAAAAATGGAAGGAGGTGATGCTCGCATAGGCTATAAAAATCGATGTCCTTGACAATCACCATCTCACTATAATCAACGGTAAAAAGTGCTCCATTTAGCACTGCATCCACATCGGCTGAGTATCCACTGGTCAGAAATTGAAGTGATTTCTCGACACGGAGTGGTGTTCGTACCAATCCTTCGCGGTTGGGATCTTCACCTAATGCTGAAAGCAATTTATTTATTAAGTCTTGCATCGAAATATTGTACCCTCCGCAAGTACCCTAGCCGTTTCCATCTCTGAGTTCCTTTGTCACTTGATGCGCTAGCTCCAATGCCCGCCCAATTACTTCAGTAACTTTTTCCGTCAGATTGTAGTCCTGAAGAGCTGATGGATCAGCAAGAACAACACGATCTACATCGGACCCAGCTTGCAACTGGCCGCCAGATGGCCAGCACAAGTAATCAACTAACACAAAATGAAATTGTACGCGTCGTGATTGATCGTAAGTAATGCGATCAAATACTTCAATAACTGGACCAACTTCAATTTCTAGACCCGTTTCTTCAGTCATCTCCCGAGATACACCAGCTTCAAGCGTTTCACCAACTTCAAGCATCCCGCCAGGAAGGCTCCACCTCCCTGCAAGTGGCTCAAACCGACGACGAATAAGCACAACTCGCCCTTCGAGTAAAATAACCCCGCCAACACCTATAACAGGCCTCTCTGGATATTCTCTGTTCACGCAGTGCCCATTACTTTTACAACTACGCGTTTCTTTCGACAACCGTCAAACTCGGCATAGAACACTTGCTCCCAAGGACCTAAATCAAGTGCACCGTCTGTAATGGGCAGTATCACCTGGTGCCCCATGATTGTACGTTTGAGGTGTGCGTCTGCATTGTCCTCACCAGTATTATGATGTTGATAATCTAAACCTGCTGGTGCAAGCTTCTCAAGCCACACTTGAAAATCTTCAATCAGACCATCTTCCCAATCATTCACGTACACACCAGCGGTAATATGCATCGCTGACACAAACACTAAACCTTCTCGTACACCAGACTTTTTCACAATCGAAGAAATTTTATTAGTAATTCGTACAAATTCTTTCCGTTGCTTCGTCTCAAACCAGAGATACTCAGTTGTAGTAATCACAATTTTATATAAATGTTGTTTGACTGACAGATACTGATCTCAATTATAAGGAAAGCGCTGCATCAGCATTAAGTGTCCATTCGGCAGTAGTAGCACCTGCCTGAAACCGACGAAGTCCCGCTGCAGCAATCATGGCAGCATTATCTGTGGATAAATCAAAGCTTGGAACAAACACTGGTAGCTCATGACGAGTGCCAGCCTTTATTGTGTCTAAACGTAATCGTGTATTAGCAGAAACGCCCCCAGCAATGCCTACACTCCTAGCACCGTGGTGCTCTGCAACTTCAAATAATTTCTCCACAAGACCCTCTACAACGACTCGCTGAAAACTGGCACAAATGTCAACGATGAGATTGTTGGGCAGAGCTTCACCTGACTGGAGACCAAGTGTTTGACGTTTCGAAGCAACATAACGTGACACCGATGTCTTAAGCCCACTGAAACTAAAATCGAACTGCCCTGGTAAATGCGGAGCATTCCGATCAACGTGTTTTAATTGAGTTTTTGGAAATAAAACTGCACGGTCATTGCCAGAACAAGCTAGTCGATCAATTGCAGGTCCCCCCGGATATTCCAAACCAAGTAACTTGGCAACCTTATCGTAAGCTTCTCCTGCCGCATCGTCTCTAGTTCGACCTAAGAGTTCGTACACCCCAGGTTTAGGCACGTGGTAAAGATTCGTGTGTCCTCCAGAAACAACTAAAACACTAGCCGGAAGAGGCATCTCTCCATTGTGCAACACTAAGGACTCAATATGTCCAGCCAAATGATGAACAGGTACCAGTGACACCCCGCTAGACCAAGCCAAAGACTTCGCAAACGATAACCCCACAAGTAACGAACCAATAAGCCCTGGACCCTGGGTTACGGCAATCGCCTGATACCCTGACTGATCTATCCCAGCATCAACTAGAGCACGATCGACAACGCCACAAATATCACGAATGTGCTGGCGAGAAGCCAATTCAGGCACAACACCACCCCAGTTTCGATGGATAGCTACTTGTGATGCGACAACACTTGAGAGAACACGCCAGGGCTGAGCACGATTACCAGTTTCTTCAACAATAGCGGCGGCCGTTTCGTCACACGAGGTCTCAATACCAAGGATGACCATTAATTCTGTGTCCGCTCTAATGCTTTCAGTGAGTCTTTATACGGAGCTTCAGCAATGCCAAGCTCAGTCACAATAGCAGTGACATATTTATTTGGCGTAACATCGAATGCTGGGTTGCGAATCTGTGCTCCCTCAGGAGTCAACCGAGAAGATCCGAAATGAGTTACCTCACGTTCACCACGCTCTTCAATAGGAATATGCGACCCGTCTGGTATCTGTAGATCAATGGTAGAAAGCGGAGCTGCAACGTAAAACGGAATGCCGTGCTCTTTGGCTAGCACCGCAACCGTATAAGTACCGATCTTATTAGCAACATCTCCATTCGCAGCAATGCGATCAGCCCCTACAACAACCAAATCAATCTGACCTAATCGCATCATGGTCCCAGCCATATTGTCTGTAATAACAGTCGTTTGAATATCATCTCTTACAAGTTCCCACGCGGTCAGCCTTGCCCCTTGCAAAAAGGGTCGAGTCTCATCAGCGAGCACGTTGAGTTGTTTCCCTTGCTCTACTGCAGCTCGAATCACTCCAAGTGCGGTCCCATAACCAGCTGTCGCTAAAGCTCCAGCATTACAATGCGTCAGTACAGAAGCCGTCGCTGGAACCAGGCTGGCTCCATAAGTACCCATCGCACGACAGTTTGCTACATCTTCATCATGGATACGCCTGGCTTCCAATACCAAACGGTCTCTAATCTCCATAACTGATGCTCCAGACTTCGCATCCTCAAATATTCTCTTCATTCTTTCAATAGCCCAAGATAAATTAACGGCAGTAGGTCTCGTGCTCGCCAATAAGGTACATGCGCGAAGTAATTCTTTGATGAACTGTGTTGTACCACTTGCCTTGCTCCGATGAGCCTCCAGCGCAATACCAAATGCAGCTGCAACGCCAATGGCAGGGGCACCCCGAATAACCATTTTTTTAATAGCCCTAGCCACCTCTCCAGCGGTTCGACAGCGCACGTAGACTTCCCGTGCCGGTAATTTACGCTGGTCAATCATGACCACTGCGTCGTCTTGCCATTCAATGGTAGGAAGCATGGA
>DDZV01000012.1:51935-52358 GCA_002346475.1 Acidobacteria bacterium UBA2999 | reverse complement strand
ATAGAGAGAACGAAGGAGATCTTACTGTTGCGGCCGAAAAGATTACCCCAGAGGTCATTAATTTTATGGCGCGGCATGGGCGTGGTCTTATATGTATGCCAATGACTGGTGAGCGTCTTGAACAGCTTGAGGTTCCACTGATGGTTAACCAGAACACAGCAACTTACGGAACAGCGTTCTGTGTTTCCATCGAAGGCAAAAAGAAGGTAAGTACAGGTATTTCTGCTGCCGATCGGGCAGCTACAGTTCAGGCAGCAATAGACCCAAATACCAAGCCTTCTGATTTGGCTCGTCCTGGTCACATGTTTCCATTACGAGCAAGAGATGGAGGAGTGCTAGTTCGTGCAGGGCAGACTGAAGCTGCGGTAGATCTAGCTCGTATTGCTGGCTTATATCCTGCTGGTGTTATTTGCGAAATTATGA
>DDZV01000012.1:31959-51624 GCA_002346475.1 Acidobacteria bacterium UBA2999 | reverse complement strand
GAAATTATGAATGAAGATGGAACGATGGCCCGTGTTCCACAGCTCGCAAAATTTTCTCAAGAACATGGCCTGCTTCTTGTAACAATTTCTGATCTAATTCGGTACCGAATGCAAACTGAAACTTTAGTTAAGCGGGTAGCGACTGCTGGACTTCCAACTGACAATGGTGATTTCGAAATATTTGCCTACAAGAATCAGTTGAACAACGAAACCCATGTTGCACTTGTTCGTGGCAAGATCGAAGATGGTAAAGATGTTTTGGTCAGAGTTCATTCAAAATGTTTGACTGGAGATGTGTTTCATTCTGCTCGTTGTGATTGTGGCGGGCAGCTTGAAGCAGCGATGTCCCGTATTGCCAAGGAAGAACGTGGCGTGCTTTTGTACCTCAACCAGGAAGGACGTGGGATTGGGCTTGCAAATAAGATTCGGGCATATGAATTGCAGGATCAAGGCCTTGATACCGTAGAGGCTAATGAACGTCTAGGGTTTAAAGCGGATCAGCGAGATTATGGAATAGGTGCCCAGATTTTAAGGGATTTGGGTGTTCGGACGATGCGTCTACTGACGAATAATCCAAGGAAGTTTGTTGGTTTGCAGGGCTACGGGCTTTCAATTTCAGAAACATTGCCGCTAGAAATTCCAGCCAGCGAGTCTACTCGAAGATATCTGAAAACTAAAAAAGAGAAATTAGGCCATCGGTTATCCTCGGTATAAATTTCTACCCAGTAACGTCGACAGTACAGTATCGTTGACAGTCCCTAAGCGGCTCTTTTACGATAAGGGATTACGCTTTAGCATAGTTAGGAGGCATATGCTCGCAATTCGTTTGCGACGAATGGGTTCAAAAAAGAAGCCATATTTCCGGGTTGTGGTGACTGAGTCTAGTGCTCCACGAGACAGCAAATTTGTGGAGAACCTCGGAACCTATAATCCTAGGAGTCGCCCAAAAGCAACAGTGGAGATTGATAAAGCTCGAGTTGATCACTGGTTGAAATTAGGTGCCAGACCATCAGACACTGTTCGCACTTTGTTACACCGCCATTTAACACGTGATCTTGGTAGTAGTTCTGATGAGGCCAAGGAGACTGAAGAGTGACCTCTGAAGAAACTAGGGGATCTTCGGAAGTATCCTTGCTGGCTGTAGTAGAGATAATTGCTTGTGCGTTGGCTGACAATCCAGACTTGGTTCAGGTAGAAGAAGTTCAAAGGCGTAGCACGACAGTGCTTCAACTTACAACTGCCCAAGAAGATGTTGGAAAGATCATTGGTCGTCAAGGTCGAACTGCATCTGCGCTCAGAACGCTAGTGGCTTTAGCAGCTGAACATCATGGCACACGAGCAATGTTGGACATCAAAGATTAGTTGACTTGGAAAGACATGGTCCTTGTGGGTCGTATTGGTCGGCCTCACGGCATTCGTGGTCATGTGTTGATTACACCTGATACTGATTTTGTAAAAGACAGATTCAAAATTGGGTCAGTATTCTGGATTCAAGCGCCGACTGGAGAGAAATCGTTAACCTTAGCGACGGTACGTTTCAAACAGGGGCGTCCAATAGTTAGTTTTGAGGGTTTTAAAAGTATAGAGTCAATAGCTCAGTTAACTGGCTCAGAACTCCGTGTAGTAGAAGAGGACCTATCGCCGCTTGAGTCTGGAGAGTTTTATCATCATCAGCTGATTGGTTCAGTAGTGGAAACTCTCAAGGGAGAGCATATTGGAAAAGTAATTCGGGTGGAGGGCAGTCTCAACGCCAGTCGTCTTATAGTGCAAGGTGCTAGAGATCAAATTCAGATTCCGTTAGCAGTCGATATTTGTGTTGAAATTGATCCTGAAAAAAAGCGTATACGTGTCAATCCTCCAATTGGATTACTCGAGTTAAACAAGTGAAATTCGATATTGTTACAATTTTTCCGAAAATGATTTCTTCTAGCCTAACTGAAGGCGTAGTAGGCCGTGGTATCCAAAGAGGCCTTGTAGATGTTTCAGTGCATGATCTTCGTGATTACACTCTAGGTCGCCATCGTACTGTAGACGATGTACCCTATGGGGGAGGCCCTGGAATGGTAATGAAGGCAGAACCTCTAGCGCAGGCTGTTAATACGATAGCAATCGAGCGTGGCCAGCCAGACGCGGTTATTCTTTTATCTCCACAGGGTCAAAGGTACTCACAGGCTGAAGCTGAAAGATTACGCCACTTAAATCACATTGTGCTCTTGTGCGGACGATATGAGGGTGTTGATGATCGAGTAAGAGATGTAGTAACTACTGAAGAGATCTCAATTGGAGACTATGTTTTGAGTGGCGGTGAGATTGCAGCCCTCATTGTTATTGATTCTGTGAGCCGCTTAATTCCTGGGGTAGTTGGCGATCCAAAATCAGTAGAGCAAGATTCATTTTCAAGAGGCTTGTTGGATCATCCACATTACACTAGACCTGCAACTTTTAGAGGCGTAGGAGTGCCAGAAGTGCTTCTGTCTGGTCACCATGCAGAAGTGAGTAAGTGGAGAAAGCGAGAAGCATTAGTTCGCACGCTTGATCGTCGCCCCGATCTACTTTCAACTGCGACGCTTGACGACGAAGAACAAAGTTTGCTGAATCAGATACAAAAGGAGCAAGGGAGCTAATAATGGACGGGATCGAGACAGTCGAGAAGTCACAACTGACATCCCGACCGAATATCAAGACTGGGAATACAGTCAGGGTTCATGTCAAAGTCCGAGAAGGGGACAAGGAACGCATTCAGATATTTGAAGGTGTTGTAATTGGGATGAGCCGAGGAGGAGCGCGAGCTTCTTTTACGGTCAGGAAGGTATCTTTTGGACAAGGTGTTGAACGAATATTTCCTCTTCATTCTCCTAATATTCAGAAAGTTGAGGTAATTCGATTGGCTCGCGTCAGACGTGCCAAGCTCTATTTTCTTAGGGGCCTTAAGGGTAAAGCTGCTCGAATGAAGGAATCTAAGCGCGCCTAATAATCCATAGTGATGTTCCCAGTGCTCCTGAATGAACGTTGCTGTCAGGAGATCAAATATCCCCAGGGAGAGGAAAGATGGTTCGTGTGCGAGCGCAGCGGAGACTTGAAAATTCCCTGCGACGCTACGGATTTTGTCATATTGCAGGTGTCGATGAAGCCGGTCGCGGATGTTTGGCCGGTCCAGTAATTGCTGCAGCAGTTATTCTTGATCCTGCAAAGCACATTCCAGGCTTGCGAGATTCAAAACTTACTACCATCTCTGAAAGAGAACGACTTTATAAAATAATTATTAGCAGTGCAGTGGCTTGGTCTGTTGCAACCGGCACACCGGAAGAAATAGACAAGATAAATATTCAGCAAGCATCACTTGAAGCAATGAAGTCTTCGGTGATAAAGCTAGTTCCACTTCCAGACATGGTCCTTGTAGATGCGTTTCGAATTCCAGGCCTCCTGATAGCTCAACAAGGAGTTGTTCGTGGCGATCAGAAGTGCAGTGTGATAGCAGCTGCGTCTATTGTTGCAAAAGTAACTCGTGATCGTGAGATGTTGAAACACCATATTGCTGATCCACGTTATGGATATGATAAGCATAAAGGTTATGCCACCGCTGAGCATCTTAAGGCTGTATCACGTTTTGGCTACTCTAGTCTTCATCGCAAGTCATTTAGACCACGTTCGCTTTTAGACGTTCTTAACAAGGATTCATAATGCGTCCAGTTGTTTGCCTTGTAACTGATAGGAATAAGTACGGTACTAACTGGAGAGATGAGCTGATTGAGCGTGTAAGGCTAGCGGCGGTTGCGGGTGTTCATCTAATTCAAGTACGCGAGAGAGGGCTTGATGATAATGAACTTTTAGAACTTGTATCTCAATGTGTCAAAGTTGTTATTAATACAAGTTGCCGAGTTTTAGTTAACGATCGCTTCGACATTGCTCTTGCAGCAGGTGCCCACGGTGTACATCTGCCGTCTGATGGTATTACTGCTTCGCGTCTTCGTGTCTATGCTCCAGAAGATTTTATTATTGGTCGGTCTGTTCATAGTAAAGAGGAGGCAAAAGATGCTGACTTGGATGGTGATGTTGACTATCTTTTATTTGGAATGATATATCCAAGTCAGTCGAAACCTGGAGTCGCTGCGGCAGGAGTTGATCTTCTAGACGCTGTAGCACAATCGGTTGCTTTACCCATCTTAGCTATAGGTGGTGTATCGGTAGAAAACATTCAAGAAATTTCAGAAAATGGAGCTAGTGGTTTTGCTGGAATTTCAATTTTTTCTGGCTCCATGAAAGATTTTACAAGTGCTATCCATCAGATAGGCGTAGTATTGACAGCCTGTAGGTAGTTCTTTACAATTATTTTTTTTGGGGTAAACAATAAAAATGAAATCAAAAGGCCATGATGTTGGGTCTGAATTAAGACGTGCTCGAGAAGCGCTTGGGGTTACTATTCGCGAAGTAGCAGATAGCACAAAGATATCGAGCTCGATGCTTAAGGGCATTGAGGATAACGATCTTGGAAGTTTGCCCGGAGGGATATTTAGCCGGTCTTTTGTTCGTGCATATGCTTCAGAAGTTAAACTTGACCCTGAAGAAATGGTGCGTCGTTTTTTGTCACAGTTTCCTGTTGAAGCCGCAACACTTGGGAGTCCGTATGTTCCACAAGAGGACTTTCTTTCAATAGCAAGTGAAAAGCAGACTACGCAAGCTGCCGTAAAAATATTTTTTGTTTCAGTTATCGTTTCTGGACTGATCCTTTACATGACTTTATTTGGCGGGTCTTTGTCTGTGACATCTGAGGAAGACTCTTTGGTGCCTGAGATTTCTTCGCCGAGTCCAACGGCAGTAGCTTTACCTAGCTCAAACCCAACGATTCCGTCTAAGTAAAGCTCATCCTTTTAAGTCCTTTAAAAAATTTATTGATTACTGAGAAGGCCTTGGTTATCTATTGTAAATTCAAGTAGCTCTGCTCCGTTTGAGGTGAGAGCTTTTTGAACAGCAGGGACGGTTTCAGGTGGAGCATAACAAAAAAGACATCCTCCACCTCCGGCACCACACACTTTCGCGCCTATAGCACCAGCTGCTTTGGCTTTATCTATCAGGTTGTCTATTGCGTTTGTCGTTACGCCAGGAGCTAGCTGTTTCCGATTTTCCCACTCATCAGCGATTGCTAAGCCTACAGTTTTCCAGTCAGCACGTTCAAGTGCCTCACGCATCCTGCAAGCAGTATCACGGATTCGTTCAAAGTGATTGAAAATAATTTTGTTACCATCAAGATGCTGTTTTGTTATTTCCCAATTATTTGTTCCAGAGTTTCTGGATTCTCCGGTGTAGCACAGAACAATGCGACGTTCGAGTTCGTCAGCATTGACGTTCAGTGGAACGCGGTTGCTTCCATTAGCCTCAAGCTCGATCGCTGAAACTCCACCGTACATAGCTGGGCGATAGTCTTGGAGACCAGTGGGCACTCCGATGACGATAGCTTCTATATTCGTAGCGATTTCGAGAATTGTTTCGGGATCACAGTCCCATTCTGTCCATTGAGCTAGTGCTGAAGACACAGCCACTGCTAGAGCTGAGGATCCAGCAAGTCCAGCACCGGCAGGAGAATCACAGTTTGTGGTTAGCGTTAATCCGAGTTTTGATTTTTTAGAGTTTGATTGAGGATTTGTCAAAAACCAGGATGTAAGCAGAGTTAGGAGGCGAAGTTTCTTCGAGTCAAGGAGCTCTGTTTTATCCTTAAATTCAGCAATTTGATTGAGATCTTTAGATTGAATGAGAATCCGATTATCATCTCGTTTTTCTATTTTGGCATGAGCCCGGAGACTTATTGCAGCATTGATGGTCTGAGCTTTGTTATGAAATAGGTAGAGTGGCCAGATATCGATAGTTCCACCAGCTAGGTCGATTCGGGTTGGGGCTGAGGTTTGAAAAGCCATCTCGGTATTTTAAAGTGAGCAGAAGTCTATAATGATCTCATGCCTAGTTCTATTCGTCATGCGATTGGCCAGCTCCTCTTTGGAAGCTTACCAGCAAGAACCGTGACACCAGAAATGCGCTCATTGGTTAGAGAATTCCAACTGGGTGGATTGGTTCTGTTTAATCGGAACATTGAAGCTCCAATGCAGGTAGCTGAATTATCATCGGATGTTCAGTCGCTAGTCCCTCAGTTGCCACTTTGGATAAGTATTGATCAAGAAGGTGGTCGGGTGGCACGTCTTGGGCAACCTTTTACCAAGTGGCCACCAATGAACGTTTTAGGGAAATGTGGAGATGTTCAGCTTGCCTCAAAGTTTGCGGTTGCATTGGCTGCTGAATTACGAGCTGTTGGCGTTACGCTTAATTTTTCTCCTGTGCTTGACATTCACACTAATCCTGAAAATTCAGTTATTGGTGACAGAGCTCTCGGGACGGATGCCTCAACTGTTGCTAGGCTGGGTACTGCAATAATTCGCGGTTTTCAGGACGGTGGAATAGCAGCTTGCGGAAAACATTTTCCTGGTCATGGTGATACCGTTGATGATTCGCATATTAAGCTTCCAGTCATTGGGCATGATCTGGAGAGACTTCGGCGTGTTGAGATGCTTCCGTTTCATGCAGCGGTAGAAGCTGGTGTAGCTTTTATAATGACTGCGCATTTACTGGTTCCGTCTATTGACGACAAAAATGCGACTACATTTTCTAAACGTATCGTAGAGGGAATACTCAGGAAAGAATTAAAATTTTCAGGTGTTATCCTTGGAGACGATCTTGAAATGAAGGCTGTCTCGGCTACCCAAACAGTTTCTGATGCTGCAGTTCAAGCTGTGATTGCTGGCTGTGATGGAATTTTAATTTGCAGTGGGAAAATTGAAACTCAAGTAGCAGCTCTGGAAGCTCTGTTATATGCCGTTGAAGATGGTCGGATATCACGTAACCGTATCGAAGAGGCTCTCAAACGTCAGCGTAATGCAAAAGAAAAGTTTCCAGCTGAGACTCCAGCTAGACACTCTCTAGGCAGGAGTCGCGTTATCGGTTGTGATCAGCACAAGCGTATTGCGGATGAAATGGCGAGCTATGCCTGATGCTTAAGCCACAGGCTCTTAAATCAGGCGATCGAGTATCACTCGTTTCTCCGGCGAGTCCATTTTCTCGAGTTGAGTTTGATCAAGGTGTGGAAGTTCTCCGCAAACGTGGTTATGAACCTGTTTGGGATGAGAGCCTTTTTAAACGCGACGGTTTTGTCTCTGGCCCGGCTGAGTTGCGTGCAAAAGCATTTGCTGATGCGTGGGCAGATCCTTCGATCGCGGCATTGATTGCAGTGAGGGGTGGCTATGGGAGCGTAGAGCTTTTACCACTACTGGATGGCCTAGCACTTAAAAATACTCCGAAAATTTTTATAGGATCTAGCGACAATACTTCATTGCTGACACTTCTCACAGTTGGTCATGGCCTTGTTGGATTTCATGGTCCAATGATTACTGGCCCATTTGGTATTACAAACAAAGGTCTTCATGAAGACTCGTGGAAAGCCTCTGTTGAATCAACGGAAGCACCTGGCGAGTGGTTACCTGAAGAAGTAGAGACACTAAAGGCCGGGGAAGCTTCTGGGCTAGTTTTTGGCGGGACACTTACACAGCTAGTTTCGTCTCTTGGCACTCCTTATGCTTTTATGCCACCCAATGGCTCTGTATTGTTTTTTGAGGAAGTTAATGAAAGTCCTTACCGTTTGTCCAGAATGTTAGTTCAACTCAAACTTGCTGGAGTATTTTCTAGGGTTCGGGCAATTATTTGTGGAGAGATGTATGGTTGCAATGGTCCTAATGGATCTCCAACCTCTTTGGATGTGGTGAAAGATATGTTTGAGGATTTTCCTGGGCCGATTGTGTCCGGATTTCCTTCCGGACATAGTCACGGCGCTTGCTGGACGCTTCCTTTGGGTGTTCGAGCAAGAGTAATTGCCAATTCACACCCACGACTAGTGGTTGAAGAAGCAGCTGTTATCTAGGACATTGCGTATACATTTCATAGGTATTTGCGGAACAGCAATGGCCACCACGGCGGCCTTGCTCACTAATAAGGGTCACACGGTAAGCGGTTCTGATAAAAATGTGTTTCCCCCAATGAGTGATTTTCTAGCCGCTGAAGGCATTCCTATTCTCAAAGGTTTTCATGAAGATCGTATTACTGATGAGCTTGATCTTGTTGTGGTTGGAAACGTAGTGTCACGAGGCAACCCAGAGATTGAAGCCGTTCTTGAGAGAAGGATTAGGTGTTGTTCATTGCCAGAGATAGTTAGAGATGAATTTCTCTGGGAGAAGAAGCCTATCGTGCTTGCGGGAACACATGGTAAGACAACGACAACAGCGATGGCTGGTTGGTTGCTAGTTCATGCTGGCTTAGATCCGACCGTTCTGGTTGGTGGGATTGTAAAAGACTTTGGGGCTGATGGGTCTAGTTATCGTGTTGGCGAGGGTCAAGATTTTGTAATTGAAGGGGATGAATACGACACTGCTTTTTTCGACAAGAGTCCAAAGTTTCTTAAGTACATACCTGACGTAGTTGTTATTAACAATATTGAATTTGATCATGCGGACATCTATCAAGGCCTTGATGACGTACAGCTTGCCTATAAGCGGCTGGTAAATCTTGTTCCTAAGAATGGCCTTTTGCTTCTTGGGGCGGACAACAATCACACGCTGGCTTTAAGAGATCTTTCCTCGAGTCCTGCTTCAACTTTTGGGTTTTCAGATGGAGCAGATTGGCAGGCGTATAACATTGCTCTTATTAATGGAAGAACCAGGTTTTCTGTTCGTCAAAGAGGGGTAGAGTTTGGAGAGTTTGAATTGCAACTCCCTGGTGCGCACAACGTATCCAATGCCCTTGGCGCGATAGCCGTAGGTGCGCATAGAGGCCTTAGTTCTGGTGCACTGGCTGAGGGCCTCAAGGCTTTTCAGGGTATTAAGCGGCGCCTTGAAGTGCTGGGTATAGTTGATGGCGTCACTGTTTTTGATGATTTTGCTCACCATCCTACGGCTGTAAGAGAGACGCTATCTGCGCTTCGTTTAAGTAATCCTAGCAGTAGACTATGGGCTGTATTCGAGCCTCGTTCAGCTTCTTCTTGTCGAAAAGTTTTTCAAACGGATTTTGTAGATGCATTTAGTCCTGCCGACGAAGTAATTTTGGCTTCGGTTTTTCGCTCTGACTTGCCCCATGAAGAGCAGTTATCAATTGAGGTGCTTGCTAGAGAACTTAGTCAGAGAGGTCAACGAGCTAGAGCGATTCCTGATGTTGACGACATTGTGATGACAATTGTCAATGAGCATAAAGATGGGGATTTAGTAGTTTTGATGTCTAACGGAGAATTCGGAGGCATTCACCAGAAACTCCTGAAGGCTCTCAGCCTGTGACACTGACCACAGATGGTGAGGCAAGCATTCATGATGCCGGGGATTCAGTAGTTATTCTAACTCTTGGAGATAAAGTTGATCAGCAAGTCAATGAGAGAGTAATTAGCATCGCTGCCTCACTTCGCTGCTTTGATATCGAAGGGTTGCGAGATGTAGTTCCTACCTTTAATACAGTTGCAGTTTTTTTTGACCCCCTTCGTGTCAGCATTGAACTAATTAAAAAGGCTCTTGTTCAATCTTTGAGTAATGTTGCTAGCCTAGGTCCTCCACAGTTGCATGAAATAGATGTTGTCTATGGGGGAATGGATGGTCCAGATCTTGCTCGAGTTGCCCATCTGAACGGGCTTTCAGAGCATGAAGTTGTAGTTCGTCATACGGCAAAAACTTATCGTGTATTTATGCTTGGTTTTATGCCAGGGTTTCCATATCTAGGTTTCGTCGATCCCTCAATTGAAGCACCTCGTAAGGCAAGTCCGAATATTCGTGTCCCTGTTGGCTCAGTTGGGATTGCTGGTAATCAGACAGGCATATATCCAACAAACAGTCCCGGTGGTTGGCAGATTATTGGACGCGCTGATGTGCAACTCTTCAATCCAAAAACGCCACCACACACAACCTGTGTACCCGGAGATCTTGTGCGATTTCGTCGGGTCTCGTCTCTGCCTTCGAAGAGGTTAGATTCGTTTCAGCATTCTGTATCAGTATCAACACATAAAAGGACGATCACAATTTTGAATTCTGGGTTGTGGACCTCTGTGCAGGATCTTGGCCGGTGGGGTTACCAACAGCTTGGTGTACCTGTAGCTGGGCCCATGGATAGAAGTTCTCATCGAATAGCTAACAGGCTTGTAGGGAATGATGAGCATGCCGCAACCCTTGAGATGACACTAGTTGGATCTGAAATCAGATTGGACACACAAGCAACTCTTGCTATTAGCGGAGCTGATTTTGGAGCTATATTGGATGAGCATCCATTGCCTCTTAATACTCCGGTCATTGGTCGTGAAGGTGCCGTTCTTAAATTTAACAGACGAAATTCTGGGGCGCGTTTGTACGTAGCATTCGGGGGTGGTATAGATACGGACGTTATTCTGGGAAGTCGAGCAACGCATGTTCCAAGTGGACTTGGTGGCATAAATGGACGGACAGTCCTTCCGGGAGATCGTCTGCCGTTGGGGAAGCTAGAGAGTACTGAAATGAAGAAAGGAAAAGATGGTTTCAGTTGTCAGGGAGGAGTAGTCAAACTAAGGGTCATAGTTCCATCAGAACCGCACTTTTTTGACCAAGAGTCCATCGAGATGCTCATAAAAACGCGCTTTACAGTTTCACAGCAGTCAGACCGTATGGGTTACCGATTAGTTGCTGTAACTCCCATTAAACAAACTGAGAACAGAGAGATAATGTCTGGTGTTACGTTCATGGGATCTATTCAACTGCCTCCGTCTGGAGAGCCAATACTCCTTATGGCTGACCATCAGACAACGGGAGGGTATCCTCAAATAGCTAGTGTTATCACAGCTGATTTATCTCTTGCTGGTCAATTGGCTCCTGGAGATCGTGTTGAGTTTACTGTGTGTTCAAGAAGTGAAGCAGTTGAGGCGTTAGTTTTACAGGAGGAGAAAATTCTTGCTGTCTGTTGAACACCCTCAGATACAGCGCGACGTTTTATTATCCCCATTTACTACGCTAGGATTAGGCGGTTCTGCGCGCTGGTATATTTCTGCGACTACAGTTGATGACGTGATGTATGCGAGACAGTGGGCGCTTGATCATGATAAACCTTTAGTAGTTCTTGGTGGTGGAAGCAATGTCGTAGTTTCTGATAGTGGCGTGGATGGTCTTGTCATGCGTATTAATATCAAAGGTTGTAAAACAACAACAAATAAAAACCAATTGGAACTTGAAGTTTCCGCTGGAGAAGACTGGGATCCGATAGTGGAGCAGGTCGTTCAAACTGGTTTCGGTGGTTTAGAGTGTTTATCTGGGATTCCTGGAAGTGTTGGTGGAACACCGATTCAGAATGTTGGAGCATATGGTCAGGAAGTGTCAGATTCAATTCAGCGGGTTCGGGCGATAGATTCTACTGAAAATCGTGTGGTAGAAATTGAAAAACAGGATTGCGGTTTTGGTTATCGGAGTAGTCGGTTTAGGACAATAGATGTTGGACGTTTTATCCTGACTCACGTAATTTTTCGACTTCGTACAAAAAAAGCAAAAGCAGTTTATCCTGATGTTGTTAAATGGCTTAATGATAAGGGAGTGCAGGACCCTTCAGTTGCGGATGTTAGGCATGCAGTGCTTGCCATTAGGCGAACAAAAGGGATGGTGCTAGATTCATCTGATTCTGATACACGTAGTATTGGGTCTTTTTTTGTGAATCCCGTTATTGATAACGAAATGTATTCACGTATGACAAGAAACTTCGAAGGTTTTTTGCCTGGATTTAAACTGTCAAAGGAAGAAGTAAAAATTCCAGCAGCTTGGTTAATTGAGCAGGCGGGATTTCTTAAAGGACATCGTAATGGTGAAGTTGGTCTTTCGACTAAGCACCCCTTAGCCATTGTCAATCGAGGGAAGGCTACTGCACGAGAAATAATTGATCTTGCTGTACTCATTAAACGTAGGGTGGCTGATCGGTTTGGCATTTTTTTGAAACCGGAAGCTAGATTTGTTGGTTTTGAGACGGATGATGCAATCAAATTTCTATATAAGGAAAATGACTAAATGTCGACACTTCTAATTGAGGGTGGGCATCGACTTGAAGGAAGTGTTGCTGTAGAAGGTAATAAAAATGCAGCGTTGCCTTTATTGGCAGCCTGCATGCTTACATCAGAAGAATGTGTTTTAACGAATATTCCACGGATTGGCGATGTGGAAGTTATGGCTAAGCTCCTCATCAATCTGGGTGTTGAGGTTGAAGGACTTGGAACTACAACGCTACGCATAAGATCAAAAACTCTTTCGCATCATCATCCAGACCCAGAATTAGTTGGAAGATTACGTGGATCTGTACTTTTACTGGGACCTTTGCTGGCTCGTCTTGGTCGAGCAGAGATTGCATCTCCTGGAGGTGATTTCCCAGCGCGTCGTTCTATTTCTACTCATATCGATGCACTGTTAGCAATGGGTGCCAGAAGGGTTTCCAGGAATGGTTACGGCCTAGAAGCTGATAATGGTCTGAATCCTTCTTCAATATACCTTTACGAAGCATCTGTCACTGGAACAGAGACAGTATTATTAGCGGCTGCTGGTATAGCAGGCACAACTGAGATCCGTCACGCAGCAACTGAGCCTCATGTTGTTGAGCTTTGTGAATTTTTAATCAAGATGGGAGCAGAGATTTCAGGTCACGGGAGCTCGCTTATTCGAATTACGGGATCCTCAAAGCTTTCTGGAGCTGAACACCATTTGGCTGGAGATTATATTGATGCAGGATCTTGGGCTGTAGTTGGTGCAATTACAGGCAGCGAATTATCTATAGCAGGTGCCAGGGAGCAGGACATCGAGGTTGTCTCAGCTGTTTTACAGCGAATGGGTATAGCCTGTGAGACAGATAATGGCATATTCACCGTTCGACCCTCAAAACCAAGGGCTGGCCTACGTATAACTACCGGACTTTGGCCTGGATTCCCAAGTGATCTGGTTAGTCTAGTTACTGTACTTGCTACTCAGGCTGATGGACGCACACTTGTGCACGACTGGATGTATGAACTTCGATTGTTTGCATTAGAACAGTTAAGTGGCATGGGGGCTGACCTTTTTCTTACGGATGCTCACCGCATAATTGTGACTGGTCCAACTAAACTCCGTGGCGGGCGCGTACTTGACAGTCGGGATCTTCGCTCAGGGATGGCTCTCATTGCTGCCGGGCTTGCAGCAGATGGTCAGACATATGTGACTCCGTTAGAGACGGTTGAAAGAGGGTATGGCCATCTTGTAGATCGACTTCAGGCGTTGGGTGCCAAGGTCTCGGTCACTAAAAATTCAAGATAAATTTTCAAAGCAGGGAGAGTACTACTAGGAGTAGTAGTACCAACAATGCAATTATGTTGAGGGGTTGCAAGTTCCTCTCAAGATAGACTGGCACCGAGGCAGGTCCAACTCCTGCTAACCCATTTAGTTTTTGCAGTATGTATGTAGCCGCTTGTTGGTTTAAGCGGCCCAATTCTTTCGTGCTAGTAACAAAGCTATTCATTAGAAAAACTGTTGGCTTCCTGTATAAAACATCTACGTCTAGTGAGTACGTGGGCGCACCTCCAACTTTCGATCGCAGCAACCAAAAACCCACCGTAGTGCCAACTAGAAGCTGTAATGTAGAAACTACATGATTCATTGTGTAGGGCTCGTATAGGACTGGTTGCATGGGAAGATGCGTGTACAGCCACTCTGGATAGAGACCAAGAAAGAGACAGAGTCCAGCTGTAATAGACATTGCCAGCAGCATGTTTACAGGAAGCTTTTTAACGCTGATTTGATGTTTAGGTGTAAAAAATGTGAAGTACGGTAGTTTTAATCCGGTATGCAAGAAAGTGCCAATACTAGCTAGAGTTAGAATGAGAGCAATAGCGCTTCTTCCATCGATCTCTGCAGCTGAGAGCACCATTGCCTTGCTTATAAATCCATTAAATAGAGGTACTCCGGAGATTGAAAAAGCTCCTACAGTGTATAGGATTACAACGAGGGGCATAAATTTTGCGAGGCCGCCAAGTTCTGAAAGTCGGCGTTGACCCGTAGACGCTATTACGGCACCTGCGCCCATCAGTAGGAGTGCTTTGTAGAGGATGTGGCAAAAGGCATGGGCAGCAGCACCGTTGAGAGCAAGGTTTGTACCTATGCCGACAGCAGCTACCATGTAACCTACCTGGCTGATGATGTGATATGCGAGCAGACGTCTAATATCATTTTCAAGCACAGCATAAACAACCCCGTAGAGGGCCATAACAACTCCAGCTAAAACTAATAGTTCTGATCCTGGAAACACACGAATTAACAGGTACACGGCACCTTTAGTAGTGAAAGCGCTTAGAAAGACCATGCCGCTCACTGAAGCTTCAGGGTATGCATCTGTCAGCCATGCATGTAACGGTGGTACCGCCGCGTTAATTAAAACAGCCGTAAGGATGAGTCCGTACGCCCACTGTGACGTTGTTGGATTAGTTAGTGGTGCAATCGCGAGTCCTCCACCAGACGAAAGATGGATTGTGATACCAGCAAAGAAGAGCGATCCACCAAGTGCATGTACAAAGAGGTATCTAAAACCTGCTGTACGGGAGCCAGGTTGACCGCCTGACCATATGATTACTAGAGACGCGAGAGCCATGAGCTCCCAAAAGGCAAAGGCTGTGATCCAGTCTCCAGCAAATGTTAGTCCTAATGCTGATCCTGCATATGTCACAGAAGCAACATGCTCTGTAGCTGAATGAGCATGAATTGAATAGATGGTTCCAAGGAGAGCGACCAAGGCGAAAATAATCCCAAAGAGCCAACTAAGTTCGTCTACTTTCAGTGGAGTCAGGTGCATTGATGCAACGTTTACGCTCCACGACATGCCAGGTTTTAGCGCAGCAGTTGAAATAAGGCTTAAACAGACACCCAGTACGACAGCGACTGTTCTTGTTTTTCCACGTAGCAGTGGAATAACAAGGGCAGTTGTAAAGAGGAGAATTGCGGGATGAAAAAGCACTAGGGAGCGTCCTCTTTTGAGTTCTTATCTGGTTTCTGTATGAAGATTCCAAGACATTTTGCAATGATGACGATAGAGAGACACCCTCCTAATCCATAGAACAAGTTAAACCCTACTACCTGGTGTCCTAAGGACAATGACTCCGAATGAGGAGTCATTGTGGCGTACTCTAGAACTATGAGAGAGAGCGCACCGATCAAGATCAACCAATAGGCTCGTGTCATGGCCACTCCTGAGCAACAACAGGGGTTGCTACATCTTGCGCTGCCTGGCTGGCAAGGCTATAGAGTTCGAGGCCAGCATTTGGTGCAATACCTAAAATAATAGTTAGGAGAGCAGTAAGGACAAGAGGCCCAACGATTGCAATGCCAGGTTCTTTTCCTGGTTTTAAATTACTGTGTCCGTAAAAGGCTGTATGAAGAATTGGGAAGAAATAGGCAAAGTTCAGCACTCCACTAATTAAGAGAACCGCGATAAATATTCCTAAATCAGCATCAAGTGCTCCAAGTCCAATATTCCATTTTCCAATAAAGCCCACAAGCAGTGGCAGTCCTGTGAGGCCAGCTGCACCGATCGTGAAGGCTCCTATTGTTATGGGCATGGACCGTCCAAGCCCTCCAAGATCTTTAATTTCAGTACGTTTAGTTGCGATATCAATAGAACCTGCACAGAAGAACAGTGTGATCTTCATCACCGCGTGTGCGGCAATATGAAACATTGCACCCATTATGGCAGTTACTGAACCAAGCGCAGCTCCAAGTACGATGTACGAGAGTTGTCCTAGGGTTGAATATGCGAGGCGACGTTTTAAGTTCATTTCACCAAGTGCTCGAATTGACGCTAGGAGGATGCTTATTGCAGCAATTGTAGCCAGTACAACATCAACATTAATTATTCGAAGTGTCTCCGTTCCAAATACGTAACCAACAATTCTTACTACACCAAAGACTCCAGCCTTCACAACAGCGACAGCATGTAGAAGTGCGCTAACAGGTGTTGGTGCGACCATGGCAGCCGGAAGCCAGCCGTGGAGAGGCATGATTCCTGCCTTCACACCAGTACCAATCATGAATAGTAAAAATATAAATGGAAGTACACCAGAGTTCACGTGATCATGCAGAAATCCACCTGGTGTAAAACTTGATCCTGGGGCAATGACTTCGATCCAGAGAATTGCAAGAAGAAATATTTGTCCAGCGCCAAGAGTATAGGCAAGGTATTTTTTTCCAGAGGCCAAAGCCTCGGGGGTCTGACGATGTATGACCAGCGGATAAGTTGCTAGTGTTAGGATTTCGTAAAAGATAAAAAAGGTAAGAAGGTTCCCAGCGAACGCGATCCCAATTGTTGCTGACAGACAAATTGCAAAACTTACAAAGTAGCTTGTTTGATTCGTGTATTGTCCACGTCGCATGTAGCCAATTGAATAGAGAGATGTGAGTAACCAAAGGCCTGATGCAACGATAGCAAAAAGAAGTCCAAACGCGTCAACTCGAAGGTACAGCTTGATGCCAGGAGCTAAGAGTAGTGGAGATGTTTCTAAGATTTTTCCACTCGTTACTTGAGCGATCATTGAAACAATGATTGCGAACTTTACAAAGGCAGCCGTTAACGTCCATCCTTCCCGTAAGTTTGGTCGTCGTTGACTGCATAGGATCAACGGGATGACTGCAAGAGAGACTAGAACAGCCACAAGGGGACGTTGGGATATTAGTAAATCAATCAATGATTCTGACACGTCTAGTTTCTAAATATATTAAGGCAGTATTGGTAAAGCCTTCGTAATAACAGAAGCTACAATTTGCTGATTAAATATACCTAAAAGAACAGCACCTACTGCTAACAGTACGATTGGGCTTAACATCGCTACTGGCAATTCTAATTTTCCAGATGTTTGATTCTGCAAATAAGCAGTGTCTGCTGGCCCAAAGTACGCTTGTTCAACGATGCGGTAAAAGTACGCAGCGCTTAGTAGGCTGCTCAGGATAAGGATAATTAAGAAAGACCAATTCCCAGCTTGCAAGATTCCGACTGCAAGGTACCACTTGCTGAAGAAGCCAGCAGTTGGAGGTAACCCAACAATTGCAATAGCTGAGACTGTAAGAGCTCCTATGGTGATGGGTAGTCGGCGCCCAAGCGAAGCATATTCAGCTACCCTTGTGGCACCTGTTTTCCATTGGCATGCACCAGCTGTTAAAAAGAGACAGCTCTTAATAACTGCATGGTTGATGACATGGAGAAGAGCGCCAGTGAGGGCCCACGTATTTCCAATAGCAAAACCGAGGACAATATAGCCAAGTTGGCTAATGCTTGAATATGCCAAGATTCGGCGAACATCCTTTTGCACAAGTGCCATTAATGAGCCTGCCAGAATTCCAAGCCCAGCAATCCATCCAAGTGTTTCAAGGGCTTTGGTGGTAATCCCATGACCATTGAGTACGAAATAAAGAATTCGAAACAGGGCATAGGCGCTAACTTTAGTCATTACTGCAGCAACAAAACCAATCACTGGAGTTGGGGCATAAGTGTAGACATCTGGTAGCCATCCGTGAACTGGAAAGAGTGCTAGTTTGATTGAAAGCCCTACAACGATAAAGGCTATAGCGGCCGCTAAAGCTGGTCCCCCTGGATTCAGTTCAAGTTGGTTGGCCATATCTGCCATATTGAGGGTGCCAGTCATTGAGTACAGGAAACCTGTCCCAAGCAAGTAAAAGGAGGCAGCAATCGTACTAATCAAGAGATAGCGAAATGTAGCAACGACTCCTCGACTGTTGCCAGATGCCAAAAGTGGATACGCGGCAAGGGAAGAGATTTCAATAAACACATAGAGATTAAACATGTCACCTGTTAGCACGATGCCGAGGAGCCCTGCTAGCAATAGAAGAAAGAGAGCTTCAAATACACCGGATCGAAGAGTAGTGTTTGGTTGGCGTAACCCTTGCGAGTAGATAGTGGTAAGAATAGCTAATAGGGAGATAAGGACAGCCAAGCTTCCACTTAGCGCATCAACGACATATTCAATTCCAAAGGGCGCTGGCCAGCCACCGAAAGCATAATTCCAAGCGCCAACATCGAGTACTTGTTTAAGTGTTAGCCATGCACCTATATGTACCGCAACCATTACTAGCAGTACACTAAGGCGTGCGAACTTAGGTGTTAGGGCTGCAATGAGGGGTATGAGTGCAGCCGAAAATAGTGGTAGTACAACTAGGAGTGCAGGGAGATGTTTCATTATTCTCGAAGTTTGCTAAGCAGTTCGGTCTCTTCAAGCGTGCCGTATCTTCGGTGAATCCGCACTGCAAGTGCGAGTGCTACTCCTGTTGTGCTGATACTAACAACAATAGCTGTAAGCATGAGGGCGTGTGGTAAAGGATTAATATAGTGACTACTAAGAATTGCCTGATCATGGGCTTGTGCTATGGGTACGGTTGCTTGATCTTTGACCGCAATCGTGATGAAAAAAATAATCACTGCGACTTGCAAGATATTCATCGCCATCAGTTTCCTGATTAGATTTGGCTTGATAAGCATTCCATAGATTCCCACCAGGAACAGAGTTACAGATAACCAGTAATGAAGGTAGATCCAATTCGTACTCATTGAAGGTCCTCTTTTTCGTGCCAAGCAGTCAGCATTTCAAAAACAAGCAGGAGCACGCCAGTAACTGTCAGTGCCACACCAATTTCTATACCAAGTGTTCCAATAGTTCGTATAGTTGATGGCGAAAAGGGAAGTGGAAGAACGCCATAATCAAGGTAAGAACCCCCCAAAAAAAGACTAACGAAACCAATACCTGAAAAGAGAGCAACTCCGGATGAGGCAATCAACAATGCACGTTGCGGAGACGGCGCCCATTTAATACTCGTGCCTCGAGTCAGTTTTATGAGAATTAGTGTCGTTGCATAGAGCACCCCACCTTGGAAGCCTCCACCGGGTGTATCGTGACCGTGGATCACAACATAGGTGGCAAACAAAAGCATAAATGGAGTTGAAAATCTGATTGCTGCTTCAAGGACAGCACTGCCAAACGGCCATTCCATTGAGCCTGGCTGAGCATGCCTATTGGGCCACGTTGCACCTAGAAGAAGTAAGCATGCAAGCCCAGCTGTAAAGATAACGGTTGTTTCGCCAAGTGTGTCGAAGCCTCGATAATCTGCAAGAACTCCAGTAACCATATTAGCTGCACCAGTTTCTTTGGGACCATCTTCAATATATCGTGGTGACACGTGTGTTGCCGATGGAGATTGTGGGTTCCCAATCGTTGGAAGAGCATCTACGGCTCGAAAGAGAATTACTGCCGCGATAATGAGAATAAGTCCAGCAGTTTTTTTCATTGACTCTCGTGTTTACGTGTTCGAAAAAGAGCGCTTACAAAGAAAACTGTAGTCACAGCTGCGCCTACAGCAGCCTCAGTGAAAGCCACATCAAGTGCGCCGAGTGTTGCAAAGAAGATCGCTGAAAAAAAGCTAAACACGCCAAAAATTACAACGGCAGAAATAAGCTGACGCACGGTTAGCGCTGCGATAGCACAGACTACTAGGAGCACAAGGAATGCTATTGACATCGAGTAGTGCATAACTAGGAATCTTCTCGTTTCCAAGGTGCGAGACCAGACCGAAAGGCTGC
>DDZV01000012.1:0-31663 GCA_002346475.1 Acidobacteria bacterium UBA2999 | reverse complement strand
CGAGACCAGACCGAAAGGCTGCACGACCAAGCGCATGCGTAGCAGTCGAACTTGCACCAGCTACAAAGATAGCAATTAGAAAAATCTTGATTGCATTAAGAGACATTCCTGCGTGGATAGCCATGCCAGCAGCCATTAAGAAAACGCCAAGTGCGTCACATTTGCTCATGGCGTGTAGTCGTGTATAGAAATCAGGAAATCTAAGCACACCAATGACTCCTGCTGCAATAAATAGGAATCCTGTGCCTAACAAGACAATCGTTAGAATAGTCACTAGGGCTCCGTCTTCCCAGATTCAAAGTATTTTGCCAATGCCAGCGCTCCAATAAAACTAATCATCCCGTAAGACAAAGCAATATCGATAAAGAGTTCAAGTCTATTGGCAAGTCCACCAAGCAGTAAAAGCAATATGATTGACTTGCTGCCAATGAGGCCTAGCCCGGTTAGGCGATCAAAAATAGTTGGCCCTCGAAATACTCTGTACATCGAGAAGATCATTGCTGTTATTAGCGCAACTACCACTAGCAGAAAAACAGTTGTCATGTTAGATCACCGTTCTTTTGTGAGGAGAGCGTTTGATCAAACAGCTTTGTAACGCGCTTCTGCATTTTACCTAGTTCTATTGATCGAGCGGTTCCTTCTGTGAGTGCATGGACGAGAAACTCGTCTCCATCCACATCAATCGTAACTGTACCTGGTGTTAAGGTGATTGAGTTAGCGAGTATCAGTCTAGAAAGAGTGTGTGGCTGATGGGCCTTAAAGCGTACTAGTCGTGGGTCGATAGCTAATCTTGGTTGTAGGGCAAGATATGCAATCTGAAGACTGGATTTTGAGATTTCGAGAAGGAGCCACGGCAAATAGGAGAATATACGTATCCATCTGAGTCCAGAGAGCGGCTGATTAACAGTTACTCCAATTGCCGGAGGCATAAAAAGCAACTTGCTGGTTGATAGTGCAATCATAAGCGAAGCTATTGCACCAGCGCCTAGGTGTAGTAAATCAAATTTTCCTGAGAGAATAATCCAGAAGAAAAATAGCGAAAGAGCAAGCAATAAGGAGAACTTCATATTAGCCACAATGATCTCATTGTACCCGTCTTAGTGGGGTGGTCGCTAATGTAGACGGAAGAGAGGCGGGGGGGGGGAAAGTTTAGTAATCGTTACTGAGCTTGGGAGGGCTCGGTTGGCATGATTGGTTGAGCTGGTTTTTCAGACTTAAATTGCTGTAACTGACTAGTATCAGGCAGGGATTCATCTGTTGCAGTCAGGTCAGGCCGATCATTTATTTGAAAAGGGATTTCCACTCCAGCAGAACTTGTTGCGCGACCTAATCGGAATGGTCGTAGGTCGTCCTCTGTGACTTCAAGTACACGGATAATACGAGGTGTTAGGGTTAAGAGGATATCCGTCTCCTGCGTTTCACGACGTGAATGGGCAAAGAGTTTTCCAATTAAAGGAATATCGCTGAGTCCAGGGACACCTTTTACGGTGGTCCGTTCATCGTCACGTATTAAACCAGCAAGCATGTTAGTTTCTCCGTCTCGCAGACGAATAGTAGTATTAATGGCTCGATTCCCGAAGGTTGGTAAGCCTCCGAAACCAGAACCAGAAATACTGCTCACTTCAATCTTTAAGTCTAGTGAGACTTCATCATCGTGGTGAGTTCTAGGTGTGATGTCGATATTTACACCGATATTTTCATAATTAAATGATGTGATTGGTTGTTGTGCAACGCCACCTGTTGCAATTGGAGAAAATGTAGTTACTGGTACAGGGACACGTTCACCAAAGCGAGCCTGAGCAGCGATGCCTTCTGATGTTCGCAGTTGAGGATTAGCAAGCGTGCGGGTATTGCTATCTGTTTTTAGTAATCGGTAGAAGAGTCCTGGCAAGTTTGTTAAGAAAATATCAGATTGGGTCAGATTTCGAAGACTGCGAAGTGTTAGCCCCTCTTGGTTTATAGAACCCCTCCCATCAATACCTTCAGAGCTTGTTGTTGAACCTAAGTTGATTCCATATTCTTGAAATCTTGTTCGGTCAACTTCAAGGAGTTCTACGTCGATAATGATTTCAGGGCGAGCTTTATCAATTGCATCAATAATTTTTGCAGCAGCTATCACGCGTTCTGGAGAATCTTTAATTGTGAGGGCATTTGTAGCTTCTAGGGGTGCAATGCGACGCGCATCTACAACAATTCTTAAGAGGTCAATAGTTTCTGCAAGGTCAGCATTGCTGAGATAGAACGTCCGAATAACTTCTTCCTCATACTCATTACGCTTTGTAGGAGTATCTGGAATAATTGTTAAAGTTTCTGGCCCAGTGATACGATAAAAATTCTTTGTTGCTGCTGAAATAGAATGAAGGGCATTCTTTAAGGTCAGGTTTCTTAAATCAATACTTATATTTTGGTTACGAAAATCTGGATCGAAAATAATACTGACCTTTGAGAGTCTAGCAATAGCAGTAAAAACATCACGAGCACTTGCATCCCGAAATGCGATCGTTTCTGGAAGGATCATTTCTGAAGGAAAATCAAATTCATCAAGCGGTAGATTTCTTGAGCGGTCAATGAGTGCTTCTAGGCGTGTTTTGCCTTCTCGTGAGACAGCGATTCTGTTTCGAAGTTGGATTCGTATTGATCGTAGGGCATCTTCAACATCACCCCAGCCAGGATTTAATTCAGAGGCAAGCTGAAACTCAACTAGGGCTTCATCAAGATTGCCTGCTGCTTCCAGTCGTCGTCCGCGAGTATAGTGTTCCTGCGCTGCACGTAATTTGACACGATCGAGAGCCTGCCGTGCCTCTCTATTGTCTGGATTATCGCTTAGTGCTTTTGTGTACTCAATAACAGCCCGGTCGTAGTCTCTGACTTGTTCTGCTCGTTGCCCGTTTCGAGCAGCCGTTGCAACCGCACATCCTGATAAGAGGAATGTGCTCAGTACAACTAAACATATGAGTCGAGATTTTCGTTCGTCGATTCCAGAGAGTTCGAAGTGTTTATTGAAGTTTTCTTTCATCGTTTATGACATCTGCACCATCTGGAATAGTGAATTCAAAGTCTTGTTCAGACAATCCTTGATTTTCCTTCAAGTTACTGAAAGAAAATATTGATTGCCCCCCTTGATAGTCAGTTGTGGAGAGGCCCCTAATTTGCAGTGTGACGCGATCTACTACGATGGTCAAGTATTTGTATTCAGGCGCTGATTTACTAGGAACTAGCCTCAGTTTATAAGTTTCTGGAGCAGGCAGATCTTCGCTGTAGCTTGCTGTAAAGTCTTTTGTAAGGTTGCCTTCTCCAGCAAGGAATGTCGCTGGAGTTGTTTGATTATTTGAAGGCGCCTCACTGATTATGACCTGCTGATCCTCCAATAAATATGAGTAGAGCTTTCTACCGTTAGATATAAAAAGTTTTCTTTCTGGTTTTGTATAGGTCCACTTCATCATCCCAGGTTTTTTGATAGCCATGGTGCCACGTTCGGTTACTTGTTGTCGAAGGACGCCTCCCTGATAGATATGTACAAAATCAGCAGAGAAGTCACTTATTTGTTGGTAACGTTGCTGAAGTGATTGCGCTAGCTTTTCAGGGGGTGGCCAGGTGGAATCTGAAGTTAGAAATGTACCGTGTGCCAGTAGAAATATGAGTGCAACGGTGATCACGCGAAACATAAATAAACTCTAACTGTATAGAAAAAAGGTTTCTCACAATATCACGTTTGACTCAGTCAGGCGCGTTGTCGTTGTTTTTTTACAAAGCGACGAATATCTTTAATTTTTTGGGTATTGAGCACATGTTGAGGTTCTAGCCACCCTCGTCTAGCAGTTGCTACTCCAAACTGCATTTGTCGGTGCAGGGCATCTGAGCGATGGCAGTCACTATCAACAACAATCATGGCTTTTGCTTCAGTTGCACGTCGTGCTAATTGGCCATCGAGGTCAAGATGACTGGGAGCACCATCTATCTCGAGGGCCGTTCCTGTAGTTGCAGCGGCCGTGAAGATACGATCAAAATCGAGGGTATATCCATTTGACAATCCAGGTGATCGATTCGCTGGATGTGTGATTATGTCTACGTAGGGGCTGTCAATTGCACGAAGGTACCTTTCAGTAAGCGCTTGTGGCGATTGACCTTCATCATTATGGAGAGATGCCAGAACAATGTCGAAACTAGCAAGAACTCGATCTTCAAAGTCGAGAGATCCTTTAGATAAAATTTCTACCTCGATCCCGTGCAGGACTTGAATATTCGGATGTTGAGCAGACACTGCACGTATTTCATCTTTTTGACGAGAGATATCACTAAGAGCTAATTTTTTATTTGACCCTGCACTTTGAGAGTGGTCAGTAATAGCAATATAGTCGTATCCAAGTGTTTCGCTAGCTTGAACCATTTCTTTTATTGAATTCCTGCCGTCACTCCATGTTGTATGCATATGGAGATCTCCACGAATTTGTTTGTGGGATAGAAGTTTAGGGAGAGAGTTAGCCTTGGCTGCTCGAATTTCGTCTTTACCTTCACGAAGTTCTGGAGGAATAAACAGTAGGCCTAGGCGTTCATAGAAAGCTGTTTCAGTGTGAAAAAAAAATTGTTTACCAGTGCGATTTATTAAAGAACCATTTCTAAATAGTAGATTCTGGCTTTTTGCAACTTCTGAAAGAAGATCTAGGTGTTTGCTTGATCCAGTTAGTGCAATAAGAGCTGAGCCTTCGGCCTCTTGATTAATAGCATGGATACTTATTGTGCCAAGCTTTGTTTGTACTGTAACTGATTGTTCAGTTCGATGAAGAATATGGTCAACGAACGGAAGATCGCATGAAAGTATTAGGAGGTCATTAATGCGATCGACATTAGTTACGGCGAGCAGTGAGACGTTTTGAGTTTCAGCTGCGTAACGCCTTAGGCTACCAACAGGTACAATAGCACTAGCAGGAGCCCCTGCTTCCCAGAGTCCGTCAGTAATTATTGATGCAAGTTTATATGCACGGCCAAACGAAAGTTGGGTCAACCCTTTAGAGACCCTGCTACTGGCGGAGCTTGCTTGGGAGCAGATTTAGCCTCTGTTTCAAATTTAGCAGTGAGCCACGCTGTAATGCCACCCTTGAGAGCTGCAGCCTTGAACCCTTCTTTAATCAGTTTTCCAACAATTTCAGAACTGACAAGCTCGTCTGGGTCAGAGTCGTAGGCTACAATTTCGCGGTTACGTGGGAGCTTCGATGTATCGATTTTGTTCATTCGAACAGCACCAGGTAGCTTAAGAGTGCTGTGTTCATAGGGATAGGTCAATCGAACATCAAGAATGAACGGTTGGCTCGCAGTGTCTTCAGTGTCTAATTTTGATTTAAGATCTTCGATACTAATACGTGGAATGGGCACTATGTATGTATTGTGACCTTGCGGTTTGAGATGTGTCAAGACACCAAGTCAAGCGAAGGTGCAACTTATTAGAGAGTACTCAAGTATTTTTGCGCCCAGGGAAGCTCATCAGTTGTGTTATTGATGCATACCAATAACAATCGCCCACTGTAAATATTTCCGTGGAGGAACCATGTTTATTCAGAAGCGTATTGCTGTAAGCACAAGTTGCAGTGTTTTTCTACTTGTTTGCGGGTTTGGGTTTTTATTTGCTCAGGATAATTCTGAACGTCGGTTTGACAAGATAGAGCGAGTAGCTGCAGTAGACCTTGCTGAGATTGGTCTTGCTGGTGCGATTTCTGCACTCCGGGTCACGATTAATCCAGGCACAAAGACTCCAATCCATACGCACGATGGTCGCACTTCTGTGTTTGTCTTAGTCCAAGGAACTCTCACAGAGCATCGCGGGGAAGTGTCAAGAGAGTACGAAGCTGGTGATGTTGGCACAGTGGCAGAGGGAGTGACACACTGGGCTGAGAATAAAGGCTCTATCCCTGTAATCTATGTTGAAACGAATACTACTGCGAACTAGATTTCTATAGGATTGACAGCATTATTAGAGACAAAGATTTTTGCTACTGCAGTTGCATGTTCAGTTCAATCATTATGGTACGTGGCGCACCAAAGTGTGTGCCGCTAAAGGGATTCCCAAAGTTGAGGGCATAAGACACGTTCGTTATATTTAAGATGCTAAACCGTGCTGAAGTTTTTACGTGTTTAAGGTTCCATACTGGCTTAGCAATTACTACATCGAAAAGCATTCGAGGACGTATGCGTCCTCGGTTGAGGTCAACACGTTCTACTCCTGTTCGAGTGAGCAATTTGTCAATTTCTTCAAAATCAACTTCAAGAGGTGGTCCGCTTTCATAATGAGCAGAGAGCGAAGCCGTAAAGCCTGTACGGGTATGGGCATAGATTAGGCCAACTGATCCAACATGACGTTGGTCGTGGTCTGGCGTAAATTGTGTGCCAGGCCCTATCTCAATCATTGAATCTTCAAGAAACAAGCCACCGTTAATAGGTCCGTACTGTGTGACAGTTGCATTTGTGTAGCTGATGTAAGATGAAAAGGCTCGATAGTGTGGA
The DNA here is from genome assembly GCA_002346475.1 of Acidobacteria bacterium UBA2999. Lineage (GTDB taxonomy): Bacteria > Acidobacteriota > Vicinamibacteria > Vicinamibacterales > UBA2999 > UBA2999. Next base: position 25,168 of record DDZV01000012.1, on the reverse strand, counting down.
ACTTCAAGCCTTAAGTCAAACCCAGACGCGTGACCACGAGCAACACTGTTTGGAAAGATAATTGTTGTTCCAAGAAAAACATTTGGATCTGAATAATTTCTTACAGTACGTCTCCAGTGCGCACCATCAAGCCTCACGGTATTTCCTAACCATTGCTCAAATCCAAATTCCCATGCTGTTTGACTTTCTGGCTTGATCTGTGCGCCTCCTTCGTTATTTTCAGGTGTTGTGAATGGAGACAGTATGCGTGCCTTCTCTGATGATGAGAGCAGAAGATGTTCTGATTGTGGTGGTTGGAATAGACGGTTCATAGAAGCACGAAAGGTTGTCCCTGTTTTATGTACGCGGTAGCTGAGGCCGACACGTGGACTCCATTGAGAAGCTGGAACGAGTAGGTTTGTTCGATCAAAGCGAACACCTAAATTTAGCGTTAGTTGATTAGAAGCACGAAATGTATTTTGAGCATACATGGATAGGTGTTTACCTACGTCTCGATCTTGGAAGTGAAATGGCTTCGCCATAGTAAATTGTTCTGCGTTCTCACTAATATCAATTTCACCGGCATTAGAAAGGTCCGTTATGCCAAAAATGAAATTTTCAAAAATTGCTAACCGTGCTGTTTCGAAGCCAACTTTAAAGGTATGGCTACCTTGTTGGTGTGTGAGATTGGCGATGATTCCAATTCGGTTTTGGGAACGTTCAGAGTTGACCGTTACAGGAACATCATTCTGGCTCCCGATCAATGTACTTTCCACACTTCGTCGATAGGCTGAAATTTCAGATACCGTGTTGTTAGACCATGAACCTTGCCACGATAATGATTGGGAATGCTGTCCCAGTCGTTGTCGTTGGTCCTGGGCAAACGCTTCTTGTGTTTGTCCGTGTGGCACCTGATAGCGCAGTCGGCCATTGTTCAGGTTGAACTTGATGAGGTTGTTGCTTGAGGGAGTGAGAAAGAATTTGATGTTTCCAGACAGAACGTTGCCTTTGTTGTGAAAATTCTTTGGATGAACAGGGTCGAGGAAACGTTTCGATTGCTCCGTTGCTACACTGAGGCTGAGACCTAGGCCTCTTCCCAGAGGTCCGGCTGCAGTTGATCGCAGTGATTGCAAATTATCGCTTCCAAAACCAAAGTTAAGATTTCCAAGCCATTTAGAATTTTTCGGGATGGCTGTTTGCACTTCAATGACGGCGCCTGATTTCAATCCGAATTCTGGAGGAATGTACCCAGTAAGCACGTGAACGGTTTCAATAGTTGCTGAATCTGAAGCAACACCGAAAGACGCATCTATACGATCGTAAATTGGGACACCATCCTCAACATATAGAAAACCATCATCTACGCCTCGTACGTGTAGAAGACCATTATCTTCACTAGAGAACCCTGGTAGTGTGGAAAGAACCTTGCCAAGGCCTCTGCTTTGCAGTCTAGCTGGCGTGTGACGAATCATTTCTCCAGACAGAGTGGTTCGCATTGTTCCAGGGGGTGTTATGGGACGTTCCACTAAAACTGTTTCAGTTGCTTCTGGAAGGAGGCGGAGCTCTATGTCGATAGGCAGAGGAGTTTCTAAGACTATTAACTTAGCAATTGAGCGATATGGTGGACGATTTGCAACTACAGAGTAATTACCGAGAGGCACTTCTTTAAATACAAAGTATCCCGTATCGTCAACATTGACGGTTTTTATGGCAAGCCCAAGACTATCAAGCAGTGCTACAGTTGTTCCCTTTGCTTGATTTCCATTGAAATCTATAACGGTCCCTGTAATTAGGGTAGCTTGTTGTCCACTTAGCTGGGCTGAGCTAAGCAAGAGCGAGATTAGAATGAGTCTAGCGCACTTCATCTTGGTATCGTACCGGTTGGTACCCATAAAAAAACAAAACAATTTACTCGAGAGCAATTAAGCTTACTCTGATACCGTTAATAATTTTTAGAGTAGTCCCTAAATGGCTAGCATTGATAAAACACTAGAAACGCAGACCGATCATGCAGATGATCAGTTTGAGGCGGCCAGGTTTTTCTCAGCTTGGGAACGTCGCACACGCCTATGGGCACTGACTTGCTCGATACTGGCTACCCTAGTCTTGATCCCTATTGTATTAGTTTCGTTCCAATCTGGACAAGACAGAGGATTCATACTTGCGCTATCTTTCGGGCTCATTTTTGGTGTCTACGCTTGGCAAACTAAAAAGATTCGCCGCCGTCGTCAAATTCTTTTAAAACCGTTTCCTGCTGAATGGGAAATGGTACTGCAGCGTGACGTTGTGTTTTTTAGAGTTCTCGACCCAGAAGCCAGTAAGCGGTTTCGTATTCATATGCAGGTGTTCTTGGCAGAAAAAAGAATTACCGGAATAGGGGTTCAGGTAGATACGACAACACGCGTGTTAGTGGCTGCGAGTGCCATTATTCCAATTCTTGGGTTTCCGAACTGGGAATGGGATCAAATTAGTGAAGTGTTAGTTTATCCAACAAGGTTTGATAAGGATTTCAAGTTTGGCAATGAGCAAGGGAAAAATATTCTTGGAATGGTTGGAACAGGAAGCTTAAACCGACTCATGATTTTGTCAAAACCTGATCTCATTAGTGGTTTCAGGAACGCAAACGATAAACGTAATGTAGGCATCCATGAGTTTGCACATCTTGTTGATAAGACTGATGGCTTTATTGATGGGATGCCAAAAGTTGGACTTGACAGGCAAGCAGTTGGACCATGGATAGATTTAGTAAGACGTAAAATGTCTGAAATTGAATCTGGAGATTCTGATATCAACCCCTACGCTCTTACCAACGAGGCTGAATTTTTTGCTGTAGCATCAGAGTATTTTTTTGAGCGCCCTGCTTTAATGCAACGGAAGCATCCATTGCTTTATAAGTCACTAGAGAAAATTTTCAATCAAGATCTTTTTTCGCGCGCTGCTTCATTGAAGCGAGAATTGACGAAAAGTTATCCAAGGTTCGGTCGTAATTCACTGTGCCCGTGTGGAAGCGGTAGAAAATTTAAGAAGTGCTGTCTGCAGTGAGGTGGCGTGGATATTTTGGTGGACCGCAGGAGACTCGAACTCCCGACCTCCGCGTTGCGAACGCGGCGCTCTCCCAGCTGAGCTAGCGGCCCATCTAGAAAATTAGACGAGCGAAGAGTATGTTTTAGTTGCAGGCCTCTTAATTTCCTAGCAGTTCTTTGTCTTTTTTTTCTTGTAGTCCATCCACGATGCCAATGTGTGTGTCAGTGATCTTTTGTACTTCTTGCAGGCCTCTACGTTCGTCATCTTCAGAGATTGTTTTTTTCTTTAGGAGGGTTTTTAAATGTTCATTTGCTGCTCGCCGTAGTTGCCGCAGGTTGTTACGGCCTTCTTCAGCCTGTTTATGGACTTGCCGAGATAGTTCTTTTCGTCGTTCATCGGTAAGCGACGGAATAGGAATACGCAGCACCTTTCCGTCATTCATAGGGTTTAGGCCAAGGTCAGAAATCCGAATCGCTTTTTCAATAGAACTTATCAGTGACTGATCAAATGGTTGAGCCATAAGAAGAGTTGGTTCTGGCACTGAGAGTGAAGCGACTTGATTGAGGGGCATCTTGCTTCCATATGCTTCAACTTGAACGCCGTCAAGAATTGTGACAGAAGCTCGACCTGTTCTAACGCCAGCTATGTCTCGGCGAACTCTTTCTATTGCGCCCTCCATGTTTTTTTGTAAATCTGAAAACAGGTCTTTAAGATCACTAAATTCCATCATGTCACCTCATCTAGAAGTCTAGCGTGGCGAAGCTGAGATTTGAAACATGGCTCTTACTACTTAGGCGCTGACTGTAGTTCCGATTGTTTCACCTAGTACAACTCTCCGGATATTACCGGATTGCTTGAGGTTAAATACAACGATTGGAAGCTTATTATCCATGCATAAGGAAATAGCTGTCGCATCCATTACTTTCAGCTGGCGTTCAAGAACTTTGAGGTGGGAAATTGTTTCATATTTTGTAGCTTTTTTGTCCAAAACAGGGTCAGCAGTATAGATGCCATCAACCTTTGTACCTTTAAGGATGGCTTCAGCCTTTATTTCCATGGCACGCAGTGCTGCAGCAGTGTCCGTTGTAAAGTATGGGTTTCCGGTGCCTGCAGCAAAAATTACTACTCGACCTTTCTCTAAGTGTCTAATGGCGCGACGTCGAATAAAAGATTCAGCGACAGCACGCATCTCGATGGCTGTTACTACACGTGTAAGAACTTGTTGCTGCTCTAGTGCATCTTGCAAGGCAAGAGCATTAATAACCGTTGCCAGCATGCCCATGTAGTCTCCAGTAGCTCGTTCCATCCCTTTAGCACTGGCAGCGATACCACGAAAGATATTTCCACCACCAATAACGATGGCAGTTTCGACACCAAGTGCTTGAATTTCAGCGATGTCTTTTGCAATTCTTGTTGCAACAAGAGGATCAATGCCGAATTGCTGGTCGCCCATGAGAGCTTCGCCAGAAAGTTTTAAAAGAATTCGTCGATATACTGGAGTGGAGGGGGGTTGCGCATTCATCAGTATGGAAGTATAGCCGTTCTTCTAGATCATGTTGTGGGGATAGGGTGAAGATTACAAAGGATACTGCTGGTTATTCAGTGGTTTCTCCAACACGGTAACGCATAAAACGGCTGATTGTGATGTTCTCACCAGTTTTTGCAGCTGTTTGGGAGAGATTTTGTTGGACGGTAACAGCGGTATCCCGTATAGATGGTTGATCTAGCAAAACAAACTGAGAATAAAAGCTCTCGAGCTTCCCATTAACAATTTTTTCTATGACAGCGTCTGGTTTACCTTTACCTTCAACCTGGGCACGGTATATTGCCTTTTCTTTTTCAACAGCTTCGGAAGGAATTTCTTCTCGACTAACCCAGCGAGGATCTGACGCTGCTATGTGCATTGAGATTTCTTTGACAAGGTTCTGGAAATCATCAGTGCGTGCAACAAAGTCAGATTCACAGTTAACTTCAAGAAGAACACCGATCTTTCCAGCCATATGAATGTAGCTTCCGATTACACCATGAGCTGTTGTTCGACCAGCACGTTTAGCGGCACGAGCGAGACCACGTTTGCGAAGTAATGTCATAGCTTCTTCCGCGTCACCATTGGCTTCAACAAGGGCGGCCTTGCATTCCATCATGCCTGCACCGGTCTTGTCTCGTAGTTCTTTGACTGTCTGAGCTGGAATCGTTGCCATATAAAAATCTCCGTCAACTCTATGTAAGAAACGTGCTAAGAGTTTCGTGCAGTGTTTAATAAATTAGCTTTCGCTCGTACAAAAAATTACCGGCCCTCTTTATGCGAGCCGGTGACAGAAGCATCGTTAAGTCATGATGCTACGCGTTTGCTGGTGTTGCCACGCTCGCAGGGGCACGTTTTGCAGCTTTACTTTGTTCGGCAGCACGAGCTTCATCCTCTGCAGCGGCCTCTTCTGCTTGTTTAGTCTCTCTGAGACCTCGACCGTAAAGAGCAGCGTCAGCGATGCGTGATGTAAACAATTTAATCGAACGAAGGGCATCGTCATTTCCAGGGATGATATAGTCAACATCATCGGGGTCACAGTTAGTGTCGACAATACCGATTACTGGAATTTTAAGTTTCCGTGCTTCGTCTACAGCGATTTTTTCTTTACGTGTATCGACAACAAGAACTGCGTCTGGCAATCCAGACATTTGCCGGATACCTTCAAGATTTCTTAATAGCTTTTTTCGTGCCTTTTCATTCTTTGCAACTTCTTTTTTTGAAAGTGTGTCGTAACGACCATCTGTTGCCATTGCCTCAATATCTTTGAGACGACCGAGACTTCGTTGAATTGTTGCGAAGTTTGTTAGTAGGCCACCAAGCCATCTCTGATTTACATAAAACATTCCACAGCGTTGAGATTCTTCAGCGACAACTTCTTGTGCTTGGCGCTTTGTGCCCACGAATAAGATCGTACGGCCTTCTGTAGCTAACTTTGTTACGAAAGCTTCGGCGCGCTTAAAAAGCTCTGCAGTTTTGTTGAGGTCAATAATATAGATGCCGTTACGTTCTCCAAAGATGTACTTTTTCATCTTTGGATTCCAACGCTTAGTTTGGTGTCCGAAATGAACGCCTGATTCTAGAAGATCCTTAATCGCAATCCCGGACAAACTTCCTCCTTTAGCGTTTACTAAACTGGAACCGTTTTCGAGCGCCAGCTAAACCGTACTTTTTACGTTCCTTAACACGTGAATCTGATGTGAGAAGGCCTTCTTTTTTGAGTTGCTTGCGCAGTTCAGAGTCGTAGTTAACAAGCGCTCTAGCAATACCAAGCCGTAGTGCGCCTGCTTGGCCGGTCACACCACCACCGGTTACGGTCGCAAGGATATCAACTTTATTGAGGTGTTCTGTTAGCTGGAGTGGACGTCGAACCTGCATTCGTAGTTCTTCGGTGCTGAAGTACTTTTCAAATTTTTGATGGTTAATTGTTATGTCACCGTTGCCTGGTCTAAGAAAGACACGTGCAGCAGATGTCTTACGACGACCTGTTGCGTAATGTTGACTAACTTCCAAAGTTATGCGACCTCAATTTTTTTAGGTTGTTGCGCGGCATGTGGATGTTCAGTACCAGCGTAGACCTTGAGTTTTTTGTACATAGCCTTACCAAGACGAGTTTTAGGAAGCATGCCTTGGACAGCTTCTTCCACAAGCCTGTGTGGCTGATGTTTCCGAACAGTGCTAGCGCGTTCTTCGCGAAGGCCTCCCTCGTGTCCGCTATGTTGCCGATAGAGTTTCTGATGTTCTTTCTGGCCTGTTAAACGAACTAGCGCTGCGTTTACTACCACTATATGGTCACCTGTATCAATGAAAGGTGTGTAGGTCGCTTTGTGTTTACCCTGCAACAGTCGTGCTGCTAACGAAGCAATACGGCCAAGAACCTGATCCTTGGCATCAATAAGATGCCAGGCTCTCTCTACTTCTTGCTTGTTTGCTACTAACGTACGCATTCAACACCTTTCTAGCCACACAATATAGCTAAAGCTTCCTGTGCGGTGTATTGCCCGTTATTCTTGACTAAGCAAACACTTACTTTATGGGTGGTTTAAGAGGTTGTCAAGCTGTCTAGGGTCTTTGGTGGTTACGGGTCAGGACTGTCTTGGACTGGTAGGCCTTCTTCGGTACCATGGTAGAAACTTTAATCTTTTCATAATTATTGATAGTTGTGAGCATCCAGTATCACGCGACATGTTTATTTGGCTTGTCCAGGGTGCCTAAAACTGACAACTGAAACTTAATTGATTCTATATTTATTGGCGCTCCTTTCATGATTAAAGAGGATGGTGTAAGAAGGGGACAGCAAGGTGCATTTAGCAAACTCTAGAGAGCTTAAAGAACGCCACTTAAAGCTCTTGTCACGGTTTAAAGATCTTGGCATTGATGCTTTGATTGTGACTCACAATCCAAACGTTTTTTATCTTTCGAATCACGTTGGTTCGTCTGGCTACCTTCTAGTAACTGCTAGTGCTGTTTATCTTCTTGTGGATAATCGATATGCGGAATCTGCAAAACGAATGCAGGAAGACTCAAGTACGGCCTGCCCGCTATTGCAGGTTTGGCAAGTGTCTAGCAGTTATGACGAAACCCTAGTCGAGGGCTTAGCATCATTAGAAGTTAGTAAGGTGGGGTTTGAGTCTAAACATCTAGATGTTTCAAGATTTGAATTCTTAAAAAAGAAATTAATAGACAATCAATCTAACGTCGAATTGCAAATGACAGCGGATGTGATCGCTGAAATACGGATGATCAAGGATGCCGGTGAGGTGGAGAGAATCCGAGAATCAGCTTCAATGCTGACTGAAGTTGCTGAGAGCGCTTTTCGAGCTGTGCGGCCTGGGGTTAGTGAGCTCAAGGTAGCTAGGTTGATTAATGAGAGTTTGAGTCGTGTAGGTTTTGATCGTGTGGCCTTTGATACGATTGTTGCTTCTGGACCGAATTCAGCACTGCCACATCACCATCCTGGCCAGCGTTGTTTTAAGGTTGGTGATTTGGTTGTGTTGGATTTTGGTGGCGTCTTGGACGGATACTGTTGCGATTTGACACGGACCGTCTCTGTTGGTCAGCCTGGACCAGAGGCTCAACGTGTATATTCAGCTGTGCACGAGGCTCAGCAGGCTGCTATTCATATGGTTCGTCCAAATGTTTCGACTGTTGACGTTGATGGTGCTGCACGGTTGGTATTACAAAGCAATGGGCTTGGGGAAGCTTTCAGCCATGGTACCGGTCACGGTCTAGGTTTAGAAGTTCACGAATTGCCTAGAGTCACTAAAGCGCGCTCCGATGCGAAGAAGCTAGAGGTGCTATTGAAGCCAGGTATGGTATTTACAATTGAACCTGGGGCTTATATCCCTGGCTGGGGAGGTGTACGCATTGAGGATGATATTTTAGTTACCAATGATGGGTACAGCATGCTGACATCGGTGGCGCGTGATCTGGTCAACTTGTGATTAATCCAAATTTTGAGGAAACTAAAGAAGAATCGGGGATCATCCGATAGATGATATACGTATTAGCCTTTTACCTTCGAGGCTGGCTTTGGTTTTAATAATGGAGGCGGAACCTGTAAGAGCTATGAATTTTGATGAGATTAAACAGATTCTAGATTTGGTCCGTGAACATGAGTTGACCGAGTTTGAACTCGAACGAGACAACTTCAAGATTCGTGTTCAAAAGGGTAGCGCTACGCATCCGGGCGATGTCGATTCAACAGTGGTCAACAAAAGCACTTCAGTTGCATTGCCAAAAGAGAACTCTAAAAAAAGTGCTCTCCAAGATTCTGAATCTGACGATCTACGAACAACGACTATTGATGAAGGCAAGCTGGTTGTCGTGAAGTCGCCGATCGTTGGCACATTCTACTTAGCCCCAGAACCTGGCGCGGAACCTTTTGTAGAGATTGGTGCAACTGTTCAGAAAGGACAGGTGCTGTGCATCATTGAAGCGATGAAATTAATGAATGAAATAAATTCAGATCTAGAAGGGGAGCTAGTAAAAGCTTTCGTCGAGAACGGGCAGCCAGTTCAGTATGGCGAGCACCTTTTTGCAATAAGGCCAACAGATGTTCAAGAAGATTCTGATCGCTAATCGCGGTGAAATTGCGATGCGTGTCATTGTAGCTTGCCGAGAGTTAGGCATTAAGACGGTTGCCGTCTACTCAGAAGCTGATGAGAGTTCTCTTCATGTACGATTTGCTGATGAGGAAGTTTGCGTAGGTCCACCACGTAGTGCAGAAAGCTATTTAAGTGTGCCAGCGATAATCAGCGCTGCTGAAATTGCAGGCGCAGATGCAATACATCCAGGTTACGGATTCCTTTCTGAAAGTTCGTATCTTGCCGAGGTCTGTGAGGCGTGTGACATACGTTTCATTGGGCCAGATCCTAATGTAATTAAGCTTATGGGGGATAAATCTCGTGCCCGTCGAGCTATGAAGAAGGCAGGATTACCATTACTGCCAGGAAGTGATGGTCCAGTTGTAAATGAAGATCAGGCTCTAAAAATTTCCAATGAGATTGGTTACCCCATCATTATTAAGGCTGTGGCAGGTGGGGGAGGCCGTGGCATGCGTGTTGTACATGCAGATTCTGAATTAGGCCAAGCTCTTCGTACTGCGCAACGTGAAGCTGAAGCTGCCTTTGGACTTGGGGATGTTTATATTGAGAAGTATTTAGAAGCGCCAAGGCATATTGAATTCCAAGTTCTTGGTGATCATCACGGCAATGTCGTTCATCTTGGTGAACGTGAATGTTCAATTCAGAGACGGCATCAAAAGCTAGTTGAAGAGTCGCCATCTCCTGCGTTCACAGAGAGAATGCGGCGTAAGATGGGGAATCTTGTAGTTGATGCAGCGAGGGCAATCCAGTACACCAATGCCGGCACATTTGAGTTTCTAATGGATAAAGCCGGGAAGTTTTATTTCATGGAAGCGAATACTCGGTTACAAGTTGAACATCCAGTTACAGAGATGGTCACTGACATTGATATTGTCAAAGAACAGATTCGAATTTCAGCAGGAGAACGACTAGCTTTCAAGCAGAGCGAGATTAAGTTTTCTGGGCATTCAATTGAATGTCGCGTCAATGCTGAAGATCCAGAGAGTTTCAGGCCTTCCCCTGGAACAATTGAAGTTTTTAGTTTGCCAGGTGGACCAGGTGTTCGGGTTGATACGGCGGCGCATACTGACTGTACGATTTCGCCTTATTATGATTCGATGATTGCTAAAATTATTGTACGAGGTCGAGATCGCACTGAAGCGATAGCTCGCATGAAACGCACACTGGAAATGAGTGTTATAGAGGGAATAAAGACCACTATTCCTCTGCAACTCAGGATTGTTTCTGATCCAGAATTTGCAAAAGGTAATCTTAGTACCGCATTCCTTGAACACCTTAATCTTGATAAACCGGCTTCTACAAAGTTAGCTAAAGCGGTCTAATGCAAGCCTGGTTCTTAGTTTGAACTGTATTTGATGGTTTGGTATGACCGAAGTCAATGGTCTCCAAGTAATTATTGACGTTGAAAGAACCATGCGCTTTGGCTGGTCCCCTAGAGATTTAGCTGCAGCATGTTTGGATGGTGGCGCCCGCCTACTTCAAATTCGAGCCAAGGAAACACCCTCAGCGTCTTTCCTGATGATATGTGACGATATTGTTCGTGTAAGTGATACTTACGATGCGAAAGTCATTGTGAATGACAGAGTTGATTTGGCTCTTATGTGTGGCGCTGCAGGCGTACATTTAGGGCAGGAAGATCTTAGTCCTACAGTTGCGCGTAAGCAGTTGGGGAAGGATCCCTTAATTGGCTTGTCGACACATTCACCCGTACAGGTTGAGTTAGCACTACAAGCTCCAATTGATTATGTGGCTATTGGTCCCGTTTTTGAGACGTCCACAAAACCAACTAGTTACAAGCCACTAGGGCTTAAGGGTGTACATTTAGCAGCTAAAAAAGTTCAGAAATCTAAGCTGCCACTTGTTGCGATTGGTGGCATAAGCTTAGAGAAGGCACGTGGAGTTCTTGAATCTGGCGCAGACGCCGTAGCTGTCATCAGCGACATCTTTGTTGGAAACGATCCTGCCGACCAGGTACGGAAATATTTAGATCTATTTAGACCAAGCCCCTTACCTCGTTAGGATTTATATCTTCTGACGTAATCTTTAGCTGTGAATCCACAGAAGCTCTAGTCCAATTGAGTCGTTGCCTTCCCGGGTCCATCGTAGGAGTTGAGCATTTCGTACCAGCCAGAGCCGGGGCATCTCATTACATTGCCAACGCGCTTGCCTGTTGCCGAGTGATGTGCGCGCCCTTCCCAGGCGTTGGGATCTCTTTGCCACGCGTTGAGTACCTTTTCAGCTTCCTCCCAACTTACTGCATCAACTTCGTAGAAGGAGATGTACTCGGTATATGTCGGACCGTTGACGTGTTTCCCGCGGAGTTCGTACACCCGGCTTCGGACGAAGCCGGGGGTGTGGGAGACGTCTTCGACGTGCTGGTTGACAAACCATTCGTTAAACCCAGCCCGAGTTTCTGGGCTATCGTCGGTCGGTTCGCACAAACCGATGAGGATGAATCGCTTGAGGTCGTCAGCTGACTCCTGCGCCCTTGCATCATTCGGCAGCGCCAGGCCCACGGCCAGTGCCACAGCGGTCACACTAGAAATAGAGACCCTCTTTACGCGATTCAAGAATGAACGACGGTCGATTGCTTTTTGGGACAGCGATTGTTTGATCGGTTCCATGGCGGTAGCTCCTCATTGTAAAACTGATGTCTAGCAATCCTAACAGTGCCTGCCTTAAAAAAGAATGAACTAATGAACGAACCAGGACTTGATTCGCTAATTCGCAGACACGGTGACGGCTTCTATGGCAGACTTCGCTGAAGGAGGGCTTATGTCTCAATATTGCATCCGAATCATATTAGTAATCGCAACAGGTTTCGCTGTGTTGGTGCAGCCTGGGGTTCTTTCTGCACAGGAGCTGGACCGCTATCAGGTGATTGTGGAGTGTACTGACACTATTAATAGATACGCCCACACCAGAGACCAATTGGATGCGGAAGGTCATGCGAGTCTGTTTACCGAGGATGGCGTAATGGAATTTGGGGGTTCGATCACTGGCCGGGAGGCAATTGCTCAACGACTTCGTGACAACGATGGCTCCGCGATGACCCGGCATATGAGCGGTTCCATCGTAGTATCCATCGATGATAACGACGGTATTACCGCACATAGTTACTTTCATGTTTTTCAGGCCAACCGTCCTGGCTCGCCTGGGCCGTTGCCTGCTGAGAGTTACCTCATGGTTGAGTACGATGACGAACTAAGGATGACCGATACCGGCTGCAAGTTTGCCAAGCGTGAGTTTAAGATAATTTTTATGGGTCAGCATTAGGCGTCGTCGAGCAGTCTCTATCGCTTCATAACCACTCGGCCGATCGTGCGGTAGTTCTACCGGTTCTTTGTCTAGGGAATCGTCGCGCCGTCCTCTCCTTCCCATTGGACAGCTACCTTTGATTTCGTAGTAGTGTCGATCCACTTATCAAGACAGTTGTGTACGATATTTAGACTTCCGCCAACACACCAACGAGGCCATGCTGGCCCCTTAGAAGTATCAATAATACGTTTGTAAGGTTCGTAGAACTGAATATCAAGCTCTTTGAAAATCGCAGTCCAAAACCATTCGAGATTCGTCGTAGACTTTTGAAGGAGGTCTTCGTAACTAAGAAGGTGATGGCGATCGATGAATGCTTTTAGACGACTATTCTTAATGTAATTCTTCGTGGGATACCACGTAGTTGCAGAGATATCTTCAGACGTCTTTTTCCAAGTCAACTATTTGAACACCTGGTATTCGCCAGCGCGAAGCTGCTGCCAGTAGTTGTCAAGGGCGGTCCGTACCTTCCCTTGCAAGAGATAGATCCCCACTAGGTTTGGAAGTGCCATCCCCAGCAACATCAGATCCCCAAAGTCCAGTACGTTTGTGGCTGTAACAATCGAGCCTAGGAATGCGAAGAAGAGGAAGGCGACTTTATAGTATTTTGACGCTGCAGGCCCAAACAACCAGACCGAGCAGCGCTCTCCGTAATACGACCACGAGATCATGGTTGATAGGGCGAATAAGAGCACGGCGAGAGACAGTACGTACGGGAACCAAGTGCTATATTCGCTGAAGGCACGAGATGTTAAGGCTGCTCCTTGAGCATTCGTTATCAGCTGAGCGTAGTCGGGGTTGTTATAGGCGCCGGTGATGATTATCACCAGGGCTGTCATCGTGCATATCACTACAGTGTCGATAAAGGGCTCAAGTAGCGCGACAAAGCCTTCTCTGACTGGGTGTTTCGTCCGAGCTGCAGAATGAGCGATCGAAGCCGAGCCAATGCCAGCTTCATTAGAAAACGCAGCTCGCTGGAAACCTGTGACTAGGACACCGATAAATCCACCGTAGGCAGCTTCTGGAGAAAAGGCCTGCGCGAAGATTGCGACTAATGCCTCAGGCACAACCGATAGGTTCGTAATGATGACAACTAACGAGGCAGCAATATAAATAGCTGACATAAATGGGATGAGCCGAGCTGTTACATTTGCTATGCGTTTGATACCGCCAATTATCACTATGCCAACCAGAGTGGTCATGAGTAGGCCGTAAGCCCATGGAGCATCAGCCAACCAGGGCACTGTTTCTTGTATGGCATTCATTGACTGATTGACCTGGAAGCTATTGCCGCCGCCGAAGGAGCCACCTATACAGAGCACGGCGAACGCTACGGCCAGGAATCGTCCCGTACCGGGCATGCCGCGCTCAGACAGTCCTTGAGACAGATAGCGAATTGGGCCGCCGAGCACGCGGCCGTCGGATCCAATTGTGCGATACATCTGTCCGAGGGTGCACTCTGTGAACTTCGCAGTCATACCAATAAGTCCAGCGACTATCATCCAGAAGGTGGCACCTGGACCTCCGAGGGTAATCGCGATAGCGACGCCAGCTATATTACCTAGTCCGACGGTGGCGGAGAGAGCGGTTGTCAGTGCTTGAAAGTGAGAGACGTCTCCGGGCTCGTTTGGGTCAGTGTACCTTCCGGCAACGACACGTAAAGCGTGCCAGAAACCAAGCAGGTTGATGAATCTCATTCGTACCGTCAGAAATATGGCGGCCACAATCAGCCAGATCACGATGAATGGTAATTGGACTGTGTCAATCCAGAAGGCAAGGTCGAAGAACAACACTGCACCAATTAAGTTATTGACAACGCCAAACGCGGTGTCGGCCTTTCCCATAAGATCAATCGGCGCCCGCTGATCTGCCTGTAGGTTGCTTGTCGCCTGAAAACCTAGTGATTTCGCCATGCCGCCGCGCAATAGGCGTGGTGGCGTCGGGTCAGGCTCCGCAATCGATACAGGCTTGTGCACTTCTGGTGCGGCCCCTGAGGCTGAGGTTGCCCCCGTCATTGCTGCAGTTAAAAGACAAAGGGAAAGGCTGGCGTAAATCAAGTAGCGAATCGGCATGAGTTAAGCGTCTCCTCAGTGGACCAGCATGCAATAGAAATGGCAGATTGATAATTTTATTGAGAATCAATGAAGTGAGGGAAAAAGTCAACGTCAGGGCCTGTAGAATGAGAAGTCTGGAGGGATTTCTTAGACGATGAGCGCAAGAATACTGGATGGTCTTTCGCTGGGCCGTTTAATTCAAGAAGAAATTAAGCCAGAAATTTCTGCTTTTTCGAATCAATATGGACGGCAACCCTGTCTGGGGATAGTCCTTGTTGGAGATGATCCGGCCTCTGAGGTATATGTTCGAAACAAGTTGAAGGTTGCTGCTGGTGTTGGCTTCCGAGCAGATCTAGAGCGTTTACAAAGCTCGACAACACTCAAAGAGGTGTTATCTGTTGTCGAAAGGTTAAATCAAAGTTCTGTGCATGACGGAATTTTGGTTCAATCCCCACTACCTAAAGCGATGGGGCCAGAAGCAGCGCAGGCTGTATTCGACAAAATAATGCCTTCAAAAGACGTCGATGGATTTTCTCCAACGAATGTTGGTCTTTTGGTGCAGAAACGGCCGTCTTTTGTGGCATGCACACCAGCAGGGATCATCGAGTTGCTTTTACGAGAGGAAATTCCTATTGAGGGTCAGCGTGCAGTAATTATTGGACGTAGCGATATTGTTGGGAAGCCAATGGCAACTCTTCTTTTACACCGCAACGCTACTGTCACAGTGTGCCATTCAAAGACAGTTGGATTATCTGAGGTGTGTAGGCAGGGAGATATTTTGGTTGCAGCAATTGGGCGCCCAGGATTTGTCACGACAGACTTTATTAAACCAGGAGCAACAGTGATTGATGTTGGTATGAATAGAGTTACGGACCCTGCGACTGCAGCAGGCCTGCTTGGCGAAGACCATCCTCGATTAGCTCTTTTCCGTCAGAAAGGGTCAGTGCTGGTTGGAGATGTACATCCTAGAGTCATAGATATTGCTGGAGCGATGACACCAGTTCCAGGTGGAGTTGGTCCATTAACAATTGCCATGCTAATGCGCAATACACTGAATGCAGCTCAAATACATGTCAGCGATATAACCTAAAAAATTATCTAGGCGAATAGATGACTGAGGTGGTTAGTTCAGAGCCAACAAAACGAGTAGCTCTCACAGGTGGCATTGCGACAGGAAAAAGTTACGTCTTATCTCGTTTTGAGGAACATGGCGTACCTACCGTAGATGCAGACAAGGTCGCTCGTGAAGTTGTGGAGCCAGGCACGCCTGTTCTTGAAGAGATTGTTCGTTCTTTTGGATCTCAAGTATTGGATTCTTCAGGACAACTTAATCGTCAAAAACTAGGAAAAATTGTTTTTTCAGAACCAGAGAAACGTCAGCTTCTTGAAAGCCTTGTTCATCCGAGCATCTTAAATACGATTAATAGCTGGTTTGATACATTAGATACGAGCAACGATTTTGCACTGGCCAGTGTGCCATTATTGTACGAGACTGGAACGCAAGATCAATTTGATGTAGTGATTGTTACTGCATGTTCATTCGAAGAACAAGTAAAGCGAATAGTTGAAAGAGCTGGTATGACTGCTACTGACGCTCGTCAACGATTAGCCGCACAACTATCAACTGATCAAAAGATTCGCCAGGCAGACTTTGTTATACGTACTGATGGCTTGTTTCAGGATACGAATACGCAGGTCCTGGCTGTCTATCAAAGTCTTGCACGCAATTAAATAACGACTGAGTCCTTAGTTGGTTTCTCGGGGTCGTTGACAGTTTCATTAGAGATCTCAGGATCTTTTCCTGGGGAAAGACGCTCTTCAACAAAAGTGCCCCACTCGTGACACTGTGGACATTGCCATAGCAATTCAGTGCTTCGATAGTGACAGCGCACGCAGACATGTGGGTCAAGATAAAAAAGAAATTCTTGAGATGACTCTAGATATTTTTTAACAAGAGTTGCTTCAAGGCCTAGCTCTAGAAGTAACTGCCAAATATCTCGGTGCAGTACTAATCCATGTGGATTGTGGGGCAGTGCTTCTAAAAGAAGATCAAAAGCCCGTTGAGGGTGGCCACCAGCTGAAAAGTATCTAGCCAATGATAGACGTGCACGCCAATCTTGGGGATTTGCATCGATAAGTCTATTGCAAAGATCAATAAATTTATTTTCTGTTCCAAGAGTTTTATATGCACTTACTAGACGATCGAACGCAAGGTAGGCACGTTCTGGAGATGTGGCAATAAGACGTTCCCAAACGGCAACAGCATCCCCTAATCGATTTTGCTTTTTTCGAACATCTCCAAGGTTTAAATAGGCTGGCGTTGTAGCAATATTTACATCAATCGCTGATTCGAATGAGTTAGCAGCTGGAATTAACTCTCCGGCCTTTGCTTGACTTGATCCAATTTCATTTTGCAGGAATGCAAGAATTCTATTGTCTTCTGAACTCTGACCAGTTTCTATTTCTGAAATTTTCTTGCGAGTATTAATCGCCTCGCCCCATTGGTGTTGTTCTTCGTGTAGCTTCTGTAAATGTAACAACGCGTATCGATTCTTCGGATCCAGCTTGACAACTTCTTGAAAAGTCTCAGAGGCGCGATCTACGAAACCCCCATGACGAAAATCAAGCCCCAAACATAAAAGCACGCATGCGTGTTCCGGTGTTGTTATTTTTGGCCGTTGCAATAATGCTTCATGGAGATGAATTGCCTTTCCAACCTGCCCCTTTTCTCTAAGCAGATTTCCAAGGACTATTTGGATATCAAATGCATCTGGATGAATCTTTCTGGCTTTTGTTAGTTCTTCGATAGCTTGATCGATCTGATTGTCAACTAGGAAAACCAAGCCAAGTAAATAGTGTGGTGTTTCATTAAGGCGTCGACGATCAGTCCAGCTTCCGTCCCGAAGCTTGTAGCGTTCCCAACCCTTGCCAATAAGTATACCTATGAGTAGAGCAATGAAGATGGCCAGGAGATATAGGTCTGTTGTCATTATTTAGAATGTAAAAACTGTGTCACTCCGAGGTGACAATAATACAGGTCAGGACTTTGACGTGGTAAGCAGAAGGCATATCAGACGAGTATGAAGAAAAACATTAAAACATTTCCGTTCGCCAGAGGTCATGGATATGGATGACACCCTCCATATAAGTTCCAGATCTTATTACCACCAGGGCGGTAATTTTTTGTTTTTCCATGACTTGCAACGCTTCAACAGCAAGTCCCTCAGGATTCACAGTTAGTGGTTTAGTGGTCATGATCTTGCTAGCGGTAAGCGATAGTATGTTTTTTGATGTTGTCATGTGTCGGCGCAGGTCACCATCCGTTATTATTCCAAGCAACTTATCTTCATTATCAATGACACAGGTCATCCCAAGACCTTTTTTTGATATTTCACTTACAACTTCCGACACAGGTGTGTCAGCGTAAACTTTTGGTATATCAGGACCACGTTTCATGAGTTGTTCAACGCGCATTAATTGTTTGCCGAGGTTTCCACCCGGGTGAAGATTTGCAAAGTCTTCTTGACGAAAGCCCTTTGTCACTAGCAGTGCCATAGCTAGCCCATCACCAAGAGCAAGGGCTGCCGTAGTACTTGCAGTTGGAACAAGATTTAATGGACAAGCTTCTTCTGAGACGTGGCAATTAAGTGTGACCGTAGAAGATTTTCCAAGTGTCGAATTAGGTTCTCCTGTGAGGGCGATTAAGCTTGCACCGAGGCGCTTGATTGTTTCAAGTAGTCGAAGTATTTCCTCTGTTTCACCGCTATAAGACAGTGCAATAACAACATCTGTTGATTGAATTACCCCAAGGTCTCCGTGAATTGCTTCTGCGGGATGAAGAAAGAATGCAGGCGTACCAGTGCTCGACAAGGTAGCTGCAATTTTCCGACAGATGATGCCAGATTTTCCCATTCCTGTAACAATAACTCGGCCACGGCAGTTCATTAATAGGCGAATAGCCTTGTCGAACTGGTCGTCAATACGTTCCACAAGTTCGAGAATTGCTGCAGCCTCTGTTTGAAGAACCTTCTTGGCAAGTTTGCGATCAGGCGATGTTGATGTCACGCTCATTCCTGCTTGGACAAAGGGTTAGGATTGTTACGGACGACGCTATCGACTTGCAAGAGTTTTTGAATTAGAGGTTCTAGCGAATCGAGACGCAGGGAGTTTCCACCATCACTTTTGGCCTTCTTAGGATCATCATGTACTTCTAAAAAGAGGCCATCTATACCTGCTGCCACACCAGCTGCTGAAAGCGGATCAATGTAATTTGAGAGGCCTGTTGTTATTCCGTCGCCGGCGCCTGGGAGTTGTAGGCTATGTGTCACGTCAAATATTACCGGACAACCCAATTCACGAAGCATCGGAAATGCTCGAACATCTACAACTAGATTGTTGTATCCGAAACTTGTTCCACGTTCTGTTATAAGGACGTCGTTGTTTCCAGTTGATAGCACTTTGTCTATAACATGACGCATGTCTTTTGGTGAAAGGAATTGACCTTTCTTTACATTTACAGGTTTGCCTGTTTTCGCAGCCGCCAGTAAAAGGTCAGTTTGGCGTGAAAGAAATGCAGGGATTTGAATAACGTCTACAACCTCAGCGACAAGACTCGCATGGCTTGGTTCGTGAATGTCTGTTAATAGCGGCAGTTCAGTTTGAGATTTAATCTCAGCAAGAGTTTGAAGACCTGATTCAAGTCCTGGCCCACGGAATGAGTCTATCGAAGTTCTGTTTGCCTTGTCGTAAGAGGCCTTGAAGATAATTGCAGCGTTTGTTCTCGAAGCAATCTCAGCAATTTTGAGAGCCATGTCAACTGCATGGACCGAGCTTTCTATAACACACGGGCCTGCAATAAAAACAAGAGGGCTATTGCCGCCAATTGATAATGAGCCAATCCTAATCTGATGCACGAGTGCCATTATAGTAACGCTGATTAGGATGACAGGCCACTTGGTGTTCTTAGAGTGGCTACTAGGTTCTTGTTTAGCTAGCTTCAGCCGTATTTATTATTAGTTGCCCAGTCTTATGCTGAAGACTAGCCTGAACAAAACTAGAGAAGAGAGGGTGAGGTTTAAGAGGTTTTGATTGAAACTCTGGATGGAATTGGACTGCGAGATACCAAGGATGGTCTGGAATTTCGCAAATTTCTACAAATTTTCCATCTGGAGAGCGCCCAGAAATCTGAAACCCCTTAGCTTGTAAGGTCTTTTCATGGAGGCAATTAAATTCGTATCTATGACGGTGTCGCTCGTGAATCATCGATGTGCCGTAGATGCGTGCAGCCATAGATCCAGGAACTAAAGAGCAAGGATATTGTCCCAGTCGCATAGTGCCACCTAGATCGTCGACACCAAGGAGGTCTCTAAGTTTGTAAATTATCTTATGAGTAGCATCTTCGTTACATTCAGTGGAGTCTGCATCTTCAAGGCCGCAGACATTTTTAGCAAATTCCACAGCTGCCCACTGAAATCCATAGCAGATACCAAAGTACGGAATGCCTTGAGTTCGTGCATACTTTGCTGCTTTCATCATTCCACGAGTACCACGAGTTCCAAATCCACCTGGGACAAGAATGCCATGGGCTTCAGCCAATAAAGATGTTTCTTCCTCGTTTTCTAGAGCTTCTGCATCAACCCAGTTAAGGTTGATCTTGATGTCGTTCGCAAACCCCCCGTGATAGATTGCTTCGTTTAAGCTTTTGTAGGAATCCTCATAACCTGTGTATTTTCCAACAACATGTATTGTGAGTTCTTCTTTTGGGTGTTTGATACGTTTTACTAAGTCTTCCCAGGCTTCAGTATTAGCCTTGGTGGGCGGGAGGTCTAGTAATTTCAATAGAATCGGGTCGATTCCTTCTGCTGCTAGAACAAGGGGCACTTCATAGATTGTTTCTACGTCTTTCGCAGTAATAACAGCCTCTTCGTTAACGTCGCAAAAGAGAGCAATTTTTTGTTTGATATCTGAGTCAAGAAACCGATCAGTTCGGCAGAGCAAGATATCTGGTTGAATACCGATTGTGCGCAGTTCACGAACACTATGCTGAGTTGGCTTAGTTTTTAGTTCACCGGCTGTTCCGATATAAGGCACAAGCGTCAAGTGAATATATAAAGTGTTCTCTCGGCCTACATCAAGTCTAAATTGGCGAATTGCTTCAAGAAATGGGGAACTCTCAATGTCTCCAACAGTACCGCCAATTTCAACAATCATGATATCGATATCTTTTGCTGCCAGACGAATGCTGTCTTTAATCTCGTTGGTAATATGTGGGATAACTTGAACAGTCCTTCCAAGATAGTCGCCATGTCGTTCTTTCTGAATTACTGAAAGATAGATTTGACCCGTTGTCCAATTGCTATGCTGAGAAGCCACCATATTCGTGAAACGTTCATAATGACCTAAGTCGAGGTCAGTTTCTGCGCCATCATCTGTCACATAGACTTCCCCGTGTTGATAGGGACTCATAGTTCCCGGATCTATATTGATGTAAGGATCAAATTTTTGAAGTGCCACTGTGTAGCCATGATCTTCTAGCAAACGTCCAATAGAAGCAGCCGCCAAGCCTTTACCAAGTGAGGACACGACACCACCAGTGACAAAAATGTATTTGACGGGCCGTGTGCCAGGCTTATCCGTTGTCATGTTTTAACTCTGCTGTTCAGGGAGAGTATTTGGCGAGCCTGTTCTAGGCTCTCTGGAGTATCAACGCCAATTGATTCAGCGCTAGTTTCAATAGTTTTAATCCGCACCCCATTTTCCAGGGCTCTAAGTTGTTCCAGTGACTCAGCTAGTTCGAGAGGGGAGGGCTTTAGGTTAGCGTAGTTCAGTAAAAACGAACGCCGGTAGGCATATAACCCAATATGCTGAAAAACAGTTGCAGAGTGGGCTGCGTTACTAGCAAAGGGAATTGGCGAACGTGAAAAATAGAGAGCGTCACCATTACAGTTGATTACCACTTTAACTACATTGGGGTTGGCATAATCTGATTGGTCTGTAATTGGACGACGCACTGTTGCCATTTTAATTGCAGGGTCTTTTGAAATTTCCTGTGCGAGATTAGAGATAGTTTCAGGCTCTGTGGTTGGCTCGTCAGCTTGTAAATTTATGACAATTTCACAAGGAATTTCTGCAGCTAATTCGGCTATACGATCTGTTCCTGATTGATGCGAGGTTTTTGTCAGTCTTGCCACACCTCCAAATGCAGCGACGGCTGCCACGATACGCTTGTCATCCGTGGCCACTGCCACTGCATCGACACCGTTAGCTGTTGCTGCATGACGGTAAACATGCTCTATCATGGGGCTTCCTGCGATGTCTGCGAGCGGCTTCCCTGGAAGCCGTGTTGAATGAAAACGCGCAGGTATTAAGACGACAGTGTATAGTGGCTGTGAGGTTGGATCGAATGGATCTCGGAACTTTACGGGATGCACAATAAATCATATCACAGCGAAGTTCGATCGTTGTTTTGTTACAAATAACGCTGACGATAATCTAGAGCGTTGACGTCATCATAGTAGCTGTAAATCTTTATGATGTATTTGAAATCTACCGTATTAATTTCTGGGGCTGGGTTATTTGCAATGTGGATAACCTCGATCAATCCAGTGGTAGATCGTGCCACAACGATGGAAGAGAATTCGGTGGAATCTTTAAAGATAAACGATTCCTCTACACAAGTTCCTTTTCAGAACGATCTTCTTGGCGCTCAGTTTCAAGTTCCTACTGAGTACGCACCTCCAGTTCGAAATCCTTTTCAATTTTCGTTGGCAGATGAAGATTTAGCATCTCAGTCCTATGGAGAAGCAGGTTCCTCCGTGGACCAGTTTGTAGAAACATCTCGTGAGGGTGCAGAGATCAAGCTTATTGGTATTGCAGAAGCATCTACCAGTGATGGTGCTATTCATACGGCCATCATTACGATGTCAAATCAGCTATTCCTTCTTAAAAAAGGGGATGTTCTTGGTGAGGACTACAGTGTTTCTTTGGTTAATGCAGGGGGTGTTGAATTGTATCGTGCCGATAATGGCACGACCCTTCGTCTAAATCTTAAACCCTGACGAGGCGGACCTCTTTTAC
Organism: Acidobacteria bacterium UBA2999; assembly: GCA_002346475.1. GTDB lineage: Bacteria > Acidobacteriota > Vicinamibacteria > Vicinamibacterales > UBA2999 > UBA2999. The sequence goes on along the minus strand of DDZV01000012.1, from coordinate 2,588 downwards.
AGCTGCGAGGTTTTGAATCTCAGAGATTGCTTCTTCGGAGGGTGTTTGTCCCTCATCAATATTTACAACTCCTACCGCTTGATCTTTGTTGCGACCAAGAGCAAAAGTAGCAATATTGACACCGTGTTTTCCTAATATAGTACCGACATCGCCAATAACTCCGGGTTGATCCGTGTTGCTCAGGACAATCATTGCTCCATCAAGAGGTGCTTCGACAGCCGCGCCATTTACAAGCACTAGGCGTGGCACGGAGCTGTCAAATAGGGCACCCTCTACCCAGCGTTCATCCTCGCTCGTATGTAACTTGACTGAAAGAAGACGAGTAAAATTTCGTTGACGAGAACTCTGGGATTCAATTATTTCGATCCCACGATTTTCTGCCACAGTACGAGCATTCACAGAGCTTACCGTTGAGAGGATAGGCTTAAAGAGGCCCACCAAAACGGCGTTTCCAATCAGGTCTGTTTTTGTATCTGCGAGGTTGCCGTAGTACCTGATACCGACTGCTTCAATGCGTGCTGATGTCATCTGTGCAAGGAAAGCTCCAAGTCGTTCAGCAAGAGCGATGAAAGGCTGTAATCGAGAAAATTCCTCTGCAGACACAGAGGGAGAATTGACAGCATTACGGATGATGCCATCGCGCAAGAAATCTCGTAGTGTTGCTACAGTTTCTAGTCCAACGTTCTCTTGTGCTTCCCGTGTCGATGCGGCAATGTGTGGTGTTGCTATTACGTTTTCAAAGGTTTGCAACTGCTTGTTGGCTGGAGGCTCAACAGCAAATACATCAAGTGCTGCGCCACCGACATGCCCTGTTTGGATGGCTTCAGTTAAGGCAACTTCGTCAATCAAATCTCCTCTTGCTGTATTGACAATGCGGATTCCTTTCTTAGCTTGAGATAACCGCTTAGCATTGACTATGTGACGTGTTTTATCAGTGGAGGGGATATGTAGTGAGAGATAATCAGATCTAGCGAATAGATCGTCAAGTGTTACAAGTTCAGCACCCAGATCATCAGCCACCGGCTTTGCGATAAAGGGGTCATGCGCTATAACGCGCATTTCCAACGCTCGCGCACGACGGCAGACTTCTTGACCGATGCGGCCGAGACCAGCTAATCCGAGAGTTTTGTCTCGAAGTTCTTCTCCCATAAACATACGCTTATTCCACTTGCCTTGTTTCATGCTTGCATCTGCGGCAGGGATACGGCGAGCTAGTCCGAGCAAAAGAGCTATGGCTAGTTCAGCGACACTGATGCTGTTCGCGCCAGGCGCATTCATTACAACGATGCCTTTTTCGCTAGCAGTGCCCACGTCAACGTTATCAACGCCTGTTCCAGCACGTGCGATTGCACGAAGTTTTGGCGCTGCTTCAATTAGGCTGGAAGTTACTTGAGTGGCACTTCGAATGATCAATGCGTCAGCGTCAGAGAGATCTGCTATTAATTGGTCAGTTGATCGAGCTGGTTCGGCTTTAACTGTCCAGCCCTCATTGCGCAGTAAGGCTATAGCCGATGCTGGCAATTTGTCTGCAATAACAATCTTCATATCAGATATATTTTATGCGTGTCTGCGCTGACAAGATCACTTGGTTTAAATGCTTATCGCACTACGATGGTGCAAACTGCTAAAATTTTCGTAATACGATGTAAATTGTTACTTGTTTCAAGAGTTTTCAACAGGCTTTTCCACAGAAACTGTGAATAGCTAGTTCCAGTATAGGGGGCACGTCCCCTAAGTGGTCTAGTCAAACTAACGTGAGGCGCTAATGAATCGGAAAGTAGCAGTAGTAGGGGGTGCTGGCAATGTCGGTGCCACTGTGGCACATGCCATAGCAGCAAAAGAACTTGCAGATGTAGTTATTATCGACATCGCTGAACAAAAGGCGGCTGGGATGGCTTTGGATATGTACGAGGCTTGTCCGATCGAAAAATCAGATGCTCGAGTAATCGGTGGCGGTGACTGGGCAGAAGCTTCAGGAGCTGACATTGTTGTCATTACCTCTGGCAAACCACGCAAGCCAGGAATGAGTCGAGACGACTTAGTTCGTGACAATTTTGCAATTATGGAGAGCATTGCACCGAACCTAGTCAAGCACTGCCCAAATGCTATTGTTATCCCAGTAGCCAATCCGTTAGACGCGATGGCGCAAGCTCTATTGAAACTTTCGAAGTTTCCCCGGGAACGTATTATTGGTATGGCAGGAGTTCTTGATTCTGCTCGGATGCGGACCTTTATTGCAATGGAGCTTAACGTTTCAGTTGAAAATGTCCATGCTTTTGTACTCGGAGGACATGGCGACACGATGGTGCCTTTACCTCGGTACTCTACTGTTGCTGGCATTCCAATTACTGAGTTGTTATCGAAAGATCAGATTGAGGCAATCTCAAAACGTACAGCAAATGGTGGTGCAGAGATCACGAAACTTGTTGGAACAAGTGCTTGGTACGCACCAGGTTCTGCTGCAACAGAGATGGTAGAAGCAATACTTAAAGACAAGAAAAAAATCTTGCCCTGTTCAGTTTATCTACAAGGTGAATATGGTATCCAAGATCTTTTTGTCGGGGTTCCAGCGAAGCTTGGAGCAAAAG
>DDZV01000054.1 GCA_002346475.1 Acidobacteria bacterium UBA2999 | reverse complement strand
CTACCCGCTTTACCCTCTTCTGCTAGTAGTTCACTTATTTTTGAAGCAGCTGTTTGAGAAACTTGAACCATTCTATTTATTCTCCTAACTAAAGAAATTATAGTCTGCTCATGAAAACTCAGCAACAAAAGCTTTCCCTAGAAAGACAGCAATATAATGAGCAGATTCCCTTGCATGCCATAAACTTAGAAGAAATTTAGATGCCAATAGTCTCACCTGATCCAAATGCCCCCAACGGTAAAGAGCTTCGGATCCTAGTTGGGAACCGTCTTAAGAAGTTAGTAACTGAGCAGCCTACTCTTGATACAGCATTAGCACTCCAAGAAAAACTGTTGGGACGAGAAATCAATTTACTTGAGGAAATTATCCAAAGCGGGCTGCCAAGTTTATCGCTACCCCCACGCTACCTCGCGACTAAACTCAAAAATGGCATACCTATCTTTCACGGCGAACCAATACCAATACCTGAACAAATCTTGCAACAAGGACTTCGTGCCTTCTGTGATGATCTCGCAGACGGCGCGGCTAGTAGGAATGCCGCTCTGGCAATATCCAAGACACTGGATACCGGACAATTGCAAAGCAAAGAACTATTGTTGGCTTGTTTGAGACGGGACCAGCATCGAATCAAGCAACTAGCAATGTATCATGCGCTTGCTCCAGATATTCTCTGGCTACTTGCAGAACTTGCACTTACACCCTTCGCATACCTTTTATGTCTAAAAACAATTAGCAACATCTCAGACTACAGTACAAACATCAATGATGCGCTAAACAAGTGGGACCTTGGATTTTGTCCTATCTGTGCGTCATGGCCAGCAATAGTTGAGGTTATGGGAGATCACTTCCTAAGGTGTTCCTTTTGCGCCACGAGCTGGAAGCTATCAAGCTACCGGTGCCTGTACTGCAATAACGATGGGGAGAATTTTATTACGGCAGCGCCGGACCCTGAGCAACCTGGACGCCGCTTACAGATGTGCGGGGAATGTGGAGGTTACGTAAAAGTGTTAGCAGTTGAAATTCCTAGCGTCTTCCCTCTCTTAGCAATTGATGATTTAGCATCAATGGACTTGGATCTACTAGCAATAGAAAGAAAATATGTTCGCCCGGTATTACCTGAAATCAAAAAGCGCTAACTACCCATTGCAGCGAGTTCTTTCGCAGATGTCTGCTCAATATCTTTGTGAAGACTATTACCATGAGCATCCATCGTAACAATGGCAGGAAAATCTTTCACAGTAAGATGCCACATAGCCTCAGGTGTCCCAAATTCCATCAATGAAACACCTTCCACTCTTTCAATCGTCCTTGCATAAAACTGAGCTGCACCACCTATGGCATTCAAGTACACGGCTCCGGATTCTTGCAACCCAGATAGTGTTTGTCCTCCCATGCCACCCTTTCCAATAACAGCTCGAACACCAAATTTACGAATAATCTCTGCCTGGTAAGGTTCTTCGCGAATGCTCGTTGTTGGTCCCGCAGCAGTAATCTTCCAACCATCCCCTTCTTTCATAACAACTGGCCCACAGTGATATATGACCGAGCCTCCGAGATCAACCGGAGCATCGTTATTCATTAAATGTGCATGCACCGCATCTCGCCCGGTATAAACACGCCCAGATACCAGGACAACATCGCCTACTTTAAGATCAAGGACCTGCTCTTTCGTCAATGGAGTTCGCAATAAAACCTCTCTGCCCGTACGCTGAAACCCAGCTTGATCGGCCATTGCAACCACTGGAACAAGTGGATCCCGGTACAACCATTTTTTGATTGCTCCAGTCTTTGCATCGATCACCACGCCTAGTCTTCGAAAAGCCCAACAGTCATATGCAACTGACACAAAGAAGCTCGCAGGCAGTCGATTGAGAGCTCCGATTTTGCAACCGATTAACGATACGCGGCCACCAAAACCCATCGTCCCAATATTGAGATTATTGACCTCACCCATGATCGAAGCTTCGATTTCAGCAAGACGGGAATCTGGATTAATGTCATCCAAAGTACGAAACAGTTGTTCCTTTGCATGCGTATAGCCAGATGTTCGATCGCCTCCGATACAAACACCAACAGCCCCTGGGCCACAGCCTTTACCCTGGGCTTTCCAAACCGCATGGAGAATGCACTTGCGAACACCTTCTAATGTTCGATCAGCACGACCAAGATGTGGCAACTCAATTGGCAGAGCGTATTGTGCGTTCACGTTTTCGCAGCCGCCACCCTTGAGGATAAGTTTTACTTCAATCTCGTCCTCGTTTTCCCACTGGTCAAAGTGAATAATAGGTGTGCCAGGTCCAAGGTTAGTACCAGAATTTTCTCCACTAATTGAATCGACAGAATTTGAACGAAGCTTCCCACGAGTGGTTGCTTCAACGATCGCATCCTTGATAAGTTGCTTCAAAACAATCTGGTTCAAACCAACCGGTGTCTTTACCTCAAAAGTAGGCATTCCGGTATCCTGGCAAATAGCACCCTCATTATCGGCAGCTTGATCAATGTTTTGACCAATGATCGTAAGAGCCTGCGCAGACTGAGTGCCTCCTTGTTCCTGCTCCATCGCTACTTTCATTGCAGCCCTAACATCAGGAGGAAGATCAGTTGAGGTACGGATAATTAAAGAAAGTACGCTGTCGAAGAACTCAGCAGTCATACGGTAAGTATAATTTGATCAGCTAGTAAAGCTATCAACTATGCGTATAGCACTTAGTATTGCTGGAAGTGACCCAAGCGGAGGGGCTGGTATTCAGGCGGATTTAAAGACCTTCGCCTCCCACGGCGTGTACGGAGTCTCTGCAATTACAGCAGTTACGGCACAAAATACACAGCGTGTCCATGATTTTGACGCTGTGACTCCTGAGCTTATTGAAGCTCAAATTAATGCCATTACTGAAGATATGGATGTGCATGCTGTTAAAACTGGCATGCTCCCAACGGCCGCTATCGTAACTACTGTTGCCTCTATCATTAAAAAGTTACAACTGCCTTATTTGGTCGTTGATCCTGTCATGTTTGCGAAAAGTGGCGATCGTCTAGTAGACAATGACGCTGTAACAGCGATAAGAGCACTACTGCTTCCACATGCTTTTGTTATAACGCCAAATATTCCTGAAGCTGAGATGCTTGCTCAAATGACCATACAAAGCCACGATGACCACCTAGAAGCAACGCGCCGTATTTGTAGCCTCGGCCCAGCGGCAGTGGTAATCAAAGGTGGACATCTCTCATCTTCAAAGATAGTAGATGTTGTCTACGACGGCCTCAAATTTTCTGAATTTACTATAAACCGAGTAAAAGGTCGTTCTATTCATGGCACAGGCTGCACATTTGCAGCGGCACTGGCAGCAAATCTTGCGCTCGGACGATCACTCAACGATGCTATCCCACTGGTGCAGAAGTACATCGCTGGAGCTGTGCAAGCTGGCATACCAGTTGGACAGGGTTATGGTCCAATGGACCACTTTTGGAAATTTTATAAATGATGATGTCTAAGAGTGATGAATCTGCACCGTATACTGAACCCGTGGATGCACCACTAGTCTTAATTACTCGTGAACCCCTAAGCCTTGATGAACTAATTAGCCAGGTATCAGCCTCAATTGGCAACTATGGAGCCGTAGCATCGTTTAGCGGCATTGTACGAAACGTTAACCTGGGCCGTACTGTCTTATTTCTAGAATATGAAGCCTATGAATCCTTAGCTGAACAAATATTTCAGCGTATCCGTAACGAGGTACATACAGCGTGGCCAAAAGTTGAAATAGGGATTCACCATAGGATTGGGCGTCTTGAGTTAGGAGAAACAAGCGTGGTTATCGCTGCTACATCACCACACAGAGCTGATGCATTTGCAGCGTGCCGATACACAATTGAACGGGTTAAACAGATTGCACCAATCTGGAAGCGAGAACATTTCGAAGGTGGCCACATATGGCTTGAAAATGCCACAGCTGATCCCGATGACGAGGAAGCGCGATCATCTGCGTATCGTATTGCATGCAGGTAACCATACTCCTTTTCGCTCGTCTTCATGATTTAGCTGGCGTTGAAAAGCTTGTGCGTGATATTCCAGAAAACGCCACAGTGAAGACTGTATGGCAACAACTGGTCACCGAGCATCCGGCTATGGCTGAATATGAAACGACTGTGTCAGTTGCAGTCAATGCTAACTATTCGCGTATGCACGCTGAGGTCAACGATGGGGATGAGGTAGCATTCTTACCTCCAGTTTCTGGAGGATAGGTCAGCGACAACGACTTGCTATAGAAACGTAGTACCCTTAAGTAAGCACTCTAGTAACTAGTGAAATTATGTTCGATAAACTAAATGTCGTTGAGGTTCAATACGACGAGCTGATGTCAAGACTCGGAACGGCCGAGATCCAGGCTACTTCTTCTGAATACCAAAAAACGCTTAAAACTCTGGCTGAAATAGAACCTATTGTTCAAAAGTATAGGGCTTTCAAGACTGTTCAAAAAGAAATTGAACTTACCAAGGAACTTGACCACGGAACTGAAGCCGACATCCGTGAATTGGCACATGAGGAACTCAAAATCCTAGAACAAAAAGAAGCATCACTGTTGCAAGAATTGAAAATTCTTCTCATTCCAAAAGATCGAAATGACGAGAAAAATGTCATTCTTGAAATTCGGGCTGGAACTGGTGGTGACGAAGCAGCGCTTTTTGCCGGAAATTTATTTCGAATGTATAACCGTTACGCAGAGAAGAATGGATGGAAACTTGAGGTCCTTTCAACTAGTGAAAGTGGAAATAATGGCCTTAAAGAACTTGTGGCATCAATCACCGGACAAAGGGTGTACAGTCGCTTGAAATATGAAAGTGGTGTACATCGAGTACAGCGTGTCCCGGAAACAGAAGCTAGCGGTCGCATACATACTTCTACAGCCACTGTTGCTGTGCTTCCAGAAGCAGAAGACGTCGACATTACAATAAACGATAGCGAGCTTCGTATTGACACTTTCTGTTCAAGTGGCCCAGGTGGCCAAAGTGTTAATACAACTTACTCTGCTGTTCGTATTACCCATATCCCCACCGGTCTAGTTGTGTCGCAACAGGATGAAAAATCACAAATTAAAAATCGTGCCAAGGCAATGAAAGTACTGCGAGCCCGTCTCTATGAAATGGAAACACAAAAACAGCATGAAGCTATCGCTAAAGAACGTCGTGGCCAAGTCGGCACTGGTGAACGTTCAGAAAAAATTAGAACTTATAACTTTCCACAAAGTCGAATTACAGATCATCGGATCAATTGCACAACCCATCGCTTACATGACGTTTTAGAAGGTGATGTTGGGGAAATCCTTGACCAAGTTATTGCCTTTTACAACGCTGAAAAACTCAAGGAAGCGACAACAGTCACTTGACGTTGCAACAATCACTTGCTGAAGCAAAAGCACAACTTGAAGAAGCTGGAATCTCAGCTGATGAAGCTGCTATTGACGTCAGCCTGTACGCTAGAACAATTCTTGGATGGGACGATGCACAACTAATCGCTGAGTGGTCATCTACAGTCCCTCACGCCCTTGAACCACGTTTTTCTGAGTACATTGCTCGCCGTGAACAACGTGAGCCAACAGCGTACATCGTAGGTTATAAAGAATTTTGGGAACTAAAGTTTTTAGTATCGTCAGCTGTCTTGATCCCAAGACCAGAATCCGAACTAATTATCGAGGAAGCACTTGCAAATATCCCAACCAATCGATCCGTATCGGTTGCGGATATCGGCACTGGAAGTGGCTGCCTGGCTGTTGCGATTGCCTACGAACGACCTCTTGCTCAGCTTACAGCAACAGATATTTCAGAAGACGCACTTGATGTTAGTCGAAAAAATGCTACGAAACACAACGTGTTTAAACGCATAGATTTTAAAGCTACTTCTTACCTCGACGACATCGACGGCCCTTTTGAAGTAATAGTTGCAAATCCACCTTACGTTATGGATATTGCTAAATCAGCACTCCCACGGCAAGTCGCTGGGTACGAACCCCATGTTGCACTGTTTGGTGGCAAGGATGGCTTACGAGACATTAAAGGTGTCATTGAAGCTGCCAGTCAAACTCTTGTTCCAAATGGACACTTAATTTTTGAATTCGGATTGGGCCAGGATGATCTTGTCTGCAAATTGGTAGATCAATATCCATATTTTTCTATTGAGAAAATACGAAAAGATTTACAAGACATCCCCAGAACTGCTGTACTGCAAAAACGGTAGTTGCTTAGTAATTTCTTTTAAAAATTGCTGGCTGTTACAATTGAAACTCGCTCAGCACTTGAGAAAACTCATGAATGATTGCCTTTTCTGCAAGATTATTGATGGTCAAATTCCTAGCAGGATTCTGTACGAAGACGAAAACCTAGTTGCTTTTCAAGATGTAAATCCTCAGGCTCCACTACATGTTCTTATCGTGCCCAGAAAACACGTGGCTACTTTAAACGAACTCAGCCAAGAAAACGACGCTCTAATTGGCGCAATGCAACGGCTGGCAGCAAGTCTCGCAAAAGACAACGGGGTTCACGAAGAAGGTTACAGGACCGTATTCAATACAAACAAAAATGCCGGACAAACTGTGTTTCACATTCATCTACACTTGCTCGCCGGACGCCAATTGAACTGGCCTCCAGGTTAATGTGAATAATTTACGTGTTTTCACCTTCAGTGTTTATCAATCCTTTAAATAAATTGCTCCAACTCAGATAATGTGTGAATCACTAAAACACTTTCTGGCAAAACAGGTGTAACGCTATGATTAATTGTTCGCCGTACTAGGACGCCACCCATACCAACCCGCCGAGCACCTTCAATATCTTGCGTGAGACTATCCCCAACCATAATTGACTCTTCTGGCTTTACTCCAACTGCCTGAAGTGCAGCTCTAAAAATACTCGGATGAGGCTTTAGGTAACCATGTTCTGCTGATGACACTGTCCCAGCAATGAGGTCCCTAAGTTCAAAATGGCTCTGGAAAGAAAGAAGGCACCTGTCAGAATTTGAAATAAGGCCAACTTTAATGCCTTTCCTGGATAATGTTCCAAGAATAGGTCTGACATCTTTATACAAATGAAAATGTCGATTTACTGCCCAGGTCTTTGAAATCTCACGTGCACATGCGCTAACAGACTTACCGGTTCCACCCATAGTTTTGATAATGGCAGTTGTATAACGTGTAAACATACCTTCGTCGTACACGAGCGACGAACTTCCATCAAGTATTGGTGCTGCCTCAATCACCGCTCGATCAAAGAGACCTCGATCAACCTTGATACCGTGACGTGTACAAAATTGAACATAACCCTCAGCCTGGAATGTTGACCCTGGATAGATGAGCGTGAAATCTACATCAAAAAAAACCCCTTTAACTGGCACCTCTGTCATTAGAATCCTGTCTCGTAAGAACTCCCAACAAGGCGGTTACTCCATGTTGCTGAATTTAGCGTGTTCATAACTGTGCTGTGTGCCTTATCATTTACGATGTTTATAATCTTGCTGAAATTCACTTGATTAACATATAGGAAGAACCCATTCTTCTATTATAGGCCTGCCTCCGGAGTACAATTGTTAGACATCGCTATCAGACAATGCGATAGGCTCAAGTTGCAGCCGGTCAAAACTTCTGTGGTGGAACCACGATAGCGACCCTGCACTACCCATCGAGGAAAGAACTAGTAATGCCTGAGTGGAAAAAAACGGTCAACCTGCCTCACACAGGTTTTCCGATGAAAGCCAATCTACAAAAAACTGAGCCGGAAATGATCCGTCGGTGGGAAGAAATAAATTTGTACGAACAACTACGTGCAATACGCCAGGGTGAAAAAAAGTTTGTTCTTCATGACGGTCCACCGTACGCAAATGGAAAAATCCATATTGGTCATGCCTTAAATAAAATTCTAAAGGACTTTGTTGTCAAGAGTCGAAGTATGGCTGGCTTTGACGCTCCGTACGTTGCAGGTTGGGACTGTCATGGATTACCCATTGAACTTAATGTCGACCGGGAACTCGGCGGAAAAAAACGGGAACTTGACATAGCAGACTTCAGGCGAGCATGCCGTCGTTATGCCGAAAAATTTGTCGAAATTCAACGTGCTGAATTCAAGCGGCTTGGGATTCTAAGCTCTTGGGACAAACCCTACCTGACGATGGATTATTCATATCAGGCTGCCATAACTCGTGCTCTTGGACGATTTGTTGAACAGGGGATGGTTTACAAAGGTAAAAAACCTGTTCACTGGTGTATGAACTGTCAAACAGCACTTGCTGAAGCTGAAGTTGAATACGAAACACACGTATCACCTTCAATCTACGTAGAATTCCCTCTCTCACCAGAGAGCAGTGAAAAGCTTAGCTCCCAGATACCAGAACTGTCTGGGCATAGACTGTCTGTCCTCATCTGGACTACGACTCCATGGACCATCCCATCCAACCTTGCTATCACATTTCATCCTTCCTACACCTATGGAGCCTACAGAGTTGGCGAAACAACTGTGATCGTAGCTGAGGGAATGGCTGAGAGAGTGTCAACAGCCGTCCAGCGACCATTCGGTAATCCAATAGTTACATTCTCTGGCTCTTTAATGGAACATCTGCTATTTCATCACCCTCTATATAAGCGAGAATCACTTGGAGTAAATGGTGATTACGTCACACTAGAGCAAGGTACTGGTGCAGTACATACAGCACCTGGACATGGTGTTGATGACTACAAGACAGGTCTTAAATACGGACTTGATATTTATGCACCTGTGGGTCCAAACGGTCACTTCCTTGATACTGTCGAACTATTTGGTGGAGAAAACGTCTGGGCTTCAAATTCAAAGATTGAGGAAGCTTTAGTTAGCCGCGGCCACCTATGGCATAAAGAGAATTACGAACATTCATACCCACATTGCTGGCGCTGTCATGAACCTGTCATCTTGTTGGCAACATCACAGTGGTTCATCTCTATGGAAGCACAGGGTCTGCGTGGACTCGCACTTAAAGCAATTGACTCGGTCCACTGGCTTCCTTCGTGGGGTCGAGATCGTATATACAACATGATTTCTTTGCGCCCAGATTGGTGTATATCTCGCCAGCGGGCATGGGGAGTCCCGATCCCAGCTTTTACATGTAATGCTTGCCAAACATCCTTGTTAACAAAGTCGCTCACTGAGCAAGCTGCTATCGTATTTGAATCACATGGAGCTGATGCTTGGTACGAACGTCCTCTTGAAGAATTTCTACCAAAAGACCTCGCATGCCCAGATTGTGGGGGGAGGAACTTCAAACGTGAATCTAATATTCTTGATGTTTGGTTTGATTCTGGTTCCAGCCACGAATCTGTCCTGACCAACGATCAAAAACTTAGCTGGCCAGCCGATATGTACCTAGAGGGTAGCGATCAACACCGTGGCTGGTTTCATAGTTCGCTACTAATTGGTCTCGGAACTCGCGGCCAACCACCATTTCGAGAAGTACTAACGCATGGCTTTGTCGTCGATGAAGATGGGCGAAAAATGTCAAAATCTATTGGAAATACGGTGGCCCCACAAGACATCATTGCCAAGAATGGCGCGGAAATCCTTCGCCTCTGGGTTGCAATGGTTGATACTGGCGAGGAAGTTCGTGTTGGTCAGGAAATCCTTTCACGTGTAGTTGAAGCCTACCGTAAATTACGAAATACCTGCCGAATCCTAACAGCTAATCTGTACGACTTTGACCCTACTAAAGACAGTGTCCCACTTGATCACATGGAAGAATTAGATCGATTTGCTCTTGCTAAGTTTGGAGAATCGGCTCAAAGAATTATCAAAGCGTACGATACATACGACTTTCCGACTATTTTTAAAACACTCAATGCACTGGCCACAGTAGATTTGAGTGCATTCTATGTAGATGTTACAAAGGACCGTTTATATACATATGGATCTGAATCACACGGGAGAAGATCAGCGCAAACAGCAATGTATCTTATGGTTGATGGCCTGTCGCGTTTAATGGCTCCTATCCTGCCGTTTACTGCAGACCAATTGTGGCAGTACTTACCAGGAGAACGTTCCGCATCAGTGCATCTTGAAAAGTTTCCCAGTGTTGACACATTCATTGATAGCGAGCTACTGAATAATTGGAACCAGCTACTGGAAGTGCGAAACGAAGTAAACATCGCACTTGAAGAACAACGGAAAAACAAAGTAATTGGCACCTCGCTCGGAGCTATTGTAAAAATAAAAGCTCAAGAAAATCTCCTTGGAAAACTACTTGCGCAACATTACGAGCAACTACCAATGCTGTTTATTGTGTCTGAGGTTGTTCTCAACATAGACTCTAAGAACGAATCTGATGATCTTAAAATTCAAGTTGAAAGAGCAACAGGTATGAAATGTGAACGCTGCTGGCGTTACGTGCCCACACTAACATCAGACCCAAACAAAGAAGGTCTGTGCGAACGGTGCGCTGACGCGCTAACAGAAACTGTAAACTCATGAAAACCGTAACCAGTGCCACAGAAACAAAACAATGTGTTTGTATGAAAGGATAGCTTGGCAATCAATAACGATCGTCGTAATCCCTACCATCGCTGGCTAGTTGTCGTCATAGTGCTACCTATTGTGATACTTGACCAAGTATCAAAATATGCAATCCGAACAAATTTTGAGTTGTACGAGAGTGTCGCAATTATTGCAGGAAGCTTCAATTTAACTTATATCGAAAATACAGGTGCTGCCTTTGGCTTATTGAGCAGTGTGTCATTTCCATTTAAAACTACTCTCCTGGCACTTGCTGCAACGACTGCTCTTCTCTTTATTGCCTTCTACATGGTTACATTGCCTTCGTCTCAATGGATTGCCCGCACAGGACTTTCCTGCATATTGGGTGGAGCAATAGGTAATCTTATTGACCGTATTACAACAGGCGCAGTCGTGGATTTTATAGATTTATACTGGCGTGGATGGCACTTCTGGGCATTTAATGTGGCAGATACAGCTATCACAGTCGGAGTGATCATAATGATCGTTGACCTTTTTTGGACTGGAAAATACCGTGCATCCTGAGTTGTTCAATTTAGGCCCAGTTACGATCTACACGTATGGTGTCCTCCTGGCGGCATCCTACATACTTGGGCTTCGGTTTGCCATGGCACGTGCTGCAGTGAATGAACTCAATGCAAATCGTGTGCTTGATCTTGGTATTTATATAATTATTGGTGCACTAGTAGGTGCGAAACTGCTTTTATTGATTGTTGAATTCGATAGATTTATTGAATCCCCTACCGAGTTATTGTCACTGGTTCGAGCAGGAGGTGTTTTTTACGGGGGCTTATTCCTAGCAGTAATTATTGCATTCTGGTACATCTCAAAGCACCACATGCCATTTTGGAGAACATGTGATGTCTTTGCTCCTGGTATTGCACTCGGCCATGTTATTGGACGCTTGGGATGCCTTGCTGCTGGCTGCTGCTATGGCAAACCAACTGACGTAGCATGGGGAATTACGTTTAATAATCCAATGGCTGCAAGCAACGTAGGAACACCGCTAGGTATCCCATTACATCCGAGTCAACTGTACGAATCCAGCGCTGAACTGCTTATCCTTACTTTCTTGCTTACGACAGAGCATAAGCGAAGACCATTCCCTGGACGTACTTTTTGGGCTTACATATTGTTGTACGCAGTATCTCGTTATGTAATTGAATTCTATCGTGGCGATCCACGTGGCATGGTATTTGATATTCTTTCTACTTCTCAGGCAATCTCAATTATCCTTGCTCCATTAAGTCTCTTAATGTTGTTCTGGCTTTCACGACAAGGGCGAACTCAAGAATCTCTCCAAACGGGTCGAAATTCGGCAGCGTAACAACCCGTGGAGCAACAAGAATTCATTGTGCCGCACGATTCTGAGGGACAACGGCTCGATCTCTTTCTTGTTTCTGTACTTGGCACTCATTCTCGCTCTAAAATTCGAAAATTAATTGTTGATGGACACGTAAAGCTAGAAAATCGTGTGCCTCGACCAAATCTACCTGTACGTGCAGGTGAGTGCATCGTCGTTAGTATCCCAAACCCAACACCCACAGACCTTAAAGCTGAAGACATTCCCATCAAAATCATTTATGGGGATGACGACCTGGTAATACTTAACAAACCTGCTGGTATGGTTGTCCACCCTGGTAATGGACAAGCCTCTGGGACTCTTGTAAATGCATTGTTACACCATCTTGAAGACCTGAGTGGAATAGGTGGAGAGCTTCGGCCAGGTATTGTCCATCGACTAGATCGTGGAACATCTGGAGTTATGGTTGTCGCAAAGAATGATGAAGCGCATCGTGAGCTAGCTCGCCAATTCCATGATCGTGAAGTAGAAAAAGAATACGTCGCACTCGTTTGGGGCGTTGTGCAGTCTGGTAAACGTATTGATACCGCCATTGGACGTGACCCCGTACATCGACAAAAAATGTCTTCCAGAGCACGACGTTCTCGTGAGGCAGTTACACGAATAACAAAAGCTCGTCAACTTCCAGGCGTAACGTTTGTCCACGTGGCGATACATACCGGGCGCACACATCAAATTCGTGTACACCTAAGTACTATTGGACACCCTGTTGTAGGTGATGCCCTTTACGGGGGTGTGCGACGGCGTGTGCCAAAAGACCTACAACCATTACAACGACTGGAACGACCTTTTCTACATTCTTGGAGACTAGCCTTTAAGCATCCAGCTGATGGTCGAAACTTAGTTTTTTCCTCACCTATACCAGAAGACCTGCAATTAATTCTTGATGAGCTTGGTTATAAGGATTAAGGCGAGCACCCATCACATCACTACGACATCGCTTGTTGCGCAGTTATCTCTTCAACTGTTGACTGATGGATTGCTACTGTGTCGTCAATGTCTTTGGCATACCCGCCGGCAAGAGTAGTTACTATAGGAATATTTGATTCTCTACACTTTGATAAAACAATGCGATCTCGTTCTCGAAGTCCGTCCATAGTTAAATTGAGCCCACCAAGCTGATCGTCCTTGTATGGATCGGCACCAGCAAGATAAAAAACTATCTCTGGTTGGAAAGCGATTACAGCCACCATAGCTTGCCTTAGATCAGTCAAGTAGTTAGAAGAATTTGTGCCATCTGGCAGTCCAATGTCGAGTGAACTGCGAGGTTTGAACATCGGATAGTTATGTTGCTGATGAATGGATAAGGTGAAGACTGACTTGTCACCATTAAAAATCATTGCAGTCCCATTGCCATGATGTACATCGCAATCAACCACTGCCGCACGAGTAAATACTCGCTCTTCTTGAAGAACACGGATAGCCACCGCTATATCATTAAAAAGACAGAATCCTTCTCCGTGATTAGCAAAAGCATGATGAAATCCTCCACCAAGATTTACTCCTAGGCCAAACTCTTTTGCGTGACGTGCAGCTAGTAATGTGCCTCCGCTCATGAGCCTAAAACTCTCAACAACACCAGGGGACCAAGGTAATTCAAGGTTGGCTAGTTCGTCAGCATTTAATATGCCAGTCCTTACCTTCCTTATGTAATTCTCGGTATGGACAAGCGCAAGATCTTTCCAAAAAACAGGTTCTGGTTCTACGAATGACCATTCCTTACTGAGCGTTAAAGCTAAGGCAAGTTTTTGATATTTAATTGTTTGAAAAATGTGCGTTCCAATCTCAGCACAATAACGTGGTGAATATACAGCCTGTATCATCATACTGAAGCTAAAGATTATTTCAGTTCAAAACAATTCTTTCCTGAAAAATTACGAACCTAAACAATCTGATTACGGTTACATATAACAACCTTTTAGTTACGCGCAGGACTTGTTAGAAATACCTCCGAACTAGAGGTCAAGGCAAGAAAGTAGGAGCGAAGCTTGATACGCTCCTACTTTTATCAATTGGAAATATCAAAAATAGACGTACTGGAATCTAAACGCTCAAACAGCTTTTTTCGCTCAGCTAGCTCCCGTGCTTCTTCACAATCCTTACACCGCACTGCAAACAATAAAGCCCGTAGACGCGCTTCACTGATCTCTTCACCGCATTCAAAACAATTCCCGTACGAATCTTCCTCAAGACGTTTCAGTGCTTCATTGATCTTGTTTAGCGTCTCAGCTTTCATCTGTATGAGGGCCAGTTCAATATCTTCCTGGATATCTATTTCTGAGCTTTCGCCAGAATCTAGGGGCTCTCGATCTTTCCCTTTATCAGCTCTTACATCACGAATCTTGCCGTGCACTTCACTCATTAACTCAAGTCGTCGACTTTCAAGCATATTCCGCAAATCCAAGTAACGATTTGATTTACGTGAAGTGTTTGTTGTAGTTGCAACCATGATGACCCTCGCCGTTCCTGATCTATATTCCAGTATTGCAAGCACTACATATAGTATGGGCTATCTCTGAATATGCAAGATCTATGCTTAATATATATTTATTATTATATTATGTCTTAATCTTCTCAACAATGGCTTATTTATAAAATCTCTTTGATATATCAAAATTTTGTAAAAACACCTTTTTTGAGTCACTTAAAGCATCAGTATCTCTATAAATATACACTAGCGATGAACTTAATTTAATCCTATGTACCTGCTAACTAACTCTTTAATAGTGTCTTATGCGAAACCGAACCATTCGCTGCCCTCTCTGTAACCGGCAGAAAGCACGACGAGAGTGTCCAGCACTTGGAAAAAGCATCTGCTCTTTATGTTGTGGCACTAAACGCTTAACAGAAATTCAATGTCCACCGACATGTACTTATTTAATCTCTGCGCGTGAGCACCCAGCTGCTGTCGTAAAACGACAACAGCAAAATGATGTTGCAGTATTAATACCTACACTACAGGGATTTACGGAGCGTCAACACCAATTGTTCTTTCTGATCCAATCGGTCATTCTTCGCCATAAGCCAGATGCTCTGACACCTTTACTAGACAATGATGTAGCGGAAGCAGCAGCAGCTGCTGCTGCAACGCTCGAAACCTCTATTAAGGGAATTATCTATGAACATACTGCACAATCAGCAGCTGCCCAGCGTCTTACTCGTGAAATAGCTACCTTTTTAGAAGAAACCGGTAAGGATGCTGGTGCAGCTTTCCAACAAGAGGCTGTAACTGTACTACGTAGTATCGAGCGTGGGGCTCGAGAGACGAGTCAGACCACCGGTGGCGGAGAATGTTCTTATATTGAGCTTATGGGTCGTCTACTCCAGCACACTTTAGCTTCAGAAGAAGCATTGCCAAAAACCGATAACAGCCAGGAGAAAGAAAAACCACGGCTAATCATGCCATGATAAAATTTTCTTTTGTTCAGTAAACGAATTAAGAATCATTTCCCTAAGATCAGAGAGTGTGAGGATATATGTCAAAGCGATGCGATATCTGTGGAAAAGGTCCTGTAGTTGGACGAACAGTTTCCCACGCCCATAACATAGGCCCGCGTCGATTTGAGCCAAACCTGCAAATGGTTAAGGCCCTTGTAAATGGTGCAACAAAACGTTTGCGCGTCTGTACACGCTGCCTGAGGTCAGGAAAAGTTGTCAAGGCTGCCTGATGACTATCGTTGGAATCTCTTCCACTGATGCACCAGCAGCTATTGGTCCCTACTCACCAGGTGTAAAAATTGGAAACCTCGTGTTTCTATCAGGTCAAATTCCAATTGATCCTGCTACCGGTAACGTTATCTCTGGCGATATCAAAACCCAAACTCATCAGATCTTTCAAAATATCGCTGCCCTGTTGAAAGCCAGTGGGACTACTTCTAGAAACATTGTGCGTACCACCGTATTTCTCGCAGACATGGATGAGTTTACAGCAATGAATGAAGTTTATGCTTCTTACGTCGATGACCCGCCACCAGCTCGTTCGACTGTACAAGTAGCCAGACTTCCAAAAGATGTTCGTGTAGAAATTGATGTCATTGCAGTGGCTGATTAGACAAGCCCGCCATTAAGCCCTAGCAGTACGATCAACACCAAGCACACCATCTACACCCTTGATTGACTTAATCACTTTTTGAAGATGTTTAAGATCAAGAATGTCAACAGTCATATCTATGCGTGCCTGTTGATCTAAACCAGTGCGAGCTTCCATATTGGCAATATTCGTATTAATGTCTGAAACCTTCGCACTGATCTCTGCAAGCATGCCCTTCCGATCTTCCACATGCATAGTAAGGTGCACTGTATAAGCAACTTGATGATTCCCAGGCTTATCCCATTCCACTTCAACACGGCGTTCAGGATCAAACATTAAGTTCACAATATTGGGACAAATTAATGTGTGTACAGAAACACCTTTACCACGAGTAATGTATCCAGTAATTTTTTCACCATAAATTGGATTACAGCATTTTGCGCGAAACACCATCAAATCGTCGATTCCTCGAACTTTAATCTTGTTTGTTTCGTTACCTCCTTGGCGAAAAACACGCTTCACTGCTGAAAAAACAAGTGAATCTTTCTTGCCGTCTTGTAGTTGTGCTGAAGGGGTAAAGTTTTTGATCAACGTTCGTGGATATAACTTCCCATAACCAATATGAGCGAATAGCTCTTCTGGTGTTTGAGCACCATATTCCAAGGAAAATTTTTTGAAAGATTGTCGTTCGAGAAGATTTTTTGGATTTAAGCTGAAACGACGAGCTTCTTTCTCGAACAAACGTCGGCCAAGATCGATACTCCGCTTACGTTCCTCGCCATTTAACAAGTGTCTGATTCTATTACGTGCACGCGAAGTAACAACAAATTCAAGCCAATCTCGACTAGGCCCACGGCCCACCTGTGTGAGAATCTCAACAATGCTACCGTTCTCTAAACGAGTACGTAACGGAACTATTTTTCCATTAACTTTAGCACCTATACATTGATGACCCACCTCCGTGTGAATGCTATAAGCAAAGTCTAGCACTGTGGCATTCCGTGCGAGTGATCGCACTTCTCCCTTCGGGGTAAAAATATAAACCTCTTCTGGATAGAGATCGATTTTTAAGTGCTGAATAAATGCGTGTGGATCATGAATCTCTTGCGGAGTCTCTAATAATTGCCGCACCCACGAGAATTGCTGCTCATCATTATTATTGTCTTCGATTCGGCCTTCTTTATATTTCCAGTGGGATGCAATGCCTTCTTCAGCCCGTCTGTGCATCTCTTCTGTTCTAATTTGAACCTCAAACGGAAAACCCAACTCGCCGATTACAGATGTGTGCAGTGATTGATAACCATTCACCCGTGGCATTCCTATAAAGTCTTTGATTCGTCCAGGCACCGGGGACCATGTCTGGTGAATAATGCCTAATACTGCATAACAGTCTTTAATTGAATGCGTAATGACACGCAAAGCAACAAAATCGTAAACGCGATCGAGATCAATTTTTTGTCGCTTAAGCTTTCGATGGATGCTGTATAAACGTTTTATTCGTCCTTCTATCAAAACAACAGGAGCTTGAGCTTCCTGTAATTTTTCTTCGATAGTATTCTTGAGTTCTTCAATAACCAACCTAACTGTTTTACGTTTGGTTTCAACCTTTTTCCGAAGTAACTCATAAGCCCTCGGCTCAAGATGCTGGAAGGATAATTCCTCAAGTTCGTTCTTGATTTTGCTCATTCCGAGACGACTAGCTATGGGCGCATAAATATCAAGTGTCTCTTGAGATATACGGAGCTTTGACTCTTCATCCAAATGCTGAAGCGTTCGCATATTGTGGAGCCTGTCAGCAAGCTTCACTAGAATCACACGAACATCATCGACCATTGCTAAAAGCATCTTGCGAATATTTTCCGCCTGTCGCTCTTCACTTGATGAGAACTTGAGAGCGCTGATCTTTGTTACTCCTTCAACAACATTTCCAACTTCCGATCCAAATAATTCTCTAAGCCGTTCAGGAGTGGTTCGAGTGTCTTCTACGACATCATGGAGAAGCCCAGCAACCACTGTGACAACATCCAGCTTCATGTCGACAAGGAAATTTGCTACTTCTAGTGGATGGACCAGATATGGCTCACCGGAGTGCCGGATTTGACCCCTGTGTTCAAGGGTTGAGAACACGTAAGCCCGCCGAAGCAGGTCAACATCCTCCTCGGAACTATAGAGACGAACCTTCTCCAGGAGGTGCTCAAAGCGGATTAAGGGGGGAAAAGTAGTACTACCCAGAACCCCAGTTTTATTGTCCAATACCCTAGGCCCTTTCAACTGCATGATAAAAGGGGGGGCTCAGGGGGTCAAGGAAGCCTTGACTCTGAAGAAAGAGGCTCACTACAATGGCCCGCTTGAAGGTTCTTTAAAGGGAGAAGAAAAACAATGCGGAAGCTATCAACAATAACCCTGGCCATAGTCCTTGGTGTTGCACTGTCCGGTTGCAACTACTTTGACGGTCTCCAGGGAAAAATGGCGTTTAGAGATGCAAACGGCCTTTATCAAGCCCAGGACTACCGTGCTGCAGCAGAGATGTATGAAGAAACACTCGCAGAAGATCCTAGTTTAACGGCTGCGTACTTCTACCTGGCGAACAGCTATGACAATCTCTATAGGCCAACTAGGCGAGGCGAGCCAGAAAACGACATGCTCCTTGAGAAGGCCATTGAAAACTATCGGAAATCTGGAGAACTGGAACAGGACCCTGCTCTCAGACAACTCGCCCTTGAGTATTTGGTTAATGCCTACGGTCCAGACAAAATGAATGATCCTGATGCGGCAGAACCAATTCTGCAACAAATGATCGCAGCAAACCCCAGTGAGACAGCAAACTATTTTGTCCTGTCAAGAGTTTACGAGGACCTTGGAGAATATGATTCAGCCGAGTCTGTGCTAGTCGACGCACAAGCAGCGAACTCACAAGATCCATCAGTCTTGATGCAAATGGCTGGCTACTACGGTCGCCTAGGTGATTTTGAAAAGGCGATCGAGGCACTACAAGGTCGCGTCGTTCTAGAACCAAACAACCCAGAGGCACATCAAACCCTGGCAGCTTACTATTGGGATGAAGTGTATCGAGACTTTGGACTCACAGATGAGCAAAAAAGCACTTATCTCGAAGCCGGTGTCCTCTCTGCTGATAAGGCAATTGAGCTCAAAGGCGACTATGTTGAGGCGCTGACCTATAAGGGGCTTCTCCTCCGTCTCAAAGCAGAATTGGAAACAGACAGGGATGCTTTTGAGGCATTAATTGAGGAAGCCAACGAGCTCCGCGATCTTGCGCAAGACTTACAAAACCAGGCGATAGCAGCACCTGCCGGTGAAGTCTAAAACCAAACTTTTAAAAGCATTCTCTGCCAAGACGGCCACACGATGGAATCATCATGTGGCCGTCTTTTTTTATTCTTGAACAGATTTGGTAATAGGGATAAACAGATAACAAATTAAAAAGGCTGCCCCCCCGATTAAGGAGACAGCCTATATATCTCAAACAGAAAACTTATAGTGCCCTACTGCTATTCAGCGCCTGTCAGACCATCGCCCGCAGCACCAGCAGCGCGCATGCCTTCGGTCACAATACCAACTTTCTCAACACCAGCACCCTTTGCAGCATCAATGACTTCAACAATTTCGCCGTACCGAAGATTCCCAGCGGCAGCAATAAACATTGTCTTGTCATTGCGCTCGTCATAAATATCTCGAAGTCTATCTTCTAGCTCGAGAATAGTCACATCCTGCTTATTAATGGAGATCTGACGATTAGGCGTGTACTCCAAAACAATTTGACTAATGTCCACCTGTTGCTGCTGAGCTGTCCGTGTCTCGGCAGGAAGGTTAACATCAATACCTTTTTGCGCGAGGGGCAAAGCAGCCATGAAGATGACGAGAAGCACAAGAAGCACGTCAATCATCGGCGTCATATTCATCTCATTCATCGCCGGAAGCTCTTTTGAGTGCACCTCCTGCACCGCGCCGTGGTGTTTATGGGCCATTACTCACCTCCCAATATAGCGCCCGATCCAGTCGGGGGTTCCGTAATTAATCCCATATCTTCGATACCCATAGCTCGCAAACTGTCCATAGCTTCCATCACGGCCCCGTAGGGAGCATCTTCGTCAGCCTTAATGAGAATAAGACGCTCGCCGCCTGTTCGTTCAAATGCTTCGTCAACTCGCCGGCGAAGATCGTTTGGTGTAACTAAAACAGCATTGACGTACAAGCTACTATCAGGACCAACTGCCACAACGGTCTGACCCTGCGTTTCCGGCTTGTCACCGCCATGCACCGCAGTTGGCAAACGAACGTCGACGCCTTTCTGGAGCAAAGGAGCCACAATCATCATAATGATGAGCAGCACGAGCATTACGTCGACAAGCGGAGTGACATTAATGTCAGACATGGCGCCACCGCTGCTACCCATTGACATTGCCATAGTTCAGTCCCCATCTAAGGACCAGCTGTGAAGCTGGTCCTTATAAATAATTAAACCTAAGAGGTCTTCTTAATGAAATAGTCCAGAAGTTCTGACGACGAATTGTCCATCTCAACGGTGAAATATTCAATTCGACCGGTCAGGTAATTGTAGAACCACACAGCTGGAATAGCCACAAACAGGCCAAGGCCTGTCTCAACAAGTGCCTCTGCAATACCAGCTGACACTGCACCAATACCACCTGATCCGGTGGATGCAATACCAACAAACGCGTTAATAACACCAACAACGGTTCCTAGTAGACCAACAAAAGGTGCCGTAGAACCAATCGTGGCTAAAGCATTGACACCCTTCTTGAGATCAGAAGTTGTCATGGCTGTAGCTCGTTGGATAGCTCGGCGTACTGTATCAAGCAAGTCATCACGACTTAGGGAGCTACCACCACCCTCTTGCTGAAAGTGATATTCCTGTATACCTGCAAGTACAACCTTTGCGAGATGGCTATATTTGTAATCCTCTGCACTTGAAAGCGCGAGAGCTTTCTTCAGGTCGCCAGTCTTTAGATGTTTTGCAATTTCTGGAGCGTACAGCTTGGATTGCTGACGCGCTTTGTTATAGGTATAGATACGCTCAATAGCTACACCGACTGACCAGAAAGACATGAAAAACAGAACCACGGCAACACCCAAGGCAACCGTGCCCATCTGCTGAAACATTTCAATAAAATCGAGGCCTCCGCCTTCCATTGTATTCCTCCGAGTTTAACGAGTTGACAAAACTTGAAGCCGCCTTATACCCCTACCCTTGCAGAGGCCTGCTGCCCCCACTTAGCTCAAGGTAAATTGCACCGTAACGGTCATGATGATCGGAACCGGCGTCCCATTTAAAAGAGTCGGTGAATATTCCCACTGGCGAACAGCATCAATAGCCGCTTGGTCAAGCAGTGGAATAGATCTTAATACACGCGTGTCTTGCACCTTACCGTCAGGACCAATAGTGGCCTCAAGAATAACCACTCCGGTCACTCGTGCAGACTGTGCAATCGAAGGATACCTCGGTCGCACATCACGTAGTTTTGTCGGAGGCTTAATGTTGCCTCCCACTCTGATTGGCGCTGGTGGCGGTGGCGGCGGTGGTGGTGGTGGTGGTAAGCCACCGGAAACACCTCCGATAATCCCACCAGGAATACCACTTGAAACACTTGCACGTTCAAAATCTGTCTCCAACCCTGTCTCCGGTGCAATCTCTTCTGGAGCCTCTAGGGGCGCTGCCGCAGGATTCACATCCACTTCTGGTGGTGGTGGTGCTTCTGCAGCTGGCGGTGGCGGTGGCGGTGGCGGTGGCGGTGGCGGTGGTGGTGCCGCGACAAATGCCATCATCGTAGGTGGAACTGGCAAAATGTCGGCAGCCATCAGCGGAATGATGACAATAGCCCCAATCACAACTGTGTGTACAACGATTGAAAGTGGAATGGTGTACCACTGCTTACTTCCAACCTTGACACTAGGATCGACGATATCGCCGAACATATGACGTTGCAACGACCTAACCTCCTACGAACGAATCGTAATTTTTAACCCTACAAAAACGGCCGATTATAGCTAGGACATAAAACACGTGTCAATAATCAGCATATTTTCTTAATCCTACCTAGATAATAGGAAGAATGCGCATTCTATCCTGGTTTCTTAGGCCATCGTTAATAAAAAGCACCTGAAACTAGAACTTCCAATGAATCTTTTGTCCAAATCCCTGACTAAGGCATTGACTACTATCTGCCTAAAAGTCCTTTAATTAGTTAAATATCGCTGTTTGTATTGTCGGCCACAGTAATTCTCATTCCATAAAACGATCGATATACAAAAACCATAGAAATCACCAGAAAGAACATCGCAAACAGCTGTGTAACACCAGCACCCATACCTTGTGTTACGAGTATTCCGAGTTCAACCGCAAGCAGACCAAATAAAGTAGTAAATTTAATAACTGGATTAAGCGCAACGGATGACGTGTCCTTATACGGATCCCCAACCGTGTCACCTACAACGGTTGCCTCGTGTAGAGGCGTATTTTTCATCTTTAAATCAGTTTCAACGATCTTCTTAGCATTGTCCCAAGCTCCCCCAGCATTTGCCATAAAGATTGCTTGGTATAACCCGAACAATGCAATTGAAACAAGGTAGCCGATAAAGAAATACGGCTCGATAAACGCAAAAGCCAATGTCGAAAAGAATACCGCGAGAAAAATATTGAACATTCCACGCTGTGCATACTGGGTGCAGATTGCCACTACCTTTTTACTGTCCTCTACCGAGGCCTTCTCAACGTCTTCAAGTTTAATGTTCGCTTTAATAAACTCGACAGCCCGATAGGCACCAGTCGTCACAGCCTGCATCGATGCACCAGTAAACCAATAGATCACTGCACCACCCGTTACTAATCCCAAAAGAAATGGTGCGTGCAAAAGCGAGAGGTTAGGAAGCAGTTCCGGCTGAAGTCCCTCTGTCAGCAACATAATGATCGAAAAAATCATTGTTGTTGCACCAACGACAGCAGTTCCAATTAGCACGGGTTTCGCTGTGGCTTTAAAAGTATTTCCTGCGCCATCATTCTCCTCTAGCAGATCTTTGGCTCTCTCAAACTGAGTTTCTACACCAAACTGACTTTTGACCTCTTCCTGGACACCAGGAATCGATTCAATCATCGAGAGTTCAAATACCGATTGCGCATTGTCAGTGACTGGTCCGTATGAGTCGACCGCAATTGTTACTGGACCCATCCCGAGAAAGCCAAATGCCACAAGACCGAAGGCAAACACCGCTGGAGCAAGCATCAGATCAGTCATTGCTACACTCGAAGCACTGACGAAATAAGCAATGCTCATCAGCGTTACTATCGCAAGCCCTAACCAGTAAGCACTGAAGTTCCCTGCAACTAAGCCAGATAGAATATTGAGAGAAGCACCACCCTCCCGAGAAGAAACTACAACTTCTTTTACATGTGTGGATTCAACAGACGTAAAAATCTTCACTAGCTCAGGAATGATTGCACCAGCAAGGGTTCCGCATGTAACGATGGTTGCCAGTTTCCACCAAAGCGTGCCATCACCTAAATCAGAAATCAGTAGATGCGACACCACGTAAGTAGTTATGACAGAGACGATCGAAGTCAGCCATACAAGTGAAGTTAGCGGTGCCTCAAAGTTCATGCGTCCTGCCTTAGAATATACGGCCTTCGCTCGTGCCTCGTTGAGAAGATACGACGCACCGCTAGCCAAAATCATCGTCACACGCATCACAAAAAGCCACACAAGCAACGTGATCTGGTTCACTGCCTCAGGAACCGCTAACATGATGAATGTGATGAGTGCCACTCCAGTAACACCATAGGTCTCAAAACCATCTGCACTCGGACCAACGGAGTCACCGGCATTGTCGCCTGTGCAGTCCGCAATGACCCCAGGATTACGTGGATCGTCTTCCTTAATATTGAAAGCGATCTTCATAAGGTCCGCTCCAATATCAGCAATCTTGGTAAAAATACCACCTGCAATTCTCAGAGCCGCAGCGCCGAGTGATTCACCGATAGCAAAGCCAATGAAACAAGCGCCGGCGTACTCTCCAGGAATGAAGAGTAAAATACACAGCATGATGAGAAGTTCGACGCTAATCAGCATCATACCGATGCTCATGCCGGCCTTGAGTGGAATGGCATACACCGGGTAAGGACGCCCCTGAAGACTTGCAAAAGCTGCACGAGAGTTAGCATAAGTATTCACGCGAATGCCAAACCAAGCTACGCCGTAGCTGCCAAGAATGCCAACACCACTAAAGAACAGAATGATGGCTACTCTTCCGAGACTCATCTCGAGCAATAACCCGAAATAGAGCACGATAATGACCGCAATAAAAACCTCCAACAATGCCAGGAACTTCCCTTGCGTCATGAGATAAGTCTTGCAGGTTGCATAGATGATTTCCGAGACTTCACGCATGGATCGATGCACTGGAAGGTTCTTGAGCTGTATTAAAACAACCAGTCCGAACAGCATGCCTAAAATAGAAACCCCGAGTCCCCCGGATAGCAATCCGACAGCACTGTAACCACCAACTTCAGTTTGACCAAGATCGGGCAATTCGAGATTGGCTTCGCCACCAGGATGGTGTTCCGTTGCCGAAGTGTGTTCCTCTGGCATCGTTGGTTCCGGCTGTGCCTCACTGTAAGCACTGCTCCCCATTAAGAGGAGCATCGCAATTACAAATATTCCCAATTTGCCAGTTTTCTTCATCCACCTATCCATGACTCTCGTCCTCTCTGTTCTATTTAGTCTCGTAGTCGCTGCCTGGGCGATTACGACCAGCTCCTTTTAAAACCTCTGGTAGCGACATTCCACCGGTCAGAAAAATTTGAATACCCTCTTTAACTGTTATTTCTGGAAAGAGAGCCTGTCCACGGGGATAGATTGCAACGTCACCAAGATACAAGTGATTTGTTGGCACATATACTGCCACAAATTTTTCTGAACCATGACCTCGATCCACTGAAAACTCACGTGTGAGAAAACCCATCACCAGTCCACGGCGGGGATCCTCTACCATCACAACCCGTTTAAAACCAGCTGCCGCATTAGGAGAAAATGCAACAATTAGTTGGCGTATTGGTGCATAGATCGCCCTAAATACTGGTACCCGCATCAGAATTTCTTCCGTACGAGAAACCACTCGCCGGCCAATCACGTTGGTTGTCACAGCACCAACAGCAAGAACGAGCATCGCTGTAATCACCAGGCCAAGCCCTGGAATCTGACGCCCCAACAACTGTCTTGTAAAAGGAACTGTTAAACCGTCAACTACCCCAAATATCCAGAACAGTGCTGCAACACTGAGACCCAGCGGTACCGTAACAAAAAACCCTGCGATGAATGTACGTCGTAACCAAGAACCCATATCAATCACACTACAAGCCAAATAATGACTGTAACAGCAAGCACTAGGCGATACACAGCAAATGCATCAAGTGTGTTCCGAGCTAAGTAGCCTAAAAAATATTTTATTGTCGCGTAACCCACAAGCGCTGAGGTAATTGCACCAATCGCTAGCAGAATAAAGTCGACTCCCTCCTCAGTTGCCAGAATGTTTGATCCAGTTCTGAGTGCCGCAAGGAGAATCACCGGAATACCCAAAAGAAAAGCAAACCGCGCACCAGCCTCACGCTGCAACCCAAGAAAAAGCGCTAGCGTAATCACAGCGCCTGAACGTGAAACTCCAGGAAAGAGCGCAACAGCCTGTGCACATCCAAGTGCCAAAGCTTGGCCATTCGTAAGTTCCCACTCGCTACGATCATGCTGCCGAATTCGTTCGACTAAAACCATCGCCAACGCACCAAATGATAAAGCCACGGCACAAACTAGAGGCGTTCGAAATAGCACCTCGATACGATCCGCCATCAATAAACCAAAGATGATAGCTGGAATTGTCGCAACTAGAATTAACTGAATTGGTCGACCACTCTCACTGCCATCGCGTACTGCTAAGGGGATTCCCTTGATCATCTCTCTAATCTCACCACGAAAATAGTAGAGAATCGCTGTCAGCGTACCAACATGACAAGCTACATCAAACGATAGCCCAAACACGGTGGCATCCCATCCGAAGAAAGCTCGTGCCAAAATTAGATGTGCTGAACTAGACACGGGCAGAAACTCTGTAAGTCCCTGAACCGTACCAAGGATTGCGGCAAACAAATAATTCACAGAACTAGTCAGATCAGCGTTTTGAACGCTAACTTCTCACAAGCCGCTATGACGTCTGCACCCGCCGAGACTTCTCTGCCACACGTGATGAAGAGGCCGAAGAAGCTGGAACTGCAGTTGAACGCCGTTTCTGGCTCAGAATGATGGCAATCGCAGCAGCAATGAATATAGTCGAATAAGTACCGCTAACAATTCCCACAAGCATTGTGAAAGCAAACCCGCGTAGCACCTCACCACCAAAGAAGAATAAGGATGCAACTGCCAGGAAGGTCGTGCCAGCCGTAATTACAGTACGGGACAATGTCTGATTAACACTTGTATTAACAATACTTTCCAGGGAGTCTCGGCGCCTACCACGAAGGTTTTCACGCACACGATCAAAAATAACAATCGTGTCGTTAACCGAGTAACCAGTAATTGTCAGAATCGCCGCCACCACATTAAGTGACAGGTCGTAACCAAAAAACGTTAAGAACGTAAGAGTTACCAATATGTCATGAAAGGTTGCAGCAATCGCTCCAAGTGCAAATGAAGGTCGAAAGCGGAAAGCAATGTAAAGCGTAATCCCAATAATTGATGCTAAAGTTGCATAAATACCCTTTTGTTGCAGGTCTGCACCAATGACTGGGCCAACAATTTCAGTGCTTATTACTTCGAAGTCCGGTAATCCTGCACCTTGAATAGCTTCAACGATCTGATCAGCGCCCTCAGAAATATTTGCACCTTCCTCTGTCGCTTCCATCTGGGGTAAACGAACTAAGATCTCACGATCATCAAGATCGCCATACTGCTGTACAACCTTCTCACCAGGGATGACTTCTACCGCGTTACGAATTTGATCTTCAGAAACTTCATCGGCGAACTTAACAACCACGATAGTGCCACCAGAGAAGTCAATACCAAGCGGTAATCCACGCTGAACAATGACACCTAAACCCGCCAGAATAACCACCGATGAGATTACGATGGCGTGCCATCTCCACCGAATGAAATCGTAGTTGGGATTATTGAAAATTCTCATGACTTTAGATACTCAACGCTGTTCGTCGACGTGACAGGATCAACTCGAACATTGCACGAGACACGAACACTGCAGTAAACACATTCGAGAGCAACCCTATGGTCAAAGTAGTTGCAAAACCTCGGATTGGACCTGTACCGAACTGAAATAAAAACATCGCAGCAATCAACGATGCCACGTGTGTATCAACAATTGTCCACCAAACCCGATCGAAACCTGCACTCACAGCAGACTTGACACCTTTAGCTGAACCAAGCTCCTCTTTGATCCGCTCAAATATAAGCACATTTGAGTCAACTCCCATACCAATGGTTAGGATGAAGCCTGCGATGCCAGGCAAGGTCATCGTGGCACCTAAATAAGCCATTAACCCCATTAAGATCATTAAATTCACAACGATTGAGGTAACAGCATTGATTCCTGTTAGCTTGTAGTAAAAAAGAATAAACAAGACAACTAAAAGTAAGCCCCCCAGAGAAGCTGTTACTCCAGCTCGAATTGAATCAGCACCTAAAGAGGGGCCAACCGTCCGCTCTTCCAGATAAGTGAGTGAGGCTGGAAGAGCCCCTGAACGAAGTATCAGTGATAAATCTTGGGCTTCTTGTTGAGTAAAGCTTCCAGTAATTCGGCCTTCGTCAGTAATTCGGCCTTCCACGGTTGGTGCAGAAAACACCCGATCATCAAGGATGATGGCTAATTGGCGACCTATATTACCGCCTGTCAACTGCCCAAAACGACGAGCCCCATCCTGATTTAACGAAAAGCTCACGGCGGGTTGGTTCATCTCATCTAATGTCGGTCGCGCGGTTCTTAAATCACGACCGGTTACGCCAGCTACTCTCCGTACAAAGTAGTACAAAGTTGAAGGAACCCCTCCTCCGGTAGCTGCCACGTCTTCGGACCCAGACACAAGTTCCATCTCGCCTGGGATTTCACCACCAACTGCTTGAAGGGCATCGTCCCGACTGTAAAAAGGACCTTGCTCTACTAGTTTGAGCTCAAGTTGCGCAGTTGAACGAATAATCTCCTTTGCCCGAGCTACCTCGCTCACCCCAGGGAGCTGAACCAGCAACTGAGCCCCAGAGCCATGTTTTGCCACAACAGGCTCAGCAACCCCTAGCTCATTGACTCGACGTTCAATGGTCTGCAAAGCTTGGTTTACTGCTTCCTCTCGCAATTGATTAGCGATGTTTGGTTTCATCGAATAGGTATAGTTACCAGCCCCTGACGAACGATTGAAGACCGCTTCAGAGTCGTCGCTAGCCGCTTGTCGGAAAGCTTGATCTTGATCTGGTTGAACTCCCTCGACTAGAAATTCAGTGGGGCTAGTAACACTAATAGAACCTACTTCCAAACCACCCTCTGCTAAAGTTTCACGAAGTCGTTCAACAGTCATTTCGGTCTCAATCCTCAACGCATCATCGGTATGCACCCGAAGTACTAGGTGCACGCCACCTTTAAGATCGAGCCCCAGTTTGACTTTTTCACCTGGTGGATAAAAAGACCAAATGGATAAACTAATCACCCCAACAATAATGAGAAACTTAGTGCGAAGAGTCATACATTCCTATTCCACTACTTAATTTACGAACCCGATGCCGGTGCAACCGGTTCTTGTCCTTGGTAACCCACAATGGCAGATCTTGCAATATCCACACGAACCCTTTCAGCAATCTCTACCTGAAGGGTCTTCTCATTAACACGTGTAATAGTTGCGTGTAATCCACCAGAAGTGACGACTTGATCTCCAACTTTCAAAGCAGTCAAGAATTCTTGTACTTTCTTCTGCCGTCGACGCATCGGTAAGACAATAATAAAATAGAAAATACCGATCATCAGAACGAGAGGGATTAGAGGTGCGAACGGGCTTCCACCTCCTTGAGGTGTAGCCATCGCCAAGATAAAGTTAGATTCTGCTAACTCTAGGTCAAATAAGCGAACAGTTAAATTATTCATACTCATGATTCTAAGGGGACAGGCCAGCCATTGAATTCAAGAAGGACAGCCGAAATTTTTCGAAGGTCTGAGACGCTATAGCCTCTCTGATCTTCTTCATGGTGTCAAGGTAGAAAGTCAAATTATGCAACGTGTTAAGGGTCCCTGCTGTCATTTCTCCAGCCATAAAAAGATGACGTAAGTATGCACGCGTATGGTGTCTACACGTATAGCATGAACAATCCTCGTCAATAGGACGATTGTCTTTGGCATAAGCAGCGTTCTTAATATTTATGCGTCCATAAGGAGTAAACAGTTGTCCATTACGGGCATTTCGCGTAGGCATGACACAATCGAACATATCAATTCCATGGGCAACGCATTCGACTATATCCTCTGGGGTCCCAACCCCCATGAGATACCTAGGAAGATTAATTGGCAACAAGCTCGCTGTTTGTGACACTACGTTGTACATGACCTCGATAGGTTCACCCACACTAAGTCCTCCGATGGCATAACCTTCGAAACCCAGTTCCACCGTTCTATGAACGCTTCTCTTTCGAAGATCCTCAAAAACTCCACCTTGGATAATGCCAAATTGCGCCTGTCCCAGTGTTTTAAGAGAACCTTGACTAGAAATTAGTTCTCTAGAATGAAGTAACTTCTCTCGAGATCGTTGAGCCCAACGGAAAGACCTTTCCATAGCACTAGCCGCAGTCTCATGTCCAACAGGATAAGGACAACACTCATCAAGTGTCATAGCAATATCCGATCCAAATCGGTCCTGAATTTCGACAGCTCCTTCTGGTGTTAACAAATGTGAAGTTCCGTCAATATGGGACTGGAACTCAACGCCCTCCTCACGGACGACCCTATTTTGGGCCAAACTGAAAACCTGATAACCACCACTATCAGTAAGGATGGGTCTCGACCATCCGATAAAACGGTGTAGACCTCCAAGGTGAGCAATTAATTCATCGCCTGGCCGGAGCCACAAATGATAGGTATTGGCAAGAATAATTGAGGTGTCTAAATCAATTAAGTCTGCCTGACGAAGCGCCTTGACTGTCCCCTGAGTGCCAACAGGCATAAAAACAGGCGTTTCAATGGTGCCGCGAGAAGTATCAAGTCGGCCCACTCTGGCAAAGCCATCATTATGAGTTACGGTAAAACCAAGAGGTGACATAGTAAAGACTGTATTATCTGAAACGCTCCTGACGTTATATTAGTGAGTAGAGGGCTGTGAAGAAACTTAGAGTTGGCATTATTTATGGTGGCCGTTCAGGAGAACATGAAATCTCTGTCGCATCGGCAGCTTCTATCATCAGACATCTTGACCCTGAACGCTACGAGTCTGTGCCAATCCTTATTGAACGTAATGGGCGCTGGAACATAACAAGCGAAGGACCAACTGTTACCTCAGCCGCTGAGGTAATTCAAAAGGCAGAACCTGAAAAAGTCCAAAGCTCATCCCAAGATCGCGAAACACACTTTGTGGCCTATCCCAGCCAGGAAACTATTCTATCGATTGAGCGACTGCCCGTTACGAATGATCAAGAATTAACTGCCAACGCAATCGTTACGGGGGCAAATCTTGACGTAATTTTCCCTGTTCTACATGGCCCGTACGGAGAAGACGGCACAGTACAGGGTTTGCTTGAGCTTGCAAACATCCCATACATCGGCGCGGGAGTAGCTGGATCAGCAGTAGGCATGGACAAAGCAATCACGAAGAAGCTTTTCGAAGCCAGCAACCTTCCAGTTGTTAATTACGTTTTTATATCTCGCAATGAATGGAAACAAGCTCCAGACGCAGTAAAAACAAAAGTCCGTAAAGAACTACAGTTCCCCGTATTCGTCAAACCTGCAAACTTAGGATCAAGCGTTGGTATCTCAAAGGTTCAAGCAATAGATAAACTGGCTGCCGCCGTTTCAATAGCCTCTGATTTCGATAGAAAAATTGTCATTGAGGAAGCCGTTCCTGAAGCACGAGAAATCGAATGTGCCGTGCTTGGAAACGAGGATCCCGTTGCATCCACACCCGGAGAAATTATCCCATCAAGAGAATTTTATGATTACGAAGCTAAATACTTAGACACAGACTCTCGTTTATTAATTCCAGCACCGCTAACCAAAACACAGACTGAAACAGTTCAGCAACTCTCTATCCAGGCTTTTCGCACCTTGGAATGTGCAGGAATGGCCAGAGTGGATTTTCTGCTAGATGGACATAGAAAAAAAATATTCCTCAATGAAGTAAACACAATCCCAGGATTCACAACTATCAGCATGTACCCTCGGCTATGGGAAGCAAGTGGCATCAACTACGCTACGCTGCTTGATCGCTTGATTCACCTTGCCCTGGAGCGACACCAAGAGAAACAAACACTCCGTATCAATCACTTACTGTGAGTTCATTCAGAATAATTTTCTGATACTTAAACAAATAAAATGTCTGTGAGCGTCAACTTACGACAACCATAAACATCGATACGGAGTCAAATTATTTTTTCAAGATTCTTGTTTTTATGCTTGACATCACAAAAATCTCACCAATAATCTATATGTAGTATGAAGGTAGAGGACTCAGCCCACTAAGTTGTGATGGACCAAGTGGTTCGTCGAGGTTGAGTTTCAATAAACCTTAAGGAGAACAAATGGCCAAGAAGAAGAAAAAGGCTGCCAAGAAGAAGAAAAAGGCTGCCAAGAAGCGCTAATTCTTCAAGGACTTCAGGGGGGTGCCTGTATCCACAGCACCCCCTTCTCTTTAGTCCGGTCCTACTTTCCTAAGCGAATGGGTACTCCCACCCGTCGTAACCGAACGCTAAACCACTATCGCAGCCAAACGTGCAATGCGTGAGGGTGTAGCGAAAATACGGTCGTGCAACATAAAAACACGTGAAAGGAGGGATTGAAATGGCCAAGAAAAAGAAGAAGGCAGCTAAGAAGAAGAAAAAAGCAGTAAAGAGAAAGGCAGCAAAGAAACGCTAGAACTGCCAAAGGACTCTCTTAAAGGGACGTGCCGTTTACGGTGCGTCCCTTTAATTATTTGTGTAACAGTTTATTCAAAAAATAAGACCCACGAGTACAAACGGTTACGGCCACATCCTGTTACCATCCCAGATCCGGACCTGCTCAATAATGTCCCATGGTTCGATTTTGTCTACTACTTCAATTCCGTTAACAACCTGACCAAAAGCGCTGTACCGTCCATCAAAACCCGGCTGGGGCGAATGTGTAATGAAAAACTGGCTTCCTGCAGAATCTTCAAAATTAAGGCTCATGCCAAGGGTTCCTCTTAGAAAAGGTCGTTGGTTAATCTCATCTCTAATGGTGTAACCAGGGTCACCGTGTCCATCTTCACGAGGATCACCACTCTGCAAAACAAAACTGTCTTCAGCTCGATATATAGCCATTCCCTCAAAAAAATTGTTTCTGGCAAGCCTCATAAAATTAGCCACTGTCAGAGGCGCATCTAACACTGCCAGCTCAACCTCAATGGTGCCTTGAGTTGTATCGATATACGCCAAGGGAGAATATCTCGGAGAAATAATCTGCTCCCATTCAGATTCATCTAAAACAAACCTGTTAGGAGTCGGACGTATGACACTGTCAAAAGTCTTTGAACTATCAACTTGACGTAACAACTCAGCAGCACGCACTCGAACACTCCAATCTTTATCCATCAAGGCTGCTTCTAAAACGGGTTGTGCAACGTTTAAATCTAATAAAGTAAGTGCCTCAAGAGCGGCCACCCTGGCAGCAAGCCTTGGTTCGTCCTGTAAATCTTGATACATGCGAATCAAACTGTTAACCGAATCAGTAATA
Organism: Acidobacteria bacterium UBA2999; assembly: GCA_002346475.1. Taxonomy (GTDB): domain Bacteria; phylum Acidobacteriota; class Vicinamibacteria; order Vicinamibacterales; family UBA2999; genus UBA2999. The sequence continues at coordinate 989 of DDZV01000054.1, read as the reverse complement.
CCAAGTTTTCCAAGCCCTCTGGCTGCAGTTGCCCGAATATTGTCGTCATCTGCATTTAATTTTTCATAAAGAATTGACTCTAGCCGTGGTGCACGAATTGCAATAAGTGAGTTTAAGACAGCTAAAATTACTCTCTGGTCTGTGTCTTGAAGCATCCTAGTTAACCTAGGCATAGCTCGCTCACTAGCTAGACTACCTAGTGCTTTGGCTTGGGCAGCACGAACTGACCAATGTATATCTTCCTCTAGACCAGATAACGCAACGATAAAAGTTTCTGGATCGACTTGAGCCAAGGAACTCATTGCTGCTGCGCGGAGAGCAGGGGAACGTGCTGATAATAAATTGAGAAGCACCTCAACCGAACCCTCATGTTCAAGAGCACCTATTGCTGATACCGCTTCCAATCTAAACGCTAAAGGGACATTGTTATTTTGTGCAACTGCAAATATTAATGGTACAGCTTGCTCATCCCCAATAGCCGCGAGAGCCCGTATGCTTTGTACTACCAGGACTAAATTCGAACGATTCTGTTCCACGATACGCATCAGTGGTTCGACTGCCTCCAAGGACTTAAGCGCGCCGAGCCCTCTGGCTGCGAAAGCTGGCGTAAATGCAGCCTCCGTCTGAAGCAAGGTTAAAAGTGCAGAGACTGCCCGAGGATCACTAATCTGCTGTAAAGAAGAAGCTACTGGCCACCAATGTGATATTGGTTGACCTTGAGTATCTAGTACCGCTGCTGTTAGCGCTTCGTATGAACCAAGCTGTGCTAGCGCATGCAATCCAAGCTGTACAGCTTCACCTGCGACCGTAGAGTCTAGGGGGTAGTTTCGACCATCCTGAATATGAACTTGAACCATGGCACTAATTGCAATTGCATCTTTCGAATTTCCGATTTTTCCAAGGGCTTCTGCGGCACGACCTTGCACAATGGGTTCAGAATCGTTCAATGCCTCCTGTAAGGCTGGTCGTGAATTTCCATCTCCGATTAA
>DDZV01000049.1 GCA_002346475.1 Acidobacteria bacterium UBA2999 | reverse complement strand
CGGTTGGGGAACGCCTACTCGAATTATGAGTGGTCGTCTCATCAAGTGGTACGCGCAGTACAGTTTTTAAGAAGCTAGGTTTTTCTTTTTAAGGTCTGAATAAGCGATTAATCTTCACAATAAGTGCACGGTTGTCAAGATTAGGGAATCCTCGCGTAAGGGTGTCTCGTTGTTCATTATAAACAACAAAGAGTTCGCTTCCTGGCTGATACTCCCATCTCAAGCGCACGTTACTGCCGATGGCATTCCCTGACGAGTTGTATTGCAGTAGCGCACTGACAAACATGCGTGGCGTTACTGTATACGTCACACGTGATCCAATGAGATTAGTTCTAAACGAACCCTCTGGCAGATCTAGCCAGTTGAATGAGAGTGTCGGCTGGACGGAGAATTGAGGTGAGAGCTCAATGCGTCCTTGACTAATATTAACGGTTGTTCGTTTCCCGCTAAAAAAGGTGCCGTGTGCAATCCCAATGTTCAAAGAAATTTTTCGCTGTGTTCCGAATGAGTATGAAGCCTGAGTCCCCTGAAAGTGATAGCCTCCGACTGGAAGGGTCACAGTTGGAGCAATTCGAAATGGTTGTGACAGAAGTTCGTAAAATCTGTTGTAAGAAACGGAGAAACGGTCGCTGTTTTGAAACTCAATCCCAAATTGTCCAATGAACTGTCGTGTCTCAAGTCTCCCTGCGCCATTCTCAATATACGAGAGAGAGGTTACTGCAGAAAATCTACGTATGGATGGCAAGGATGTCGGTCGTGGGCTAAAACGGAACTCCCCGTAGTTTTTTCGCATGTCATTTCGACGGAGAAAGCCAATGCCTGGTTTAAAATTCTCACCGACGGTAAGTCGTTCTAGTTGAAGGCCATATCGGTCACCAGCATAATCAAGCTGTGCTCGATAGCTAGTATCGTCACCTTGCAGACCTTCTGTGTGACTCCGTGCCCAGTAGGTATTAATAACGAGATTATCAAAAAATGCGAACGCGCCATCTACTCCATAAACGTCATTTGCGCCGCTTCCATTTTCAAGGTGGGACCGACGAGTAAACAGAGCACCAATACTACTGCGTCGAAGAATGTCTCGTTTCAGTCGTGCCACTGTATAGTTCGTGCGGAAAGCTCCGACAGTGGAGTCATCGCCTGACTGAATATGAAGCGCTCCCAGGCTGTACTTGCCAGCACGGCCCGTAAGTCGTCCACCGCCGGTTATCGGCACAGCTTTTCCTTGGTGTAGACCAATCCGTCGACTGTAGAAAAGGATTGGCAGGTCTCCATTACCAAAGCCAACACCAGCGCCAGCCCCACCAAATGCAAAGGTTCCCTTATTTTCCAAAAAGAACTCTCGCTTTTCAGGAAAGAAAAGACTGAATCGTGTCAGGTTAATTTGCTGCTCGTCAGCTTCAACTTGGGCAAAATCTGTGTTGTAAGTAAGGTCAGCCGTTAAGCCCTGTGTGACTGCGTATTTCACGTCCAGTCCTACGTCAGCAGCAAGTTTGTTAGAAACGGTTGGCGTAGCTGTTAAATCACTACTGACAGAGGATGTAAGAAATGGCTTAATTTCAAAAGTACGAGAAGCCTCTGGGGCTTCTAGGTCTACGACAGTCGCAGCGAGTGACATTGTTACGAGTCCAAACCCTTCGCGTGCTGCAGGGATTGGGACAATAAATGACGTCTCATTCTTCCAGGGTGTATGCCGCCGAGCATTAAACCCCCACACTTGGTTTCGTCCTGGACGGTATCTCAGTGATTTGAAGGGGAGTGCTGCTTCGACAGTCCATCCACCATCGAAGCGACCGACGCTGGAATACCAGAGGGCGTTATAATCAGGGTTGAATTGACGTTCATCCGTGGTCTGTCCTTCGACGAAACCACCAATAGCATTGACTGTGAAAGAGATTGCATTCCGTCTATCGTAGAAAGTATCAAAAGAGAATCCAAAAGCATCGTTTCCACTGAAAATATTGAATGAGTCTCGACGCATTTCATTCGCGACGATTCTGTCCATATATGGTTCCCAGAGGCGAGCAGAGACATAAACTCTCTCATCATCAAAAAATAACCAGATTTCAGTCCGTTGTGTTGCTGGTTGTCCTTCTAGGGGTTCAGCTTGTACAAAATCAGACATCGACAACGTATTTGTGTACGCGTTTTCATCGAGGACGCCATCGAGGTTCAGTGGCGTATTGATCCGGACTGCTCGAATGGTTGCTTGACCAGATGCATCACGAGCGATAACAGCAGGTGCGATTGGTGCAGGAGGACCGATAAGGATAGGCATGTCAGTCTTGTCGACCTGGTCCTGACTGGCGTCGATTGCCTGAATGCCAGCAAGGTTGAAAAGAGCGAATAGAATGATGCCACGCTGCATACGTGTCAAGATAACGTCACTCTCCTTGAGTGTTAGAATCGAAATAGCCGATTAATCTTAATAATAAGGGTTCTGTTAGATAGGTGTGGAAGACTTTGTAAGCCGGTTTCACGTTGTTCATCGTACACTATAAACAGTTCGCTGCCTGGTTGATATTCCCATCGAAATCTGACATTGCTCGCTACAACGGTAGCATCAGAATTATATTGGAAAAGTCCACTGACAAACATCAAGGGTGTCATCGTATAGGTCACTCGTGACCCAATAAGCTGTGTAGAGAAGGATCCTTCTGGCAAATCTATAAAGTTTATTGAGGCAGTAGGTTGTAGCGAAAACCGTGGTGTAAGTTCGACACGACCGCTAGTAATAGCGAAGGCAGTGCGGTGACCGTTATAAAACGTTCCATGTTCAAGTGCAAGTGTGCCGGAAAGACGCCGATGTGGTCCAAAGGCATAGGCACTACGTATGACGCTGAAGTTATAGTTGCCCGGAGCAATAGTAGTCGTAGAAGAGACGTTAAATGGCCTTTCTAGAAACTCGTAGGTATCTTTGTACGATAGGGTAAAGTTGTCACTATTTTCTAGTTCAATACCAAACTGTCCATCAAACCAGCGTTCTTCAAGTTGACCGGATCCATTTTCAAGATAGTAAAGCGATGCCTCAACCGAAAACTTGCGTACTGCCCGTAGTGCTGTTGGACGAGGACTGAAGCGCACCCGACCAAAGTGGCGACGCATATCTTTACGTCGAAGAAAGCCAATATCTGGATTGAAATCTTTACCTATTGCCAGGTGTTCAAGTTGAAGGCCATAACGATCTCCACCGTAATCAAATTGTGCTCGATAGCTGGTGTCGTCTCCAGAGAGACCATCAGTATGAGTACGAGCCCAATGGGTATTAATTGAAAGATTGTCAAAAAACCCGAAAGCGCCATCGATGCCGTAGGCTTCATTGCTCCCTGGACCGTTCTCACGAATGGAGCGCCTTGTCATTAGGAAGCCAATACTGCTTCGACGCAGGATGTCACGTTTGATCCTCGCCACAAGAAAGTTCGTTCGAGGTGTTCCGACAGAAGTATTTGCAGCAGACTGAATGTTTAATAGGCCAAGACTGTAACGACCGATACGACCAGTGAGGCGTCCGCCCGCTTGAATAGGGACGGTCTGCCCTCCAGATAAACCAATACGTCGACTGTAGAACAACCTTGGCACGTCACGATTGCCCCCGAAGCCACCTACGCCAGCGAAGTCAAACGTTCCTCTATTTTCCAAAAAGAATTCACGTTTTTCTGGAAAGAATAATTTGAACCTAGTGAGATTAATCTGTTGTTCGTCTGCCTCTACTTGCGCAAAGTCAGTGTTATAGGTGAAGTCTGCAGTTAGGTTTTGGGTAATCCCATATTTAACGTCAAGACCAGCATCGGCGCTTAGCTGGCTTTTAATCGTTGGATTAGCCATATGATTCGTTGTTAGGTCAGCTACAGCGTATGGCTTAATTTCAAGGTTCTTTGAGTTGTTCGGGACCTCAAGACCAACAAGTGTTGGTGCTAAAGACAGATGCATCATCGCGCTTCGACCAAGGGCATTCGGCACGGGGGTTACGTAGTCAGATTCGTTTTTCCAACGGTTTTCACGTTTGATATTAAATCCCCAAACTTGTGATGCGCCTGGTCGATACCGGAGTGACTTAAATGGAATAGCAGCTTCCACAGTCCACCCATCCTTAAATCGTCCTACACTTACATCCCAGATGGGATTGAAGTCACCATTGTATTGACGTTCGTTTGTGATTTGTCCCTCGGCGCGTCCACCGACAGGGTTGACAACAAAGATGACTCCGTTACGTCGGTCATAGAAAGTGTCAAAGATAAAGGTGATGTTATCGCTACCATTGAAGACGAACATATTGTCGCGGCGCATTTCACTAGCGAGCATTTTTTCTGGATGACTCTCAAAGGCACGAACTGAGACATAGATATTGTTTTCGTCAAATAAAACCCAGCATTCTGTTTTCTGCGTTGCTGGTGCACCAGCAATCGGCTCTTGCTGAATGAAATCAGAAATTGAGGGAACAGTTGTATAGACATTTTCGTTAAGATTGCCGTCGAGGCGAAGAGGAGATGTAAGCCGGACAGCTCGAATTGTGGCACGTCCTAACTCGTCCCGCGAGATAACTGCCGGTGGTACGGGTGGTGGAGGACCGTAGAATTGTTCTGGGGTGATAGTACCTTGGAGTTCTTGCGATGCTTCAGAAGCTTCTGGTGCTTGGGCACCAATTGGTACTATAAAACTAAGCTCAGAAAAGACGAGCGCTACAACGAAGGCGTAATGGATAAATGAGAGCAGGAACCTCAAAATCGAATTAACCGATTGACTTTGACGATGAGGGCGCGGTTCGAAAGCCATGGAAATCTCGATATGGCACCCGAGGGGTCCAGTAGCCTTGTATCACGTTGTTCGTTATAGACGATAAACAGTTCACTTCCAGGTTGGTATTCCCAGCGGAATCGCACATTGCTACTGAATGAATGAACTACTGAATTGTATTGCACTAGGGCACTGACAAACATCCAGGGTGTCATTGTATAGGTGACACGGGAACTCCCGAGTGTTGTGGTAAAAGTTCCCCCAGGCAGTTTGATACGATTAAATGAAAAACTTGGTTCGAGTGAAAACTGTGGTGTGAGTTCCAATCGGCCCTGTGAAAAACTTATGACTGTGCGGTAGCCACCGTAGAAGGTGCCATATGCGACAGAGGCATCGCCGTTGAATTTTCGTACTTGCCCAAGTGCGAAACCTGCCTTCAATCCAGAATAGTTATAAGCTCCAGCAGGTACGCTGACGTTCGGTCCAATCTGAAATGGGACCTGAAGAAATTCATAGTCGTTCCTGCCTGAGGCATATAGGCGATCACCATTTTGAAATTCAAGGGCAAATTCGCTCTCAGTAGTTCTCGTATCTAAAATTCCACGGCCATTCTCTATGTAGTCTATTGAAGTTGTCCAGGAGTACTTACGGAGAGTCCTGTTATTTTTTGGTCTGGGACTGAAACGGAATTGCGCATAGCTCTTACGAATATCACGACGTCTGATAAAGCCAATCTCTGGGTTAAAGTTGTTACCAATAAACATGTGTTCAGCTTGAATGCCGTACCGATCACCATTGTAATCAACCTGTCCACGATAACTTGTATCGTCACCGGAAAGGCCATCAGTCCATGTACGCGACCAGTAGCCATTAATATTCAGAAGTTCAAGGAATGTAAACGTGGCATCAGCTCCAAAAACACTGTTAGCACCTGATTGAGCTTCATTGATTGACCGACGGGTAGCTATAAACCCAATTGCGCTCCGACGAAGAATATCTCGCTTGATACGAAGAACTGAGAAGTTTGTTTTTGGAGTATTGACGACAGAGTCGTTCCCAGATTGAATATTCAGTAGTCCAATAGAGTATCGTCCTACACGTCCAGTGAGTCGTCCACCAGCCTGAAGAGGGACTACTTGTCCTTGGCTGAGTCCAATGCGTCGACTATAGAACAGTGTTGGTGTGTCGCCAGAGCTCATGCTAGCACTCGCGGGTCCACTACTGACACCAAATGAAAAGTTGCCCTGGTTTTCCAAGAAGAACTCACGTTTTTCAGGAAAAAATAGACTGAAGCGAGTTAGATTGATCTGTTGTTCATCAGCTTCTACTTGAGCAAAATCCGTATTGTAGGTGAAGTCAGCAGTCAGGTTTTGTGTGAACCCATACTTTGCATCAAGACCAAAGTTGTGATTGAAGTTATGGCCAAACTTATTTTCTAGAGCAGGGTCTGTTTGTCGAATGCTTGTAAGATCTGCGATGGCATAGGGTTTAATCTCAAGGTTAACTTCGTGCCAAGGCACTTCAATGCCTACGAGTTTTGCTGACATCGATTGCTGGTTGAGTCCACTCTGAGCCATTACTTGTGGGATACGAGTGAGAAAGGAAGTTTCGTTTCTCCAGCCGACTTGACGCCTAAGCATGAAACCCCAGACTTGTTCCCGGCCAGGACGGTAACGGAGTGATTTAAACGGAATGACAACCTCAAGTGTCCAGCCTTGCTCAAACCTTCCAGTCTTAAGGTCGTACACCGGATTCCAATCTGGGTTGTACACGCTTTCATCGGTAATCTGTCCATCCATGCGTCCACCAAGTGGGTTAATGATCCACATGTAGGCATTTCGACGATCGTAAAAGGTATCAAAGGTAAAGCCGATGTGTTCGTTCTGGGGGATATTAAAGGAGTCCCGACGCATCTCGTTGGCAATGGTTCGTCCTTCAGGATCTTCCTCCCAACACCGTGCTGAGAAATACACATTGTTGTCGTCAAACATAATCCAGACTTCAGTGCGTTCAGAGGGAGAGACTCCTTCCTCTGGTTCAATCTGAATTAATCCAGAAATTGATGGGACATCTTTGTAAATCTGTTCTGTCAATTGACCGTCTAATTGTAATGGTTGTACGAGCCGTACAGCTCGTACGGTGGTCTCTCCCGCGGTTCTTTTAATCATTGCTGAGGAAGAAAGGCCAGGAGTTTGAGCTGCTACAGTGATCCCTGCACTCAAGAATGCAACGATTACAAGGAGTGTCCCTATGTGCTTAACTTTTAGCATCTTGAAGCTTATTAGTGATTATGCCGATGATCGATGAACTCATTAGACAAGGGAATCTCCGTGTGGACAGAACGAATCTATTGTAATCGACCATTTATGTGAAAGGCGACTTTGTGTTTAGCTATGTATAAGTAAGGTAATTTTTTTTGAGAATTTTTAGAATCTTATAAGGCGATTGATCTTGAAGATGAGGGCACGGTTGGTAAGCCACGGAAATCGAGATATTGCACCTGCTGGGTCTAGTAACGTTGTGTTGCGCTGTTCGTTATAAACAATAAATATTTCACTACCGGGTTGGTATTCCCAACGTAATCGAACGTTGGTATCAAGCGAATTATTGGTGGAATTGTACTGGATCAGCGCACTCGCGAACATAAGAGGTGTTGGTGTGTAAGTCACTCGTGAACCAATAAGTTTGGTGTCAAATGATCCGCCTGGTAAATCAACCCAGTTAAATGACACCATAGGTTCAAGATAGACCAGTGGTGTCATGCTGACCCGCGACCCACTGAATCTCACGGTTGTATTTTTCCCGTTATAGAATTCACCGATTTCTGCTGAAAGTCCTCCAGATACCTGCCGGTGTTGTCCAAAAAAGAATCCTGCACTTACTGTTTGAAACTGATATCCACCAGTTGGAATTGTCACGTTTGAGGTAATAGGGAAGTTGTATGGGAGATACTCGTACCGATCAGTCACGCCAAATAACGCACTATCGCCATTGAGAAATTCAATGCGGAAATCCCCTTCAGTTCTTCGAGTCTCAAGGAGACCGGTCTCGTTATTAGCGATATGGTTAAACGATCCACTAAAAGAGTACCTTCGGATAAAGCTACCTGCTTGTGGTCGACGACTGAAGCGCCCAAAGACGTAGTTCTTGCGCATATCGTTACGACGGAGAAAGCCAAGCTCAGGATTGAACCCCTTTTCAACTACGAGGTGCTCAGCTTGCACTCCATAGCGATCAGCGTTGTAGTCAATTTGTGCCCGATAGCTGGCATTGTCACTGGCGGTTATGCCAGCGACTTGCGTCTGCGCCCAATAAGCGTGTGATGTAAAATCGTTCCCGAAACCCAGCTGGGCGTCGACGCCGTACGTTTCACCTGCACTCTGTCGTCCAGGCACATTAGACCGTCGCGTGTAGAGGGCACCAAGGTGACTGCGACGCCATAGGTCTCGCTTGACTCGGAGAACACCGAAGTTTGTCGACGTTGTTTGTGAGGTTGCTTGAGTAGCTAGTTGATTAGCACCTATCGTGCGTCGCAATTCCCAGCCAACATCTCCGGTTTGGATGTTCAGCATCCCAAGCTCAAATCCTCCCAGCCGACCAGTAATACGCCCACCTCCTTGGATAGGTACTAGTTGTCCGTTTGCGAGTCCAATCTGACGACTGTAAAAGAGTCTAGGAACATCACTTCCACCCGTACCCTGACCTCCACCGCTGAAGGAAGATAACCCGCCACCACCATAGGAGCCAGAACCCCCAAAATTAAATGTTCCAGAGTTTTCTAAAAAGAATTCTCTCTTTTCGGGAAAGTACAAACTGAACCGTGTGAGGTTGACCTGTTGTGTGTCTACTTCAACTTGTGCAAAATCGGTATTGTACGTGAAGTCAGCGTTGAGCCCCTGAGTGAGACTGATCTTGGCATCGACACCAAAGTTAGCTCCTGCAACATGTCCGAGCGAACTATTTCCACCTGATAATGCTGAGCTAAAATCACTCGTGGCGTAAGGTTTAATCTCAATATTTCTACCTGATTGTGACGGTGGTTCAATCCCGACTAGCGTCCCACCTGCCGAAGCTTTCATAATGCCGAAGAGACCTATCCCCTTCGGCATATACGACGTGTAAGCAATTTCATTCTTCCACCGATTCACTCGTCGTGCCACAAAACCCCACACTTGATTTCGGCCAGATGGGTACCTCAAGGACTTAAATGGAATTGCAGATTCTGCGATCCAGCCACCGTCAAACTCTCCCATGGCGATATCCCAAATGGGGTTCAAGTCTGCAGTGTATTGGACTTCGTTCACTGTTTGTCCGTCCATCCGGCCACCATTCGCATTAATCATGAACTGATAGCTGTTACGACGGGTGTAGAAGGGGTCAAGGAAGAACGCGACGTGTGCATTCTGTAGAATTGCAACGCTGTCACGTCGCATTTCTGTAACCACCATTCGGTCCGGTTCACTTTCCCAAGCTTTAAAGACTACGTAGAGATTATCCTCATCGAAGGCCATCCAGAGTTCTGTTTTCTCTGTGGCAGGCGCGTCTGGCACTGGTTCAGTCTGAACGAAGTCTGAGACTGGAGTTGTGGTGTGATAGAGATCTTCATCAAGCTTTCCGTCAATATTGAGGGGTTCATCTAGACGCACCACTCGCATTGTCATCCGGCCCTGTTCATCGCGGGCAGCAAGAAGCGGAAGCTCTGGTGGTGGCGGGCCCTCGATCCTAGATACGTTGATTGGGCCAGAAGTGGCAGTGTTGCTACTAGTATTACTAGATCCTTGACCAGCGATGCATCTCTGGAGCATCTCAGGATCAATTGGATCCTCTTGTGCACTGATACAACGAAGCAGTGTGTCTGTGTCGACTGAACGGAGAGAACCAAGGGTCTCGAGGAGGCCACCTAGTCTATCTTCCGGCGGAGTAGATTGACCAGTTGCAGGGACAGCTGTGCCAAGACACAGGATTACAACAAAAGCTGCGAAAATCGAGCTTAGACGCATGACATCCTTGTTAGACGGTTGGACTTCATGCTTAGTTCAATTGTGGGGAAGGAAGCTGTTATGTGCGACGAGACAAGGTCTAACCCTTGCCTCGCACACATTGGATTACTGCTAGTCGTCGTCAGGTTCTAGTGACGTGTCTCCTGGGGTAGCCAAGTCTAGGGTTCGCATTTTGTACTTCCAGCCATCAGGAGTCTTCACGAGGCGGTCAGTATAAATCGCGCTCAAGCCGTGTTCTGACTGGCTTTCTGCTGGAGAGTTGATCATAAGGAGATACGCTGATCCCATTGCTCCCTCAGCCGACGGTTCGATCATGATATTCATTGCGTGGTGGGCTGCCTTAACAATTGGATGAGGACGGGTCTCTGACGTTGGCCCGTGACCAGGGAAGTCATGTCCTGTGCCAGCTCCCTTAGCTAGTACGGCAAGTTCCTCAGCACCTTGGACAATGCGAGACGGTGCAAGGTTAATGTGGAAAGTACCGTCTTCGGTCCACAAGTTTGCGTACGCCCAACCCTCGTCCTTGCCTGTATCGACATAGTGATTGTATTTTGCGTAAAGATTTCGGATTTCAACATAGTCTGCCGTCGTAAGAGTCATGTTTCCTTCAACGGCTTCTTCCGCAGTGGCTTCTGCGCCTGTCTGTTGCAGGTACAGGCCTGCAGCTACTATTACGGCCAGACCGGCTATAACGGCAAGTGCTTTCGACTTCATAAAATCTCCTCCGTGAGGACGGGTTTCCAATATATCGCTAACCCCTAGTTTACACTTTGGAGTCGCGTCGGTTTCCCCGTACCGCGACCCGAGTCTAGAGGGAGCATACACCTCTTTACCCTAAGGTGTCACTCTCTATACTTTGATTGTCTCATTGCGCAGAAGAACTTACATCTAGAAAAAATATTAACCCTTTATAATCAGTACTTTAGAATTATTTTTTTGCGATGGCCCGAAGATAATTTACGACGTTCCATATGTCAGTTTCGCTCAGCCGGTCAAACCAGGGTTCCATCGCCATTTCAGGCTCTACACCATTCTGAATGACATTATAAATATCTCCATCTGTTGAACCGTGATCCCATTCAGAGTCGACTAGGTTAGACGAGGCAGGGAAGCCCGCCTCTCTTGGAGGGCTACCAGTTCCATCCTCTCCATGGCACAACTGGCAATAGCGTTTATAAATTTTTTCTCCAGCAGCCACTGATTCTGGAGTAGCTGATTGAGGGTTTTCTAGCTGATTATTTATCTCTGCCTGGATAACAGTAGTGTGAGTCAAGAACATTAATAAAATCAAAGCAATAAGAGATTTCATAAAAGATGCCTGCATGTACTTCTCCATCGAGGCAGCGCTAATGCTGCGATTCAGATGTAATGCTACCACTCAGTCGGGTAGCACAGAGAGCAATTGCTAGAACCAATATTTTTTGAGGGAGAGAAAGTAAAGCAAGAGCAAGACGATTTCTTGCAACCGTCTTGCTCTTGAGTAGTTATGTTATTTAGCCAGGGGATTTGGTCTGACCTGGAACTTGATGATCTTAGGCCGTTCAGCTTTGCCACCTTCTTGATGCCAGGTAGCCTGTTCAGCATGTGTTGACCAAACGGCACGTCCTTTCCATCCGCCGTTTGGATCATCGATACGGCCGTCCAAACCTCTTGGGAAGAAACCCATAGGATATGGTACGCGCATCACAACCCACTTCCCATCGACTAACGCAGCAAGGGAATCGGAGTTGGTGCCGGTAACAAAAGGTGTATTGTCACCTAAGCCGGAAGTATTAAACCAGTCGTTCCAGTTAGAGTAATGTCCATCGCCATTAGCGTCTGAACCTTTCATGTTTGGTCCAGGTGTTTTGACGAGAGTCCATCCTTCAGGACAGTGTTGTCCTGTTGCGTGTGGCCCAGTAAGTGGCGCTTTACATTTACGCCGATCAAAGCTTGCCAGATGACCACTATTTAAACCTGTATAGATAATGCCAGTTTTACGATCGACATCAATACCATGTGGAAGATACCCCTCTCTTTCATCATTCGGATTCATATAGGGGGGTTCGTAGATCTCAGAAAGTTCTGTTTTGGGGTCAACGCGAATAATAGAACCTGGAACGGATGTAACGGACACCCACACAGACCCATCGACTGGGTTAGGAATGATGTCATACCCACCATTTTGGATGGCTTTGTCTTTTGTCGGATCAATTGGGTCATTGACACCCACAGGAGGCTCGTCACGTTTACCGTTAGAGTTGGTGTCTAGCACATAGGTAATTCTTCCACCAGCGACTTTATCGTCGCCAGTAGCTTCCCATTTTCTAATGTCAAAATAACCAGCCCCACCGCTGTCACCCCAGATTACGTCATTGTCGTCAATCATCAAGTGGTGTGTGAGCTCGCAACCATCCAAGTGATAAACCTTTTCGTCACTGGGATCGTACATTTTGCATCCACCTTGTGCAGTAATCCAGACACGACCTTGAGCATCCAACATTGGATTGTGTGGGACGACTTTAGGTTGCCAGATAACTTCTTCACCCCAGTAGGGCGATGGATTCGGCATATCCTGTGACCACGAAAATGGTTTATCAGGATCGTTAGGTGGCAGATGGACTTTACGGGTTGTATGGTTGACAGGATCAAGGATGACGAGGTGGTCGCCACTAAGTTCCTGAACTGCATAGATGGGACCATTTGCATTCACTGTGGGGTTTCTTCGGTCCGTTGCAATTTCGTCGTGCACAAAGAAGTGCGGATCAGCAACTTCCCATTGTGTGGTGACGACATTACGTTCAATGCCTTCTGGTCGTGGTGGTGCTGGTGGAACTTCTCCAGCAGCAATTCGATCTGTCCAGTCAGCGAAAATCTTTAGTGAGTGCTGGCGGCCGAGCGGGCCAAACCTGCTACTCATAAACGCCCCACTGAGGCCAGCTTGTACGCGGTAATCCCAAGCCTCTACAGATGATTCAAATTCTGGCATGTTCGGATGGAACTCACGCGTTGCTTTGTTGCCGAGCTGATGGCACTGCACACACGAGCCCGTCTGTTTCATGTAGCCAACCCAGGCGCCCTGGTTTTTTAGCATCGTTGGGAAACCGTTACCGCTGGCGCCAGTACCAGGGAAGTTGCTCTTTGCTGGGGGCTCCAATAGTGAGAGCCAATAATTAGCAGGATAGTACTCAGCTGCTGCTTGTTGATTCGGTGCAACTACTGCGGTCAGATCAAGATTTTTTCCAGGCGTTGTTATTACTTTTGGTGAGTCAACAAGGCCATAGCCACGTACCCAAACACGGTAGTAGACGGGTGGCAGGTCTGGTAGCAGGTAACGGCCAGCCTCGTCAGTCACAACCGTTCTGATGAACTTTGTGCTCAGGTCAGTTGTTTCAGCAATGACCCACACGCCTGCTTCAGGGCCTCTTTCGCTGGTAACAACACCGCCAATATCATCATTATCAATCGCGACGCCAGTGTCTTGCCTTGCATTCAATCCGGAAAAAGACATTGCCAGAATCATGCTAAGACCAATTACACCCATCACGGATATGCGTGTTTTTTTCCTCATGTTGCGGTTACTCCTTATTCGCCGGGCAATCGGTCGAGAATCAGATGCACAACGGACACGTTAACGACCCATGAGCATAAACCAATTCAGTCGAACTGCCAACTTGTTCCTAAAAATTAGGGAAGCTAGCTAATAGAATAATATTTTACTAGTTTTTTAGGTTTTCTACTGGTGCGGGCTGAGAGGGCTGAACTAAGGGTGGAATCCTTCTTCAACAAGAATTTCATCTGAAACAGATGCTGCAAGTCGGCCTTCTTCAGTTAATTGGGTTGTTTTCCAGTCGCCGCGTAGGAACCATATGATTGCAACAATGGCTACGAGAGTATTTGATATTGGGAAGGCCCACCAGAGTCCGCTTGGGCCGAGGCTGGTGTGCATCGACAGAATATAAGCAAGTGGGAACTGTAGAATCCATTGTGAGAAAAGCGCAAGTGTCATAGCGACAAGCATTTTACCCGCAGCTCGGAACACACCCATAAGTGCTAACTGAAGACCCATAAAACCAAAGCTCGGTGACACAATTTGTAAGAATGTGACGGCAGCAGTGATTACTGGTGGGTCTGCTGGTACAAAGAATGTGATCAAGCCAGTAGCCCAAAAGAAGACCCCAGCTCCAATTGCACTGAGTCCTGCAAAAGCAATCATCGCACCTAGACGCGCAATCGCATCTGCCCGTTCTGGTTGACCCGCCCCCAGGTTTTGTCCAACCAGTGTAGAGGTTGCTATTGATAAGCCCATTGCTGGGATCAGTACAAATCCAAGAATCGCTGCGCCTATGCCATATGCAGCGACTGTAATTGTCCCGAACCGTGCGATAAGAAAGGTGAGCACGGTAATGCCGAGTGCACGGGTTGATTGTTCGATTGATGCGGGAAAGCCGAGCCTAAAGGCCCGGGCAATAAATGAAGGATCTGGTTTTAAGTTCTTGATACGTACATGAATTCCAAATTTTCCAGATATAAGGATAGTCAGACCAACGCAGGCCGCCAGTGATTGTGTTCCCACTGTTGCGAGTGCCGCTCCAGCTACTCCAAATGGTGGCAATGGGCCCCATCCAAAAATAAACAAAGGATCAAGAAAGAAGTTTAAAAGCACTGTGCCAAGGACAATCAGCATTGGTGCGATGACTACGCCGACACCATGAAGCAGTGCCTGAATCATTGCGAAACCGAAGATAAAAATTAGGCCACTGTACGAGATACGCATGAATTGTAGGGCGCCTTCAAAAACTGCGGGGGTAACACCCATTGCATGTAGAATCACCGGGGCCATTACATAGCCACCTATTCCAAGAGCGGCAGATGCGAGTCCTACCAGTAAGAGTGTTTGTCCCGCGACATGATTCACCATTGCGGTATTGCCTGCACCCCAGTACTGCGCAACGAGTGTAGATCCAGCGATCGCTAACCCTGCTCCAAGAGCAAGAAGGAGAAATGTGATGGGGAAACTTACTGCAACGGCAGCGACAGCATCACCCCCAAGGCGGCCAACCCAGAAGGTGTCTGTCAACTGGTAGCCACTTTGGAGCACGTTTGCAAGCACGATTGGAATAGCTAGTCGAAAAAGCGATGTAACGATCGGACCTTCAAGCAGCTGTCGTGCACCTGGTAGTTGGGAGCTTGTCGGGTTGCTAGTAGCAGTGTTAGGCAAGAACTTGATTCTTTCTGACTATGGGGAACACTTTATAAAGGATGTCACAGTTGCGAGTGATTTAGTGGGGTTTGCACAAACATTAATTCCATGGGGCAGGAGAGTGTGAGGTGTCCTGAGCACAGATCTGCTAATTTTTTGTAGTTAGCAGGGAGGCGCTTTCAGAGATGCGAGGTGCGCGTTATACTGCTTTGTTATGGTTACCAGCGATTCTAAAAAGGTGTCTGAATTTCAAGGCAGGCTGTGTTTAGAGACTTAGAAAAGGGGTACTACGATGAAACGGGTTACTGTTTTCATAGCCATGGTTGCATTTATTCTATTTGCCAGTGTGCCTCAGATATTTGCACAGGATCGTACGATTCTCGATGGCGTATATTCAGAATCGCAGGCTGAACGAGGCAAGAAAGCTTATGAGGCAGGCTGTTTGCCATGCCATGGGGCTGGCCTAACAGGGTTTTTTGAAGGCGGGCAAGCTCCACCTCTTACATTTGCGGGGACTGGTTACGACTTTATTAGGGGTTGGGAAGCAGCCACAGTTCATGAACTGTTCGTTAAGGTTCGCGATACGATGCCAAAAGAGAGTGCCGAAACAGTAGACGAGATAAGCAAGCTCGACATTCTCGCTTACATCTTGCAGTTCAATAAGTTTCCCGCAGGCGATGCAGAACTAATGCTCGATACTAAGGCGTTGAGTGCAATCATGGTTGTCCCTGAGGGAGGGTTGAGTCCTCTTGCAGCAGGTCATTTAGTTAAGACTGTTGGGTGTCTAGAAGAAGCCGTTGATAAGAATTGGGTCCTGACAAAGAGTCCTGGTGTAATTAGGACAAAAAGTCCGATGGCGTCGGAAGGCATTGCTTTAGAAGCCGCGGTGACTGAAAGTCTTGGTGACCAAACGATACGTCTCTTTGATGTTTGGCCAAACCCAGAAGCTCACAAAGGACACCGCATGGAAGCTAAAGGCCTATTTATGAGTGGCCTAAATGATCGAGTCACACTTATGTCATCAGCGGACGGCAGAGTAACTGATGAAGCTGAGAGTGAAGCTCCTCATGAGGAAATGTCTGACACTGCGGGTCAAGGTATTAACGTGCTTTCTCTTGAGATGATTGCAGAGACTTGCAGTAGTTAGCAGCGCGTGGCGTTTATAAAGTTCCGTTCAGTAATTTCGCTTGAGTAGTTACTGAGCAAGTACGCTTCTGAGGCAACTTATTTGTCGAGTGGATTCTGGCGCATCTGAAATTTCACGATTTTTGGCAGAGTGCCTTTACCGCCTTCGAGATGCCACGTTGTGTAGGTAGAAAAGTTTGACCAGAGTCCACGACCTTTCCACCCAGCTTGTGGGTCGTCTACTCGTACAGATGCCGACCGGGGGAAAAACCCCAGGGGATATGGAACGCGTAACGTTACAAAACTCTTTGTTTCTGACGAAAGCACTTCCAAGGAATCAGTGTTAATTGATCCATACATTGGGGAGTCTTCTCCCAAGCCCAGCACATTAACTGTGTCCATGTGATTAAGATATGGCTCAGTTGCATGGTAGGGGCTATTCACATAAGAGGGCTCATCGTTGCGGTAGATTGTCCAACCTTCTGGACAGTTTTGACCGTCGATTGACGGAGTTTGTCCTGACTTGCATTTTCTTCGATCGAATGCAGTCAGGTGCCCACTGACTCTCCAACTCTGATAGACGATACCGTCTGCGTCAATAGTCAGTCCACCTGTTCCGATTAGCTCTGGTGTTGTTTGACCAAGTGGAGGGGTATAGACCTCTGCAGAACAAGTTTGCGGGGGTTGCGAACCTTTTTCTATTCTTACAAGTTGGCGGTCGTCAGCATCGGTTGAGGAACACCAAACACTGCCATCCGTTTGGTTGACACTGATGGCATAGCATCCAAACATAATGCGATGATCCTTTATTGGATCAATAGGCATGCTTGGCTCAGTCCACCCTTCGGTAATTTCTCCGTCCCCGTTGGTGTCTATGACGGCTGGGCACCACCCTTGAGATTTTTCTGCATCGTGTGTGCTGTTCCAGGCCTGAACGTCTACCCATCCAATTGAGCCTGTCGTTCCATAGTAAATAAAATCGTCTTTGCTAAACTCGCTGTGATCGGTGTGAAAGCAAGTGTCAATAATATTGAACTCTTGACTTGCTGGATCGTACGTGGCGACTTGTCGATCTCCAGACGTTAGTGGAAGATATTTCCCAAAAGCATTAGCGCCTGCACCACTGCACCAGGAGGGTTGTTGTCGCGGATTACGAGTTCTAAGTGTTAACCATACCTGTCCCTCACTATCCATTTCGATGCTTCTCGGACCTGCGGATCGTTTCCAAATGCTAGTTTCCCAAGCAGGCGATATTACAGGGGAGTCGATGACTGGGCCGATCGAAGGAACTTTGATTATTGATGTGGCATGGGTGTTTGGCTCAAGAATATTAATGGCGTCGGTCATTTGCGAAACCCCATAGATGGGGCCATTTGCATTGACGCTTGAGTGTCGGCGATCAGAGGCTACTGCATCTGCTCGACCATCAAGTGGAGTGCCCCAGTCCCAAAGAGTCAGCACTAGATTTCGTTCAGCACCACTTGGCCGTGGTGGAATTTTGCTGGGAGTTTCTCCGTTGGCGATGCGATCTGTCCAGTCGGAAAACTGCTTTTGATGAGGCCCAAGACGCTTAAAGGATCCAATCATGCTTCCACCGAATGGGCCAAATCCTACTCGTTTATTCCACGCGTCTAGTGATGATGAACCCTGGCTGGCCAGTGCTGGTCCAATTTCTCGTGTGTCTTTATTGCCTAGTTCGTGGCAGTTAAGGCAACCACGCGCAATTTGATGAAACTCCAGTGCTTCCTGTGGGTCTTCGGGCAAGGTCATCATCGAGAACCACCACCCAGCTGGATAATACTGGGCAGCTTCCATTTCGTTTGGTGCGATAGTGGCAGTCAGGTTTACCTGTAGGCCAGGTGTGGCGGAGACATCCGGTGAATCAATGAGACCATACCCCCGGACAAAGATTCGATAGGTAGCGTTTGGAAGATCAGGAAGGACGTATTGTCCTTGTGCGTCGGTAACGACGATACGAGCAAATTTTGTTGGCAGATCTAAGGTTTCAGCAATAACCCAGACACCAGCTTCTGGACCGTTTGTACTAGTGACCACACCACCGATGTCATTGGAGTCAATGAGGACAGTAGAAGCTTGCCTATTACAAGCAAACGACAGTGCTAGAACCACAGCAGTGGCCACCAAGATGAGTTTGCGCTGGCCACTCATTATCATTTCCTTGGAGGGTTAACAGGCATGCCAACTCGTGCATTCGCAATCATCACAAGTTGGCATGCTTGAATTACTAGTTACGGTTGATATTCGGGGGGTACTGGTTTTCTATATTTATCGAAGTCTCCACGTTCATATACTCGGAGGGCAAAGCACTCATTCTCGAGAAGCCGTGCATTCGATTCAACCCTTCGATAGAGTGTCATGCTCATTTTCCAAGGCTCGGTATATACATTGGGGTCAGTGAGAGTGACTTCGTATTCAATATGATCTGGCCCTGTGCGTGTGAAACGCTCGACTATTTCAAGCGCGCCACTGTGCCAGTTTCCAGATCGATCTAACCAATTGTCATCAAAAAAATTCTTGCTTACTACGACAAAGGTTTCCCCTTCCCAGTGCCCGCGCGGGTCACCCATCCAAAAGGGGATATCTTCGTGATGTGGGACTCCGTTGGTGTAAATAAGTCGAGTGTGGTGACCAAACTCGAAGAACATCTGAACGAAATCTTCTGCTTGGATAATCCTGAATGGAGATGGGATGTACATAATACGTGGCACCCCGGGGAAAAAACATTTTTGTGTAGGGTCGGCATCATCGCCAGCTTCACGATTTTTATCACGTTGTGCAAGGGCAGCTGCTTGGTACGGAATTTTCTCCCCTTCGACAACACCAAGTCCAGGTGGCACACCCAATTTGGCTAAGTGAGTCTGAACATTGTATTCAGCCGTGTTAAGGACCTGCCAGATTCCTTGTAGATCTGGTTTTCCGTCCGCCGTCCGCGGTGCGCGGTAAGACGATTGTCCAGTTAGCGATGCTCCACCTACTAACGCCATCACAAGTGCGA
Source organism: Acidobacteria bacterium UBA2999 (assembly GCA_002346475.1). GTDB lineage: Bacteria > Acidobacteriota > Vicinamibacteria > Vicinamibacterales > UBA2999 > UBA2999. The sequence continues at coordinate 7,678 of DDZV01000049.1, read as the reverse complement.
CGGCCCCAGCTACTATGGTCCGTTTGCTCATCGGTCCTTTACTCCCTGAGTATGTAATTGATTCATAAACGTTTGCGTTCCTATTATTTCTCGATTCGTTAGAGTAGCGTTCTGCAGGGTTACTTTGGTGCAATTCCTTCGTACCCTGGGAACGGTACCTGTCCAACATTCATCATGTGAATTAGTTCTTCTTCACAGTTTTCAACACTCGTGTCTTCTAGATCCATCAAATCTACAGGGTTGTCAGTCACAGATCTCAAGAACGGTACGGAGATTGTCACTGGTTGTGTGAAGACATTTGGGTCAGTAATAGTCTGTTCGTAATGCAGGGTATTCTCATCTACAAACGTGATGCGTTCTTCAGTGGTGACATCTGGGCTCAAGAAAGTCCCAATATGGTCCATCCACATCAGGTCATTTAAATTCGTGGTTTTGATTACCAACGTATTGCCGTCCCAGTGGCCACGTGAATCACCTTGCCATAGATGGATATCTTCGGGCAGGAGTGGTCGATCGTCCATATGAATCATGCGATACGTGTGGAGACGTTCCATCGAAAATACAATTAGATCTTCTTGTTGCATGATTCGGTGACCAGTGACTGAAACTGGCGAGTAGCTCCAGCGCGGCTGTGCAACAGGCAGGCAGACCGCAGTTGGTGACAGAAATACTTTCTCATTATTGAAGCGTTCTTTCATTGCCCATTCGTTATAAGGAAACTTGCCGTTGGGTGGATCAACAATAAGCGTGTGCATGTGAGGGAAGTTGCCGTACTGACCGGGAACAATCTCTTCAATATCTTGAGCAATGCGGGTTGGCCTCCAGATACCATTGAGGTCTGGTTTGCCGTCTGCATTCCGAGGTGGTTCAAACGAACCCATATTTTCAACAGCACATTTATGGAATTCAGGAAAGTTGTAGACCATGTCACACGTCCGCGTTGGCTCAGCATCTTGTCCAGCTGATGCGACACCCCCTCGGGTTGCTTGCTCGTTTCCTAGAATCCCTACGCTGCTAACAATAGCTGCTATGGCTAGTGCACCAAAGAATCGTGTTCGCATACTCTCTATCTCCCTATCGCTCTTGCATCTATGTATTAAATAATCCTGCAGATGAATTAACCCTGGCAGTATATCGTCCCGGGGGGGTCGGAAGACCGATCCCCCGGGGAAAAAATTAGAAGATCGCAGTTAGATTGAGCAGCGATCCTGTGCCACCTTTAGCAGCCGTTGGGGCACCTGTAACCATGAAATGCCAGCGATTATGTTCTGCTGCCACTTCAGAGAGTTCTTCAAAGTCCATCGCATCAATTACGTAGCCACCCATATCCACAATAAAGAGCGAGTGCACTGGCATGGTACGCGTGAACTGGAGGACATCTGGATGTACGCCAGAGGGTCGCACGTCGTTTGACATGTCGGCCCCAATAATGGCCACACCACGTTCATGTAGCCACGGAATGACTGAAACGTGATACCCAGCTTCGCCTGCTTCCGGATTTGGCGGGATCAAGTTCCATGGTCCTACCTCTTCGCGACGCTTCCACCGACCTGTGCGGAGGAAAATAGCATCACCCTCTTCTACTTTAAAGCCAGCTTGTTTTTCCCATGCATCGAAATCTTCTGGATAAACTGGTGTGCCAGGCTCAAGGTAGGGCACGCCTCTTAGGCGAGGAATATCCATCAAGATGCCCCGTGTGGTGAAGCCAGACTTGTTCATGTTGATATCTGATACTGCGCAGCCGTCAGGGCCCTTTACCTCTGAGATTTTGTAGCCGTTGTAGAGCAATCCCTTGTAATCAAACTGACAGACAGCGTCGATATGGCTGTGCGTTGTGCTATGGAAGCTGATTGTAAATCTGGTCCCATTGTTTTCCATTAGAAATGGTCCTAGACCTTGGCCGGGTTCATTCGGTGTATCCACGGCTTTTTCCGTGATAAGCGTGTGTGCGAGTGAAACAGCAACACCAGTTTCTACTAAAGCAGCTGCCGCCTTACGCTTTTCATTTGTAACCAAATTTAACAAACCAAGTTCGTCGTCATCTCCCCATCGACCCCAATTCGATACCTGTTCCTTCAGGGCTTCGAACTCGGCAATGGTTTGTGGTGCTCGATCAGAGTTTGCATTTCCCACGATTTGGGCTCGTGCTGGCATTGAGTACCAAGCGAGTATCGCGACTAGTGCAGCAGCCGCGAGTGCCTTGAGTTTCATCCTATCGTCCTCCCTATATTAGAAGTCGGCCTGCTATTTAACCGCTCAGACGATGTTGGTCACATCCGGTGCCCCCCGCCAAGTGCAGCCCGAACGTGAAGTTTACGCCAAAGAATGGTGGGTAAGTGGAGAAAATTATACGGGTTCATAGATCTAGGCTGAATATCTAGCAAGAAACACCGCTATCGACGGAAGCTGTTTATTTTTAAGGACTTTTGAGTGTTGAACTTATGAAACTAGCGGTGTAGGCTGACCCGGCTAGTGGTGGCAGACGCCCTAATTACAGGCCTGTTATGACCTCAACTGTTGACGTTCAAGCAAGACCGGTTTCTACTAGGGAGCTATTTTTGAGTAATAACAGGGGCTTAATCTCCTGAGAATCAGGTTATTTCTAAGCAGGAGATATCGGATAACACAGATCCACGGGACCCCACAGGCGGGGGAGAATGTATGTTAGATCTTCGACAAAAATGTATGTCCAGATTACTAGTGATTGTGTGTGGTTTTACGATGGCTTGTGCTTCTGAACCGGTACCAAGCACCACGCCCTTGCCTCAGACACTGCCCGCAACAGAAGACACGGCCCCTGCTGTATTAGAGGCATCGCCTCGACATGGCGAGTGGGTGGCTGTCGAATTACCTGGAAGTGATATGCCTGTTAAAACTTGGGTTGTGTACCCTGAGCGATCAGGCAAGGCACCTATTGTACTTGTGATTCATGAGATTTATGGTCTTACTGAGTGGGTGCGTGCTGTTGCTGACCAGTTTGCAGCGGAAGGATTTATTGCTGTCGCTCCTGACCTTCTTTCTGGGAGAGGTCCCAATGGTGGCGGTACTGATGCTTTTGGCTCTCGTGATGAGGCAGTGAAGGCAATTCTTGCGCTTGAACATAACGAACGTACTCGACGTCTAGATGCTGTGCGTGCGTATGCGCTTGATATTCCTGCTGGGAGTGGACGGATTGGTTCCGTTGGTTTTTGTTGGGGCGGCATGGCAAGTTTTGCTTACGCAGTTGACCAACCTGATCTTCACGCAGCAGTTGTGTACTATGGGACTTCACCAGCGGACGCTACTGATTTTGATCGGATTAAGGCCCCAGTACTGGGCCTATACGGTGAAGATGATGAACGTGTTAACGCCACAATTTCACCAGCTGAAAACGCAATGGCAGCGCTCGGTCAGTCATACGAGTCAGTTATTTTTCCTGGTGCTGGACATGGATTCCTTCGTGCACAGGCTGAACGTGAAGGGGCAAATCTTCGGGCAGCTGAGCAGGGATGGATGCACACGCTGACATTCTTTCGGGAACATCTCGAGCACTAAGCTCTAGATGGTATAAAGCGATATCTTGTTTTTGTAGGTTTAGATGTTTCGTTGTGCTTTAGCAGCAATCTTTTCTATGGAGGTACGTATGCGTGTTCGTAACTTTTTGATACTTGCAATGACAGTTGTTCTGACAGGACCTGCATTCATTACATTGCAAGCTCAAAGTGGAGTGGCAATCAATGGTGTTGTGAGTTCCCAACAGGAAGGGAATATGGAGGGAGTCCTTGTCATAGCCCGTGAAGAAGGAGCCAACCATACCGTCACCGTTGTTAGTGACGCGCAGGGACGCTATAGCTACCCTCGTACGCATCTGGAGGCTGGAACCTACTCGTTAAAAATTCGAGCTATTGGGTATGATCTCGTTGATCCAGGCCTGATTACCGTAACCTCAGAGCAGACGGCTGCTGTGAATCTAGAGCTTCAGGAAACGGAAGATCTGTCTAAGCAACTGTCAACACTTGAATGGACAATGGCGATGCCTGGGACGCCCGAACAGAAAGACCGATTTGTTTACGAGGCGAAGAGCTGTAATTACTGTCACTCTTTTCAGCGAATCGCACGATCTAACCATACCGCTGCACAATACGGTCGTGTCATTAGACGAATGAATGCGTACTATCCTGATGGCACTGCTGCTAGTGATGATGGTCGTGGTTGGGGGCAACGATTATTAAATTATGGAGATTCGTTTGGTCGACCAACTCCGAATGGCCCTGATGAAGGCGTTGGAGACAATTGGGGTAGTTGGCCGATCACTGAGTTGGCGGAATATTTAACGACATTAACTCTCAGTGGTGGTCGAACAACTTGGCCGTATGAGCTTAAAGCACTTTTACCTCGACCTACCGGTCCAGCTACTCGTGTCATCATCACGGAATGGGACCAGCCGAGGAAAGTGGCTGAGTCTCATGATATGGATGTCGATTCCAAGGGCAACGTGTGGTACGGCGATGAGAGCCATCAGGTGATTGGAAAACTGAATCCAAAAACCCATACCTTTACGGAATATGACCTTCCCCCTGTTCCACAGGGGCACTTACCTGGAACACGTGATGTGACAGTGGACAACGATGATAATGTCTGGTTCCCGATGCGTGTCGCAGGAGGAGCAGCCTTGCTCACTAAGTTCGATCCAGAAACCGAAGAGATCACAATTGTTGAGGGTGCCACGGGACAATTTACTGCTCTCGGACCTGACAACAAGGTATGGCTGGGTGGTGCGCTCAATCCGTTTCATCGGGTTGATACTGCAACCGCGAAGCTCGAGGCAACCTTTCTTGAGTGCTGTGACTACACTGGGTACCAGGTAGTCGTGAACTCAAAGGGGAACCCGTATATGGCTACCATTGCTGGGATCAACGGCTACGATGTTGAGGCTGGAGAGGCAAACTATTGGCCATTGCCTACTCCGTATGCATTTGGCCGGCGTGGTCGTATGGATGATCAGGATCGTTACTGGTTTGCTGAATACAACGCAGACAAGATTGCGATGTTTGATACACGCACTGAGGAAATTAAGGAATGGTCATTGCGTAAGTACTTCACCCCTTACACAGCCAGTGCACCGGACAAGGATGGCCATGTTTGGGCTACAAGTAATACTACGGATCGATTAGCCCGATTGAACCCAGAAACTGGAGAGATTGTTGAATTTCTCATGCCAAACGAAATGGATGTAAAGGAGATTACATTTGATCCAACAGCTGAAGGCGTATCGCTTCTTATGTCTAATATGCGTTCAGCACGAATTCTCCGTGTTGAAATACTTGATTAACGGCAGTCTTAGGAATTTTTTAAACGCAGGTTTATTATCTGCAATATGAAGGAGGCATCTGTGGAAAGTATTATTGCCAAGCTTTTGAGTCGCTATGAGAAGGGGTCTGTGACACGACGGGAACTTATACAAGGCCTTGCGTTTCTAACCGCTGCCGCAACTACGAAGTCTGCGTCAGCCGACAATCATGATTTTGAAGTAGTAGGCTTCGATCATCTTCAGATCAATGCGAGTAACGCTGCAGAGTCTGGAGCGTGGTATCGAAAAATGTTCGGCATGATACAGATTCGTGCCGGTGCAATGACAGATGACAGCGAGGAAATTGCTCACGCAGGCACACCAGGGAATCTTTTGTTGTCATTTCGAAAGTTAAAACCTGCGGGGAAAGTAGATCATATTGGTATTCGTATTGCGTCTGGTGGGCCCACCGGCGATGAAGTCAAAGAGATCATTGAGTCTCGTGGCGGGGTTTTCCATCCACCCGATCCTGATGCTGCGCCAGGTTCCTATTTACACGATCCAGATGGTGTTCGTATTCAAGTTGGAACGAAAGTTGGTACGAAGCCTTACTAGATCAACTGTTACACGGTTAGAAAAAACGAAAGGCGGCGTGTTTCTACGTCGCCTTTCGTTTGCTTAAGACTTTCAAGTCACATTTCAATCTACTCTACAGTATGGTTATTCCACAGTGGTGCTAAGGGCGAGCAGTGGCTCGTACAACTCGTTCAATCGTGAGTCCTTGAATGACGATTGAAAAGATGACGACACCATAGGTGATGGCCAAGAGTAGAGGCTTGTGAGGGCTCTCAGGGAGGGAAAGTGCGAGTGCAACAGAAATCCCCCCGCGCAGTCCACCCCAGGTGAGAATAGGAATTACTCCGCGAGAAAACTCCTGGCGCAAGCCAAGGGTAGTAATGGGTCCTGCGACTGCAACAAGTCGTGCCAAGAGCACGATGGGGACTGCTAAGGCAATGGCACCGACAATCGATCCAGTAATGGTAATGGCAACTATTTCGAACCCAATCGCTAGAAATAATAATGAGTTAAGGATCTCGTCGATCATTATCCAGAATGTGTCGATATGTTGACGCGTTGACTCGCTCATGGCGAGGCGCTTGCCTTGATTGCCAATAAAGAGGCCAGCAATGACAACAGCGAGTGGTCCGGATACATGCAAGAACGATGCAACTGAGTAGGTTCCCATCACTAGTGATAGCGTGACGAGAATCTCAAGATGATAGTCGTCGATCGCTTTCATTGTGGAATAGGCTAAGTAGCCAGTCACGAGTCCGAAGGCCACGCCGCCGACCGCTTCTAGCAGAAACAGGTTGAGGGCTCCAGTCAGAGTTAGGGAATGTTCCCCGCCAGTTGTGAGAGCAACCAAGACTGTGAACAGTACGACACCAACGCCATCATTCAGTAAGCTCTCACCTGCAATTTTTGTTTCGAGGCTCTGTGGAACATTTATTTTCTTCAGAATACTCATGACTGCTATCGGGTCTGTTGGCGATATAAGAGCTCCGAATACAAGGCATTGGCCAAAGGGGAGGTAGAGGCCAAGGGCGCTAAGCCCGAAGTGCATGAGGGTCGCAACGACAACAGTTGAGATAACGATGCCGACAGTCGCTAGTGTTGAGATAGCCCAGCGATGTTTTAATAATGCGTCGAGATCTACGTGGAGCGCACCTGCAAACAGCAGAAAGCTGAGGATGCCTTTCATGAGCACATCTTCAAAATCAATGTTAATTAGTGTTAGGCGAACGGTCGTTTCTATTCCTAGCGCTGGGACAATAGCATCCACAACAAGCAGGCAAATGGACACGGTAAGAGCAATTACAACTAGTCCAATGGTGTGGGGAAGTCGTAGCCAACGGTGGTTAACGTACCCAAAAACGGTAGCGAGAGCGACCAAGAGCGCGACTAGATTGAAGATGTTGGCAATAGTCATCGCTGAAGTTATTACTTCGACATAAGTCTTGTGTGCACTGTAGTAAAAGGCTCGTTACTTGTTGGTCTGTGCTTAGAGAATACCGTGTGTGAAGCTTCTACGTTTCTAGCTGTAGCTAGGAGAGATGAACACTTCACACACGGAGCATGGTTGTCTTTCCCTATCCTTCGTACGGATGAGCGGGGAAATCAAGGAAACTGCCGACGAGCTTCGCCGGGTCGGCACCTTCTTTCGGCGTGAACTTCTGTGCTCGTCCACCCCACACGGCAGCAGTATAGAAATTCCCGTCGGAGTCGACACTGATCCGATGCGTGCCCCAGACATGTCCGGGTTTACCTCCGGGTCCTGTCCCCCAGGTGTACTGGAGATGCCCATCTAGATTAAATTTAAGAAACTTATTCACATTTCCATCAACTACC
>DDZV01000006.1:33204-36431 GCA_002346475.1 Acidobacteria bacterium UBA2999 | reverse complement strand
GCGGCGAAGGATGGGACTTTCCAATGACCGTATAGTCTTCAGGAGCTTTCGTTGGTGGATCTCCCGTCACAGTGATCCCCACTAAATCAGAAACTCCAGTATTTTGAGACGGATCGATTGCAGGTAATTTACCAGTAACGGGTATTGTCAACTCAAGTTGCTGTCCTTGGACAAGCTGCACATAACTCACACTCTGCCCACCGCCACTAATAACACCATTCGTTACTGTCAAGTTTGAAGTGGGCACAGCAAGCCGGTCAGCCGCCAACTGAAGAAGCGCCTGGTACGTATACGCAGCTACCTTGCGAAGATTAGCTGCGCCTGCGAGGAACCCAGCAGAAAAACCACCGTCAGGTGTTTGATCGGTATGACCAAGGACAAGCGTGATTGCCTCGGCCTGCACACTCAATTCCTCAGCCACCACTTGCGCATAAAAAGCACTCATCCCCGTACCAGTTTCAGTCTTGCCTGTACGAACAAGGATCGTTCCGTCTTCCCGAATCTCAAGCCAAGATGCCAGGCTTGTAGGATCGAGAGTGTTCTCAGCAGCCTCAACCGTAGAACCGCTTCCATTAAATACAGATGGCAAGCTAAGCGATACGACTAGAGCACCGCCAGTTTTAACGAAAGCTCTCCGCGTGAGTCGTGGTCCAGTTGTAAGTAAGCTAGTTGTATCTGTAGTCGTGGTCATAATATTCATCCCCCTCAGACAACCATTGCTCTAGCTGCACGCTGAACAGCCTCAATAATTGCCGTATAGGTGCCGCAGCGACATAAATGCGGCGACGGCGGTGCATTAGTAAAAGCTTCCTTAATTTCAGCAACCGTGGGGTTCGGATTCCGTTCGAGTAAATCAGCAGCAGTAATCATCATGCCGCTTTGACAGTAACCACACTGAGGTACCTGAACATCAATCCACGCTTGCTGAATGGGATGCAAAGTGTCCACAGTCTCAGTACCGTTGAATCTGTTCTTGCCAGCCCAAAGCCCAGGCAATCCTTCAATTGTGTGAATTCGCTTGCCAACGGCTGCAGACACCGGTGTAACACACGATCTAATCTCCTCCCCGTCAACCAGTACTGAGCATGATCCACACTGCGCCATGCCACATCCAAGGCGTGGTCCTGTCAGTCGTAAATCGTTTCGTAACACATACAACAGCGGTGTATCTGCCACTACATCTACAACGTGACTGGCACCGTTCACAGTCAATGTGAACTCGGCCATAGGTTCCCCTCCTTAAACCGGTTGAACCGGTAAATAAAAAACAAATCTCTGTTTTCTCAAAGCAGCATATTCGGTGAAACGTATTTCACGTAAAATACTGCAAGTGAGCCTTACTGGCCATCGTTTCCGAAGAAAAAAACTAACATGAACTCAGGTTCTCATATTTCTCAACAATTTTGGTGTCACCTAGTTGCTAATAAGAAAATCTCTCCAGTGCACAACTGCCTAGTCTTAATCTCAGCGCTTGCGTTATTAAGCCCAGTTGTCGTTGCTGGACAAGCAGGGTTACCCCAAACCGACTCGAATACTAACGCTCGTACTGAACGGGTCAGCGTCACAGCCGTACGCGTAGAAACTCCTCCAACTATTGATGGCCAGCTTAACGATCAAGCATGGCGCACAGCTAGCGTGATCGATGAATTCGTGCAACGGATACCAGTAGAGGGGGACCCAGCCACTGAGAACACTACCGTTTACGTGGCCTACGACAATACTAATCTGTACTTCGGGATTTATGCCTGGCACTCAAACCCATCAGCAATTCGCGCTAACCGCGTTGATCGCGACCGTGCGTTTGGTGATGACCGTATTTCCATTATTTTTGATCCGTTTATGGATCAGCAACGAGGTTATTCGTTTGGGGTAAACGCCTACGGTGTTCAAAGTGACGCGATTCTTGGCTCAGGTGCTGGCTACGGCAACAGAGACAACGCCTGGGACGCATTGTTTGAATCAGCTGGCACACTCGTCGACGACGGATGGACCGCTGAAATTGCTATTCCTTTCAAGAGCCTTCGGTATCCGCAACGTCCAAATGGAGAAATCCACTCTTGGGGGCTCCAGATCGAACGCCAAATTCGGAGCAAGAACGAAACCGTCACCTGGTCACCAGTGTCAACCGATGTAATGGGATTTCTTTCACAAATGGGTGTGCTCAACGATATGGAAGGACTGTCAACGCAACGTAACTTAGAAATTTTACCAACATTAACCGCCATGCAGGTGGGCGCGCTATCTGACGAAGACCAGTTTGAAATTGCCAAAGCGAAAGAGGCTGGCATCAATGTAAAGTATGGACTCACGTCGAATCTCACGCTCGACTTTACTTACAATCCTGAATTTTCACAGATTGAATCAGATCGTCCACAGATTGCAATCAATCAGCGGTTTCCACTTTTTTTCCCAGAACAACGTCCCTTCTTTCTTGAAGGACAAGAGATTTTTCGCTTACAAACCTGGATTAACCCACTCCACACACGGACCATTGTAGACCCACGCTTTGGAGCAAAGGTTACAGGAAAAGTTGGTCGCATGACACTGGGCGTACTAATAACTGACGATGAAGCCCCAGGCAATCTTGATGATCCAACAGACCCGGCATACAACCAGTCTGCACAGATACTCACGGGGCGCCTCAAGTACGAACTCTACGGGGAATCATATGTTGGGGCACTCGTAACAAATCGTGAATTTCTAGATACTCACAGCCGCCTCGTAGCTCTCGATGGAAATTTTCGGTACGGCCGAAACTACGCAACCCAGTACAAACTTCTCTTCACGAATCATCGAGATTCAAACGGCATTGTCAGGAAGGGCTATTTTATCGATTTGATGGCTCGTAAAAGTGGGCGACACTTTAGTTGGCTGTTTGCCACAAATCAACTCTCCCCAGACTTCCGAACCGACCTCGGATTTGTCAAACGACTCAACTTTAGGCGGCATCTAGCTAATGTTGCGTACCGCTTTCGGCCGGAAACCTGGATCGTAGACTGGGGACCAACCATCGAGTACGACCGGTACACTACTTTTAGCGGCATCTTAGAAGAAGAGACGACGTCACTAAGGCTCGGGTTTGATTTCGCACAGAACATCGGGTTCAACGCAAATGTCACTCACGGAATGGAACGATTTCTAGATACTAATTTCAAGAAGACCCGCGTCTCACTCTTTGGCACCATGGGTACAAGTCGTCGGATTTTTCTCAGAGGCGGGCTTAGGTT
>DDZV01000006.1:0-32903 GCA_002346475.1 Acidobacteria bacterium UBA2999 | reverse complement strand
CAGAGGCGGGCTTAGGTTTGGAGATGAAATTCGCTACACAGAGAACCCTTTTCTCGGACGGTCAGTCGGCCTCAGTCTGGCGGCCACGGTCCGACCATTTTCTCGATTGCAATCAGCTATCTCGCTCAATGCAAGCCGGTTCGTGGACATAAACACAAACACCAATATCTTTAATGTACAAATTATAAGAGCCAGAACAACGTACCAGTTTACGAAAGAACTTCTTGTCAGGAATATTCTGGACTACAACACTTTAGATAAAACTCTCGTAACAAGTGTGCTTGTAACCTATCGAGTAAACGCAGGCACCGTGTTCTACGTAGGATACGATGATCGGTACCGCCAGCGTGACGAAGTTCAGAACGATGCATTCGCTGATCAAGCATTTCAACTTACTAACCGAGCATTCTTTACAAAACTGCAATACCTATTTCGGTTTTAGGTCGCCTGAACAAAACGACAAGATCTAGATTATTGGTGGTAATGCAGGCTATCAGGAAGCTGTGGGTCTCCGACAGGTACGATTGGTACACGAACAAGTGCACGTGCAACCCACAGGATCACAAGACTTGCCGCTCCAGCCACTGCACCCACTTCCCAAATACTAGGCAACATTTCACCAAGCACTGGGGGAAAAATCATTAATGACAGGTCAACCCAACGACCAAGGAGAACTACTACGGCAACCAAGACCATGACACGCCTGTGACGTTTCATATCTCGACGAAGAAGCAGTGCGAATGGGACTAGCCAATTGAGGACTAGATTTAGCACGAAAAACCCCAACCACGGACCATGCATTCGAGAAATAAAGTACACAGTCTCCTCGGTGATGTTGGAGTACCAGATAAGCATGTACTGACTGAACCAGATATAGGCCCAGAAAGTACTAAAAGCAAATAGCAGTTTCCCTAGATCGTGAAGGTGCTCATCAGTCAAAACACCTGCGAGTGGCCCTGCGCCTTCAAGCCAAATAACAAGCAAGATTACACACGCAAGAGTTGATAAAAACAAACCAGAAAAGTTGTAAAGCGCAAAAATTGTACTGAACCAGGCCGGCTCAAGGGACATTACCCAATCAAACGCTGCGAGGGAGAAACTGAAAGCTAGCACAACAAGAAAAATAGCCGACAAACGACGGTTCATTATCGTGTGTCGCACCTCTCTATTCGTATCCTGCTGGTGGGATTGCTTGCGAATCGCCCAAGCAAAGAGGGTCCAAAGCAGAATATAACCAACGGCTCGTATTAGAAAAAAAGACCAGTCAAGCCACCAGCGTTTAAACGCAAGAGCTGACTCTGGTAACGAACCAAAATCTCCCATAGTCCAGGTATAAAGTTCTGGCCTAACAAGAAAGACAACACCAAGACCAACTGCAGCAACTGGTACAAGAGCAGACAGTCCTTCTGGAATCCGACGAATGGCAACACTCCAGGTAGAACCAGTCACATAGTGAATCGCTACTAGACAAAGACCCCCGAGTCCTAGTGTCACGGCGTAATAACTCACAAGCAACCAGTTAGCCCACATACGCTCTGGTGAAAACGCTATTCCCGCTACCACTACTATCGCTGAAACGAGAGCAATACTCCTCAAGCTTCGAACAACTCTCGACGACAACAACCTTTGACTATGCATGACGTTTACTGTCATTCACCGGCCTCCGGTGAAGCCACCGCATTATTTTGAAGCTCACGGACATGCACTACAATCTTCCACCTGTCATCAAGAGGAATCTGAGCAGCGTGGCTCGGCATCCGGCTACGTCCATGCGTAATAATATGAATAATTTGGCCGTCTGGCATCCTGCGAGTAAATGGACGCAACAGTGAAGGTGGGCCAGGGAATCCACGATCGACTACTGGTCCACCACCCGTGCCATCTACGCCATGACAGAGTGTACAGTAACGATTGTAAACAACAGCCCCTCTCTCAAGAGTACTAGCATCAGACGAAGAGAACGGATTGACTAGTTCTCTCCCTGCACGAGATGAATCTCGAAAACCTGGCCCATATGGAAAAGGCTTGTTACCGCGTGCAATCGTGCCTGCAACTGGCAAGCGCAATGTCATACCATCAGCAAAATTTGAATTTGGTTCGTAAGTATTGAAACGAGGGGTTCGGTACATATCTGGTGCAAATTCAATGTTAGGCACAAGAGATGGCTGGCGTACGTACCAGTTCAAGCCCAATGTCAGTACGAGTAATCCTCCGAGCACGGACTGAACGAGTCGAGAGTTGATCATTACGTATTCTTTGCCGCATCAGGTATTTCATGCCGCTCTTCAACTGCTAAAACATGAAATGGTTCGAGTATCTCTTCAACCCGTGCACGATCAGGTCCAGCCGTAGGTGCTCTTAGGAGAAGGGCAAAACGATCGTCAGTGACACGCGCAACTGGCACATTACTGCTACGCCAAGGACGAAGGCCACTCACAATAATGAAGGCAAGAACAGTGCCAATCCCAGCGAACAACACCATGATTTCAAAGGTCACTGGCACAAACGCTGGCAATGAATTCCACGGTCGACCACCAACATTAATTGCCCAATCCAGAGCGCTTGTCCAATATTGAAATCCTAGAACAAACACCGCCCCTAAAAGGCCTAGGCCGAATGTCGCTAGGGGTAACCGTGAAGGTGAAAGCCCCATAGCAGCGTCTAAACCATGCACTGCGTAAGGTGCATAAATATCAACGATCTCAATACCTTCCCGACGCGCAGCAATAGCTGCCAATCGTATATCTTCATCATCTTCAAACGTCGCTATAAATATACGGCTCGACATACTAAGACTCCAACCCAACTTGAGGTATTCCAGGCTGCGCATGGGACGCGGTCCGTTGAGATGCAGACCCAAGAACAGTTTTCACTTCGGCCATTGCAATCACAGGCACAAAACGACAGAAAAGAAGGAACAGCGTAAAAAATAGACCAAAGCTTCCAGCTAGCGTGGCAAATTCAATCAACGTCGGCATGTACGTAGTCCACGAGGACGGCAAGAAAGACCTCTCAAGGGAGGAAACAATAATAACGAAACGCTCAAACCACATGCCAATATTGACAGCAATCGAAATGAGAAAGACTGCGAGTACAGTGCGCCTAACGCGAGCGAACCATAGCAATTGAGGAATCAGAACATTGCAGGCAACCATGATGCCAAAACCCCACCCAAGAGGTCCAAGGGCACGGTTTATAAAAACAAACCGTTCAAATGGATTGCCAGAATAGAATGCGATGAAATATTCCGTCGCGTACGCCAGCCCCACCATGCCACTTGTTGCAATGACTAATTTACACATGACATCAATGTGACGCAGGGTTATGTAGTCTTGTAGCCGCATCGTAGTCCGAGCAATAAGCATCAGGGTTAGCACCATTGCCATGCCTGAAAAAATTGCACCAGCGACAAAATACGGAGGAAATATCGTGGTATGCCACCCCGGAATGACTGAAGTTGCAAAATCCATACTCACAATTGTGTGAACAGAAATTACAAGTGGCGTCGCCAAACCAGCTAGTAACAAATAAACAACCTCGTAGCGGTGCCAAGTGCGATAGGACCCATTCCACCCAAGGCTCAACCAGCCCAGGATCCGGCGTCTCGTACTCCCTGGGGCAGCACGGTCACGAAGCGTAGCTAGGTCAGGAAGTAACCCGACGTACCAAAACACCGCAGAAATGGTGAAGTAAGTACTAATAGCAACAACATCCCACAAAAGTGGCGAACGAAAATTGACCCAGAGTGGCCCGCGAAAGTTTGGATATGGTGCTACCCAAAAAGCCAACCATGGCCGACCCATGTGAATTAGGGGAAAGATGCCAGCGCACATAACTGCAATTAACGTCATCGCTTCCGCGGCACGATTGACTGACGTTCGCCACCGCTGGCGTAAGAGAAAAAGAATCGCTGAAATTAGTGTCCCCGCATGGCCAATCCCAATCCAGAAAACAAAATTTGTGATATCAAAACCCCATCCAACTGTGCGATTAAGTCCCCATGTTCCGATACCAACGGCCATCTGGTATGTCACAGCTACAAGACCAATCAAAAGCAGTGTGCCAGAGACGCCCAGCCCAACCCACCAAAGCATCGTTGGACGGCCCTCCATCCCACGGGAAACGTCACGTGTGACATCACTAACAACTTTCCCGCCAGTGATCATGGGACCATTATCCAGACGAACCTCATTCATGCGATTCGTCTCCTCGACGCACAACCTTCAGATATCGTACTGCCGGTCGTACGTTTAATTCCTCTAAGGCTCTATAAGCGCGTGCGCTCTTAGACAACTGTGACACACGGCTTTTTGGATCATTAAGATCACCAAAAACAATTGCCTCTGCAGGACAAGTCTGCTGGCAGGCTGTCTGCAGCTCTCCGTCAGCAAGAGGCTCGCCCTTCGCAGCTGCATCAATTTTCTTTTCCTCAATCCTTTGTACACAAAAAGTGCACTTCTCCATCACGCCACGTGTGCGAACAGTGACATTCGGATTAAGAACTAAATTCTCTAGATTGTCGTCGTGTGGATAATCAAACCAGTTGAAACGTCGAACTTTATAGGGACAATTGTTTGCACAGTACCTAGTTCCGACACAACGATTGTAAATCTGCTCGTTCAACCCCTCAGAACTGTGAACAGTTGCCAAGACTGGGCAAACAACTTCGCAAGGAGCATGTTCACAATGCTGACACATCATCGGTTGATGTGCGACTTCGATGTTTCCGTCGTCACCTGAATAGTACCGATCAATACGTAGCCAGTGCATTTCTCGGTGACGCCTCACCTCATCGTGGCCAACAACAGGAATATTGTTCTCAACCTGACACGCAACAACACAGGCTGAGCAACCGTTGCAAGAATCAAGGTCCACTGCCATTCCCCAGCGGTGTCCTTCGTAGTTATGATCCTGAGGCCACAATTCACCGTGTTCTTGGTGATGTTCATCATCTCCATGGTGTAATTCAGAGGCTGGTATTTCCTGTACAACAGCAGAATGCTCATCGCCCATGGGTGCAACCGCACCGGGTACGGTTAGAGAGTGATGGGATTGGGTCGAGGCAAGGTCATGTGTACGTCCAGTATTTGTTAATGCAACTGGACGACCATTATAAAAACGTCTTCCTTGAGTAAAACTGACCAGCGGTGCAGCGCTTTGTCCAACATTGCCACCTGCGGCCTGCCCGAGGACCCACTGAGGACCAATATTTGTAAACCGGTCTGTTCCAGCACGTCCGTAACCTAAGGGAACCGCAACAACACTGTCGTGTTGACCTGGCTGAATAAAGGCAGGAAGATCCAAGCCGCTAGAATCAGTATCCACCTGCACAATATCACCATGTTTAATCCCCAACTGCTCTGCTCTAGACGGCGATAGAGATACGTAGTTATCCCAAGTAACTTTAGTAATTGGGTCCGGGAGTTCCTGTAACCATGGGTTGTGCGCATGCCTACCATCACGCAAACCAACTGTGGGATACAACACCAATGTTAAATCTTCTGTATTCTCTGCTTCAGCTATGATTGGCTCGACCGCATTCACTGAAAATGGACTTGGCGTCTTTGTCGTTGTTGCTACTTGAGTTACCCCACGCTCTAAGGCTTGATCCCAAAATGTTGAGAACGGCTCTTTGCTGCTCGCTCTCGCCTGCATATCTTTCTGCCAGTGTTCACGTACTAAATCGTAGGCCGTGCCAGGTCTACCGCTCCACATGGCAAGGTCCTCAATTAAGGAACGCGTGTCATGGAGTGGGTTGATAGTTGGCTGTCTCAAACTGACAACGCCAGCAACTGGTTCAGCATCGCCCCAACTTTCAAGATAGTGATGGTCTGGACAAACTACGTGTGCAACCCTAGATGTTTCGTCGAGCCGGTCGGTTACACTCACAATCAAGGGAACTTTACGTAAACTCGCAGCAAATACAGATGCCTCAGGGAGGTCATAGATCGGATTAACGCCAGCAACAACAAGTAGCGAAACCTCTCCACTTGCCAATTCGTTACGAAGCACATCCAAATTAGCATCATCTCCCTGCTGTTGGTACGAGGGCTGGTCTATATCGATAGTCGTGCCATAAGAACCAAGCAGATCGTTAAGAAAGTTACACATGATCTGTGTACGAACATCCTGGCTGCCACATACAACTAAAGCGCGCCCACGTGCCGCCAATAAACGATCCACGAGCTCTTCAAGAACTTCTGTCGACACAGTCGGTGTTGATAAATCCCAACTAACCGGTGTGCCTGCACGAGCAGCTACTCGGGCAGCTAAGTGAGTCACAATGGGGCCTATTTCATTTGGTGCAATGCGAATACGCTGATCCGCCTTTGATCCCGTTAATGACAAGCGAGATTCAAACTGCATATGGAACGTTTCCGATGATCCATTATTTGCAGCGCGTCGTTTAGTAGCATATGAACGAGCAAATTCAACTGGTGAGATCCAGGCCCCTAAAAAATCTGCATCTAAACCAACAACAACATCAGCGCGATCAAAACGATAGTGTGGAAACAGTCTTATGCCATGGGTAGTAACGTACGCATCTGGAATGGCTGATGTTGAAATTGGATCGTAAACAACATGACGAGCGTTTCGGAAAGAAGCAATAAACTCATCTAATAAAGCGGTCGTTGTGGGACTCGATAAAGTCCCAGTAAGGACACGGACAGCACCGCCCTGCTGACGAATTTGATCTAACTGTTTGATGATAGTTGCATCTACTTCTGCCCATGTTGCTGTATTGCCATTCAACATTGGGTGAGTCAAACGCTGATTGTCGTACAAACCAAGAATAGAGGCCTGGCCGACGGCGCACACTCCCCCTCCAGACAATGGATGATCAGGGTTTCCTTCAATTTTTGTGGGGCGTCCGTCGTGAGTAGTCACCAGAAGACCGCACGCCGCCTCACACGCAGCACAAGTTGAAGCATAGGCATAGCCACGTCCAGGCGTGAACTCAGGTTGTTGTTGGATATGTGGCAATGCATGCTGAGGAGCAGGTCGGCAATCACTGGCCATGAAACCTGCAAACGTAAACCCCGCGGCTTTCAGAAAAGTTCGACGAGATGGCACCATGTCTACTTGAGGGTGAACATTAAACTCTGGAGCAGGTGCGTTAGGCACGGTGTCCCGTTCAACAGGAGTCATCCAATAACGTTTTTTTATGGTCATATCAGTAGTGGCACGTTGTGCAATCTAATGAAGCGTACGCCGTCTTGCCTGCTACGCCATGTTCATTAACATCTCGATGACAATTGACACACCAACCCATACTGAGTGGTGCCTCCTGACGAACTCGCTCCATAGTCTCAACAGGACCATGGCAGCTCTGACAAGAGACCCCAGACAAGACGTGCGGGCGATGATCAAAACGGACAAAGTCTGGAAGTGTATGCACTCTAACCCAAGGAACTGGCATTGGAGCCTTGTCCTCAAGCGGTCTTAATTGGTCATCGAGTGCAAGCGTGTCGTAGAGTTTTTGCAACTCAGAAGAAACAATCCGCTCAGCAGTTCGATCCTCAGCCTCTGCATCCTGAGCCTCCTGTTGCACAAGTTCAAACGATGCCCTTACTTCCTGATGACAATTCATGCAAACACTAGTAGATGGAATTCCCGCATAGCGACTTTGCTCGGCACCAGAATGACAGTACATGCAGGAAATTTGCATTTCTCCCGCATGAAGGCGATGAGAATAATTGATCGGCTGGACTGGCTCATAGCCTCGATTGTCTCCAGGAAGACGCCATGCAGCAGCCAATGCCGCCAAACTTGCGGCGACCGTAAAGCCCATTAAAATTGTTAACGTACGAGAGCGCATACTGTCCTACTCAACGCATCTTGTATCTGAGGTACAAAATTAATTTATTCCCACAGAGAGACCATCTTAATAGATGGAACGTTCTCTAAACCATTCATAGTAAATACTACTAAAATACTCTTATCCGGTCTGCTTCCGTAATATATTCACCGGACATATTAACTTGAGACAAGTATGAACATTAAGGTCTTCTACTAACTTCAGCCCTATTGCAATACTAGATGTTATACGTTCGATTCATTATTTTTGTGGTTTTTCTAATAAGCACGCTCAGTGTGGCAACGTTAGCTGCGCAAAACGTACCTGAAACTTCCACGCCAACTGTACAAGCACTCCGGCTTAACAGTAAAGACAGTATTCACCTAGATGGATTACTCAATGAATCAATCTGGGATCGCACAAAACCAGCAACAGGTTTCCTTCAGCAGGAACCTGCTGAGGGCATGGCAGCTACCGAACCTACAGAAGTACACATAGCATATGACGCTACAACTCTATACCTTGGGTTTATCGCCTATGATACAAATCCTTCTGGGATCATTGCACAGCAGAGAGAACGTGACGCTGGCCTCGGTTCAGATGACCGTATCATGTGGGTACTGGACACATTTCTAGATGGTCGAACTGGGTACTTCTTTGAAATCAATCCTGCAGGTCTCATGGGAGACGGCTTGCTCCGTGTTGGCGGCTATGGCTTCGGTGTAAACAAATCATGGGACGGTATTTGGGAAGCACAGGTCAAACAAGAAGCGTTTGGTTGGTCAGCTGAAGTTCAGATCCCATTTCGTACACTCAACTTTGATCCTGATCTAGAAACCTGGGGAATTAATTTCCAACGGACTATTCGTCGAAAGAATGAGGAAACCCTTTGGAGCGGCCACCGGCCTACGCAGGGACTATTTCGTCCAGTGCACGCCGGACGACTGGTCGGTCTCCAAGGCCTTAGTCAGGGAATTGGGCTTGAAATAAAACCGTATGTTGCCGCTAGCACCTTCTGGGCACAAGATACAGGAACTAGAAACCCGGCTGATATAGGAGCAGATTTTACCTACAGCTTGACTCCAAGCCTACGTGCAGCAGTAACAATTAATACAGATTTTGCTGAAACAGAGGTAGACACACGGCAAGTCAACCTAACTCGCTTTCCACTATTTTTCCCAGAACGTCGTCAATTCTTTCTTGAAGGTGCTAGCGTCTATGCCTTCGCAACATTAGGACAAGTGCATCCGTACTTCAGCCGTCGCATCGGTTTAGTAAACGGACAACCTATCTCAATCCAATTTGGCACACGGCTTTCTGGACAGGTTGGACCCTATGAGCTTGGTGTTATGCAACTCAAAACTGCTAAACATCAAGACCAACCTTCGGAACACTTCACTGTAGCTCGCCTGAAACGGAATTTCTTTGAACAGTCTTCAATAGGAGTGATCTATACACGTCGAGATGGTGGACTTGATAACAACCTAAGTGGAATGTTGGCAGGACAAACTATTGGCACTGACCTTGACCTGTCGACAGCTCGATTTCTCGGCGATAAAAACCTTCAATTCGAAGCGTTCTATGTCGTTCATACAAATCCTATAGGTAAACCATCGTCGCTACGTGACAAGACATCCAGAGGTGTGCGTTTAAACTATCCCAACGATATTTGGCAAATGCACGTGTCGTGGCGTGAATTTGGTAATCACTGGGACCCCGCAGTTGGTTTTGCACGGAGACGTGGTTTCCGACGTGTTAATCCAAGCATCAGTTATGCCCCAAGACCAGATTGGGGTTACGGTATTAGACAGCTTAACTTTGGAGTATTCTTTGAACACTTAACTGACCTTACTGGTCAGTTGCAAACACAACGAACACGGCTAACGCCACTGCGGATCCGGTTCAATAGCGGCGATGTTGTGAATGTACAGGTCACATCAACTCTAGAGTATCTCGAACAAGTTTTCCAAATTTACCCAGGAGTCATTATTCCAACAGGAGGATACAAATTTACTGAAGCTAGCGCACAATTTCGATCATCCCCCTCACGGAGAGTGCAGGGAACTGCTTCATTAACAACCGGAAATTTTTGGTCCGGACACCGCACACAGTACCAACTCTCTGGAAGTGTTAATCCACAAGACGGCCTAACACTCTCACTTGACTGGACTCACAATCAAATTGAACTTCCACAAGGTACATTTACAACACGGCTTATCCGTGCACGTGGAAACTGGAATGCAAGTCCATGGCAATCGCTACTTGTCACTGTGCAGTACGACGACCTTAGTGAAATTATGGGGCTTTACTCTCGATATCGGTGGATAGTACGACCAGGCAGCGATCTCTACCTAGTTTATACTCATAATTGGCAGTCAATAGACGGTGAATTCTCCACACTTTCGCGGGGCGGTACAACAAAAATTAACTACACACACCGCTTCTGAACCCACCGTCCGTAAAAATTCTGTATTCTGGTTTTACTCCGGTAACACACCACCCGGCAACAAAAAGACAGTAAGCCCAAGTTGCTCCTGCATGTCCATATATGCAGCAACTGATCCAGCCTCACCAAGAGTCCGTTTGCCACCAAGCTTTGTCATTGAGTCAACAACGCCGTTCACATCATCCACGGCAAAAAATAGATAATGCTGATGGTTATCAACCATGTCTCGCCAAGGACTCTCTCCGCCAATCGGTTGAATCACATTCATCCAAATATTGTCAAAAGGCACAAAAATATGACGCATCCCAGAATTTGTATCGCCATTAAATCCTTCTGGGAATGATAGGCCACGTTCATCAACTGGTTCTGGCACTGAAATTCCAAAAATATTGTTGAATACTTCACGCCGAGTGTCAGTATCTGGTCCAAGTAGCCCGAGCCGAGCAACTTTTTTTAGACCACCACTCGCGGTCGCCTCAGGATCTCGCATAGAGACATAGTCTGGGGCTTCTTGACCTTCGTTTAAGACAATATTGATACCAATCTGGGACATCAAATCAACAACAGCAAACTTGCCCCCCGGGTCACCAACAATACGCTTGCCACCATTTGCCTCTAATAGCTGCACATTCGCCTCAACTGACTGAACGTTAAAAGCTACGTGGTGAATTCCCTCTCCGTAAGTATCAAGAAAATCCTTCCAAGGATTTGGGCCACCCATTGGTTGAGAGATCTCAATAATCATGTTGTCAAATTTAGCTTCGGCAACACGGAGGTGAGCGCCCTGGTTTCTCGGAAAACCTTCTGGTCTCATTTCTACAGCAGGTGACACGTCAACACCAAAGACATCAGAAAACGCCTTGGCAGTCCTTCCAACATTGTTAACTACTACACCAATACGCGTAACCGTCTGACTATCAAAGACCTTGAGATCTTCACTCGGTGCCTTCTCAGACATCAGCATGACGGTTGAAAGCGCAACCGCAACAACAGCAGTTAGAAATGCACGCATAGTTATCCTCTCTAAGTTAGCTAATGCTTGGCACGCTGCAATCAACCTAACAACGTAACCTCACTGTACAATTATCGAACCTCAACTGGCTGATAAGAACAGTAGGCATGAATCGTAGCATGCCTACTTAAGAGACCTCCCGCAACGCTTCAAGATACTCTCGAATACGCGAGGCATTTTTACCAACGTCACCAAGCCCTACTCGAGACACTGACCGAACATCCACTCGAGTAGCAGACCCGTCTGGTGTTAGCCTTACAACAACGTCATCTTTAAAACCGTACCAAAAAGTTGTATCGGTTGCCTCAATTCGGCCAGCACTGCTATCCGTATCCACGATTTCCCAACCTTGCCCTTGTGCAACTTCGTGTGCTTTCGTAAATGCCACGTCCGGAACTAGCTCAAGCCTTAAAGGCTGAATCTCTGGATACGCCACTTTCTGTTGCGCTGCAACTTCAGATGAATAATCAAGTGTATTTGGTGCATTGGCACGAAGCGGAACAATCGCCACAAAAATTGGTGGATTCTCTGTATCCGTTGTAATGTCATGGATTGCAGGCACCGAGAATGCTTGGTTCTGTAAACTGTAGGGCAATCCAAAATCAAATGCGCCAATTGCTAAGGCTAACAGTGCCACGGTTGTGGCCCGAAAACCTGCAGAAAACTGTACTAGCAAACCAACTGCAGATATAGCCATCGCTCCCAAGCCTAAATAAGCAGCCCAACGTAATAATTGAATAACGAAGCCAAAATTCGAAATCCCGGTCATCCGGTAAATAGGGCCAGTCGCTATAAGTAGTAGTAGGCCGATAACGCCAGTTAGAAACCCCAGCCTGACAATCCAGTCCCGCCATCCAACTCTTTTAGATTCACTAGTATCTGTACTCATGGGACGATATTCTGCTGTGAGTTTTCCCACACTGCAACTAATTTGATGCAAATTTAAAAAATAGGACTTATAGAGTCCGTGTTTTTCAAGTATTACAATGTAACTTCTAGATGCATGGAAGCACCATCTTGTATTAAGCTGACAGTATGACCTTTATTATTACAGACCCCTGTATTGAAACTAAGGACACTGCCTGCGTGGATGTGTGTCCCGTGGATTGTATCCATCCGAGAAAGGATGAACCTGAGTTTGAGCAATCCACAATGTTGTACATTCATCCAGAAGAGTGCATCGACTGTGGAGCATGTGTACCAGCGTGTCCAGTTGCCGCAATCTATGACAGCGAAGATTCGACACCTGCAAATCAGAAAGATCTGATTGAACCGAACCTTATTTACCGGATCGACGAGCCAGATGCAATCGCGCAGGCCGAAGCTCTTGTAAAGGCATACATTGAAGCCAACCCGGAACAAATGGCTATTCCGGCAGCAGAACGAGCAGCCTCTCACGAGTAGTTCACACTGCTTATCTCAGAGGGTGCTTTTTGGATTAGTAGATGTGTGTACGTAATTGCGAGTTAACTTTGCATAGTTGAAACTTCAACCAAAGTAATACTAGAACCAGCGGCGTGCCTCAAAGTAACGACTAAGCCAACGCTTGCGCCTTGGTGTTAAGAGTGTACGCCGATAGCTATCTCCAACTTTCCTTAATGCCTCTGAACGCGTTGGATAAGGCATGATTGCACCAGCTAAATCACTAACTGTTCCTTTCATACGTAAAACAGTTGCTGCATGCGCAATTAAATCTCCGGCATGATCACCGACGATAGTGCAACCCATCATCCGACCTTTTTGGTGTGATACGCGAACAAACCCATCAGTATCTCCATCAATGACAGCACGATCGATATCTTTAAAGGGAATTGTAATTATTGACGCTCCCTGCTCTAGAGCCTCTTTATAAGTAGTTCCCACATGGGCAACTTCAGGAATTGTATAAGTACACCAGGGAATCACTAAACGTGATACTCGACGCCGTCCAAAGAAAAAAGCATTCTGAAGTAACAACCGTGCAGAAGCGTCTGCTGCATGGGTAAACTTCCAACGAAGGGCAACATCTCCAGCAGCATAGATACGTGAATTAGTCGTCTGGAGCTCTTCGTTGACTAAAACACCATGGGAATCACTATCCACTCCGGCAGCAACAAGTCCCAAATCTTCAATATTTGGTGCCCGCCCAGTCGCTACTAAAATTTCGTTTGTTTTAATTTCTCCATGCTCTGCCCCCCTTGACCAAGACGCTACAGCTTCAGAACCAGAACGATGAATTTTTTTAATCTGCACACCTAACTCAAAATGCACTCCGTCTTGAGATAATCGCCTCTGCATAATCGCTGCAGCATCGGGGTCCTCCTGTGCCAATGGTCTACCTGCAAGGTCTGCAACGGTCACCTTGCTACCAAAGATCGAAAACACTTGGGCTAGTTCGCACCCAATAGACCCTGCACCAATCACCAAAAGACGAGGTGGAAGCTCAGTTAAAGAAAAAATGCTTTCATTCGTAAGATAACCGGCATCGCGCAGCCCAGGGATAGATGGTGTGACTGGACGCCCACCGGTTGCAATAACAGCTCGGTGAAAACGGATCCGTTTCTCCTGTATGCAAATATGCTTTCGGTCCACGAATCTTGCTGTTCCGAATAACACATGAACACCAGCTGTCGCTAGACGTTCTGCTGAATCGTTTTGTGCAATATCTGCCCGAACCTCACGCATCCGCTGCATCGCTGTAGCAAAGTCCAGCACCGCATCGCTAACTGATCTGCCTCCAGCCAGTGCTTCACGTACCTCACGCACTACACGTGCTGAGCGAAGAAGTGACTTGGAGGGTACACACCCGACATTGAGACAATCTCCTCCTAGCAACCTTTTCTCTAGGAGTAATACACGTGCACCAAGCCCAGCTGCTCCTATCGATGTAACAAGACCAGCTGTGCCACCTCCAATCACAACTAAATCATAGTCCTCATAATTGCTTGTTCTCCAATCACGAGGACGTACAAGATCTAATAAACGGCGATTAGATGAATCGAGTGGTGTAGCAATAGGATCACTAGTTTTATCTAGCACAGCAGGAAGAGTACCACGGACTAGCTCAGAGTACCGTACTAGACCATAGCCAAACACTCAGGGAGAAAGCCGCTCAAGAGACCAGTGTTTCTCTGACTGTTTAATGTAATGAAGTCGGTCGTGCATTCGATTCAAACGCCCTTGCCAAAATTCAAACTCGTTAGGTACAACACGATAGCCACCCCACCATGCTGGACGAGGCACAAGTTCATTCTTAAAACGCTCAACTTCACGAGCAAAAGCTTTATCAAGTGCAAGCCGGCTTCCAACCCGAGCACCTTGTTGAGACGCATAAACACTCACACGGCTTTCAAATGGTCTCGAACTAAAATACGCATCAGATTCCTCTGGACTGATCTGCTCCACTGACCCATCAATCCGCACTTGTCTATTCAAAGACCTCCAAAAAAACAAAAGACTCGCGCGTGGATTAGCAATTAGATCTTCTGCTTTTCGACTACCGTAGTTCGTATACCAAACGAAACCCCGCTCATCAAAATCCTTTAGCAGTACTGTACGAAGAGAAGGTTGGCCATTCGCTGTCGATGTAGCAAGCGACATTGCTGTGGGATCTGGCTCAAGGCTTAGGATGGCTTCAAACCATCGCCTAAAGAGAGCAAACGGATCACCACCTGCCTCTTCCTCAAGCAAGGGCTCCCCAGGATAGTCGCGACGTAAGTCAGAAAGAGACATCAGACCGGCTAGGTCTCCACACACAGAACATTATTTTGAAGTACAAAGGACTAAAAATACAGGTGCAAGTCTTAGCACGCAACATCCTATATTTCAGCTTCACAAGGAAAGCCTCTTCGCTTCCAATTGAACCAGTGCCCGTCTAGTAACACTGCTGAAATTCCAAAGGCCCGCAGTAAAAGTTGAGCGAGCTTGGCCCGAGGACCATAACCACAATAGAGCACCACAGACAGCGTCTCACATAAATTGTGAGTGTAAAATGGAATTTTCCAGAATGGACGATGAAACGCTCCAGGTACATCCCCAGCCTCAAACTCCAAGCGTGAACGTACATCGACAATCATTGTTGTAGCTTCACAATCAAGCCGCCCTAGCAACCATGATGCAGAAACAGATTTTGATGAAAAATAAATCATTCTCTAGTGAAATTGTGTCTCAATGCTACAATGCCCTATAAAACATTAATACTATTGTGATTATTTACTTTATCTTAAGACCTAATACTCAGGGCTAAGTGTTTGACCTGCTTTGAAATAGTGCCTCTCTTGGAATATCTTTTTTCTTAGGCTTTGATCCTAAAAATTCACTCTTGATATAAAATTTGGCGTTCTGGGTTAAAACCCCAGTCACTTTTACGAGGAATCATTGTCAGTCCGTTTATTTATTGGGAACCTTCCTTACGGGGCATCAGAAGCCGACCTCAGAAGTCACCTCTCTACGCTTGCAGAGCCTTCTCAAATTGTACTTCCGGTTGACCGTGAAAGCGGGCGGCCACGTGGCTTCGCGTTTGTTGAATTTGCTGATCGCTCAGTTGCAGAAGAAGCGATTAATAAATTTAACGGGCAGCCCTTTCAGGGCCGTAATATTGCAGTAAGCGAAGCTCGTGCTAGAGAAAACCGTCCTGGTGGAGGTCGTCCACCAAGTCGTTCATCTGGAACAAGCAGTAGACCAACTGGACCTCGAATGAGTAGCCGGCCGTCGATGCCCTCTAGAGGACCAGGAGAACGATCCGACAACTTTGGTCCACCTGCAACACCAAAACGACTCCGTTCAAAAAAGGGACAACAACAGGAAAACCGTCCACGTGGTCCTATTAAAGAGCGCTCTGGTGGTCGATTCTCAGCGTTTGATGGCAGCGATGATGATAATGAAGAGCCTCTAACTGATTTTGATGATGTTGCGACACGAGCTCCAGAAGTGACCGAGGAAGATACTGAGGAGAACAAAGAATAGTCTAATGCCCTCTGTTGAACCTGGGAAAAAAGCGCCAGCCTTCAAACTGACAGACCAGTACGGCCATATCCATCGTCTAAGCGATTATTCTGATAAATTTTTAATTCTCTTTTTTTATCCTAAGGACAATACTCCTGGCTGCACAAAAGAGGCCTGCGATTTTCAGGCTCACATGCCAACCTTGAAACGTGCCAAGGCTGCTGTTCTTGGCATTAGTATTCTTAATGAAGCAAGCAAGAAAAAATTTTCCAACAAACACAACCTTACATTTCCACTTCTAGCTGATGAAGATCATGCTGTTTCAGAAAAGTACGGAGTCTGGCAGAAAAAAACTCGCTACGGTCGTACTTACATGGGCATTGTTAGAACTACATATCTCATTGGAAAGAACGGAAAAGTAATAAAACGATGGGACAAAGTAAAGGTTGATGACCACGTAACAGAAGTTTCAGAAACGCTCACCCTCGCACGAAAACACTAGCGATCAAATAATCCTTCCCTGAGAGACAAACCAATCTCTAAAACATGAAATCTAGAGTTTTAGATTTTAGAAAAAGTTAGAAGCCTTACTGCTAAGCGTATCTCCGCTCTATTAATCCTGTGCTGGCAGGTCACCGTTTTTCAGACGTTCACGTGCCTTTTCCACATCTCGATGAAAAACAAAAAGGCGATCGGCGTTCCCTTCCGGATCGGTGAAATTATACTGCTTACTATCATTTGGTCTAATCTTCAGATTCTTGTCGAGATAATCAACTTCAAATGTCTCAAGGTTTAATAACCCTGCACTAAAGATGTCATCTTCATGCATTGTGTCGTAACGCAGAGCTTGCGGTGTGGCAATGAGACGACCCGTGCACGAACCAAACCTATGCTTGTGAATAACATCTACACTCGCATCTAGTCTCACTTCCCGAAATAGAAACTTGATCTCTTGCTCTCCTTGAACTGCATCAAGCGTGCGTGCAAGCCCATCGTACCCCTCTACAGATGCATTGATCTGGTGAGTGCCAAGATCAATATTCTCAGCAGTGACTGGCGTGGTTCCAAAATAAGCACGATCAATAAAAACTTGGGTACCAGGTACATCACTGTCGATATGAAGAGTTGCTAATAGTGAGACCTCTTCCTCAACTACTGGTTCTGGCGCTGGTGGAGGTGCAGGAGGTCTCCTCGGAGCAACTGGTTTTGGCTCTGGAGGTGGACTGGGTTTTGGTTTTTCAGGTTCTACTGGCTGAGGTACTATATTCTCAGCAACTGGTTCTGGCGCTGGTTGGAAGACCTTCAACAAAAGCGCCCCAGAACCAATCAAGATAATGGCTACCAGCCCAACAACTAACATTTGTCGATTCATACTAGGAATCGTAACAGACCTTTGGGGTCTAGTGCAGTAGTATCAGGAACGATTCTGATGATACCGTTCATTTCTCTCAAGTAACTTTTAGGCTAACTTCCTATGGTGAGAGTAAATACTCCACTTCCAACTCGACCACTCGGCAATACCGGCATGCAACTCACTGGCATTGGATTCGGCACATGGGTCACTGGTGGAGGTGGCTATGCTTTCGGTTGGGGAGCACAAAAAGATGAAGATTCCATTGAAGCAATTAAACACGCAGTATCACTTGGCATCAATTGGATAGATACAGCAGCTGTTTATGGACTCGGGCACGCTGAGAAAATTGTATCTCGTGCACTTCAGGATATACCTCGTAATGAACGTCCTTACGTTTTTACGAAGTGTGGCATGGTTTGGAATGAAAAAGATTCTTCTGCAATTCCACAAAAGATCGCTAATCCGCACAGTCTGCGACGTGAGCTCGATGCTTCACTGCAACGCCTGAAAGTCGAACAAATTGATCTCTATCAAATGCATTGGCCTCCTAGCGACGGTACTCCGCTTGAGGATTACTGGGGAACATTGCTAGAACTAAAAACTACAGGCAAAGTACGTGCACTTGGGCTATCTAATCATTCAATCACCCAGCTACAAGCTGCCGAGCACCTGGGTCACGTAGATGCTTCGCAACCACCTTTTTCTGCTATGCGTCGTGGTTCTGGGAAAGAAGAAATTCCCTGGTGCTACAAAAATAAGACTGGGGTTATTGTCTACAGCACCATGCAATCAGGATTATTAAGTGGAACATTCTCAAAGGAACGTGTTGCTCAATTGCCCGCAGATGACTGGCGTTCTCAATCGCCTCGCTTTAGAGACGAAGAATTACGCAAGGGCCTTGATTTAGCAAATAGGTTGGCGTCAATTGCTGTCAGATATCAAGCAACTCCTGGGGCGATAGCTATCGCCTGGACATTAGCGTGGCCTGGTGTCACAGGAGCTATTGTAGGTGCGCGTAGTGCTTCACAAGTTGATGACTGGATTCAGGCAGGAACATTACGTATCACTACTGCTGACCTTAATGAAATTGCAACAGCTGTCGATCAGCTCAATATTGGTAGCGGGCCATCTCGGCCAAGTCCTATTGCTGACTAAAGCACCTCGCGGGAGGCTTGTAAACCTCCCGCTATCGCTTAATTTAAATTAGAAGCTTATTCTAGAATAAGTGCTAAATTTTATTGAAGCACGAGTCGTTCCAAACTCAATCTTCAAAACACCACCATTGACTTTTTCATCAATTGAAAAAGTGTGCTGCTCCACTGGCTCTGATAATTCCTCAAGCATCATCTCAACTCGTCCGAGATCATTGCTCGCGTCGTACATTGTGCCCCACTGACCAGTCTGTTTATTCACAATAAGCAACCATTGATCCGCTGCTGGCATAACCCAAAGCGTGTACGTACCAGGCAATACTGTTACATTCCCAAATATAAGGGTTTTATCAATGGTCAGCGTAGTAGCTTCATCTGCCCCTGCTCGCCATACCTCTCCATAAGGAACCAGATCTTTTCCAATTGTTCGACCTTTCAGATAAGGCCTCCCATACTCAATAGAAATGTTTGCACCAGCAACCGCCCACTCTGTTCGGACATGAGGGCTACCACCCATACCTGGATGAATTTGCGTAGTGTCTTGCATGGCCCACATACCAACTACTTGCAAACCAACCAAGACTGCCACTGCCAGTGAAATTTGTCCTCTCATTAATCTCTCCCCACTAATTATAATTGTTCGCCCTGCCACTCAAAAAAATAGCTGTACTAGCCTTATTTCACAATACTCTCACATGATAATAGTCACCATTACGCTCTACATCCAACTGAATCCCATAAGCCAAACTAAGCTGTTCATTAGTTAAAACTACTTCTGGTGGTCCATCGCACACAATACGCCCCTTTCGTAATAGGACGACCCGCTGTATCTCTGGCACGATTTCCTCAATATGATGCGTAACAAGGATAACCGTCGTTCCTGCTCTAGCAAGTCCACGGATGGAGCCCATAAATTTATGGCGTGCTACAAGATCAAGCCCCGTAGTCGGCTCATCTAATAAAAGAGCGCGAGGGCCCCTGACAAGCGCCCGCGCAATTAATACACGGCGCTTTTCCCCAGCAGACATTGTTGTTAGTGCTTTTCCTTCAAGTGATAAGGCTCCAATGCTTTTTAAAGCTTTTCGAGCCTCTCCCCGCATCAATTCAGTAACCTCTTGATGTGCAAACAATCCTTGGCTTGAAAAAAATCCAGAAATAACTGCTTCAAGAGCATCTACATTTCCACCCCGTGTCTGTAACGCAAAACTAGCATCCAGGTCACCAGACACAATGCCTAACTGGGATCGAAGCTCGAAAATATTCCATCGTGCTTGTCCAAAAAGTCGCACGGCCGAAGTTTCTCTGTCAACAGCCAAAGGATAGTCTTCCAATGTGAGCAGTCTAATAAATGACGACTTGCCTGATCCATTCGGTCCAATAATAGCTGTATGTTCATCTGAACGAACTGCTAGCGTGAGAGCATCAAGTGTACGTACTCCTCCACGAATCACTGTTGCACTCTGAAGCTCTAATATTGGCGGACCTACATTAACCACCAGCAATCACCGCCCTGTATCGTCATAAGAATCAGACGCTAACCCAAAAATATTTTTGTAAAATGACAACTCAGCTTCAAAGCAGCGCGCGATTGTCTCTGCCTTTTTAAATCCATGCTGCTCACCATCAAAAGTTAAAAGTTTAACAGGCAAGCCATTTGCACGTGCTGCCTCAGCGACCATCTGTGACTGATTGGGTGGCACTACTCGATCTTCAAGCCCTTGGAATAGGATAAGCGGACATGCTAGCTGATCCATGGCATGAATTGGTGAACGATCGAGATAGAGATCTCTCGATTCCGTATAAGAACCTACCAGCGTTTCAAGGTAGCGTGATTCAAATTTATGCGTATCATGTGCAAGCGCTTCTATATCAACGACGCCGTAGTAACTAGCTCCGGCACTAAATACCTCTGGATATCTAACCAACGCAGCTAAAGTTGTATAACCCCCAGCACTGGCACCTCTAATGATCAATCTTTGTGCGTCTGCTTGACCTTGATCGACCAAATAACGGGCTGCGTTGACGACATCTACGACGTCAACTATGCCCCATTGACCATGTAGCTTCTGTCGATACTCTCTCCCATAACCTGAGCTTCCTCTATAATTTACATCAAGAACTCCAAAACCACGACTTGTCCAAAACTGAATTTTTAAATTGAGCGTCGAACTTGCTGCTGCTGTTGGACCACCATGACTAAGAACAATTAACGGTGGGTGCTCATCTGTGTTAGACCTCCAGTTGCTATTGCACGGGGGGTAGAAAAACCCATGAGCTTGATCTCCATCTGTCGGAAAAACAATCTCCACAGGCTTTGAAATAGACTCTAAATCAATACTTGTTATGTTAGAAGTGCGTAGCGTAGTAGTGATGCCACTTTGAAGATCTGTCTTCACAACAGCTGGAGCTTGTAACGATGAGGCCCCAATCCAAATTGCGTGTGTCTTTGTTGTAGCAACCCACTCCAAAGGCTGAAGCTTGGTAGATATATCGGTTAACTGTTCAGTCTCAGTATTAATTGTCGCAAGCCTCCAATGACCTTCTCGCACATAAGATGCGAGAAGACCTGATGGCCCTGTTATTGCAAAACTAGAAGTTCCGAGAATCCACTGTGGCCTACCAAACTCTGCGAGTGGTGGTTGTTCTTGCAGTACTGACTGCACACACTCACCACTGTATCGATAGAGCTGCCACCAACCTGTTCGATCGCTAATAAAATATAATTCTCCGGACACTGACCACTCTGGCTGATAAATAGATTCAGATGTCCCTCCTGCGATACGCTCACAATTTTCAAGCATCCCATCATTATTCACGTCAGCAACCCAGAGTTCAGTGCCATCCCATGGCATCAGCGGATGATTCCAGGAAAGCCAAGCGAGACGACATCCATCTGCACTAAACCGTGGCGTCGAATAAAAATTGTATCCAGAGGCAATAACCTTGACTTCTGACATTCCCTCAAGAGACACAAGCACAAGAGTCGTAACTGCTTCTTGTCCTGCAACGGTATGATCTTCACGAATACAAATGAGGCGTTGCCGAACAAAATCTATTGTGAAATCTGCATAAAACCAATGCCCCGGCGGAGTGAGCGGTTGAGAAAGAGGAGCATCGCTTAAATCACTGACTGCTGACATTTGATATAAGCGCTGATCTGCAGAGTTTATGTAGAAAATATTACCTTGAATAACTGTAAAGGCGCCTCCTCCATATTCGTGTACGCGGGTACGAATATCGATACCTTTAGGAGTAATATCGTTAATATTCCCATCTGCAGTACAACGAACTACAACATTCCGACCACCCTCTTGTGGACGTCCTTCCAGCCAGTAGATATCATCACCATCCACAGCAACACAACTAAGATGCAGTGTCTCAGCGGCAACATCCGCTGCTGACAAAGTTGAAGTCCAAGTTCCATACGGAGCAATTTTAGGCGTAGCCATCTAAGAAGTATGGGGTTATGAGCGTTCTGTAATGCACAATAAAATGCTTGATGTCACTTCGGCTCTTTAAAAGCCACCATGAGTCCATCACGAATTGGGACAAGCGCTGATGTCCAATGTGGACTTGCGGTAAGCATGTGAGACAACTCTAGAATCGCTCTGGTTTCTGGAGACTTATCAGATGGATCAAAAACGCGACCACTCCAGAGCATGTTATCAACAATCAGCACACCGCCTGGCTTGAGCTTTGCCTCAATTATAGGCAGTGCATCTGGATATGCTTCCTTGTCAATATCGTTAAAAATAAGATCAAATGACTCTTCTGCACTACGTAACGCTTCAACAGCTTCACAAACGTGGTACTTCACGACATCGTTAAAACCAAGAGCGCTCAGATGGCGTTTAGCCTTCTTTGACAACTTTGCATCCCACACAACATGATTAACGACACCACCACCATTGTCTTGAACAGCCTTCGCGAAAAAGGCTGTTGAATACCCAAAACCTGATCCCAACTCAAAAATTCGGCGAGCACCTATCATTTTGGCAATTAAATAGCATAAATGCCCACTCGTAGGACCAATAATGGGAAAATTAGTTTTACGAGCGTCAACTTCCATCGCTTGTAATTCTGGTGAACGTTTCGGAACAAGTGCTTCAAGGTAAGCACTTAACTCAGTTGGCAGTAATCTCGTCATTTTGAATCCGTTTACTAAGAATAGGACGGCCTTCGTATTCATGAAATATCTTTAGCATACACACACTAACCATTATCTCTGTACGCTTGAAAAATCTGATGAGGATAAAAGAACTACTTAATCAACCAAAGGCTGGTTGCTGGAAGAAAACTCCGCCAAAGATCAAGTAGGCTAATAAAAGTGTCCAAAAAATATTAAAGATCTGTCCACCTAAGAATGCGAGAGCAGGACGCCCGCCCTGTACTGTCAACAAATCCGTAAACCTCGTCTCAAGTCCTATAGATACAAAAGCAAGCGCAAACCAAATTGTTCGGAAGTTTGTTAACAGAGCTTTTGTTTCAGCAATCTGCACTTCGCTGACAACAAAAGAAAACACAAAAGATGCCACAATAAAACCAAGAACAAACTTCGGGAAACGCTCCCAGATAACTTTTGCACTTGGACGAGGGTGGCCTGCGCCTTTATCTTTTACCGTCCACCAGATTGTGAGTATAAATGCTGCAACTCCTATGAGCACGTTTTGTGACAGTTTTACAACTACAGCAGCATCTCTGGCTACTTCACTAATCATTTCTCCAGAAGCAACAACCGATGCACTCGTATCAAGTGTCCCTCCGAGCCAGGCACCCCCGACGACATCAGGAATACTGAAAACCCTGACCAGGTGAGGCATCACAACCATCATTGGTGCAGCTATAATCAAAACTAGGGACGTTACATATGAAAGTTTTTTTCGATCACCCTGGATTGCACCGCAGGCCGCAATCGCTGCTGAAACCCCACAGATAGAAACTGCTGATGCTAAAATAGCAGCAAATTCATCGTCGACGTTAAGACGCTTAGCAAGTCTGAAACATAAACTCCAAACAACCGTTACAACTAGAAGCGCCTGAATTAATCCAAGGAAACCTCCCTGCATGATATTTCCAAAGAGGATGTTTGTACCAAGAATAACAAGTCCAACCTTGATATAAAATTCAGTACGTACGACTTCCATCAACCAATCAGGGACACCAACACAATTGCTAATTATTAAACCAACTAAGAACGCAAAGATTACGTACTCAAAGCCCCAATTGGAAACAGTCGCATTTCCAGCTAGCAGTAATGCCACACACGCAAGGATGTACAGAACTGGAAAACCCACAAAAAACCTGACAACTGAGCCACCCATCAAACGAGCCGCAAGACTGGTGAAAATAGCAACAGTAAAACCAGAGAACAGTATCGCAATAAAATTGTCAGCTATAAAAATACTTCTAAGATCGCTTGGTACATTCCACCCAAAAATTGGCAGGGTTATGCGGAAACCAGCTAGCACAAGAAGAATAAAAACAGCTGCTGTCCACACTGCGAGCCAATCTTCATGTCGTACTAAAGATGCCCAAGGACGGGTTGAGCTTGGTTTTTTTACCGTACTTTCCACGTAAAAACCCTAACATAAGGCTACATAAGCGACATGGTAAGAAAAATAAAAAATTGTAAAAATAATTTCTAACTGGTTGCCAGGAGAATTTCTGTCTAGATGTTCTACATATTACGACGGTATTCACCACCAACATCATAGAGAGAACGACTAATCTGACCGAGCGAATTATATTTGACTGCCTCCATTAAGCTTTCAAAAATATTCTTTCGATCTTTAGAAATCTTCTGAAGGTGAGGTAACGATCCAGCAGCACTCTCGTCCACTGCCGTCATACTATTACGAACCCGTCGAAATGTTTCTACATTAGCGATCTGATGTCCCTTCTCCTCTTCCGTTGACCGGATCAGCTCAATAGTTGTAGAAGTTTCTCCTGCATGCTCACGTGGGAGAAATGTATTAACGCCAATAAGTGGAAGACTGCCGTCATGTTTTTTCTGTTCGTAGAAAAGACTTTCCTCTTGAATTTTACCGCGCTGGTACATAGTATCCATTGCACCAAGCACACCGCCTCGCTCGCTAATAGCCTCAAACTCTTTGTATACAGCTTCCTCAACCATATCGGTGAGGCGATCAATAATGAAACTACCCTGCCATGGGTTCTCGCAAAAGTTCAATCCCAACTCTCTGTTAATGATGAGTTGAATTGCAACTGCTCTTCGAACACTTTCTTCAGTTGGAGTTGTAATAGCCTCATCGTACGCATTGGTGTGCAACGAGTTACAATTATCAAACAACGCATAGAGCGCCTGCAACGTAGTCCTGATGTCATTAAACTGAATCTCTTGCGAGTGTAAAGACCGACCAGATGTCTGTATGTGATATTTCAACATCTGGCTACGCTCATTAGCATTGTAACGCTCACGCATCGCACGAGCCCAAATCCGCCGGGCGACACGGCCTATGACGCTGTACTCGGGATCCATCCCATTACTAAAAAAGAAGGATAGGTTTGGACCGAAGTCATCAATTTTCATCCCTCGAGCCAAGTAACACTCAACAATAGTAAAACCATTTGCCAGCGTAAAAGCTAACTGGCTAATCGGGTTCGCGCCAGCCTCAGCAATGTGATACCCAGAAATTGAAACTGAATAAAAATTTCTAACATCATGCTCAACAAAAAACTGCTGAACATCTCCCATCATACGTAAAGCAAATTCTGTACTAAAAATGCATGTGTTCTGTGCTTGGTCTTCTTTTAATATATCTGCCTGCACTGTCCCGCGAACCTTAGCGAGCGTTTCCTTTTTGATGCGCCTATAAGTCTCCAAATCGACAACTTGTTCACCAGTAACACCAAGTAACCCAAGACCAAGACCCTCATTACCTTCCGGAAGAGACCCTTGATATTTTGGTTTGATTCGACCAGAGTACAAGGCATCGATCTTAGCCTGAGCCGTTTTCCAACGCTTGGGATCCTCTTTTAAGTACCTTTCCACGGCCTGATCAATTGCTGTGTTCATGAACATAGCTAAGATGATTGGTGCCGGCCCGTTGATCGTCATTGAAACAGACGTTGACGGCGCACTTAAATCGAACCCGGAGTAAAGCTTTTTCATGTCATCAAGAGTTGCAATTGAAACACCGGAATTCCCGATTTTCCCGTAGATATCAGGTCTCGAGTGTGGATCTTCTCCATACAAGGTAACCGAATCAAAAGCAGTAGATAGACGCACTGCCTTTTGACCAATGGATAGATAGTGAAAACGCCGATTTGTTCGCTCGGGCGTACCTTCACCAGCAAACATCCGAATAGGATCCTCTCCCATGCGCCTATAGGGATACACACCAGCAGTGTAAGGATATGAACCAGGAAGGTTTTCCCGCATTAGAAAACTCAACAACTCACCCCAACTCTTGTAGGTTGGAGCAGCAAGCTTCGGCACACGTTGGCGTGAAAGGGACTCAAGGTAATTCTTTCCCTGAACTGCCTTGCCACGTACTTCGTACATGTAATGCTCGTCTGTGATTGTCTTCAACCGTTCCGGCCAGCTTTGCAATAACGCAATTGCTTCAGTTGAAAGCGCAGAAATAGCATCTTGGTATCTCTGACGTAAAATTGTTAGCGACTGATCAGTAGAATCTGTTAAGTCATCTTTGGCATAACTAGCCAGTACTTCTGGGCGCTTTTGATCTTTGACTTCACCAAGCGCCTGCCAAATAGCTTGTGCACGTTCTACGGCTTCAACTTGCTTTTTAATTTCCTGATCAATATCTCGACCCTGTTCTGAAATCTCAGCTAAATACCTAAGACGTGAACTTGGGATTAAAGTTGTTGCCCGCGGCTCTTTTAGCAGCACATCAATATTCTTTGGCCAAACATCTGACGAAAGATTTAACTTGTGTTGCATCAAGCGACAAGCATTCGCAAACATCCAAGTGATTCCAGGATCGTTAAATTGACTTGCGATCGTCGGATAGACAGGAATGTCTTCATCCGTTAACTTGAAGGCATTACGATTACGTTTCCACTGCTTACGTACATCCCGGAGAGCATCTTCAGCACCACGCTTATCGTACTTGTTCAACACGACTAGCTCCGCAAAATCAAGCATGTCAATTTTTTCAAGCTGCGACGCTGCACCGTATTCACTAGTCATGACGTAAATTGGAAAATCAACAAGATCAACAATCTCAGAGTCACTTTGCCCAATTCCTGCAGTTTCCACGACAACTAAGTCATATCCCACGCTCTTTAGAAAACTAATACAGTCCTTAAGGACAGCGCTAGTTGCTGCATTCTGTCGGCGAGTAGCCATCGATCGCATGAAAACACGAGGTGACCGAAGCGCATTCACACGAATCCTGTCTCCTAACAATGCCCCACCACTTCTCCGGCGTGTAGGGTCTATCGCAAGAACAGCAATACGCATCTTAGGAGATGAATCTAGAAAGCGAATTAGCAATTCGTCGACAACGCTAGATTTTCCAGCGCCACCAGTACCTGTTACACCAATAACCGGCGTGCTATTTGTTGATTGCTCCCAGCTTTTTCTTAATTCTGCTATTTCACGATCATTAATTCTGTTCTCTTCAATCGCAGACAACGCGCGACCAATTGAAATCTCATCCTCAATTGATCCATCTGAAAAGATTGCAGATCCAAGCACCCCATTATCAGTAGTAGCTTGGCGCACACGCGTAACAGCATCTTCAATCATTGCAACAAGGCCCATGCGCATGCCATCATTTGGATGGTAAATACGCTCAACGCCATAGGCTTCTAACTCTGAAATTTCTTCAGGAGTAATAGTGCCACCGCCACCACCAATCACACGAATATGTGACGCACCTCGGTCACGCAACATATCAACCATGTATTTAAAATATTCAACATGTCCACCTTGATAGGAGGACAACGCAATTGCGTCAGCATCCTCTTGCAACGCTGCCCGCACAACATCTTCGACAGAACGGTTATGGCCAAGGTGAATGACCTCTACACCTTGTGACTGAATCAACCGTCGCATCACATTAATGGCAGCATCATGACCATCAAACAGACTTGCTGCTGTTACAAAGCGAAGCTGTGACTCGTTGGAAGAGCCTGTCACTTGTTCAGAAGTTTTTGATTTAGCCAGTGTGCTCATACTCAATTCAATAAACGTGTGATTGTTCAGATATTCAGGGTCTTTAAGCTACTGCTTATTGTACCAGTGCTGCGTACATGATGGGACCCGGGTCAATAAAGAACGCATAAACAGGCGTTAAAATGACAAGGGCGGACCAAAAAAGATCCGCCCTAATACCCTATTTATTGCCACACCAAGACGTCATTCACACAATTGGCAAGTACGTATTTCTTATGCGCAGCCGCTTGTCGTACCGCAGTTAACACATTTATAGCAAGCACCGCTACGAATCATAATTGCCCCACAAGTGCTACACGGAGGAGCATCCTCTTGATTCTGAATAGCAGAAAGGTGCGACGAAGTCGACGTAGGCTCACTCTCCTCTACACGCGGTGCTCCACCTTCAAATGCACGAATTTCCCCAAGGATCTGCTTGCGAAGCCCGTCCGTCTGCGCTGGAACCGATGACTCGACTGGTGTCGACACTGGTTCTACTGAATCTTCTTTATTTAGATTCACCCCAACGTGAAACTGTGCATTTCTGTCAAGAAACTTCGTTGCTAGCCAGCGGAAAATATAATCAACGATTGATTTTGCAAATCTAATCTCATTGTTCTTCGTCATCCCAGACGGTTCAAAACGTGCATGGCTAAACTTATCGACAAGTACCCGCAACGGCACGCCATACTGAAGCGCATAAGAAATAGCCTGAGCAAACGCATCAGCGAAGCCTGAGATCGTCGATCCTTCTTTAGCCATTACAAGAAAAATCTCTCCAGGAGTACCGTCGTCAAATAAGCCAACGGTGATGTAACCTTCATGACCAGAGATATCAAACTTATGTGTAATTGATTCTCGTTCGTCTGGCAACTTTCGACGTGAGGGACTCTCAACAACTTTAACAACTTCCTTGACTCCTTCACTAATACTTCCAGCTACGCCAAGAGCGTTTCGTGTATCCGTCACGCCAGCCTTCGATGTATTTAATGGCTGAGTTCGTTTACTACCATCTCGATAAATTGAAATAGCCTTAGCACCTAGTCTCCAAGACTCAATATAGGCCTTTTCAATTTCCTCTACACTAGCCTCATGAGGAACATTTACCGTCTTACTAATAGCTCCAGATATAAACGGCTGTGTAGCCCCCATCATCTTGATATGTCCCATGTAATGGATCGATCGGTCGCCAGAAGCTGGTTTGAAAGCACAGTCGAAAATTGGTAAGTGCTCCTCCTTAAGAAACGGTGAACCTTCAATTGTTTCGTGCTCGTCAACGTGATTCACAATTGCATCAATCTCAGATTGGATGTACCCCAGTTTCTTGAGTGCCATTGGAACAGTTGAATTAACAATCTTCATTAATCCACCACCAACAAGCTTCTTATACTTGATGAGTGCAATGTCTGGCTCAACACCTGTCGTGTCACAATCCATCATGAAACCAATGGTTCCCGTTGGAGCAAGGACAGTTGCCTGGGCATTGCGATAACCAAAATCTTCTCCAAGCTCAACCACCTCATCCCAAGACTGCTTAGCAGCAGCATGAATCTCGTCTGGCACATGATTTACGTTAATTTCATCCACCGCATCACGATGCTTACGCATAACACCAAGGAACGATTGTCGGTTCTGTGCATAACCACTAAATGGCCCACCATGATCACGAGAAATTCGTGCTGACTGAGCATAGCCCTCGCCGGTCATAATCGCCGTAATAGCAGCCGAGTAAGCTCGACCTTCATCGCTATCGTACGGTAAACCACGCGACATCAACAAAGCTCCAAGATTTGCATACCCAAGGCCCAGAGGACGGTAGGCATTTGAGTTCTTTTCAATAGCTTTTGTTGGATAGCTCGCATTTGGAACAATAATTTCTTGTGCAGTAATAAGCGTACGGCAAGCTGCTCTGAACCCCTGAACATCAAATTCGTCATCGTCACGCACAAACTTCATTAGGTTAATTGATGCCAGATTACATGCCGAATCATCTAGAAACATGTACTCCGAACAAGGATTGCTGGCATTAATACGCCCTGTTTCTGTACATGTGTGCCAATCATTTACTGTTGTATCAAATTGCATGCCTGGATCGCCACAAACCCAAGTGCCTTCAGCAATCATTCTTATAAGATCACGCGCTCTATGTGTATCGACGACACGATCTTTCTCTTTTACTGCGTATGTTTTCCATTCTCCATCGTCAAGCACAGCACGCATGAACTCATCTGGAACACGAACAGAGTTATTAGAATTCTGAAAGAAGATAGAGTTGTAGGCTACACCGGTAAATGAGCCATCATAACCTGCGTC
This sequence comes from Acidobacteria bacterium UBA2999, assembly GCA_002346475.1. Classification (GTDB taxonomy): domain Bacteria; phylum Acidobacteriota; class Vicinamibacteria; order Vicinamibacterales; family UBA2999; genus UBA2999. The sequence continues at coordinate 2,764 of DDZV01000006.1, read as the reverse complement.
AATCAGTGCCCATGCCTTCCGCTCTTCTTCTACCTTACAATTAATAAAGTCAACAATGTCAGGATGTTCCGCATTGAGTATGACCATCTTGGCCGCGCGACGAGTCTTGCCACCAGATTTGATAACACCAGCAAAAGCATCATAGCCTTTCATGAACGACACTGGGCCACTTGCTGTACCGCCGCCTGCGAGAAACTCTTTTGATGAACGGATCGCAGACAAATTACTACCTGTCCCAGAACCGTACTTAAAAAGCATTCCCTCAGTCTTCGCCAGCGTCAGGATTGCTTCCATCGTGTCTTCAACTGAATTAATAAAACATGCTGAACACTGAGGAGCCTCCTCAAACCCACAGTTAAACCAAACTGGACTATTGAATGCGGCTTTCTGATAAACCAGTAAATGCTTTAGCTCAGCACTAAAAGACTGCAACGCTTCATCGCTAGCAAAGTACTGTTGCTCGCGTGCCCACTTAGTTATTGTGTCAACAACACGTCCAATAAGTTGTCGAACACTATGCTCCCTCTCGGGTGTGCCAATTTGTCCACGAAAATATTTTGAAACTACAATATTAGTTGCCTGTTGCGACCAGGCCTTCGGCATCTCAACATCACGCTGCTCAAAAACAATCGTCCCTTTTTCATTTCCTATGACCGCGTCACGGACTTCCCATTCAACTTCATCAAACGGGTCAACACCAGGCAACGTGAAAAACCTGGGGAACTCCAGCCCCTCCACTTTAGGTTTAGCCTGCACCTTGTCTGCAGTCCCTGTTGTGGTGTCAAGAACTCCACTATCTTCTACCTGCTGCTGGGTTGCACCAGCCGCTTCACGAGTAGCGCCTCGATCCATTCTGTCCTCCGACATAGGACACACCTACCCCGCTGGTGTTACCGAATTCATTAGTATTGACACGCCCTAATTCTTGAGAAATTGAGCGACCGGCTCGGAGCTGGGAGGTTCCGACCCTTGGGTCTCCGGTCGTGATAATGCGTCTTGGATCATGTTGTTGTCAAGCCTCAAACCACTATATATTGGGTCAAATTTATAGGTCAATCGCAAGATCTAGCGAAATTGCTAATCTAATCCTTGCTTTCTGGCGAACACCCTTTTTTGCTTCAGATTAAATTAATATCAAAGTCAGATAGTTGAGACATATTTACCTGTAGCCTCCTAGGAGACTGCTCAGTATGGCTATTCAATTCAAAACTTATAACGATCTGCCACGTTGGCTCACAGCTCTTATTGAAGTGTTTCTTTGTTCAGGCGTACCTACACAATTCAGTCTCGGAATTATTCTAGTGCTAATGGGTTGGTCGCCAACTGACCCTGACGGGAGCCTTTCATTAGTCTATGTCTGCACGCTTGCATTAACTGACATGGTCTTACTAATTGGGCTAATGATCTGGTTGATGCGTCTGCACGGGGAAAGTATCTCTAAACTGTGGCTCGGGTCTCGTTCCATCGTGGCAGAAGTTTTCCTTGGACTTTTGTGGATTCCGTTACTGCTCCTTGCTGTTGCGACTTTGCTTTACATAATCAGAACAATGATTCCTGAACTTCACAATGTCATAGAAAACCCACTTGAGCAATTACTCCATACCACCGGAGGAGCGATTGCCTTCGGGTTTATTGCCGTACTTGCCGGAGGTGTCAGAGAAGAATTGCAACGTGCGTTTTTGCTTAACCGTTTTGAACAGCATCTTGGAGGACCCGTCATTGGCGTTGTACTTATCAGTATTGGATTTGGGCTTGGTCACTTAGTCCAAGGGTGGGATGCGGTGCTAACAACAGGGATGATGGGTCTTTTCTGGGCTGTTATGTATCTTCGCCGACGAAGCAGCGTTGCCCCAATTGTGAGTCATGCTGGATTTAACGCGCTGGGAATTATAAGAAGCGTACTGATGTCACAATAAACTTGCCTTACTGTTTAATGTCAGCACGGTCTCGAAGATCACGCAACCATTGTTCGATCGTTATTTGCCGACGCACTACTGACGCGCGCTCCCGTGCTACTGGTGCTGCATCAGAAAAAGTCATAGGCTCTCCGTCGCGTTGAAACTCATCTGGGTGGTCAGAATAGTACTGAGCAACCTCTTCTTCAGTAACATAAACTGTTGTACCAAACCGCTGATTGAGATAGGCTTGGATACGAAGATTCTCTCGGGCCAACTCATAGATCTCAGTACCTGTTAAACCATTGAGGCGTATGAACTCCTCTACATCAAGTGAGTTCCCTACCATCGTTCGTAAACGCTCCACTTCACGCTCAAGCATGTAAAGTTCAGGTTCGATTGGTGGAAATCGATCTACCTCAATTACCATGAGGTGCCGATTAATCAGTGCACGTACAGCTGCAGAAACCGGATCAACATCTGATGGCACTTCAATAAGGGCCAATCGTACAGCGACCCTTACCTCTGATAACGTAATTGAATCACCATTTACTTGTGCCACTACACGATCCAACAACTCCTGACCTTGTACAAGTGGAACCCATGCAACAAAAATGAAACCAACCATAGCCACATATCTCAATGTTCTAAGAAACCACCCTCGTTTTAAGTAAGCTTTTTGGATCATTAGCAGCTTTCGATTGCTCAAAACGCTCTTCCTAAAGATATGTGGAGCACACTCCGTCGTTCACGTCCACTGGGACCAATGTTGAGTTGATTGAGTTTAAAACCTAAATCAACACGGACAGGACCCACAGGCGATTGGTACTGAATTCCGAAACCTACGGATCCACGAAGTTTTGTGAAAT
>DDZV01000005.1 GCA_002346475.1 Acidobacteria bacterium UBA2999 | reverse complement strand
TACGACCACTTCGGTACCTCTCCATCAACAAACGAGTGCTAGCGCAGAATTATAACTGTCCGGTGTGTCGGGTGCTTGCTCTGTATCGCCACCACCCGGCTAATGCACTCCCAATGAGTGAGTGAAACAAACTTGAAATGGCACTGGGAATGGCAACGAGGAGATTCGGGAAATTCTGATTGGCCAGCACAACACCGAGTCCAGAGTTTTGCATACCCACTTCAATAGCAATGGTGCGTGCAACGATGTGTTCGCGTGACACGAGTCGCACCGCGCCATAGCCTACAAGGAAACCGCCTGCATGCAGACTAAAGACCGCCAGGAGAAGTCGCAGGCCAGATTCAAGAATATCGTCACGCCCAGCGCCAATGATGGAGGCCACAATCAACACAATCACTGTTACAGCAACAAGTGGAGCGGCCGGTACAAGTGCCCGCCATAACCGAGGCATTAACCGTCGAATTGAAAGTCCAAGCAGGATAGGCAGAATGACCACTTGTATCGTGCTTAAGAACAGTCCAGCAGCCGGAACATCAACACGACTGCCTGCAAGCAATGCGGTCAATGCAGGCGTGGCAATCACCGCCATGAGTGTCGAGCACGCAGTCATCGTGACAGACAAGGGGAGATCTGCACGGGCAAGATAGGTCACAACGTTTGAAGCAGTCCCGCCAGGACAGCACGCCACGAGAATGAGTCCCACCGCAAACGGCGTTGGTAAGTCCAGCGCGAACCCAATCCCCCACCCTAACGCCGGCATCACGGTGTACTGGAGCAGGACGCCTAACACGATCACCCCGCGACGCGTCGTAACGCGACGAAAATCTCCAAAGTCGAGAGTGAGCGCCATCCCAAGCATGATGGTGCCAAGACCGATGGTAATGAGCGAACCACTAAACCATGTAAAGATCCGTGGCTCGTACAGCGCGAGCCCGCTGGCCACTAACGCCCACACCGGAAACCCATTCACCAAAAACGCAATCATCGAACAACCCCTCGGGAGATCACGTGCCCGTCACATCAACGTGCTGACGCCGTTGTTGAAAAAATGTCTGGATGAGCTCTCGACACTGATCAGCACAAACACCGTCATGCACTTCGAACTGATGATTAACCCCTGGCAGCTCAAGTGCCTGTACTGTTGATACTAAGGCGCCAGTCTTGGGTTCAACAGTGCCATAGACGACGGCACGCACACGTGCATGGATCAACGCACCCACACACATGACACAAGGTTCAACCGTCACATACACCACAGCATCACTGAGTCGATAGTTCCCTGTGGCACGGGCACCTGCTCGCAAGACTTGCATTTCAGCATGTGCTGTCGGGTCGGTGGTGCTAATCGGCTCGTTGCACCCACGCGCAACCACACGATCTCCCATCACCAGTACCGCCCCAATGGGGACTTCTCCTAAGGCAAGCGCGCGACGGGCTTCCTCAATGGCAACCGACATAAACCGTTCATGCGTTCCCATGCTACGATTATCCCTCGCTCTTCTCATGTTCACAGCAAATAGTGATGCGTGGTCAACGGATAAACAGGCTGGATTGTGCGCGGACTGCGTCAACGTACAACACGTTCCCTCAACCAATGGCACGGTGTTTGTTCTCTGTCGCTTGTCGAAAACTGATAGTCGCTATCGAAAATATCCGGCCCTCCCGGTGCTTTCTTGTGCTGGGTTCATGGCAGTTAACCAAGTAGATGTATAGATCCGTTCGCTTTGCGCAGCAGTGCGTGTCTTAGTCAGAACCTCATGAACAGCAACACAGAGATGCAGACACCGAAAGAGTCCAGTGCCGTCGTTCGAAAACGACTAGGCTTGTTCCTCGGACTCATCCTGGGCGCGATCATCTTAGCTACACCCCCGCCTGCCTCCATGGAACCAGACGCGTGGAAGGTCTCTGCGGTCGCCGTACTCATGGCAACGTGGTGGATCACAGAGGCAATCCCGCTCTCCGCAACGGCCCTCCTGCCATTACTCTTGGTGCCTTTGCTGGACATCATGCCCATCGAACGCGCCGCCGCACCGTACGCGAATCCAGTTATCTTTCTTTTTCTTGGTGGGTTTATCCTCGCCGCGGGTCTCCAAAAGTCTGGACTGCACCTGCGCATCGCCCTCAACATCCTCCGGATAGGGGGCATCGAACCCCATCGAGTGATCGGTGCATTTATGGTTGCGACGGCCTTTCTGAGCCTCTGGGTAAGCAATACAGCCACAGTGACAATGATGCTGCCACTCGCACTCTCTGTCATCGCTGTTATTGAACAACAGCACACGTCAACAAAACGTGACCTAAGCTTTGCACCCGTGTTACTACTTGGGCTGGCGTACGCAGCCAACATCGGGGGACTGGGCACTCTCATTGGAAGCCCCCCAAACGCATTGCTGGCAGGTTTTCTTGCAACGACGTGGAGTATTCAAATTAGTTTCCTCGATTGGATGCTTGTCGGCATTCCTCTGGTCCTTGTCGCATTGCCCCTCACATGGTTGCTCCTCACGCAAGTCCTCTATCGCGTAAATAAAGCACCAATCCCAGGTGGGCAAGGGGTCCTTGTAGAGCAACTTGAAGCACGGGGCAGACCATCCAGAACTGAATGGACTGTCGGCATAGTCACCATCTTGACTGCTACAGCTTGGGTATTGAGACCGCTTCTCGCAGAAGTCGTACCACAAATCTCTGACGCTGGAATTGCTATCGGCGGTGCCGTACTGCTTTTCATCGTACCAACGCACTGGGGTCGTTACGAACGCGCTCTCACGTGGGCTGACGCGGAACGTCTCCCCTGGGGTGTACTGATCCTGTTTGGCGGTGGGCTCTCACTCGCAGCAGCGATGCAAGAATCAGGGCTTGCTACCTGGTTCGCCACCATGTTGAGTGGAATTGCAACGTGGCCACTGCTCTGGGTCATTGTGCTAGTAACCACCTTTGTCATCTTACTGACCGAACTGATGAGTAATACCGGAACAGCAGCAATGCTACTTCCCGTAGTTTCGTCCCTGACAGTCGTGATGAAGATCAATCCACTCATACTCGGCATGCCGACAGCCTTAGCCGCAACATGCTCATTCATGCTACCCGTGGCAACACCACCAAATGCGATTGTGTTTGGGAGTGGCCGGTTAACAATAGGTTCGATGGCCCGGGTGGGACTGGTGCTGAATCTCTTACTTGTGTTTCTGATTACAATTGCCACAATCATTCTTGTGCCAAGAATTCTGCCTGGCAGTTAAGCAATAAAAAGAGTGGATCCTCTACGCAGGGATTCTTAAACTAAAATACTAATTCCAGTGAAAGATTGGCCTCAGGGAGGGAACGTGACGAAACTGTCAAATCAAACAACCATTGCTGTTCTGTTCAGCATCCTAGTAGCTGCCGTGCTGGTAGCACAACCATCAGAAACAGCACTGCAACAAAATTGGTCACAGTGGCGTGGACCGACAAACACAGGTGTCGCCGTTGGTGATGCGCCGACGCAATGGTCAGACACTCTCAATATCCATTGGAAAACACTGATCCCTGGCCGTGGGTTTTCCTCACCGATTATTTGGGAAGATCGTATCTTCCTTACTACCGCAATCCCAACAGGGGTTAAGAAGGGTCCTCAAACACGTCTTAGTTTCGCTGGGGGCAATGCAGACGGCAATCTTGAACATCGGTTTGAAGTCATGTCTCTTGATCGCCTGACGGGCGACGTGCTCTGGAAAAAAACAGCAACTGTAGCAACACCGCACGAGGGCTACCATCGACAGTACGGTAGTTTTGCCTCAAACTCTCCAGTGACAGATGGCACCTATGTTTGGGCGTCATTTGGTTCTCGTGGCATCTACTGCTATGACATGCAAGGCACACTCATCTGGACAAAGGACTTCGGTGTGCAAATGAAAATGCAATTGCAGTTCGGCGAAGGGGCAGCCCCAACACTAGATGGCAATTATCTGTTCTTAACATTCGATCATAACGGGGACTCCTTTATCGTCGCGCTTGACAAAAAAACTGGCCGTGAACTGTGGCGAACACCTCGTGATGAAATTTCAAATTGGTCGATGCCATTAGTCGTAGAACATAACGGACAACGCCAGATAGTCGTTTCCGCAACGAACAAAACACGCGCTTATGAATACGAAACAGGACGCCTCATCTGGGAAGCAGGTGGACTTGGATTAAACACTATTCCAGCACCCGTGCAATTTGGTGACCTTGTTTTTGCCATGAGTGGATTTAGAAGCCCGCGCCTGATGGCAATACGATTGGGAAACACGGGCGACCTAACTAATACTCAGGCGATTGTTTGGGACACAACACGCGGAACGTCGTACACAGCCTCGCCTGTCCTTCATGACGGCATGTTATACGTGCTGACGGACTCAGGCATGCTCAGCAATTTTGATGCGAAAACAGGGACCCCACATTACCAACGGGTCAGACTGCCGAAACCGTACAACTTTAAGGCGTCACCGGTCGCAGCTGCAGGAAACCTGTACCTTGCAACTGAAGATCAGGATGTTGTGATTGTTAAGCTTGGTGCTAAGTTCGAAGTGGTCACTACAAACACACTCACCGACGAATCTTTTATTGCAACGCCGGCTATTGCGCACGGCGATATTTTCTTACGTAGCCGCACAGCGCTTTATCGGATTGGTGCTAATTAATATCGCTTAGCTCGACGAACTAACAACCGTCGTATCCGGATCACGACGACGCCAGCCACCCTCGAAAAAACTGTAAACGATCGGAACAAGGATTAATGTGATCAATGTCGAGGTCATAAGGCCACCAATCACCACGCGTGCCATCGGTGCTTGCATCTCAGAGCCTTCACCGATGCCCAGCGCCATCGGACTCAGTCCTAACATTGTCGTAATAGATGTCATAAGAATCGGACGGAGTCGGGTTCGACCTGCCGTCTCAATCGCTTCAAAGAGAGGCATCTTGTCACGACGACGTAAAGTATTCGTATAGTCAACTAACAGGATCGCGTTATTGACAACAAGCCCCGCAAGCAACACCAGCCCAATACCCGCTGGCATACTTAACGGTGTGCCAGTCAGTAAAAGTGACCAGATAACCCCGATCACAGCAAACGGGATCGAAAACATAATAATGAACGGATCCCTCAGTGACTCGAACTGAGAAGCCATCACAGCATAAACAAGCACCACCGCAAGTATAAGAACAAGCACTAACTGTTCAAATACGTCATTTTGTTCCTGGACTTCATCACCAAAACCAATAACAAAGCCTTGCGGGATTTCCACGCCAGCCAACCGAGCATCCACTCCTTGCACTGCCTCATTTAACATCGTCTCAAGTTCTGCATTCACACGACTGACACGTTCTTGATTCCTACGACGAATTTCGACTGGCCCATCTTGAGGACCGAGTTGAATGAGATCCTTGACCGGCAGTACTCCATCGCCAGTATTGATAAGCATTTCACCCACATCTGACATCTTTAAACGATCTTCTTCTTGCATGCGTACGACGATTGGGTATTCGTTTCCACGTTCTCGATAAAATGCTGCCTGTGTTCCCGCAACACCAGTGCGCATTGCATTTGCTACATCAGTGACTGAAAGTCCCCAGAGTGCTGCGCGACGTTCATCAGTCAGCACACCGATTTCTGGACGGCCTCGCTCGGACTCAAGTGAGACATCCGTAACGCCAGGAGTACTCATCATGACATCTTTGATATCGCTCCCAAGACGTGCCTGATCGTTAAGATCATGCCCTCTAATTTCAACTGACAGACTGCTCCCACCTCCACCAAGCACTTGACTGAAATTAAACTGCCCGCCACCCGCACGAACCCGGGGAATGACACCTGGCACACCCGTAAGTTCGCGACGAAGTGACTGAGCAATGTCTTCACTGGATCGAGTCCGCTGGTCACGTGGAACAAGAGTGGCCGTAAAGGTCAACCGGTGGGAAGTAGATTGTGCCCCTGGACCAAACGGACGAGTCGACCCAGTTTGTGCAGTAAGCATTTCCAGCTCTGGGACAGCACGCCGAATCATTTCCTCAATTTGCACAAGGGCCTCTTGCGAACGCTCAATACGAGTACCAACAGGTAACTCAGCAATAACGTCCACTTCCCCTTCATCTGCAGACGGCGCAAGTTCAAAACCAACAATTGGAAGCAACCCAATGGAGGTGATAAACAGTACGGTCACCGACACTACAACTAATGCACGATGAGCGAGAGCCTTGAGCAGGACACGCCTATACACAGCATCCACGGCCTCAAACATCCGTCCGCTCACTTCGATAAATCGATGCACTGCACCAGGATTCTCTGTAGGTGTCGGTAAGTGCAACAACCGGGAACAAAGCACTGGAACCAGTGTTACTGCAACAAAGAGTGAGACCGTTAAAGAGAAAATGACAACAACAGCTAGACCCCCAAACATGATGCTGGCAATACCCGTCAAGAACAGTAGCGGGACAAAAACAGCAACCTGCGTCAAGCTAGATGCAACAATGGCAGTCCAGACCTCTTCACTGCCGCTTACAGAAGCAGTGATGCGATCCTTCCCTTGTTCCATGTGACGGTATGTGTTTTCAAGCACGACAATTGCAGAATCAACAATCATCCCAACACCAAGGGCAAGACCACCAAAGGTAAGAGTGTTGAGCGTATAACCACCAAAGTACAACAGTGCAAATGTCCCAATGATTGAAATGGGAATTGATGAACAAATAACTAGTGTTGAGCGAAAATTCCGTAGGAAAGTAAAGACCACGAATATAACGAACAAAGCACCTACCGACACCATCTTCTGAACACTGGAGACAGACCGTTCAATGAATTCAGAGGTGTCATTAAGAACTGAAACTTCGATTCCAGGAACTTGGCGATTAACTCTTACGAGTTCTTCTCGTACGAGACGAGCGACCGCAATTGTATTCTGGCCGGACTGCTTCGTTACAGACATCTGCAACCCAGGGCGGCCATTAATACGAACAATCGAACGAAGATCCTCGGTGGTATCACGAACGTCTGCGATATCACGCACGTAGATTGGAACCCCGTCACGAGTCGTAACAGCTAAGCTCTTAATATCTTCAAGGTTTCTAAACTGGCCTTGGCTACGTACGAGATACGTCGTGTCCCCTTCGTCGATCTCTCCAACTGGAATATTTTGGTTGGCGGCACGTAGCACGTTGATCACACGGTCCGGGGCAATATTGAACGCAGCAATTTTTTCACGTGACAGCTCTAATCGAATTTCACGTCGCTGTCCGCCGACTACATTAACTACAGCAACCCCTGGTACACGCTCAAGGCGAGGGGCCACGTCATTTTCAGCAATTTCTCGTAACATCACGGGATCAAAATTGCCATCGACTCCCAAAAAAAGAATTGGTACAGCATCCCCACTGAACTTAAAAATTGTCGGAGCGCTAGCATCTTCAGGCAACCCATTACGAACAAGGTCGAGACGGCTGCGTACATCCTCAACCGCTTCGCTCAGATCAGTGCTCCACGTAAACCCCAACTGAACAGTGCTTTGCCCTTCGCTAGAAGTTGACGTCAGCTGATCGAGACCAGAGACAGCACTCACTGCCTGCTCTATTGGTCTCGTAACAAGTTCTTCAATCTCCAGAGGGCCAACGCCTTCGTACGTCACATTAATTGTGAGTGCTGGATACTCGATTTCTGGAAGAAGATCGACAGGCAGTTGAAAGAGTGAAATTGCACCAAGCAGTACAATCACGATGCTCACCATAAACATCGTAACGGGACGTGATACTGCAACGCGTGGGACACTCATAACACTATTTAGTAATCCAGGTTTTGAATTGTTCGTCCTCTTGAAGACGTGCAGCCATTGCTTCTGCTTCACTGCGATCCGTGAATGCACCGACTCGTATTCGATACAAGCGGTTCGTACCTTCTGCAATAGTCGTCACGTAGGCAGCGTACCCTTTCGCGAAAAGCTGGTCGACCATCTGCTGGGCCTCAGCACGTTCACGAATCGCCCCTACTTGCACTGTATAGGTACTTGCTTCCACAGCCACTGGTGTCTCAACCTCAATATTGACAGCCGCAGACGGCTGGTTCACTAGCAAAGAACCTGTAACAGTCTGCATCTCAGATCCTTGCAGGAGTGTTGGTGTCAATGGGTTAGATACGTCCAGGTTCGACGCAGTATTAACGGCAGCTACTTCTCCAAAAGCACGAATTCCAAAATCTCCAAACTGTTCTTCCTGCACGAGACGAGTAACAACTGCCTCAGCCTCGGCGCGCTCCTCAAACGTACCAACTCGTACCCTATATAAACGATCTGCCCCTTCTGTGAAGGTCGTCACATAGGCAGCATATCCTTTGATAAAAAGTTGATTGGCTATTTCTCTGGCCTCAGTACGCTCACGAATAGCACTTGTTTGTACAGTATAGAGATTACCTTCCAAAGCACTCTGCGAAGCAAGAGAAGTCGTAGCCATAGAGGGGCTTGCTGTTTCAAATTGGGTAGAATTCGTTGGTACTACACCGTCAATCTCTTGCAGAAGTTCTGTTGACAACATGTCAGACGTTGATTCACTACGCGCGTATAACTCATCTTGATCTACAAGAGTCAACGGTTCAAAAGATCCAAGCACCGTTACGACATCGCCGTCAGTCAGTCCAAAAGCACCCGTGGTAACTGCGTACTGACCTGCGGATATACCTTCTAAGATTTCCACGAGGCCACCATCCTGCAAACCCGCTTTAACTGACACAAATCTCGCAACATCTCCAGACGGGGTTCGCTCTATAACAAAAATTCCAGCCGTCTCTCCAACACCAACAAGCGCCTCTTGTGGCAAGACCACGCTATCTTTCCGACGCTCTGCCGTTATCTCAACCCGAGCATACATGCCAGGTCTTAAACGGAAATTTTCGTTTGCAACCTCAACCTCAACCTCAGCCATACGAGTACGAGGGTCAAGTACAGGAGCAAGACGCGCTAACTCTCCAGTAAAAATTTCACCAGGATACGCATCTACAGTAAGTCGTGTTGGAGCACCGACTTGCAAACGGTTGAACTCACGCTCGCTGATGTTAGCGACTAACTTGACCTGGGCAATATCAACCACCGACACAATAGGTGCATTTGTCGATGCAAAGGCACCTGTATCGACATGTCGCTTGCCAACGAATCCGTTGACAGGCGAGCGAACTGTCGCTTTGCCAAGTTTAATTCGCAATTCGTCCACACGTGCTTCATTCTGTGAGAATTGAGCTCTAGCCAGATCAACTTGTGCCGCAGCAGCCTGAGCACGCGCCTTCGCGTCATCAAGGGTTTCCCGAGCAAGTAACTGTTCGTCGAAGAGTTCTTGGGAACGGTTGAGGGTTGTCTCGGCGAGAGTTAAATCAACTTCCCGTTGACGGAATGTCGCTCGAGCTACTTCGTACGCATGCTCCGCCTGTCTCACTTGGGTAGCAAGATCGTCGTCACGAACTTTAGCAATTGCTTGACCGCGCTTCACCTGATCACCAAGTTCCACACGCACTGCTTCTAGTCTGCCTGCAATATCTGGAACAACATCTACTTCAGCACGCCCCTCAAGAGTCCCGTCAAAAGAAAGATGGACTTCTAAATCAGCAATCGTAGCCGGCGCCACTTCGACAGCTACTTGAGGTTGTCGAGTATTCACTGCAAGTGCATCGGTTGCTGGACCTTCTCGATCTGTCACTCCAGGAACAAGACCACAACCTGCCGTTATTAAGAAGCCGATTAGTGCAGATACTGTTATGCCCTGCTGCAACGCCCCCCGAAAAATCACACTCGCTCCTCTCTGAGAAAACACCACTAATGTCTACGCTTTAACAAACCCTAGGTCGAACTTGATCTGGATCAGACGAGAAAAACCTCGATTATCCATATTTATTCGAAAAACCCACTATTTAGTACAGACTCCTCCACATAATGCTGACGATTTGATTGACGATTTTTGCAAGGACGAGGTTCCAGAAGTTATAGAAAACAAAGTGGTACTTGTGCCAATACTCAATATGCATGTAACTGTAAGTTGCTTATTTATAAATGGTTTATGGTGAATTTTCTGTTTAATTTAATAGCTTTTACCAAATTGCTTCAAGAACAGTACAGCCAAACAAACTTACTGTTATGATTCGCGACAAGTCGGTGCGATTACCGTAGCTTTTTACGAAGTAGAGGGGCGAACAATGACGAAATTTGGATTATCAGCAATGACTGTAGTGATTTTTATGGGTGCTGTAGGGCTTGGTTGTACAAATGGTCAACCACCAGAAGAACTACAAGAGTTAAGAGAACGTATCGCACGACTGGAAGCCAAGGAAGCAGTACTTAGCACCTTCAACCAGTATCTCTACTCAATGGACTCAGGTCTGGGCCATGACCAAATTCTTGCAGTCTTTTGCGAAGACGCAATCCTCGATGTACCGAACTTTCCTGGAGCGGGCGGTGACGACCTGCATTTTGAAGGTCGCGATGATATTGCACCTCTCTATGAAAACTACAGTGCTCGTGGACCCCGCATTGGTGGCGGACATCACACTTCAAACCTTGCTGTAAACGTACATCAAGACCTTGCGAAAGCTGATGTAACTGCTTATTTCATGACTTCAGGTGCAGGCGGAGTACAAGGTGGACGTTACGAGGGTGTGATGCGCAATGAAGGTGAACAAAAATGGTGCTGGGAAGCATTTACCATTACAAGTGCCTGGGGATTTAGAAGCAAAGATTACACAATCATTTCCGAACCGGTGTCAGCTGACTACTCTCCAAACGGCGGACATCACGCAGCGTACCAACCTCGATAAACAATTGGCACTGTACACCCCATCACACCAGTTACTCTTTCACTGGTGTGATGGGTATGTACTAAAACATGGTAATAATTTAGGACCCGCCAGGACGACCCATCAGTTGCAACATTGCCCCATCTGGATCCTTGACATATTGTCCACCTAAATCATGTTCCGCAATTGTTCCACCACGTTTCTCGACAATACTCTTAAATTGGTGTCGATCGTAGCCAGGTGCCAACATTGACCAATGATCAATAGCACCAACCGGTTCTCTTTTACGAATGGCAAGCAAGAGGCGATTGTTCACACCAAGGAAGGCATCTCGCTCTGGACAACAGTCGCGCTCAGCACCAGCTGGGCCTACTCTCAATAGTTCAAGCCCTAATACCTTCTGATAAAACTCAGCAGACTTCTGCGGATCGCGAGAGTTAATTTGTATATGGTCGATAAGAGGTTCCCACGGAAGTGACGGAGGATGTACGTGCACTTTTGATCCGTCAAGTAATTGGGCTGCAGCGGGAGCAGCGGCTGTACCCGCAAACAGCATAGTGAGGCCTCGAATAAGGCCTCGACGTGTGAGACCACCGGTCTCATAACCTTTTACTAGTTGAGTAATCGCCTTCTCCATTACTTTATCTCCTTAAGCACGCAGTCCTAGGTGAACAGGCGTGAAATTAGCTTTATCTGTTCTTAGTCAACAACCGAAATATCCCTTTGCCTCCTTATATACCCCCAATTCCACTGTGACTCAGATAACTTTTTCATGATTGTGAGCTATCAGTTGAAACCGAGCAAATAATGGGGTATTTAACATAGACATCGTTGTAGTTGTCACATAATACTCGGCAATCTCGAAAGCAAGGAGAGAATCTGTTCAGTGTGTAGGCGACTGATTATTATTATTCTCAGTTTTGTTACAGCACAGTGCCTTGGGTTCGCACTTGTAACAACGACAATACTTGCGCAAAGTCCTCAGCCAGACACGTCTGTCTCATCAGACGAGGCCATCCGAGAGGCCGACCAAAACCGAGCAACAGCTGAGATGATTCTTGACCGTGCCATTGAACGAAGTGAGGCACAGGACGAGTCAAACCGCGAGCTTGATTTTGAATCTATTGTTTTGTATACGGTCGAGAAACTTAATGGTGATGGCGAAGTAACCGACACAGAAACTACTAAGTACCGACGCTACCCACTCGAAGGACTTCTTTACGAAGAACTCATCGAACGCGATGGACTTGCCCTCGACGAAGATGATGTCCGCAAGGCAGCAAAAGATAAAAGAGAATTTATCGAGGAAGTTCAAAAACATGCAGAACGGGATGAAGAATATGAACCCGACGAATACAGCAGTGTTAAATTTAATCGTGAAATGATGTCTCGCTACAACATAGCACTTGTTGGCACAGACACCGTGGGAGAAGACCTGTGCTGGGTTCTTGAATTTGTCCCTCGTGAAGGGAAACTACCAGACGAAAAACGAATGGACAAAGCATTGAATCGTTCGACAGGAAAAATGTGGATCACGCAAAACGACTACGGAGTAGCACGCATCTCATTTGAAATGCAAAAACCATTTCGCTATCTCTGGGGTATTGTTGCAACACTTCGGCACGCAAAAGGACAACTTGATTTTATACGTGTTAGTCCAGAAGTCTGGTATCCGTCAACTTTTGATCTCCACCTAGACTTAAGTGTCTTTTTTCGAGGCATACGTCGCCACATTCGTCAGGACTTAATTGAGTACCAGCCTCTTGACACAACCATCGCCCTACACTAATTAACCATACTAACGCTGTACTCTACCCAAGGAGATCAACAATGGACCTGCTGACCCGCTATGCATGCACGATCACTCTTGGTACGTCTCTTATTGTGATTGGTGCTTGTGCAGGTCCAGCAAGGGATGTTGAAAGCTCGTGTACTGAACTCACTGCACTGACATTAAACAATTCCAGGATCACTAAAACTGAGAACATCCGAGCAAGTGAAGTTGGCCCAAGTCACTGCAAGGTTACAGGTGTGATCGAAACTGAAATTAATTTTGAACTGTTACTGCCAGAAGAATGGAACGGTCGCTTTATGATGGGAGGTGGCGGTGGCTATGTTGGCACAGTACAAAACTCCGCGCTGAGCTATGGCGCACTTGAACAAGGCTATGCAACCGTAGGAACGGATACTGGACATGTAGGCGGAGGCATTGAGGCCAGTTGGGCTCTGAATAATCCTGAACGACAAGAAAATTTTGGACACCGTGCTATTCATTTAACTGCTGAAGTAGCTAAAGCGCTTATCGAGCATTACTACACACAAGCACCAGAATACTCATACTTTATTGGCTGTTCACGCGGTGGCGGACAAGGAATGATGGAATCACAGCGATACCCGAACGATTTTGATGGCATTGTCGCTGGTGCCCCAGCTTATTACTGGACTGCACTCACGGCTGGGTTTGTGCAAACTCAGCAAGCCATCTATCCCACTGGGGATACTAACAATCCTGTTTTAACACCAGAAAATCTTGAACTGTTAAGCTCAAGCATTCTCTCTGCCTGTGACGAAGCTGATGGAGTAAAGGACGGGATGATGACCGATCCTCGGCAGTGCCCATTCTCTCCGACAGACCTCCCATTATGTCCTAACGACACGAGCGCAACTGATTGTGTAACGTCACGTCAACTTGCTGCTATCCAAGCGGTCTATAACGGACCAACTGCCAACGACGAACAGCTCTTCTTTGGATTTAATTACGGTGGAGAAAACGAACCAGGTGGATGGGATTCATGGGTCGTTGGTGGCGGACCATTACAAATGCCAGGCATGCCAAACGCGCATTATGGCTTTGGCACTGAACTTTATAAGTACTTCGTATTTAACGATCCTGAATGGGACTACACGACATACGATTTCTCAACATGGAAAACAGACACAGCGGCTGCATCAAAAATACTTGATGCAATTGACACAGACCTGAGCGCGTTTCGGGAGCAAAACGGAAAAATTATCTACTGGACCGGGTGGTCTGACCTTGCACTAACACCACTCGGGACAATCAATTATTACGAAGAACTCGAAGCACGTGATAACAATGTTCGTGACTATGCGCGACTCTACATGTTACCTGGTGTCTTGCACTGCGCAAATGGGCCAGGGCCAGACCAAGTTGACTGGGTTGAGGCAATACGTACATGGGTAGAAGATGGACAAGCCCCTAATCGTCTTGTGGCCTCGAAACGTAATCAAGATGGACACATAGCACTAACACGTCCCGTCTGTCCTTACCCAGAAGTAGCAGTTTACGATGGAAGTGGCGATTCAAATAACGAAAGCAACTTTACTTGTACCATCCCTCAATAAATAAAAAATAAGTCCAACAACTCTCTAAAGAAATTCATAGGTAACTGCTTATACAGTCAACGATAGTGCAAATGCACAGCGAGGCAAAAACAGGGACATGTGAAAAGTTCCCTAAAGAATCCATGACTGTACGCATGGTATTATCCTGAACCATCGTGGAAACACCACTAACGCCATTAGAATTTCAACGCCGAACGCGAAAACTTTACGCAACTAAAGAAGCTGTAGTTGATGGGACACTACGCCTTACTTATGCTAAGTTTTTTAGCCGTTGTGACCGATGGTCAGCCGCGCTGCAACGTCTCGGGATTACCAAAGGGGACAAAGTTGCATACCTCTCTCCAAATACGCACGCACAACTTGAATCGTTCTATGCTGTACCACAAATTGGTGCAGTACTAGTTCCAATTAATTTTCGATTAAACCCAGCCGAATTCGAGTACATCATTAACCACAGCGAAGCAAAGGTTGTTTGTGTCCACAAGGATTATCTCGATGCAGTGGATACTATCCGTACAAACTGTCCAGACGTTCAACACTTTGTAGCACTTGAAGGTGCTGGTAAAGACTTCCTTGACTACGAAGCATTACTTGCTGTCGAAGAGCCTATTTTTGAAACGCCTACTATTAAAGAAACTGACTTGCTCACAATCAACTACACCAGTGGTACAACGTCCCGTCCAAAAGGCGTAATGATTACCCATCGAAATGCCTACATAAACATCGTCGGCGTCTTAATTCATTGGCCAATGACATCGGCTGATCGGTATCTCTGGACACTGCCAATGTTCCATGCAAATGGGTGGACATTTACTTGGTTGATAACTGCTATTGGAGGCACGCATATTTGTCTCCGTGCACTTGATCCTGAAACTTCATTTCGACTAATGCGTGAAGAAGAAGTAACACATATGTGTGCAGCGCCGACTGTCCTCATTATGTTAGCCAACGCACCCGCTCATAAACGCGGCGAGGTACGCCGTGGCATCAAAGTCATAACTGCTGGCGCCCCGCCTGCAGCGGCCACAATTCAGCGAGTCGAAGGTGAATTCGGATGGAACCTTCTACATGCTTACGGACTAACAGAAACATCTCCATTCATGACTGTGTGTGAACCTCAGGCCGAGCACAAAACCCGTTCCTCGAAAGAGCAGGCAACTATCAAAGCAAGGCAAGGTGTCGAAATCATGACAGCTGGCGCACTACGTGTTGTTGACGAATCTGAGCATGACGTGCCGAGAGATGGACAGACCCTTGGAGAAATTATTATGCGCGGAAACGTCATCATGGCTGGCTACTATAACGACTCGGAAGCTACAGCAACTGCCATGCGTGGTGGCTGGTTCCACAGTGGAGATGCCGCCGTCATGCACCCCGATGGGTATATCGAGATTCGCGATCGCTTTAAAGACGTGATCATCAGTGGCGGGGAAAACATCTCTTCAGTTGAGGTTGAAGGCGTAATGATGCAACACCCGAGCATCTGTGAGATTGCAGTGATTGGTGTGCCAGATGAAAAATGGGGAGAAACTCCGTGTGCCTTCGTCGTGCTGAATCAAGGCACTTCTGCGACTGACAAAGAACTGATTACCTATGCCAGAGAAAAACTGGCACATTTTAAAGCACCACGAAAAATTGTGTTTGTCGACCAACTACCAAAGACCGCAACTGGAAAAATCCAGAAATACGTTTTACGACAAGGCCAATCTTCCATCGGAAAGCAGTAATGGCGCGCCCTGCAGGATTCGAACCTGCGACCTCCTGGTTCGTAGCCAGACACTCTATCCAGCTGAGCTAAGGGCGCTTATAGGAATACGTTCAACTAATACAGTCTGTAGCGATGGTGATACTAAGATATAAGAAATAACTATACACCACCTATAATTCCTATGTGAATTACCTTAAGCACCGAGCGGCAGCCCCCGCTACGATTAACTGCTTCATCCTGACCGTCAGTGATACACGTACTTCTGAAACAGACACTAGCGGGCGTGCAGTGCGAAATGGCCTCATTAAAAACGGACACAATATTGTTGGATATAAGCTTGTTCCTGACGACCCTGTACAAATTGAAGAGGTTATCCAGAAACAAATTGCAAACTCAGAAGTACAAGTTATCCTCACAACAGGTGGAACAGGTATCACATCTCGAGACAGTACATTCGAAATAGTGAACAAGCTCCTGACTAAGAAGCTTGATGGCTTCGGTGAATTATTCCGAGTTCTAAGTTTTCAAGAAATAGGCGCTGCCGCAATGCTAAGTCGTGCTACTGCCGGCACTGTAAACCATACAGCGATCTTTGTACTTCCAGGTTCAGAACCTGCTGTGCAGCTCGCACTAACAAAACTTATCGTGCCTGAACTTGGTCACGTTGTACAGCAAATGAACCGATGACTGTGAAGATGCGCCCAATCAAAAATACAATTCCACTAGCGCAAGCGAAAGCACTAATCGAATCACAGATGAAAACGATTGATCGTATTGAAATTGTATCGCTGTCTGAAGCAAATGGTCGAGTGCTCGCGCAGGAGTGTATTGCCAGTGCTGATGTGCCGTCCTTCGCACGTGCCGCCATGGATGGCTACGCCGTCCGCGCTGAAGATACATTCGGAGCGACTCAAGAAAACCCAAAATATTTAACCTGTGTGGAACGTGTGTTCACCGGTCAAATACCGACATGCCCAATAGAATCTGGGCAATGTTCAGAAATTTCTACTGGGGCACCAATGCCAGATAACGCTAATGCCGTAGTCATGGTAGAAAAAACAAAGTCTGATTCATCTAACACTGTCTACATCATGAGCCCTGTTGAGCCACAACAGCACGTCGGCCAGCAAGGTGCTGACATTCAGGAAGGCCAGATCGTTCTAAGAACAGGCGAAGTCCTTAATGCAAGCCGTATCGGTGCACTTGCTGCAGTTGGCACTACCGAAGTAAGAGTCTATGTGCGTCCACGGGTTGCAATTCTATCAACTGGTAATGAGATTGCGGATCTTGGACAACCACTTAAACCTGGACAAATCTATGACATCAATAAGTTCACACTCACGGCCATCGTGACAGAGCACGGTGGATATCCAGAACCACATCGTACCGCATCAGACAACATTAAGGACTTGTCTGATGCTGTCGAGCGGTGCCTGGAATCAGACCTCCTGGTATTCTCTGGCGGAAGTTCTGTAGGGACACGGGACTTTATGGTTGATGTCATTGGACAAAAAGGAACCATCCTTTTCCACGGCCTCGCTATCAAGCCTGGCAAACCCACTGTGGTAGGTATAATCAATGACAAGCTCATCTTTGGCATGCCTGGTTACCCGACGTCATGCCTCTCCAATGCACACATATTACTTGTACCTGTAATTCGCCATCTAGCACACTTGCCCGCTCATCACGCTCGTACCATTACCGTTCCGCTCGGCAAGAAAATACGATCAGCGATAGATAAACACCAGTTCTATACGGTACGAGTGGAACAAGGCATAGCGGTACCAGCCTTCAAAGCTTCAGGTGATATCACTAGCATGTCGCAGGCAGACGGCTATATCGAAATCGCACCTACGACAATCACTGTTGAGCAAGGGGAACCTGTTCAGGTAACACTGTTTTAGCGGCGACGGATTTTTCTCTCCCATTCGGGCTCAAGAATATCTGCAGTATGCAAATCGAACACATCAGCTGTTCGTTTATATGCACCTCTAAACTCTGCATGGCAACGGTAACAAATGGTCACATTTTTTAATCGACCGTAGACAATTAAATCAATGAGTGCGCCACTACCTAAAACACCATAAGCAATGATGTCTTGGCCAAAGTAATAAAAAACAGCACTGATGATTGCGCCTGTTGCAACAATTGCCACGCCGGTCTTTGGATCAAAATCTTTTCGTATGTAAAAATCGTTTCCCTGACAAACTGGACAACTGTCCACAGCAGTGTCAGATATCACAGCATTGGTGCCCTTAAGCCGGGTTTCTCGCCCGCAGCGTTGGCAACAAATTTTTACTTCGGCTTCGTCAACATTGATGGGCAACGCCGCATCACACTGAGGACAACGAACCGTGACTTCCATATTAGACAGCCAGCCCTGTTGAAAGCCACAGATACCCTGATAGAATCTCCCCAACCATCACCGTAAAGAAATCAACATAAAGAATGCCAGTGGCTGACTGCGTAGAACGAATCTTTGCGGTTTCCCAAGTCAAATAAGCTAACACCATAGGGACAGCAAGACCGAATAGAATACGCTGCCATAAAAAAACACCATCAATTGACACAACGTACTGTTGAAGTGACTGCCCTGTTAGGAGCGGTTCGCTTAGAGCAATAATCAGTGCAATGGCAACGATAACAATTCGCGCTCCCAATGTGATGATATGTAAAAAAACAATGCGCTGTAGATGCCGAATGTCCATTGAGGGAATCACAAGATACCAATGACCAAGAACCATTGCCGTGCACGTGCAACCAAGTAACGCCACCGCAGTCAATGCACTTATTGCGGTTAAGAGTCCGCCAGAAACTACTGGTGTTGCAGCCACAAGACTGTGAAGTGAAACTGCGATTAAGCCTGCCACTGTAGCTACTACGGGAAGGACCGGTCGCAATTGTGACAAAATACGACCAGCGATAAGCCAATAAATCGTTAATGTCGCCAGCGCAATACCGAGCATAGTGATACTTGTTGCACCAATCACAGTATCGCCAATGACATCCGTAGGTGGACGAAACGCCATCGCCGTCGCAAGGAGCAACGCGGCAACCCCTGCATTGAAGCGAAAAAACTTTAGGCCAGCCTCTTTTGATACAAGTAGCAAAGTAAGACTAATGCCAACACCCAGATGCACTAAAAAAAGGTAGAGGACGAAGGACATCGATTAGAAGACACAGACAGATTTAATGAAACTTTAGGACAACTGTAAAAGAATAATGTGCCTAGCTAAATTGCCGAAACAATCCAGCCAGGCACATACCAACCTACTTCAAGCAAACCGTCTTACACAGACTTCCCAACTTGAGGCGCCGATTTATAAGACCACCAAATTGCCAACAATCCAAGCGCAACTGCCACAACTGCAGTGAGGAAATTTACAGCGCCATAGTGATTTGCCGCCAGCATCCCAAAAAGCATTGGGCCAGAAAGGTAAGTGTTCACGCGTGATGCCATCGCTGCACGTTTTGGGAGAGCTGGATCCGGAGCAACACCATCTCTTACGGCAGGAAGAATTTTTTGCTGGGCCGGCCAAATAATAAACCACACGTTGAACCACATAATGGTGCCAAAGACCATCCCCATAAGAATCCAGACTGCCCGACCTGTAATACCATCTTCTCCACTAAAAGCGAGACTCGGTCCAAATCCGGATACAGGGTCATACATGTAAAGTTGCGTGAACAATAACAACCCTGCTACGAAGGTAATCATCGCTCCCCAACGAAACCACCAGAGAGCTCGTGACATGATCTGTGGATTCACTACTCTTTTAACATCTGGACCAATCGTGCCCTGAAAAGGAATGTTAACGAAATTAAAGAAATACAGATGGCCAATCCAGACAATGCCGGCAAAAACGTGAACCCATCTCAAGAGCAACTGCACGTTGGTAAATAGATCTGAAAGAGCCATCAAATCCTCCTTGTCACATGGAAAGTCGGCCGATCGTATCCGGGAAACAGTGTCCGTAGCAAGAAAGCATTTCGTAAAGCACAAACAAGCTTACTGACACTCATGAAATTTATGTCCTACCGAATTGACAACATTCTATCGAGCGCTATCTTATTCCAGTGTTTTTGTTCTTTGGGTACCGCAATACGGTTCTGAACTCGTCCGGCTAAGAGTTCTTCAAGAATCCAAAGCAGATGATTAGGTGATACACGAAACATCGTAGAACAAAGACACCCAAACTGATCAAGTGACAGCACTGTGCGTTCAGGGGCTAATTGCTCAGCTAATCGACTGACAAGGTGGATCTCCGTTCCTACAGCCCATATAGAACCTACCGGACTCTTGGAAACCTGCTGGATGATGTGCTCGGTACTACCACTTTCATCAGCTTCCTGAACAACTTCAAAGGGAACCTCTGGATGTACAATGACACGAACATCTGGATGCTGTTGTCGGAGGTTTTTGATCTGATTCGTAGAAAACCGCGTATGAACCGAGCAATGACCCTTCCATAGAATCATCTTTGCCGACATAACCTGATCAGGATTTAATCCGCCAAAAATCTCATTAGGATCCCACACCACCATCTGATCAAGGGAAATACCCATTTTGTAAGCCGTATTTCGCCCGAGGTGTTGATCTGGAAGAAACAGTACCTTGTCGCCACGTTCGAACGCCCACCGAAGAGTCGCAGGTGCATTCGATGACGTACACACCGTGCCGCCCCATTCACCCACATATGACTTAATCGAAGCAGCAGAGTTGATGTAGGTCACTGGGACAACCCCAGAAACTCCCATTTGCTCAAGTTCTTCCCAGCATGTCTCAAGCTGATCTGGCTCTGCCATATCAGCCATTGAGCATCCAGCTGCTAGGTCTGGAAGAATCACCTGCTGATGTGACTCACAAAGGACATCTGCACTTTCAGCCATAAAATGGACGCCGCAAAATACAATAAAGTCTACGTCTGGGTTGTAGGTAATTTGCCGAGCCAAACTATAAGAATCACCCGTATGATCAGCGAACTTGATCACCTCATCCCGCTGATAGTGATGACCTAAGATCATTAACCTATCACCAAGTTTTGCTCTGGCAGCAGCAATACGAGTGTCCATCTCAGCATCCGATAAACCAAGATAGGCCTGAGGTAGAGCCTGACGCTCAGACAGGCTTTCCTTCTCAAACTCAGTTAAAAGTGGCAAAGATGATGTCACGTTTACTAGGCTATGAACTGCTAAGGTCCTGAAGTCGCAAGTGGCTCTGGAACATTAACAATATTGTACAACGTATCTCGTTCAAGTGGTTGACGGCCAGCAGCCAACACTAAACGTGAGATCTCTGCTGGTGTCATGGTTTCCGGTGTAGTAGCACCAGCCATATGATAGATTTTCTCCTCCTGTACAGTTCCATCTAGGTCGTCCGCACCAAACCAGAGTGCCATTTGAGCCACCTCTACTCCTGTGGCAATCCAGAAGGCTTTCACATGTGGCACATTGTCTAACATCAACCTCGCTACTGCATGCACCATGAGCGTATCAGTTGCACTCGGCGCAGGAAGTTTTCGCATCTGGTTGTTATCAGGATGAAATGCTAGAGGAATGAATGCTTGGAACCCTCCCGTTTCATCTTGCAAAGCGCGACAGCGAAGCATGTGATCAACGCGCTCACCAACTGTTTCAATATGTCCATACAACATCGTTACATTAGAGGGAAGACCCAACCGATGAGCTGTTCGATGGATTTCTAGATATCGCTCAGTTCCACACTTGTCGTGGCAGATTTTTTGTCGAACACGTTCTGCAAAAATCTCGGCGCCACCACCAGGCAAGGAATCAAGTCCGGCAACTATCAACTGACGCAATACCTCTTCATCACTCATGCCATAAAGATCGGCAAAAAAAGCAATCTCTACCGCTGTAAAACATTTCAAGTGAATATCCGAACGGATGCGTTTAAAACCACTCAGTAGCTTCGTATAGTAATCAAAAGGTAAATCTGGATGAAGTCCATTAACAATGTGCACTTCTGTGAGTGGCTGATTAGCACGTGCTTCTAGTTTGTTCCATGCTTCTTCAAGTGACATCGTATAGGAACCAGGATCGCCTACTTTGAGACGTGCAAAAGAACAAAAGAGACAACTCGCCACACAAACGTTCGTCGCTTCAAGACGAAGATTGTAATTAAAATAAGTCCGTGGACCGTGTCGACGCTCGCGTTCGCGGTTTGCCAGCCACCCAACTGCTAACACATCGCTACTTTCAAATAGACGAACACCATCATCAAATGTGAGTCGCTCACCAGCCTTTAATTTGGTATCAATGTCAAGCAACTGAGCGTCTGCTAAACGTGACCGCATCATGGAATCGCTTGAAATTTTAACGTGCTATACTGATAGCTACAACTGATACCGTAAGGGAACAGGGAAGTGGGTTTAATGCCCACACGGTCCCGCCACTGTAAGCAGAAAGATCTTGGTCATATAAGTCACTGTGTATAACGGGTCTATCATGGTCCGTGCTACAGCATTGCTAAATTTATCACCAGCACTGTAGAACATGGGAAGACTAACCAAATCGTAAGAATCTGCAAGTCAGGAAACCTGGCCCTAGCGTTTATTCCTTTTTCACGACTGCAAAATCGTGAGTCTGGTGCGTTGGACACCAAGGGGAGACAGAATGACCTGGCCGGGTTTTCCGAACCAACAAAGCACTCTATTCCTTATACTTGTGCTTTCTTTGCTCTTCTGCAGCATTTCACTTCCCACTCACGCAGCTGAAATAAGAGGGACTGTCCTCGATCCAGATGGGTACCCAGTCCCAACTGTCAGAATTGTGGTCACTGGCGTCAAGCCTGGTATCAGCGAAACCTACACAGACACTAATGGGCACTTCACACTCACTAATCTCCCTGCAGGAACCTACAAACTGCGTGTTGTACTGCATGGCTTTACCGCAAAACCAGTAACTATCACAGTTGCTGCTGAGGATAAGCGTGATTTATCACTCAAACTTCAAATAACTGCACTAAGCGAATCTCTCGTCGTATCGGCAGCACAGACCGGCCTCCCGTTATCTGAAGCCTCCTCAACGATCACGATTATCAGTGGTGCAGAGCTAGATGCACGACAGTCACGCACTGTGGATAACGCACTGGCATTCGTACCAGGTCTAAGCATTACTAGAAACGGAGGTCTCCACAGCCTGACCTCTCTCTTTACTCGTGGCGGAGAATCTGACTTTATGCTCGTACTGCTAGACGGAGTACGCATCAATGCTTTTGGAGGGAGCCTAGATCTTTCGCAGGTTCCAGTTGTTGATGTTGATCGCATAGAAATTGTACGTGGACCCCAAAGTGCTTTGTTTGGATCTGATTCTATTGGCGGTGTCATTCAAATTGTTTCGCGTCAAAGCACTCAAGAAAGAATTGAAGGACTCCTTGAAGGTGGGAGCCAAGGAACCGTGCGCGCACGTGCTATAGCATCCGGAAACATTGGCCCATGGTCTTTGAACTTACGTTTAGAAGATACGCGCAGTAATGGTTACACGGGCCTAGCAGCTTCGACAGGACAGCAAGTTAGTAATGATGATGGAACAGCCAGACATCTAGGTTTTGGGGCTGGATGGCGTAGTTCGTCTGGAGTCGAATTACGCGGCACCGGACAATTATCATGGACTGAGCGTGGCTTCCCTGGACCATACGGATCCAATCCTATTGGTGCGTACACAAGTGTGGATCGGATCTCTCGTGGCATAAATACTCGTCACCAATTTGGGCTGCAATGGACACAACCATGGTCTGCTTTTACTAACAAGCTACGCCAGCGAACTGCCTTAACCTTAATCGACTTTGACTCAACGTTTACTAGTCCATTTGGCACATCTGACAACAAGTCAAAGAGAACATCCGTTCGTAGCCAAATCGATGCTGTCTTAACTAATACTCTTGATCTTTCAACGGGTTTTGAAGTCCAAAGAGAAAGTGCTAGAAGCACCTTCATTACGGATAGCAATTTTCAGCAAGTGCCTGTACAACGCTGGCTTGTAGGGTACTTTGGAGAGCTACGTGTCTCGCCTACCAATCGATTATCTATCGCAGCGGGAGTCCGCGTAGAGCAGATTCGCAGAGATGCGCTAGTCTCAAATCCTAGTCCGTTCGCACCACGGCCATTCTTCAACACAGAGACGGTTATCTCCGTGAATCCAAAAGTCTCACTTGCTTATCTGCTCAGCAGGAATACAAGTAGCAATCAAACAAAACTTCGAATTAGCACTGGGATTGGTATACGGCCACCAGATGCATTTGAAATTGCGTTTACAGATAATCCTGGCCTAAAACCAGAGCGTAGTCGAAGTTTAGATATTGGTATTCAACAAACGTTCGCTGGTGGTACTGGAAGTATCGACGCAACCATGTTCGTCAATTCCTATGACGATCTTATTGTCACCGTTGGGAACTCGTTTAGAGATGCTAGCCAAT
Source organism: Acidobacteria bacterium UBA2999 (assembly GCA_002346475.1). GTDB lineage: Bacteria > Acidobacteriota > Vicinamibacteria > Vicinamibacterales > UBA2999 > UBA2999. Next base: position 46,936 of record DDZV01000005.1, on the reverse strand, counting down.
TCCGCACTGACAATATTTCAAATGCACGATCAAACGGGTTTGAACTTGCGATAGGAATAAGGCCGTTGGCTAGCATTAACCTACGTACTTCATACACATGGCTAAACACAAAAATTATTGCTATTGACGGTACCAATAGCGAGGTCCCTCCCCCTTACAAAGTTGGAGAAGCGCTCATTCGCCGACCACGGAATCAAGGGTCAGTCAGTTTGACCTATACCCACCAACGTTTGAGCGGATTTTTTGAGACTGTGTTTAGAGGAAAAGTTCGTGATATTGAACCTTCATTAGGAACTTTTGGTGGAGTATTCATGGCTAATGGCTACAGGACGATGAGTATCGGAGGGGCTATTCAATTAGCACCATGGGCACAGGTTCTGGCACGGATTGAAAACTTAAGCAATACAACGTACGAACAAGCGTTTGGTTTCCCAGCGCCCGGACGTACCGCAATGGTAGGAATACGTGTTATTACAAGTCGATAAAATTTCCTTCGGGTATAGACAAAAATCGATTCCTAATAACTTCAAGTTACGTGACATATCGCTCAAGATAAAAAGTGGTTCTCTAACTGGTCTTATCGGACCGAATGGCTGCGGGAAAACAACCCTGCTCACCTTAATGGCTGGAATACAGAGACCGCAAAATGGAAAGGTTACACTTGACGACGAACCTCTAACAAGTATTACAAAGCGAAAAATCGCACAGTGTATTGCCATTGTTCCTCAGGAAACGCACCCAGCTTTTGACTACACCGTACTTGAGATGGCACTGATGGGACGTCATCCCTATCTCAAACCGTTTACTCTTGAAGGTCCAGCTGATATTGAAATTGCGTACAACGCCCTAACAGTGACCGGTACTGACCATCTAGCCAACCGCCCCTACATGACTTTATCTGGAGGCGAGAAACAACGTGTCATCATCGCGAGCGCCCTTACACAATCACCAGATATTTTGTTACTTGACGAACCAACAGCATCTCTAGATCTTGGTTATCAAATTGAAATATCTCTACTTCTTAAAAAGCTAAGCCGTGAGCGAAACATGACACTTGTAGTAGCAACACACGATCTAAACATGGCTGCCTCGCTGTGTGAAAACCTTGTTTTAATGCATAGGGGGAAAATTCTAGCTCAAGGCCTAACTCAGGAAGTGCTTACAGTAGACATGGTACGCCAGCTCTACGGAGTCGAGGCTAGTGTCAAGTTGCAATCAGAAACAGGTGATTTATTAATCGTCCCACTTCGCAGAAAGGACACTAATCTGTGATCAGTGTTCAAAAAATTGGAAAGCGAACAGATGAATCACTTCTAAGGAATCGTGCACAAGTAGCAATTCGCTCACGACTCATACTAACAGTCGTGGGATTTGGAGTAATGACTCTCGTAATTTGTTTACTTGCTCCTGTGATTGGAACCACGAAAATTAGTCTCATACGAGCATTTGACCGATCAATTCCATTTACTGAAAATATTGACGCGCAAATATTCTTCGTCGCACGTCTGCCAAGAGTAATCGCCGGAGCAATCGTCGGTGCTGCCCTTTCAGCTGCTGGTGTCGTGTTACAAGCATTGCTCAGAAACCCGCTTGCCACCCCATTTACACTTGGTGTCTCAGCTGGAGCTTCCCTCGGAGCAATTCTGGCAATCACATTTGGTGCAACCTTTACTATCGGATTCTTTTCTCCAATCCCTATCGCTAGCTTTGCTGGATCGCTAGTCGCGATAGTTATTATCTACTTTTTGGCTAACCGCCCTGGTCGAACAATTTCAACATCTGTTTTACTCTTAGCTGGCGTTACACTAAATGCGTTTCTATCAGCACTAATTCTTTTCGTTCAATATATGGCGAACTTCACTGAAGCGTACAGAGCAGTTCGATGGCTCATGGGTGACCTTGATACCGGAGGGTACGCACCAGTAATAGGTGCTCTACCATTTTTAGTCATGGCGTTTGCAATATTTGCATTTCTCCCTTCATCGCTCAATTTGCTAGGTGTTGGAAACGATACAGCTATTAGTCGAGGTGTTAACGTCGGAAGAGTACAACGTCTTGCTTTTTTAAGTTCCTCGCTTGCTACAAGTGCTGCAGTCTCCTTGGCAGGACCAATTGGCTTCATTGGAATCGTTGTTCCACACCTAGTCCGCTTACTAGTAGGCGTAGACCATAGAATCGTCCTCCCAGTATCCGTGCTTTTTGGAGCATCTTTCCTTGTTAGCTGCGACACTGTCGCACGTACGATCATGGCGCCTATTGAAATTCCCGTTGGCATCGTAACAGCGTTAATTGGAGGGCCCTTCTTCTTATGGCTGCTCGTCAAAAAAATCTAGGCGTCGTCTTCGCGATTGTTGCCATCCTTGGCACTACGATTATCGGCGGAAACACTAAAACTCAAACAATGCCTAGTCAACGTATCGTTTCACTTGTACCAGCATTAACTGAAATTTTGTTTTCTATTGGTGCTGGACACCAAGTCATCGCTGTTAGTAGTTTTGATGACTATCCGAAAGAAGTGCTGTCATTACCACGTGTAGGTGCACTGCTTGACCCAGATACTGAGCGTATACTCTCGCTCCGTCCAGACCTTGTGGTGATCTATGGATCGCAGGATGAATTAAAGGATCAACTCCACAGAGCTGGTATTAAAACATTTAACTATTTCCACACTAATCTGGCAGATATTAGACGTGTGTTCTTGCAACTTGGCAGCCTCACAGGACACAAAGCTGAAGCTATAGCACAAGCATCCGCGCTCGAATCGAAGCTAACATCAATTCGAGCGAGAGTTTCTGGTCTGCCTCGGCCACGCACACTGCTACTAATAGGTCATGAACCACGATCTCTTCGTAATATGGATGCCAGTGGTGGTCTCGGATTTCTCCACGACCTATTAGATGTCGCTGGAGGCGCTAATATATTTGCTGACGTGAAACAAGAAGCAGTACGAGTCTCTACTGAAATGCTGCTCTCACGTAACCCAGAGGTTGTAATCGATCTACATTACCAAACAACTGGAAGCACTACTAAGCCCATCACTGAACAGACAATCTGGAAACGGTTACCGTCAATTCCTGCAGTTAGCACGGGTCGCATTTATAAACTCTACGAAGATTATTTGGTTGTCCCTGGACCAAGAATGGGAGAAGCCGCAGAAATACTTGGACGTGCACTTCACCCAAAAGCTTTTTAGTTTTCCACTGCATAAAACGATGTCCTATCCACAACGTATTGTCTGTCTAACAGAGGAAACAACTGAAACACTTTACCTCTTAGGAGAGGGTAATCGTGTTGTGGGTGTATCTGGATACACAGTCAGGCCACCAGAAGCTAGAAAGAAACCGCGCATCTCTGCGTACCTGCATGCCCGCTTTGACAAGATTGAAGCACTCGAACCAGATCTTATTTTAGCGTTCTCTGATCTTCAGGCAGATATCGTTAACGAACTCATTCGTCGTGGCTACACGGTAGTCACCTTTAACCAACGTTCAATAGCTGAAATTCTTGAGATGATCAGAATGCTCGGTGGACTCATTGGATGTACATCAAAAGCTGAAACACTCGCAACAAGTCTAGAGACTGGGCTTGATAATGTTCGCATGACTGCAAAACAGTTTTCCAAACGTCCACGGGTATTTTTTGAAGAATGGGACGATCCCTTAATTTCAGGGATCGAATGGGTAGAAGAGTTAGTGGAAGTCGCTGGCGGTGACCCTATCTTTCCTGAACTTCGACACTCCAAACTTGGCAAAGACCGTATCGTGTCACCAGATGAAGTAGTACGACGCCAGCCAGACATCATTGTTGGCTCATGGTGTGGAAAGTCACTTCAAAAGAAGAAAATTGAGTCTCGCCAAGACTGGCAACAAGTGCCCGCTGTGCGGAATGGACAGATTCACGAAATCAAATCTGCTTATATACTCCAGCCAGGACCAGCTGCACTTACCGAAGGTGTTCGTCAACTACACGAAATCTTTACCAAAGCCACCCAATAACAGTGACAAATTTGTTTCTAAATAAACTTATCGTAAGCAACTTACGAACTAAACTCTACATCGATTTTCTTTGGAATTAATTGATGATCCCAAGCATCCTGAAAAAGCCTGTTCACCGCTTCACGTCCACGTTCACCATACTGAAGGGTTAATTCATTAACGTACATTCCAACAAACTGATCCGCCTTGTCACGATCCAGGCCCCGACCAAACTTTAATGCATAATCAAGTGCTTCTTGTCGATGATCCAAACCGTATGCAATGCTGTCGTGCAACAAGCGAGACACTGTACTAATCATGGAAGACCCAAGATCGCGTCGGATCACATTCCCACCGAGTGGAAGTGGCAGACCATCCGTACGTGCAGCCCACCATTCGCCAAGATCAACAATTTTCTTCAGCCCCTCAGATTCATAAGTAAGCTGCCCTTCATGAATTAAAAGCCCGGCGTCAACATCTCCACTCAATACTGCCCCCTGTATTTGATCAAATGGCATCACAACATAATTTACGGAAGGGTTGTAGAGGCGCAGTACTAGCAATGCAGTTGTCAATGTTCCTGGTACCGCAACAATGCTTTCGGAAACAGTGCTTGGGCCGTCTTTTCGAACCACTAGAATTGGACCGTAATCATCACCCATGCTTGATCCATGAGGCAGTAGAAGATACTTGTCGGTCAGATGCGCATAAGCGTGAAAAGAAACGGCCGTAACTTCATACTTGCCTTCAAAAGCAGCGCGATTCAACGTCTCAATATCAGCTAGAACATGGCCAACCTGAAGATCCTTGGTCGGTACACGGCCACTTGCTAAGCCGTAAAACATGAACGCATCATCAGAATCAGGACTATGTGCAACGGTAATTTTCATCGTAAACCACTAACCTTAAATATCATCATCTGGTGGGATATAAGAGACAGTTGCCTGTTTAAAAACTATTGTTAACCCAAACCCAACAATCACTATAGAAGCCACGAGGCCAAGATAAATACCTGTGCCAAGGCTTGTTGGTGCTGGTCTCACTACGTCATGTCCCTCAACAATAGCGGCTGCCTCAGCCGTTGCCCAGGCTTGTTCAGACACTGAATGTTCTAACCACTGCCAAGATAAAAACTGAATGCCAAGCGCTAAAAGACCGACAAGTAAAAGAGGATGCCTGGAATTCTTGCGCGTAATCAAACTTAAGACCGCTAGTAATATAGTAACTAGTCCTAGTACTAGAATCCAGATTGCAGAAAAACTGGGCACACCGCCAAAACTGACTTCACCCAGCATCACCCATGGGAAGAAAGCGCTTCCAACTAACACAATCCCTGCAGATAAAGGAAGATAATACGCACTCATTCGTAATTACCTGATCGATATAAGCCGACAACTCGACGACATTCAGCGAGTGTACACCCGAATCAGTATTGAGTTATACCATGACTGAATTAAAACTAACTTACTGGAATTACTAGAGAATAGAGGGTGTAAACTTAAGGTTGTAATATCTATCGTTGTATGGAAGACACCAGTATTCACCGACCAAAGAGTAAATCACGAGAAGCTCTTTTACTAATCGTTACGATTAGCATCTCAGCAATAGTACTTCTACTGCTAGCCCAGTTACGATTTTCAGAAACAACGACTAATGAGATTCTTGATCTTCATTATCAGGATGGGCACGGAACGATCGTTGGCACCGTAGCTCCAGAATCATTAGCTGCATCAGCTGGAATAATCAGTGGAGATTTATTAATTGCCGCCGGTGGAATAGCAGCGCCCTCCCCAGCACAGGTCAAACGTCTAATAGATGAGCTCTCCCAAGGCCAACACTTATTGCTAACTATCCAACGTGACGGACGTCAAAAAATTGTTGTGCTAACTGCTCCAATCTCTCATGACACAGCTACCCTTCACTAATCTCTCAAACAAAAAGTTGTCTGGGATTGCCACATCGACAGCTACCCAAATGTCCAACCCAAGGGGTGGTGTTGTATTGCCAAAACGTATTGTCGCGCTCGGTCTCCGTGCCTCAGCAATGCCTTCAATGATTTATGTGCTCGTTGGATTCATTCTTGGCCCACAATCGCTAGACATCCTATCAAGTGAAATTTTAGGTCATCTTGATCCTGCTGTATCAATAGGACTAGCTGCACTCGGAGTCTTTGTAGGGCTTGGTCTAGGTAGCCATCACGCACGTACTACGAGATGGGCACTGCTTGCTGCAACAATTGGAGCAGTAATAACAGCTGCTGTTATTGCAATTGCTATGTATAGCCTGTTTCAGTTTTTGGAGTTAGACCTACCTTCAAGTACTGCAATCTTTGCTTTCTCGATCGGTATTTGCGGTTGTGCCTCAGCAGCGGCATCACTAGGCTATGACATTCGTCCTCATAGACATATTGCTGCGCGCATTGCTGAACTAGAAGATGTCCCGCTTATTATCCTAGGGGGTCTAGCAGTAACACTGGCAAGTGCAGGGATCGATCCATTTGGCCAAATGCGACTAGCCATTATTGCAAGCTTGGCTATCAGCATCGCTGGCTGGTTATTATTTGAACGTGCGCGTAGCGATGCTGAACGTGCGGTGTTTGTTACAGGGGCTATCGCATTACTCGGAGGATTGCCAGCATTCATCGGAGCTTCTCCTCTCGTCAGTGGTGTAGTTGCTGGACTTGCCTGGGTATATATGCCAGGATCCGCAGATCGTATTATTGCTTCTGATCTACGTAAATTACAGCAACCTCTTGTTCCACTCCTATTAATAGTCGCAGGGGCCTCTATTCAACTGAGTCCACTATTGCTTTGGATTACAGTGCCTCTCGTTTTATTTCGCTTATCAGGAAAGTTAATAGCCAGTACCGCCGCTGCCCGCATCGTTGGTGCACCAGCTGCATTCCTTGGCACCGTTCTGGTTCCACCTGGTGCAATAGGAATTGCAATTGCTCTCAACATACAACAAGTTCTTGGCACTGGCGATACTATCCTTGTATCTAGCATCATAATGGCTGCCATTGCTTCAGAGATTCTTGCTGTTGCATTGTTAACAGTTAAAGAAGAATGGTTCAATTAGTGCGACGTGTTGGGGGACTTTTCTTTGTCATTATGGCAGTTGTCATAGTGCAACGGTTTGCACCTGACACAGCTATCCCTGAACGTTCAGTCGCACTAGCACTGGGTTTTGCACTTATTGCTGCAAGCTTGCTCGGCCATCTTACTGAATTACTTCGACTTCCACGCTTGAGTGGCTACCTGCTTTTTGGCCTACTGTGTGGACCATACCTTTTAAATCTCATCACCTCTTCCATGGCCCAAGAACTTGAAATTGTCAACGGTCTGGCAATTGGACTCATTGCCTTCATTGCAGGGCTTGAGCTCAATTTAAAACACCTTCGTCAACGCATGCGAGCAATGTTAATTATCGGTGGCGTCTCAATTGTTGGCTTGTTTACTCTTTTAACTATAGTGCTTTGGATTGCATGGCCTTGGCTACCTTTTGCAAGTCCAGGTGGCCCATTAGCCAGACTTGCTGCTTCTGCAGTTACTGCCGGCCTTGTTGTTAGTTTCTCCCCAACGGTATCGATTGCTGTTATTGCAGAAAGTCGTGCAAAAGGCCCTCTTAGCGAGCTGGTTCTTGCAATCGTAGTCATGGGTGATCTTGTTCTGATTGTTTTTTTTGCATTGGCAATGCAATTTGCACAGTGGGCTATTGGTGGTCCAACATCCGATGTAAGTATTCTTGTACACCTATCTTGGGAATTAGTAGGTTCTTTAGCCTTTGGTGCATTAGTAGGAGGATTTTTTGGGCTCTATCTGAAGTACGTGGGACGAGAACTGACACTAATTTTACTTGGGCTCTGTGTGCTGCTTGCGATCGCTAGTGCAGCATTACACCTGGAACTAGTCCTCTCAGCGCTTGCAGCTGGTCTTGTTGTTGAAAATATTGTTTCAAGTGAAGGCAATGAACTTAAAGAAGCAGTTGAGCGTAGCGCTCTTCCGGTACTAATAGTTTTCTTCGCAGCAGCAGGAGCATCCCTACAACTTGATGCACTGGCAACAATTGGGTGGCTCGCTCTTGGACTTGCCGCTTTACGATTAATCCTTATTCGAAAAGCAACAGCAATTGGCACCAAACTTGCCGGCCTCACAGAAATACCTGACAATCTGATTTGGATGGGACTAATCTCCCAAGCTGGCGTCACACTTGGACTCGCTACAATTGTGGCAACAGAATTCCCAGGTTGGGGCTCGGAAATCCGAACACTAATTGTTGCTTTAACAGGACTACACGTGCTTGTTGGACCTGTAATCTTTCGATCTGCACTTTCCAAAGCTGGCGAAATAGGCAAGCTAGATGCAAACCTTGAAGAACAACATGCATCCTCAGAAGGATTCTAAGATATTTCAAAAACATTTATTCTGCGAATTTTTTTAGAAAATTACATCAAGAAGTACTTACTAACATTGCACGTCTACTCTTGATCCTCTTTCCATTCTTCGTACCAAGCCATCTGGATGGCTTCAAGTTTTGGCTCGTTGGATGTTTTTGGATCGTCGTCAAATCCTTCGAGATTGATTACTTTCTCACGGAGATCAGTAAATCTGACAGTCAATGGTTCAATCTCTGGGAAACGCTCAAATAATGCGAACCCAATGTTTTCAGAATCGGTCCATTTCATTATCACACCTCATTTAGACCCCTCGTTCGTCTTCCGATCTGACTTTCCAAGCTGAATGTCGCCTCCCTCTTGCACATAGTTTCTTGTGTACATCGGAATCTCAACAACTACATCGCCTTTAATAATAGCCTGACATCCAAGGCGAGAGGCTGTCGTTAAGTCCCAGGCTGTATCAAGACGATCTGCCTCGTCATCTTCCATTTCACTAAGGGAGTCCATACCTTGGCGCACAATGACATGGCAAGTCGTGCAGGCACAGCTTCCGCCACAAGCATGCTCTAGTGAAATTCCCAAATTTATCGCTACATCGAGGAATGACTCTGGCAACCCATGGTGACTATATTTGAGTGTCCCAGGTATAAATTCAACAACGTGTTCTTTCCCATCGATATTGAACGTCACTTTTGGCATTAGATGTCCCCTACGTTTTTACCTGATAGTGCCTCGAGTACAGTGCGGTTCATCACGATCTCTGCGAGGTGTTGCGTTGCTTCGTTTAAAGCATGCGTGGCTTCTTGGATCTTTGTACGATCTTCACCTAGCATTGCATTTTTTAGAGTAGATAATGCTTCTTCAATACGATCCTTCTCCCCAGAATCTAGTTCTTCTCTTGCTAACATCTCAAAATCAGGACGACGAAGAGATTTCTCGGTAGCATTCACAACTGTTTCTGCTTCATTCCTAGCTTCAATGAGTAGACGGGACTCAAAATCTTCCTCTGCATGCTCGAATGATTCAATAAGCCTTTGTTCAACCTCTTCATCAGTGAGTCCATAAGAAGGCTTAACCTCAATTTTTTGCTCGATATCAGTACGCTGCTCGTGAGCTGTTACATCCAGGATACCGTTTGCATCAATCTGGAAACGAACTTCAATCCTAGGTAAGCCAGCTGGCATCGGTGGAATCCCGCTAAGACGGAATCGCGCTAATGAACGACAGTCTGCAGCCAGTTCACGCTCCCCTTGTAATACGTGAATATCCACGGCAGTCTGATTCTCTACAAATGTAGTGAACATTTCATGCCCACTGGCTGGAACCGTTGAGTTACGAAGAATAATCTTAGACGCTGCACCACCCATAGTCTCAATACCTAAAGATAACGGTGTCACATCAAGCAAGAGCATCTCACGGCGCCCACTGACTAGCACATCTGCCTGTACAGAAGCGCCAATTGCTATAACTTCATCTGGATGTAATTCAGTATGAGGGCTTCGGCCAAAAAGTTTCTCAACAGCTGCACGAACAGCTGGGATCCTAGTTGATCCACCAACAAGCACTACTTCGTCTAAATCTTTAGGTTGCAAGCCCGCGTCAGTAAGAGCTTGCTGACATGGTATTAGTGTTCGTTCAATAAATGGCTGGATGCGCGCAGCGAACTCTGAACGTTTGAGTGAAATCTGGTAACCCTCTGTTAAACCAGGTGCTGGTTGGACTTTAATTTCAGTCGCCTCTGCATCAGACAAGTCCCACTTTGCTTGAATCACTGCCTTACGAATTGCTTGAAACCCCTCTGGTGTCGTCTTATGACCAATATCAGCAAGAATACCTTCGATTAAAAGCGAGTCAATATCGTCACCGCCAAGAAAAGTATCCCCATTCGTTGCCAACACTTGGAATACACCATCTTCAATCTTGAGAATGGAAATGTCGAACGTCCCTCCACCGAGATCATACACAGCGACTGTACCATGGTTGCGTTGATCAAGACCGTAGGCAAGTGATGCTGCTGTTGGTTCGTTGATAATCCTGAGGACCTCAAGGCCAGCAATTTTTCCAGCATCTTTTGTTGCTGTGCGTTGTGCATCATTAAAATAGGCAGGCACTGTGATAACTGCCTGGTCTACTTCAAAATCAAACTCACCCTGATTTTGAAAGTACTGCTCTGCTCGACGTTTCAGTTCACGCAAGATGTAAGCTGATATCTCTGGAGGTGTCAGTTCACGCTCTCCAACTGTGAGACGAACAACCCCCCCCGCTTCTCCGTTAAAATTAAAAGGCAAGGATGTGGACTCTCCACGTAGATCATCGATCCCACGTCCCATAAAACGTTTCACCGAGTACACTGTTCGATTTGGTTCCGTCAGCAAACGTCTCTGCGCCTCTCGCCCAACGTAAACTGTCCCATCGTCTCCAAAAGAAACAACAGAGGGAACAAGCGCGTCACCGTTTGGATCACGGATAACAACAGGCATACTGTCTTTTACATACGCAACAAGGCTATTAGTTGTACCGAGATCAATGCCTACAACTTTTCCCATTTATATCTGCCCTAGAACTTCCAATTCCTTATCAATTGTTGTTAATAGATTCCTCAGATAGTTACGCTCCAAAAGGCATTCCCGAAGCGTTTCAAGAATGCCTCGTTCCTGAGATTCGTCCCATTCTAAACTGAGATCGAAAAGTTGCTTCTCATGAGAATCTTGTTTGCCCTTGACCTGATCACGAGCTGCTTCTAGTCTTACTTGAACTTCTCTCGAATCTCCTCCTGCTTCCCGAAACTCACGAATCTCCTGAAGTTCCTCGTTAAGAGCAAAAACTTCTTCGAGAAGCGCAGGTGGAACCTGGCTACTCTCATCATCACTCTTTATTGATATCAATCCTTCAAGTCTTAATAAGTATTCAGCTCGAGAGACTAAGTCATTTAACGTTCGATACGCATCATTCAAATACGAAGATCGTTCAAGACTAGCTCTTCGTTCAGCCGCTTGGGCGTTATAGAAATAATCTGGATGCAATTGACGACTAAGTGTGCGAAAGCGATCCTGGAGACTATCAGAGTCAATCACAAGCTTTGGCTTAAATCCAAAAAATGAAAAATAATCACTCCCTCGTGGAAGTGGCAAAATGTGTTCACACTGTTGACAAAAATGTGCATCCAAAGGAGACCCAGCCCCACACTCAAGACATGCAATCATGGAAGGTGCTAATTTAGATTGGGAAGTCATTGATAGATGAAAACGTAAACACGAAGAATGGTTTGTGGCCTATGACTGCTCTCGACTAAAGACTTAAAACCTCAATCTACGCGCCGAACGAGCTCCCGCAACCACAGGTTTGTTTCGCGTTTGGATTATTAAAAACGAAACCCTTAGTCATCAGAGCCGTATCGTAGTCAAGCATGGTACCTTTTAAAAAAAGGTAGCTTTTCTTATCGACAAAGATCTTTGAACCTTGAGGGCCCTCAAATACTTCGTCACCGATCCTTGACTCACGCTCCCAAGAAAACGTATAGCTCAAACCTGAACAGCCGCCGCCTTTTACTCCCACACGAAGTCCACCCTCAGTGATACCTTGCTTTGCCATAAGGGAACGTATCTTTTGAGCGGCCATATCAGAAATTTGAATCATGCTTAGCTAACTAAACGCAACTTAACTCGTTGACTGCGGTTCAGCAACAGGCTGTTTCGTGCTCACAGTCTCCTGCTTCTTTTTGTAATCTGAAATAGCAGCTTTAATAGCATCCTCAGCTAAAACAGAACAATGTATTTTGACAGGCGGCAGTGCAAGTTCCGTCACAATGTCAGTGTTTTTGATGTCTAACGCTTGTTCAACAGTCTTTCCCTTTAACCACTCAGTCGCCAGGCTTGAACTTGCAATAGCTGAACCACAACCAAAAGTCTTAAATTTTGCATCATCGATGACACCGGTCTCTTGATTCACCTTGACCTGCAACTTCATCACATCTCCACACTCTGGAGCTCCGACTAAGCCAGTCCCAACGCTGCTGTCATCTTTTGGTAAAGATCCAACATTGCGAGGACTCTCATAATGATCAAGAACTTTTTCTGAATACGCCATGTTTCAAACTCCTTAAAACGAACTACTTGCTAGTTTTTTGCACTTACTCTTTACAAACCCTAATCGGCTGTCCACACCACAGTTGAAAGATCAATACCTTCTTCCTTAACCATCTCATAAAGAGGTGACATCTCACGGAGCCGCCGTACAACACTTGTTAATTTATCAGCAACATAGTCAACCTCTTCTTCGGTTGTCCAACGGCCAAGTCCAAATCTTATAGAAGAGTGTGCGAGATCATCTCCAGCACCAAGTGCTTTCAGCACATAAGACGGTTCAAGGCTTGCTGACGTGCAAGCTGAGCCTGATGAAACTGCTACGTCATTAATACCCATAAGCAGCGACTCGCCTTCTACATATGCAAAGCTAATATTTAAACTATGAGGTAAACGATGTTCGATTGATCCATTGACATATATTTCATCAAGTTTCTGATGCAACCTTTTATTCAACCTGTCTCGCAAGCCACTCAACCGTGCTGTATCTGCATCCATTTCCTCATAACAGAGCTCCGCTGCCGCACCTAATCCAATAATGCCAGGAACATTTAGAGTGCCAGATCGCATGCCCCGCTCATGACCGCCGCCATTAATTTGCTCTGACAGCAGTACGCGTGGATTTCTCCGCCGAACGTATAGTGCGCCAATCCCCTTTGGACCGTACATCTTGTGGGCACTTAACGACACTAGATCGGCTTTCATCTCGTTAACATTGAATGGTACTTTTCCTACAGCTTGCACGGCGTCCGTATGAAAAATAATGCCATGCTCTTTTGCAATCGTTCCAATCTCTTCGATAGGTTGAAGAACACCAATCTCGTTATTTGCAGCCATGATTGTTATGAGAATGGTTTCACTGGTAATAGCGGTGAGCAAATCATCCAAGTTAATACGACCGTCTTTTTGAACTGGCAAGTAAGTGACTCGGGAACCTTGTTTTTCAAGCCATTTACACGTGTCAATTACTGCTTTATGTTCAGTAACGCAAGTGATGATATGGTTGCCTTTCTCGCGGTACATCTCAGCAACACCTTTAATAGCCAGGTTGTTTGATTCAGTTGCACCACTTGTAAAAATAATTTCTCTTGGCTTAGCACTGACTAAATCGGCTACCTGCTTACGTGCGCGATCTACAGCCTTTTCTGCCTTCCACCCAAACGGATGATTTCGACTTGCAGCATTACCAAAATCTTCCGTGAAATAAGGCAACATCGTCTCAACCACACGTGGGTCGACAGGAGTCGTGGCGTGATAATCCATATAAATTGGTAGCTTCATAATTACTGTTAATCCGATAACCTATTCTTTAAGTTTTAAACCCTCATGACTGCCGAAGGCTGTTGCACCGGGGTGATATCTTGTGTTTCAGTAGCTATCTCAGCCAAGCTCACCATACCAAGCGTATCTAAAATCCGTGTACGAATCCGCCAGAGTGGATCACGAATATTACATTTGTCGTACTGGTCACAATCACTATTTTCAGTTGAGCAAGCTGTTACCATCAGAGGACCATCTATTGCTTGAATTACATCAGCGACACTGATCGACGCAGGTCTTTCTTTTAACAAGTAACCCCCACGCGTGCCTTGCGTGGAGACAAGCAAACCCTTTCTAACCAACTTTTGCAGTACTTTAGCCATTAGCTCAATTGGGATGTCATAGCTTTCAGCAATTTCTCGAGCACTGGTTGACGTCCCTGTTTGAGTTTGCGCCAGGTGCTTCATCGCCATTAGCGCATAGTCAGCTTTTTTAGATAGTCTCAACATTATTAATTACGACCAAACTTGTCCTAATTTATCACAGTAACAGGGGCTAAGGTCAAGACTCTTAGTAAATTAAGGCGTTTTTTTGCCCCTTCTCACTGATAGAAGAGACTATGAAAATCAGGCTTGCTTAATACTTAGGTTGGCTAGGATCAACCTGATCAATCCATGCCAAAATGCCGCCCCGTAAATTTTTAACCTTTGTAAATCCTACCGTGCGAAGAAAGTCAGCGGCTTTCGCGCTCCGCTGTCCCATTTTGCAATGCGCCACAATTTCTTTGTCTGGATCAAGCTCCTGATACCGTTGCGGTAATTCTCCTAACGGAATGAGGACAGATCCAGCAATCTTATTAATTTGATATTCCTGAGGTTCCCTTACATCCAAGATAATGGGTGTCTTGCCAGCATCTATCTGTTTCTGTAATTCCACAGGCATAATCTCAAGAGCTTCTGAAGACATGAGTCCGTTTCCTCCAGTAGAAGTTACCTCGGCACGTAAACCACAAAACTGTTCATAGTCAATAAGCTTAGTTACCGTAGGATGGACACCACATACAGGACACTCGGGATCTTTTTTGAGCTTTAGTTCCCGAAAACGCATTTTCAATGCGTCATAAATAACAAAGCGCCCGATTAATGGTTCGCCAATCCCAAGAATGAGTTTAATTGCTTCGGTGGCCTGAATGAGACCAACGACTCCTGGTAAGACACCAAGCACGCCACCTTCTGCGCAACTTGGAACGAGACCTGGAGGTGGTGGCTCTGGATATAAACAGCGATAGCACGGACCCTCTTTTGTAGCAAATACCGATGCCTGGCCTTCGAAGCGAAAAATACTGCCATAGGCATTTGGTTTGCCAGTCAATACACAAGCATCATTCACTAAATATCTTGTTGGGAAATTATCCGTACCATCAAGAATAACGTCGTAGGAATCAAACAACTTAAGGGCGTTAGCCGAACTGAGTGACGTCTCATGCGTCTCAACATGAACATGTGGATTTAAAGCCTCAATCCGATCCTTTGCAGATTCTAACTTTGAACGGCCTACATCTGGTGTGGCATGAATTATTTGACGTTGAAGATTACTGTAATCGACCACATCGTAGTCGACGATCCCAATACGACCGATTCCGGCTGCTGCTAGATATATTGCAACTGGGGATCCGAGACCACCTGCTCCAACACAAAGCACACTTGCTGCTTTTAGCTTCCGTTGCCCATCCATGCCAACTTCCGGCATGATCAAGTGGCGACTGTATCGTTTGACCTCTTCCCCTTCTAATGTTGGGAGTTCTGGCATCACTGAGGAACTCCACCAGCAACAGATGGAATAATGCTAAGGGTATCACCTGACTTCACAGGGGTCTCTTCACGTTGTAAATAACGAATGTCTTCGTCGTTGAGGTAAATATTGACAAAGCTTCGCAACTTGCCATCCTCGTTATATAGGTGCTTTTGCAAACCTTCATGCTTCGCAGTCAACTGAGTAAGAATTTCGCCGACTGTGCTACCAGTGATCTCTACGGCATCTTGCTTATCTGTAAAAGGCCGCAACGGAGTAGGAATCATTACTTTTGTCATATCTTTCGAGATGCCTCAATAGTTTCTAATAAATCTTCTTCAGTAAAAGTAGAACGATCATCAAGCAACCGCCAGGAAGTCATATCACCAGGCACTCCATCACGAACTGAAACAATCACGTAGGAGAAGAAAGGCCAAGCATGATTGAGATCGTACTCTGATGGACGAGCGGGGTGGTCCGGATGAGAATGATAGAACCCAAGTAACTCGACGCCGGAATCAGAGGCCGTCTGCTCTGCCTCTCGATAATCTTGAGGTCGAACTAGGAAACGTCTTCTTGGACCCTCTTCAGTTTTATTGGGCAAAGCCACCGCTCTATGAACAATACCATCATTCCCAATTAAAGCCCCACAACACTCGTTCGGGTACGTCTCTGTTCCATGCTGTCGAATGGCATCTGCAACGCGTGAACTAAATTTAAGAGCCATTACGAAGTCCCCTTCAACGAGGAATTTTTTATCGATTCGTCCCAGAAGCGCTCGGATAAGTACTTATCACCATTGTCACAAAAAATTGTGACAATCACAGCGTCTGATGTCTCGCGGGCAATACGCAAAGCAGCAGCTAAATTAGCTCCGCCAGAAATACCTATTAGTAAGCCTTCTTCTCTAGCCAAGCGTCTAGTTGTTTCGTACGCTTCTTCCGTACCAATCCGAATATCCTCATCTGCCAGTTCTGGATCATATATGCCAGGAACAATTGCAGACTCCATCTGTTTTAAACCCTCAAGACCATGCAGAGCCTCAGCAGGTTGCATCGAAATTAAACGAATTGACGAGTTGTACTCACGAAGCCGGCGCCCTACACCCATGAAAGTTCCACTCGTACCAAGACCTGTAACAAAATGCGTCAATGCTCCACTTGTTTGTTTAATAATTTCAAGTCCTGTTGTTTCAAAATGGGAACGCCAATTCGCATCGTTATTGTATTGATCAGGATAAAAGTACACGTCTGGCGTTTCTGCATACAAGTGCCGCGCCATGCGAATGGCACCATCGGAACCTTCGAGTGGATTTGTCATTACAAGGTCTGCACCGTAAGCACGCAAAATACGTTTCCGCTCCAAACTAACGTTGTCAGGAATGCACAACTTGACGGGATACTGTTGTGATGCTGCAATCATCGCGTAGGCAATCCCAGTGTTGCCAGATGTTGCATCCAAGATTATTTTCCCAGGGCGAAGAGCCCCAGACCGTTCACCCTCAGCAATCATCCGAACTGCTGGACGGTCCTTAACTGAGCCACCAGGGTTTTTTCCTTCAAGCTTTGCATAAAGCTTGACTTTATTAAGACCCTTCTCAAAACGAGAAAGCCGCACAAGTGGCGTATTGCCTATTAGGTCAACAACGGAAACAACACTGCGTGGTTCGGAAACGAAACTACTCATGTTTGACAAAACAAATCAGAATCTAACGTTATTCGTTCAATTGGGTCAATATTCTTAAGTGCTAGGTATAAATTCTTCATATTGTTTTGTGAGGAGCAATACTTATTAAAAGGTAAAAATCAAGAATTGCCCCTTGCATAACTAATACGATAAATCGTACCTGTTTGATCATCTGATACAAGGAGAGCACCGTCTGGCATTACTAAAACGTCTACGGGGCGACCCCAATTATCCTGACCATTAAGCCAACCTTCTGCAAATGGTTCGTATGAGATTGCTTCGCTGTTCATGTCTAATTGCACAAGCGTGACACGATATCCAATCTTTTGACTTCGATTCCACGAACCGTGCTCAGCAATGAAAATCTGGTTTCGGTATTTTGATGGAAACATAGCACCGGTATAGAAGGTCATTCCAAGTGAAGCAACGTGTGGTCCAAGTTTCTGGGCTGGTGGTGTAAAGTCCCCACACGAATGAATATGTCCAAACTCGGGATCTGGCAAATCCCCTGCGTGACAGAAAGGAAACCCGAAATCCATGCCTACCGTAGATACTCGATTCAAAGTGTCTGGCGGAAGATTGTCTCCAAGCATGTCGCGTCCATTACTTGTAAACCAGAACTCCTCAGTCACTGGATGCCAGTCAAAGCCCACAGAGTTTCTAACACCATGTGCAACAATCTCAACATCTGATCCGTCTGGGTTCATACGAAGGACCGTAGCAAAACGTGGGTCATCATCCCGTCTATTACAAACGTTGCAAGGTGCTCCAACGGGAACATAGAGCTTGCCATCTGGTCCAAATGCTATGAACTTCCATCCATGTGCAGGTTCACCAGGCACTTCAGCAACCACTACTGGTTCAGGAGGATTCTTGAGTTTAGTTTCAATATCATCAAAACGTAGTATCTGGTTCTGCTGAGCTACATAAAGAGCATCGTTGTGAAATGCCACACCATTTGGACTTAAAAGGTTACTCGCAATAATTAAGACTTCGTCTGCTTTCTGGTCCTGGTCGGTATCGAGCACGGCATAAACATTTGTGCCTTCTTTTTTTCCAAAATTTCTCGAACCTACAAAAAGTGTGCCCGAAGGCGATAGCACCATCTCTCGAGCAAACGGAATATCCGAAGCATAAACATCGATCGTAAAACCTGCCGGCAATGTGATCTGCTCCAGTGGCAGTTCATCCGCTGAGTACACAAGCGCTTGGCTTGCCATCAACAATGCGACTAGTACAAGTTTCTTCATCGCTAACTCCCAACCTGGGTTCTATGAGGTACATTATTAAAAATTCTCACAAGCATTATGAGTCCTTTACTTCGTAGATACGAACAAGCTCTACGAGTTTATAACCTCTAGTCTGATATGGTGGAATGATTCGTTCAGACTTTAAAAACTGAATCATTCCCTCATCGATATAATCAGGTTCTCCAACCGTCTCAGTCTCAACAAAAGACTTCCCTAGATCGGCAAGCGTCATCACTGGCAGTAAGAACGTTCGTCGAACTGGAATGATCCCCATCCATTTCCTACGTTCAATGCTTTGTTTCGTCTGAAACCGCACAAACATCTCATTGCTGATGAAATTGTAGTCCGCGTCTGATCGAGTTGCAGGCGCGTCTTCGACAAGCAGATAGGATATTGATTGAAGTGCTTTTAATGCCTCAATGAGCGTTTCAGTAAATTGCCCTTCGCCGGACCAACGAGATTTATCTAGATCCACCTAATCAATATAGCCTGGACTAAAACCAAAAAAAAAATTAAAAACTACTGCGCTCTTAGAACGATCCCTAACGCCGAGTAAAAATACTCATCCCCCCACAATCATTCCTGTGACATACATAACAGCACAACCCGTCACAAGTCCTCCCAGAACTGGCACACTAGCTAATTCACCAACAACAGATTTTGTACCGACTATTTGACGAGTAACTTGCGTAACAACCTGCCCAATTGCTCCTACACCGCAGGCAAGAAAAAAAACTGACCACACTGGTGAGTACACAAAACCTCCGAGCCAAGCCCCAGCAATCGTTGGAAGGCCGCCGATTAGCCCAAGCTGGATTAACCGTATGACACGTACAGGGACATGTGCTCGAGCAAGAGGCGCAACAATTGCCAGACCCTCAGTTGTGTTGTGTAAAGTGAAACCTACAATTAGGAGAATCCCAAAAGTAGCTTCGCCAAGAGCAAATGCAGAGCCAATTGCCAAGCCTTCAGCAAAATTGTGCAGTCCAATCCCAATAGCAATGAGGACCGCAAGAACCCAGGCACTGTTACTAGATTCAGTAGTCGATCTGTAACGTCTGACACGAAGCCAGCCACTAACAGCTTCGAGCAACAAGAAGGCACCAGCAGTTGCGACAATAAACAAAGTAGCCCCTTGAAACGACTCCGGTAATGCCGTAGCTAGTTCCAGGCCATCATGTGATCCATCAACAAATAGAAAGACTAATAGACCGACTGTTAATGCCAATAAGAAATCCATGCTTCTGGAAGAAAGTTGTGCTAAAAAAGGAAACCATAGCAAGCCAATGGCTACTGGTAACACACCAACGTAGATCCCAATCAACGCAAAAACTCCAAATAATCTAACACTGGGCTTTGGTGTTTCTACAGCTACCGATATTACATACTCAAATGTTGCACCTGTCGAAGTAAGGACTCTCAGTAGATGTG
The DNA here is from genome assembly GCA_002346475.1 of Acidobacteria bacterium UBA2999. Classification (GTDB taxonomy): domain Bacteria; phylum Acidobacteriota; class Vicinamibacteria; order Vicinamibacterales; family UBA2999; genus UBA2999. The sequence goes on along the minus strand of DDZV01000005.1, from coordinate 27,066 downwards.
CTTCTCCTTCTATCCAAGGATAGGGAATACGCAGTGCCGTACGGCCAAGATGACCAATGACTTGTCCATTACTAGCCTCAAACATCCAAAAAGCATCGTCTACCTGTACCTGGGCAATCGTGACTGAATCTGGGCCATCATTGAGTACTGTTGCCACAATGCCATCATCATCCAACACGACACGCTGAAATGTTAATTGCTCAACAGGTGGTGTGCCGGGAACCTGAAAAATTTCTGTGGAAGGTGACCAAACAAGTAAAGCAAGCACACAACCAAGAAGCACTAGTGGCAGCAGTGCTAAAAAAAGATTATTACGAACTATCATTTGATTAGGCGACATCATGCTGTTCCTCAGCCCGGAAGAGCCCCATCCACCCTAACTCGGCAAATTCACTCTGATGGGCATGGAACATAAAATCACCTGAATAACGAAAAGTAGTCTCAATAATGGCCCGCTCACCTTGACACAACATAAGCGTGTCCGTGTTCAGTGATGGTTTGAGTGATGTACCAGTCGGGTACACATCAAAAAACATGCCGTGCAGGTGTAAGCTGTTAATCAAATCGAATTCTGTCAAGTTAACCAAATAGATGCGCACCAGCTGTCCAACATTAACTCGTATTGGCTCACGCATATACGCATTTGCTACTGTGTTAACAGCGTAAACTTCGTTCTCTGTATCAAAGTTAGAATCAAAGGCGTTCATCACCATCACCATTTCATCAGCCACTGTTCTTTTTGATTTTGGGTCTACGATGAATGTGCCGTACAAACCTTTATGGATATGGCGTTTCAAAGGCACCGCATGACAATGATACAAATGTAAACCAAATGGCTCTGCATCAAATTCGTACACAAATGTCTCTCCAGGCTCAACTTCTTGACCTGGTAATGAACCGTCCATCGCCGGTGGGTGCCAACCATGAAAATGGATAGTGTGAGGGTGTGAACCAAGATTTCTAAAATTAATTCGAACTCGATCGCCTTCTGTTGCTCTCAGTGTAGGACCAGGGACCTGATTATTAAAAGTCCAGGCAGGGAAGAAAATTCCAGGTGCAATCTCTATCTCACGATCGGAAGCATAGAGTTCATATTCCCGAAACAACGTACCATCTGGTCTTGGCGTCTCTCGATAGTACTGATTCCGATCAGGTAACGGCATGTCAGAAAAATTCCAACTCCGAAGAAAATTTGTAGGACTAAAATCCATTGATGACACCTGGCCAACAGTGCCCATGGCCCCAGCCATATGTTTTTCGGATAAATGGCTTTGGCTCTTAGGTACCTGTCCAGCAAGTCGAGTGCCCTGAAGTAATCCACTAGCCAGCGAACCTAGACCAGTCAGATGAAGCCATTTTCTTCGATTAATAAGTCTCCAACTCATTTTGATTAGTCAAAATTATATATATGAGAAGCAAAAGTCAATGATTTGACTGGTAGTGGTCGGTTAAACTGACAGAAGTAATGTCCCCATCAAGCACTGTTGAAGACTATCTCAAAGCTATCTACCAAGGCACTGCAGGACTAGAGCCTAAACAACGACTCCTGCCGATGGGTCAACTTGCAGCGACATTAGATATTTCTCCTGGTACGGCGACAACAATGGTCAAGACACTGGCTGAGTCCGGACTAGTGGAATACGAGCCCTATGCAGGTGTAATGCTCACGTCCGCTGGTAAGAAACTTGCGACCCTAGTCCTACGTAGGCATCGACTCATTGAGCTTTTTTTGGTCAACGTGATGGGACTGAAATGGGACGAAGTTCACGAGGATGCCGAACAGCTTGAGCATGCTGTATCAGATCGTCTGGTTGACCGAATGGACGAAATGTTAGGTCGTCCAGCTACCGATCCTCATGGAGATCCGATTCCTGACTCGAAAGGATCCTTAAAACCACAAAATACACAAAGTCTTCTGACATGTCCTCTAGATACTGAGGTAAAAGTTGTTCGAGTTATTGATCAAGACAAACCATTTCTAAGATTTCTCGAACATCACGATTTAAAACCTGGCCAATCTATTCAAGTTGAAGCACGTGATGGAGTAGCAGACAGCGTCCGTCTACGAAAAGAAAATCACCAGACCATCACTATTGGAACACAGGCAGCATCAAAATTATTAGTGCGGGCAGCGCAAACATTGATCCTGCTCGCAATGCTAGCACTACCTGCTGCCGCACAACCTGCTCCAAAGGGTAGTAACACGACACAACCATTTGAAATGCTTGACAATTCTTTTTTTGTTGAAGAAGCCTTCAACCAAGAAGCAGGTATCTTTCAGAATATTGTTGGAGTGAACTTTCGGAATCGTACAGAATGGGAAACAACCTTTACGCAGGAGTGGCCACTCCTCGGCTGGCGTCACCAGCTATCTTACACCGTACCTTATAGCACTACCGGCCTAGGCCAAGGTGTCGGCGACTTACAACTACACTATCGATTACAAGCAATGCCTGAGACAGCTACTCTGCCAGCGTTCTCGCCTCGGCTCACACTAATCCTTCCTAGCGGAAGTGCTTCAAAAAACCTTGGAGGGACTGCAGGATGGCAATTGAATCTACCCTTCAGCAAGCAATTGGGGAACAGCTATCTACACTGGAACGCAGGCTTCACGCACATACCTTCCGAAGACAATAAAACTTTTACACCTCATCTAGCTTTAAGTAATATCTGGCGAGCTTCCCCCATGTTCCAGCCAATGCTCGAAGCTGTTATTGAATTCGAAGACGCTCAGGCCGAAGCAACTAATTGGACAACCGTGTGGACTTTGGCGCCTGGTTTCCGTACGGGTTGGAACGTAGGTAACACACAAACAATCCTTGGGTTTTCGGTTCCAGTAATCATTACAAAAAACCAAGTCTCTGTAGGAGCATTCGGCTATTTTTCGTATGAACTACCATTTAGCACAAAGCCATAAAATTAGATTTAACAACTAGTACTAGGTAAACTCACGAACAAATTTTTTAATCACCGCAGTAAGAGAAACTGCATCAACTGCAATACAGTCTTGCTCATCGAGACGATCTTGATCAACGCCTTGGAAACCAAATCCGTACGAAACTAAACAGCACGGTATTTCAGCCTGTCTAGCTGTTTCAAGATCAACATACGAATCTCCAACAAGCAATGTCCTTGAACGGTCAGTCCCAGCAGCTGCCATCAGCTGAAACAATGCAGTCGGGTCTGGCTTTCGCGGCCATGGACTATCTCCACCAATGACTTGATCGAAGAACCTACGGATCCCTAACCCACGAAGGATACGCTCACTTGGATCGCTCGGTTTATTAGTAAGTAGAGACAGTGTCGCGAGACAGCTAGCCTGCACCAACGTTTCGATTAGTCCAGGATAAATACAGGTATGGTTAAGAAGACAATTATCGTAAAGTTGAAGGAATCGTTCTAGCTCTTTCTCAGTCCCTGAAGGAAGACCAGCAGCGTGAAGTGCTCGCCTTACAAGAGTTTCAGCGCCACCGCCAACCATTTGAGTCACTGTATCCAGATCCAGTGGTGTGCCGCCTAGTTCCTTAACAAGCTGATTTGCCGCGTCAGCTAGATCGTGCCGAGAGTCAATCAGTGTACCATCAAGATCGAAAACGATTAATCGCTGTAGGTGGCCCAAGATGTTGGCGTTTCCCAAACAGTAACACGTACTACAGGCAACCCTTCATTACGAGAAACCTCAAAAACCAACTGGGCTATACGTTCAACTGTCGGATTGCTATCCAATAAATATAATGGCTCACCCAGTGCTTTCAATGGCTCAACCATAGGATCATCATGACGTAAAATCATTTTGTGATCGAGTTCACGATCGATCCAACCCTTAACCATGCGTTTGATGTCACTAAAATCTACAACCATATTTCGATTATCAAGAACATCCGTGCGGACTTCAATTTCGGCAATTGCATTATGCCCATGCGGATGTTTACAAATACCATCGTAATCAAGCAAACGATGCCCATAACAGAATTCAATACGCTTAGTAACGGAATACATAGTCGCTCCAAATACTACCTGTTAAAACCACGGTAAACTGTCAAGTTAGTTAATGGTACGCGAAATGGATAAAACTGTAACAGCGGTTCTTCTTTCAGCAGGCCTTGATAGCACAGTGCTTGCTGCAAGGGAAGCACAGGCATCGATCGTGCAGCCACTCTACATAAGCACAGGGCTAGCCTGGGAAAAAGCTGAATTAAAAGCTCTAACTACGATTCTTGATTCACCACCACTCGCTCATGCTCGACCACTTGTAAATCTCTTCTTCAGCGTGAGCGATCTTTATCCCCCTACACATTGGGCTATAAGTGGAAATCCGCCTGACTTCGACACGCCAGATGAAGATGTTTATCTAACTGGCCGTAATATCATCCTGCTTAGCAAAGCAGCAATCTATTGTTCTCAGCATGGCATTGAGCGAATCGCGCTTGGATCGTTGGCAGGAAATCCGTTCCCTGACGCAACACCTGAATTCTTTCATGCTATTGCTCACGCTCTCTCACTGGCACTCTCTACAAAGATTCAAATTGCCACGCCCTTTGCCTCAATGCACAAACCTGATGTTATTCGACTAGGGGCTACCTTGCACGTACCACTTGAGCTCACGTTGTCTTGTATGAATCCAGATGGCGTGCATCATTGTGGTCAGTGTAGTAAATGTCGAGAACGACGAGATGGATTTGCCAACGCTGGAATAGAAGACCTTACTAAGTACGCGGTTCTCCCCCCAAGATAAAAGAATAGCCTCTAATCCACCCAATCAGGCTGACGCCCCATTAATCCAATAAAAACCAAAGAAAGCCCTGTAGCTAAAACAATCAATGCCAGGCCATCAGTCACTCCTGTTTCCCAGATGTAATCGAAAAATAGGAGAATTATCCCAGGCGCAGCAATTACTATGCCAGACATCGTGGCCAGTAATCGACGTTGGGTGAAACGGAGCAGTACTCCTCTAAGACGACGAATACGTGACATGTAGATATTATGTCCTGAGTTACACTCTAAGATCGTGACTTCAAACATAACTATTCCAATTGCCGCTGTAATACCTGCAACTCCGCGTGCGCTCCTCGTTCAGCTGAATCTTGAGAAGAAGAGCTTCCCGTTTAACCCAGGGCAGGCCATCGTGATCGGTCAGCATGGACTTGACCTAAAGCGTCCATATTCAATTGCTTGTTCACCTGAACAGGCGGCTTCTTCAAGAATGCTTGAAGTGCTCGTAGCTGTGGAGGATAACGGATCCCCTGGGACACATTTACCTGCACTTGAGAAAGGTCAATTAATAGATATTGAAGGCCCTATTGGCTCTTTTGTTTTGCCAAAACTTCCAATTGAAGAAAATCTGCTGTTTATTGGAGGAGGGACTGGCATCGCACCACTTAGATCAATGCTTGACCACGCACTTCGTATGAAACTCAAAAAAACTATCACATTAGTTTACAGCGCACGGCGCACAGAAGATTTTGCTTTCATGGAAGAATTTGATCATTACGCAAGGACAGGTCAAATAAAACTACATCAAACAGTAACACGCGACGACCTGGCGTGGCAGGGAGCACGCGGCCGTATTAGCTTGTTAAATTTTAAAGCTGTTATAGAAAATCCGGCAGAAACACTTTGCTTCGTCTGTGGGCCAACTGCAATGGTAGATCAGGCAACTTCAACACTCAATGCACTAGGAGTTCCCAGGGAAGCAATCCGAATGGAACAATGGTCTAACAAAAGTTGAAGCAGGGCACTAGATTGTCCCTAGCTGGAAATACTCTCCGTACCAACAGCGTGAAATCCTCCATCAACTATCAGCACTTCACCAGTTATACCACCTGCAACATCACTGAGAAGGAATGCAGAAACTTCTCCAATTTCTGAAGCTGCAATATTACGTTTGAGTGGAGCTCGATCACGGTAAACCGAAAGAATATTAGAAAACCCAGAAATACCAGCGGCTGCCAGTGTCTTAATTGGACCAGCCGAAACAGCGTTCACACGAATATTTTGTGGGCCGAGATCGGAAGCGAGATAACGAACAGAAGCTTCAAGCGCTGCTTTCGCAACACCCATAACGTTGTAATTTGGAAAAACCCGCTGACTCCCAAGATAAGTAAGCGTAAGAATACTACCGCCACCTCGACGCTCCATAAGCGGTGCGGCACCACGAGCAAGTGCGATAAGTGAGTATGTTGAAATATCAAGAGCCGTTTGAAATCCTGCTCTTGATGTATTTGAAAATTGTGATGTTAGTTCATCACGAGGTGCAAATGCCACACTGTGCACGAGAAAATCTAACCCGCCAAAAACCCGATCAACCTCTGTAAACAAAGCATCGATCTCAGTATCAGAACTAAGGTCGCACGGTATAACAAGTGGCTGATCCAGCCCCTTAGATAGATCCTTAACTTTTTCCTCGAATCGCCCCTGGTAAGTAAGTGCTAACTGAGCACCGCACCGAGCTGTTGCTTGCGCAATAGCCCATGCAATGGAGCGCTTATTGGCTACTCCTACGATTAATCCTTTTTTATCACTAAAATCAATCATCGTTAGTTAGAAGAAAAAGCAAAAAATTAAACTAGTCTCACTCTCAACGTCCACGCTTACGCGCTCGACCAGAAGCTCCCTGCCGTTGAGACCCATCAGTGCGGTTACTATTCTTGCGTTGTCCGCGATGCTGGTGGTTGCCTCCAGACTGCTGTCCACGGCCATTCCTCCGCCGACTTTTGCGTGGAGCCTTATTATTCCCTGAGTCAGGTCGTCCACGAAACCCAGGTTGGCGCACCGTAAAGTCAGGCAACTTTCGCTCAGGTGTCTGACCTTCAGGACGCGGAAGTGTCGCCCGAATTAAAGGCCTGTTTACTGGGCCTTCGTCCTCAGATTCGTTACGAGATGTTGCAGACACACCATCATCAACGGCATTAGTTTCAGAATTAGTTATTGACGATTGATCATTACTGGCCGACGGTTCCTGCTTAAGAACAGAGTCAGAAAGTATTGCCTTGTCTATACTTTCATCAGCCAATGGGGCATCAGGATGCATCTCTGATTCACCTGCTACGACATCATTAGCAAGTGCTGAATTCTTAGATTTTTTTCGACGTGGTGATGGCACTTTGGCCTGCTTGTATTCATGATCAACGTCACAAGTGGTACAACGAGTCTGCTTTATTTCATCGTCAACCATCGAAACGATTGCATGGTTTGTGATACGTCGTTCTCGTGGACAATAATCATCCACGCTGTCACCAAGCCGAAGACGGCGTTGCTGCATTAACTCCCCCGGAGTTTCTCTAATATCCATGATCAGTTCAGGTGGGATATCGAAAACTGATCGTATAGGTAGGCAAAAGTGTAACAGGGGGCGAAGGCAATGGCAAGGCAAGCGCCTTACCGTTAAGCCCTAAACTGTTCCTGAATCAGGTCTTTCAGTAATCTCCGCTAACCATGTCATGCATTCATCTAGCGCTTTCTGCACAGCTTGAGGATTTGTTGACTGAGGCGTGCATCGTGCCAAAACAGAAGCTTTTGCGGTAATGACTGTCGGCACATCTTCATCAAACATCTCACTGGCTTCTTGCCATTCACTAAGCGTTAAATCACTAAAATCTTGTCCGCGCGATATCAACTGACGAACCATCGCACCAACAACTTCATGTGCCTGTCGAAAGGGCATGCCCTTTGCAACCAGATAATCTGCTACGTCCGTGGCTAATAATAATCCTGACGCTGCCTGTTCAGATCGAGCTTCATTAAGACGAAGGCTTGAAACAACAATGCCTGTCGCAGTTAGCGACGATAAGAGTGTGGCTTCAGCATCAAAGATGGCTTCTTTGTCTTCCTGAAGATCTTTGTTGTAACCACTAGGCAAACCTTTCATTGTCGCTAACCAACCGGTAAGCCGCCCAAGTGCACGCCCACTTTTTCCACGGACTAGTTCAAGAGGATCTGGATTCTTTTTCTGGGGCATCATGCTGCTACCCGTGGCTGAGGCATCAGATAGCTCAAAAAATCTGTGCTCCTCTCCAGTAAAAATAATCACATCCTCAGCTAAACGACTTAGGTGAATCATCGTTAGTGCCACGGCATACAAAAATGAGGCAACAAAATCCCGCTCAGAAGACGCTTCTAGACTGTTAGAAACAACTCGCTTAAAACCAAGTCGTGCAGCTAAAGCTGCCGTGTCAATTGGATAGCTCGTGCCAGCCACTGCTCCAGAACCTAGAGTCAGTTCATCTGCCTCATCTGCTGACATGGCAAGCCTCGCATAGTCACGCCGTAAGGCAGTCACATGGCCTAGAAAGAAATGAGCTACAAGTACAGGCTGTGCGCGCCGCAGGTGTGTGTATGCTGGCATCATTACTTCGCGTGCAGAAGTAGCTTGATCTACACAAGCTTTCACTACACTAGCAACAGCTTTTTGCAATACAGGGATTCTTCGTTTCAAGTAAAGGCGCAGATCAAGAGAAACCTGCTCATTGCGAGAACGACCCGTATGAAGCCGTCGCCCTGCATCACCAATCCTTGCAATGAGTTCACGTTCAACAAAACTATGAATATCCTCGTCTTTTCCAGCAATAAAACTAGAGTTCTTTCTGCCTTCATCAAGAATTTGCTTTAGCCCATCTGTAATGGCAGCAGTTTCCTCTTTTGACAAAACACCTGCAGCGCCAAGCGCCTCAGCCCAAGCAATACTGCCGGTTACATCATCCTCAAATAGTCTACGGTCAAAACTAAATGAGACACCAAAATCAAATGCAACTGGATCTGGCAACGTGTCGAATCTTCCTGACCAAATAGTCATGAGGAAAAATCCTCTAGCCGTTTAACGAGTGTGCGCGCGCGACGTACGTCAGGCGCAATGACTAAAATTGTGTCGTCACCAGCAACAGTACCAACAATCTCTGGAAGGCCAGCGCGATCCAGCGCAACACCTAGCACTTGTGCTTGTCCCGGTCCAGTCCGTAAAAGCAGCATATGATTAACGCGATCTACACGCGCTAAGTAATCAGATAAAGACCGCTGCAGTATTGAAGCAACGGCCATTGGATTTGTCCCAGGCTGTGACGGGGTTCGGTACACACCATCACTGCCACCTTTTACTAGGCCAAGATCTCGAATATCACGAGACAAAGTCGCCTGCGTTACGTCGAACCCAGCCGCCTTAACGCAGTGACGCAACTGTTCTTGGTTGTGAATTGGTTCACGCTGCACAATGTCAAGAATGATAGATTGCCGTCGAGTTTTCATAATTATGCTTGTTTGCTTATAATTATACTATATATCCAATAATAACAAGCAAATAATTGACTAAATATTCAACAATGATGTATAAATATACTTTTATAAGGATGTGGACAAGTTGACTAAAACTAGTTCGCTAAAACCAACTGTCCACAAAAGGAGCTAGAAAAATATGGATCCTGGCGCAGAAAAACCGCGCGTGGCAATTGCTGGTGCTACAGGATATGCCGGCCAAGAACTTTTGCGAATTTTGGCCAGACATCCTAGTGTCACATTAACTACTGCGATGTCGTCTGGTACCACAAGTAAACCAAGGTCCATGCCAGCGCTGAACCATATCTGGGACAATCCTATTGTTCCCCTAGACCTTGACCGCTTGACCGCAGAAGCAGATTTTGTCTTTCTCGCTTTGCCAGAGGCAATTGCCGCAAAAATTGTACCGTCATTGCTAAAAAAAGAATGCCGTGTAATTGATCTCTCTGGAGCATTTCGCATCCGCAATAACGAACAACGACGTCAGTGGTATCCGGAAACAGTTGATTTGCCTGAGGGAGTTGTTTACGCATTACCAGAACGACACCGTGACCATATGCGACTTGCTCGTGTCCTAGCTTGCCCAGGATGCTATCCGACGGCTGCTCTGCTCGCCCTCGAACCACTTGAGGCGGCTGGCCTAATCGAGGAACCAATTATTATTGATGCCAAATCCGGGCTCTCAGGGGCAGGTAAGACACCAAGCGATCGTACCCATTTTTCAGAAAACCATGGCAGTGTTGCAGCTTATGGAGTGTTCTCACACAGACACGGGCCAGAGATTATTCAAGAGCTGCAAAAATCCGTTATTTTTGTGCCACACCTTGTACCACTGAACAGAGGGATTTTAGAAACGATCTACGTCAAACTTCGTCCAGCCACAAGTGCAAAGCAAGTTGAAGAAGCACTGAAAACAGCGTACGCCGACGCACCTTTTGTGCGACTCACAGGTGAAGTGCTGCCTGAAATTAAAAATGTTGCTTACACTAATTTCTGTGATTTGGGATGGGTAGTCGACGAAGCGACTCAAAGTGCTGTCCTAGTGTCATGTCTTGACAATCTTATTAAAGGGGCTGCTGGGCAAGCAGTGCAAAACTTAAATATTGTAGCTGGATTCGATGAACGGACAGGGCTCTTATGACAGCTAAAACTGCACCTTCTAAATATCAAAGCTCCAGAACAGTTAATAACTGTCTTGTTCTTAAACTTGGTGGAGAGCTCTTGGAAAAGCCCGCTGATGTCACACGTATCGCTCGTGGAGTTGCCCGTCTGTCTCAGAAGTCACATGTCGTTCTTGTACATGGAGGAGGGAAAGAAATCGACTATGGACTGAAGCGCGCTGGAATCCAGAAGTTGCAAGTTGATGGCCTTCGCATAACTGATGCTCGAACCCTGGAGGTAGTAGTAGCCGTGCTATCCGGCACAATCAATACACGCCTAGTTGCAGCAGTGAAAAAAGCAGGTGGAAAACCCGTAGGTTTAACCGGCGCTGATGCTGATGTCGCCACGCTCAAACGTGCAACGGCGCATAAAACAACGAGGGGGAAACTTGTTAAGCTTGGATTCGTAGGTGTGCCTGTCAAAAATAGCACATCAACACTGCTAACTAGTCTGCTAGCTGAAGGGTACACGCCCATTGTAGCTTGCATCGGCACTAGTCAAAGCGGGCAGTTGCTTAATGTCAATGCAGACACGCTGGCAGCACATTTAGCAATAACTCTCAAAGCCAGATGTCTCATCATTGCAGGGAGCACTGAAGGTGTCCTTGATGACTATGGTCAAACAATTGGTCAGATTGATTGTCGCGAAGCTACACGGCTAATCAGACTCGGCACAGTCAAAGCTGGAATGGTAGCGAAATTACAAGCCTGTCGTACAGCCTTAGATGGTGGCGTAACTGAGAGTTTGATTGTAAATGGCTATAAAGAAAAGATTGAAAAGTTCTTGGCTGCAGATAAAGGTCTGAGAAAAGGTCGTAGTACCAAGGTTTTACCATGAAGCTATTAGACGACATCAGCAAGCTTGAAGAACAACATGTACTTGGTACGTACAAGCGTCAACCAGTGGTGTTCGTGCGTGGCGATGGTGCGTACCTTATAGACAGTGATGGGAAAAAATATCTCGATTTTCTCTCAGGTATCGGTGTGGCAGCTCGTGGTCACAGTGACCGAGACCTTACTGAAGCGATTAGAGATCAGGCAGCTACACTGATACAAGTCTCTAACCTCTACTATCACCCACTGCAGGGTCAAGCTGCACAGTTATTAACTTCTTTGTCTGGGCTAGATCGCGTGTTTTTTTGCAACAGCGGTACTGAAGCTGTTGAAGCCTCCTTAAAATTTTCACGCAGGTATTGGTACACCCAAGGTCAGACTGAACGGACAGAATTTGTTGCCCTCGAAGGTGCATTTTCAGGACGAACATTCGGAGCACTCTCCGTTACACACGACCACCATTATCGAGACCCGTTCGCACCACTAGTTCCTGGGGTAACATTTGTGGATCCAAAAGATCCAGCTGCCCTGCATTCAGCGGTAACAGAGCGTACCGCCGCTATCATCGCAGAGCCGATCCAGGGCGAAGGCGGGATCAGGCCACTAACCAAAGATTTTGCAAGCGCTATTAAAGAAGCGTGCAATCGTACTGGCGCTTTATTTATAGCAGATGAGGTACAGACTGGGGTTGGGAGAACTGGGTACCCGTTTTATTTTCAGGCACTCGATCTCCATCCAGATCTTGTTTCTGTTGGTAAAGCACTCGGCGGCGGTATTCCTATCGGTGCAACAATCTGCTCGGCTAAAGTTGCAAGCCATATTTCTCCGGGTGATCACGGAAGCACCTACGGTGGAAACCTCCTGGCTTGTCGTGCAGCTATCGTGATATTGACAGCACTGGCAGACGGTGATTTGTTAGACCAGGTCAAATCTGTGGGAATGCATTTTGAAAGGTGCCTTAGATCGCTGGCTCTACGTCATCCATGTGTCACTGAAATTCGCGGTGCTGGATTAATGAGAGGCGTACAACTTCGTGTCGATGCTACATCTGTAGTAGATGCTGCACGTGAGCAAGGACTGCTAGTAAATCGCACCGACGAAAGAGTCTTGCGTATGCTGCCGCCTCTAACAATAGATAAAACAGATATTGACTGCGCTGTGGACATCTTAGACAAGATCTTTGATCAAATAGACGCGGAGTCCTCAGAATGACTGCGTCTGTGTTAACGGTAGAGGGTGGTATTACAGCTCCGCTGGGATTTCAATCGGCAGCGCTACACTGCGGGATCAAAAAATCTGAATTGGACTTGGTGTTACTGACAGCAAATTCACCAATCCCTGCTGCAGGGCTATTCACCACAAATCTTGTCCGAGCAGCACCGGTCATACTCTCTCAACAAAACCTAAAAAAGTCAGGTGGGCATGCAAGGGGAATTGTTGTAAACAGCGGTTGTGCCAATGCATGTACAGGCGCTAAAGGCTGGGAAAATGCACAGCAAACAGCAATAACCGCTGCGAGAGCGCTTGGGTGTCAATCACATGAAATTCTCTTGGCATCAACTGGCGTTATAGGAGTGGATTTGCCAATTGAACTAACCACAGCTGGCATTAAAACTGCGGCTACTGCACTGACGAGAGACGAAAGCGAAGCAGCATCTCGAGCAATCATGACTACAGACCCTTTCCCAAAAGAACACGCTGTCACCATACAAACAAAAACAGGCACGTTCACAGTAGGAGGGATGGCCAAAGGTTCTGGCATGATTGAGCCAATGATGGCAACAATGCTTGGGTTTCTAACAACGGACGCCCAAGTGCCTCCGGCACTATTACAGCAAGCTCTAAATGAAGTTGCAGACAAAACCTTCAATGCGATCACAGTTGACGGTGACTGCTCTACAAACGATTCACTCTTTGCACTGGCCTCAGGGGCAAGTGATGTAGTAATCAATGACAGTAATTACCAAGCATTACTCAAAGGACTACAGATAGTTTCGAAGCATTTGGCAATGGAAATTGTACGCGGCGGTGAAGGAGCAACAAAGCTAGTAGCGATCACTGTGAGTGATGCTAAATCCAAAGATGAGGCACGTCGTGTTGCACGGACAGTTGCTAATTCTCTTTTGGTAAAAACGGCTGTCCACGGAGCAGACCCTAACTGGGGAAGAATCTTGGCTGCGGCGGGCCGATCCGGTGTCACGTTTAACCCCTCACTTGCAACTGTAAGTGTCGGTGGCGTCCTACTGTTTGAACATGGCATGCCACATGACGAAGCTTCATCGAAAGCTGGTCTACATTTGCAAGGCGATACTATCGAAATTGAAGTAGGACTCGGTTTAAAGTCAGGATTTTCAGCGACTGTCTGGACCTGTGATCTGAGTGCAGAATACGTAAGAATCAATGGTGAATACCGAACATAACCATAACGATAAAAGTGCCAGTAGAAAATATGACTAACAGTCATTCGAAAAAACTTCAAAAGGATTTTTTATCCGTGCTCGATCTGGTACCGGAGAACCTTGTTCGCCTGATTGAGCTCGCTATTCAACTCAAGAGTGAACGCAGTCTAGGCAACCATGCACCTACAGCGGAAGTATTATCTGGTGCCCATGTGGCTTTGCTTTTTGAAAAGCCCTCCCTCCGAACACGCGCAACGTTTGAAATCGCTGTACGAGAACTTGGAGGAGAAGTACTCCACATTCCGAAGGATACGATCGACGGTACGCGGGAACCACTTGAGGACGTCGCACGTAATTTGGAGCGGTGGGTTAAAGCTCTCGTTGTCAGGACGTTCGCTCAACAAAAAACCGTCGCCTTATCTTCGGCCACCACCACATTACATATTGTGAACGCACTTACTGACGAACAACACCCTTGCCAAGCGCTAGCAGACCTGATGACACTTAAAGAGCATTGGGGTAATTGGCAGAATCGAACTATTGCATACGTCGGGGACGGTAATAACGTTGCAGTATCGTTGACACAAGCCGCACTGATGCTTGGGGTCTCAGTTGCCGTGGCATCCCCAAGCGGACACGAGATACCAGACGATGTTCTTAAAAGAGCTTCAAAAATAGCAACCAATGGTGCTGCCATTCGTCACTTCCGAGAACCAAGAGAAGCTGTAGTTGGTGCTGATGCTGTCTACACAGACGTCTGGACTTCTATGGGTCATGAAAGTGAGACCTCAAAACGCAAAGAGGTTTTTTCTGCATATCAAGTCAATGAAAAGCTCATGTCTATCGCTAATCCAAAAGCGTTATTCCTCCATTGCCTACCAGCACATCGAGGTGAAGAAGTCACTAGAGAGGTGATCGAATCACAGGCGTCCGTCGTCTTTGACCAGGCTGAGAATCGACTGCATACTCAGAAGGCACTTTTGCTAATGCTACTCAGTTGAGGACTTTCTAGTACTCCTCAGTTTAGAATGGCACGGAATGTCTCATAGACCGTGGCTTGACCATTACGACGCTGGAGTTCCGCACTCGCTGGACCCTTATCCAAAGACAACGTTACTCCACTATCTCGACAAAATATCCGCTCACAAACCCGACCACCCTGCACTGATCTTTAAGGGCTCAACAATATCGGCGAGGGAATTAAATCTCCAAAGCGACGCCTTTGCTAATGCCCTGATCGAACTTGGCGTCCGACCACAGGAGCGTGTAGCGTTGCTACTGCCAAACACCCCACAGTTTATGGTCGCAGAGTTTGGAATTTGGAAAGCCGGCGCAATTGTCGTTCCAATTAATCCGCTTTCCGCAGAACCAGAACTCGAACACGTACTCGTCAACACAGAAGCAGAAACAATTATTGTGCTAACACCTTTTTACCAACGACTAAAAGCCGTCCAAGAACGAACACAAATCCACAGAGTTATTGCAACATCTATCAAGGACCACCTGCCACCAACACTCCGAATACTTTTCACCCTTTTTAAAGAACGACAAGAAGGGCACCGCATTAATATCGCCCATGGCGATGTTTGGATGAAAGACCTAGTGCGAAAGCACAAAGGTAAACCAAGAACACTTCTTCCAGTAACTCCCGACGATCCCGCTGTCATCCTCTCCAGTGGTGGAACAACTGGAACGCCAAAGGGTGTAATAGGCCTGCATCGTCACTACGTGACTTCTGGTCTCCAAGTTCAGGCGTGGACAAAGTCAGCTCTAGGCTGGAACGACACCATTCTGTTGCCACTCCCCCTGTTCCATGTCTATGCCAACGTCGGTGCACAGTCTCTAGCATTCATTGGGGGAAATCCACTAGCACTCGTCCCAAATCCGAGAGATATTTCAGATGTTTTAAAAACAACAGAGCGAGTTCAACCTGCTTGCTTTAATGGTGTTCCAACGCTGTACACGGCCATGCTTAATCATCCAGACGTTAAAGCAGGCAAAGTCAAACTCAGTTCAGTCAAAGTGTTCGTATCTGGAGCCTCAGCACTGCTCTCTGAGACTAAACAGCAATTCAAAGAACAGATAGGCGCCACAATTGTGGAGGGATATTCATTAACAGAAAGCATGATGGCCTGTTGCCTGAATCCTGTAAAGGGCATTCAAAAAGTTGGTTCAATTGGCATGCCACTTCCCGATGTGGAGGTGCGAATTGTGGATAGTGAAACAGGCGCGCAGGAACTCGCCTGTGGAAAAGTTGGCGAACTCCTCCTGCGTGCACCCCAACAAATGGTTGGTTATTGGAACGCCTCAGAGCAAAACTCAGAAACCTTACAAAATCACGGATCGGGACAACCTTGGGTACACACTGGCGACCTCGCATATATGGATGAAGATGGCTACATTTTTTTAGTAGATCGAAAAAAAGACATGATTAAGACAAGCGGCTTTCAAGTTTGGCCTCGTGAAATTGAGGAAGTGCTCGCTAGCCACCCTGCTGTAATGGAAGTAGGAGTAGCAGGAATTCCAGATCCTCACAAAGGAGAAGCACCAAAAGGGTGGGTTGTATTAAAAGAGGACTGCACCGTCACAGAAAGTCAATTACGAGACTTCTGTCGGGAACGACTGAGTGCGTACAAGATCCCTATTGCCATCGAATTCAGATCAACACTGCCAAAAACATTGGTTGGAAAAATCTTAAGACGAGAACTCGCAGCAGAACATCGTGAAAAAGAAAGCGTTTAACGCTTCCCGAGAGCCAGAACTTGTACATCTGCATCGTCGAATGCGTGACGAAGCCTTATAGCTAAATTGACTGCGCCGGGTGTATCTCCGTGTAGACAAATAGTGTCTCTATCCAGCTGCATTACACTTCCATCTACTGCGACTGTGAACCGCTCCTTCACTAAATTAAGCGCTTGCTTAACAACCTGATCTGGATCTTGGATGACTGCCCCAGGTTTCTTGCGTGATACAAGGCTTCCATCTGATTCATAAGCACGATCTGCAAATACTTCAGCTACTGTGGTTAATCCATAATCCTGACCAGCCGAAATTAGTGCCGACCCTGAAAGACCAAAGAGCATAAGTGATCGATCGACAGCTGCCACTGCACGAGTCACAGCCTCTGCAATCAAAGGATCCTTCCCTGCTCTGACGTACAAAGCACCGTGGGGTTTGACATGCTGGAGACGCATGCGTTTAGCTTTTGCCATCACTGCTAACGCTCCAACCTGGTACACGACCATGTCTTCGATTTCTTGGGGTGCCATTTCAAAGTCTCGTCTTCCAAAACCAATCTGATCTGGAAAACTCGGATGGGCACCAACAGCAACACCGTGCTCCTTTGCCAAAGCCAGTGTGGCACTCATGACTGCGGGGTTACCAGCGTGAAATCCACAGGCGATACTTGCAGACGTAAGATGCGGCATCAGTGCTGCATCATTCGCAAGCGTGTGTGCATCCAAAGACTCACCCACGTCTGCGTTCAAGTCTATTCGCATACCTTTTTTACAGATTTTGGATAAACCCTTAAGCGGGATCTTTAATTATTTACTTGGCACGCGATGGTATCGTTTTTCGTGCTCCCAATATGTTGCTTACAATGAGCCACCCCATAGGCATTGCAACAAGCAAATAGGTCAGGTACTTACCATAACGCCCATCTGGACCATATGGTTCAGTTGCCCAATGAAGTCGGTTCAGCGTGGGGTTTGACATGTAGGCCTCTGTTAGTTCATGAAAACCATAAATTAAGAGTTGGAAAACGAACACTAAAAGAAATACTGCTGTCACCTGGAAAAAGAGTCCAAGATTTACCCGATGGCCATAACGTGACCACATCAACGCAACACATGCTGCAACTACAATACCGGCGGTCGCGCCGAGAATTACATCCATAGCCTGAACTTGAAACAATAACGTGCCCATCAGTAACGCTGTTTCCATGCCTTCTCTAGAAATCATGAGTAATGTAAATAGGAACACTCCCCCAAAAGCTCGTACACCAGTCTCCGCAGCAGATTGTGCCAAACGTGTCTCAATCTCACTTTTTAGCCGCTTGGCATGTCGCCACATATGTACGATGAGGGTCGTCACCAGTACAGCAGCGGCGATCGCCAACACCCCTTCCCAAAGTGCCTGATTTGACGCACGCTGGAATAAAACTCCTAAGCCAATACTTAAGATGATGGATACACCGATACCCCAATGGATTGCAGGGATCAACACTTCTCGACCCGTCTTCCGCAAGTACGCAAGACTAATAGCGATAATCAAGAAAGCTTCCAGGCCTTCACGTAGCGTAATAACAAAAGCTTCAAACATGAGTTTCTCTCAAAAAATATAAATTCTACCTAAGGGATAGTCCACAAATAAACTATCCGACCACCAACATTAAGTTTCAGCTCAGGCTCCCAGTCACCCATATCAAACGCGTGAGACACAATCCGAGTTCCTGGCTTTAACTCTTCCATTAATTTTGGTTGAAGTTTTTTATTCAGCGACGGTAACAAATAAAGCGTCACTACTGTTGCTTCACTGAAATCAGTGGTAAATAAATCTTGATTCAAGAATTTTACCTTGTCAGTAACTCCTGAGGCTTCGGCATTAGCATTAGCTTCAGCAATACGCTCTGGATCGATGTCAATGCCCACAGCACGAGCACCATAAACTCTCGCCGCGGTAACAGGAATACGTCCATCCCCAGAACCCAAGTCATAAACAATATCTTTCTCAGTGACCTTGGCAACTTTGAGCATGGCGTCAACAACTTCCTGCGGTGTAGGAACAAAGATTACATCTGGGGCACGGTTTGGCTGCTGTGCGCTGTAATTAACAGTAACTCGTTCCTTAGACGCTCGTGGACGGCTGGCGGAACGATCAGAATCTTCCTCCGAAACATCAGAACGAGTTGCCATATTTCTTAAATCACCAGAAATAATCGATAGTCCCCCACGTCCAATCATTCCACGTTCACGCATTCTTCGGTCTTGGTAGTCCCATGGGTTGGATTGGTTGGCTATTGCTAATACTGGTATTCCGACAAGCACCAAAACTATTGCCAAAACACGAAATCTCATAAGCCCTCAGTAAAAAATAAAAATAAAATTTAAGCAAGAACTTTATAACTCAGGAACAGATCCCCCAAGATACGCCGCTAGCTGGGAAGAAGAAAACTGCAACCCGATATAGAAAGGACCAAACTCAGCATATTTTGCACTAGCTTCATCGAACCGCATTTCGTAAATCAGGTTCTTGAAAACTAACGGATCGTCCGCAAAGAGATCGACACCCCATTCCCAGTCATCAAAACCAATTGACCCAGAGATAACTTGAAGCACCTGCCCCGCATACCCTCGCCCAATCATTCCGTGTTCACGCATCATCGCTGCACGACGCTCAAATGTCTCAGAGTACCAATTGACCGTTTCACCACGTCTTTTATTCATAGGATAGAAACAAATGTATCTTTTCTTTGGCGTATCTAAAAAAAGACGCCCCATCATTCGTTGGCGTTGCTGGTCTAGCTCTGTGTCAAACGCTTGATCAAACTCGTCAGACCCTGGTTTAAATTTCTGCCCGACCTGATCATGTATTTTTGCCGTCATCTCGTACATGCCTAGTTCCACTACAGATACATAAGATGTCGTTAGTTCGATTAACTCGTGTAATTGCGTTTGAGCAAATGCCAGCTGCGCCTGCGCTAATTCTTCAAAATCTTTTCTGAAGCAAGTCACCATGAAATCAGCTTTGTGACCAAGCATCTGTGCAAAGGCTGTCGAGCCGTCAGGTACAGTCAGGGAGTCAACAGCCTCCTTAGCGAGGCGTGTTCGCTCAGCCGAGGATACCTTCTGCACACGATCCCAACGGACACGGTACATGAGATGGAGCAAACTCCAACCTTCAAGTGTTTCAGGAACGAACGGATTATGCATAACGAAATATTAACGTGTGTTACGGTCTGTTTCTTAACTGTTTTTCTGAATTGTTCACTAAATTCTAAAAACTATTTAATCTAACCGCTCTATTATCAATCATGACAAACTTAGGCAGACAGGGGGGAACAAGGATATGCGAAAATCCACTAACCACGTAACACGGAGAAAGTTTCTTGCAACCGGCAGTGTTGGCACTATGGCTGCAATCAGCATGCCTCACCAAGTTGATGCATCCCAACCTGCTCCGGAAGAACAGGAAAACATTAGTGTAGTCAATGGCTTCTGCGCTACCTTTCTTGTCCCGTTTGATTGGGACAAAATGGCTTCATTCTTGACGACAGACTGTAAGTACAGAGCAAGCCAAAACATCCCTATGGTTGAAGGCCCTCAAGCTATCGTCGAATTTCTTAAAACCTTTGGTGACAATGCAACTTCGGCAGAATTTGAAATTCTTGATACATGGGCACGCGGGCCAATTGTCGTGAATGAACGCATAGACCGGTTTACACTTCCGGACACAAAATTCGACATCACGGTTATTGGGATTTTCTATTTAGTGGATGGGAAAATTTCTGAGTGGACAGACTTTGTTGTGGAATCACCCACTGCAACCTAGACACTCAATCGGTAGCCAAACCTGTTATGGTATTTGGTTGTTGACCCGGTAACTCATGAGTCAGGAGCGTAACGCATGGCCGACAAGGAAGTACAGAATTTTAAAAATCATTTCAGAATGCCACCTCTTGCCTGGCGTTTTACATTCGCTATCGTTGTAGCTAATACTTTATGGTCACTGTATCGCGTCATCGTAGCCTTCTCGCTAGATGCTCTTATGGCTTTATTTGTTGCCGTAGGGCTGTTGCTGATTTTTTTCTATGTACGTGTTTTTACACTCACGGTTCAAGATCGGATTATTCGTCTAGAAATGCGCCTAAGATTAGCGAAACTGCTTCCGCCAGACTTACAGAATAAAATCGATCACTTTACCGTGAATCAACTTATTGGACTTAGATTTGCCAGTGACACTGAACTCCCAGAACTAGCTAGAACTGTCCTATCAGACAACATCCAGAGTCGAAAAACTATTAAGGAAATGGTCGTGGATTGGCAGGCGGACTGGCTCAGAGTCTAATAAACCTGTTATCGTATGAACATTCCACGTAGGATTTTCAAAGGAACACATGACATCAAGTAATCTTTCTGCACCTGTTGATGTGTACGGCCGAAGAAATCAGCAAGGCTTCAACTGGCAAACGGGTACCATACTGGCAATTTTCCATATTCTTGCTATTGCTGCGTTCTTCTTTATCGACCTCGGTGCCATTCTCTCTGCTGTTGTCCTATATTTCGTTGCTGGGATGCTTGGTATCGGAATGTCTTATCACCGGCTACTGACTCATCGCAGCTACAAAACATTTAAGCCAGTTGAGTATTTCTTAGCCGTATGTGCAACCCTGGCGATGGAAGGCGGTCCTATCTTTTGGGTAGCGACACACCGTATCCACCATCAAAACTCTGATCGTGATGGAGACCCCCACACACCACGAGAAGGCGGGTACTGGGCCCACATGGGTTGGATCCTTTCGGGGCATGGTCTACATTCCAACACTGAAATCCTAGGCAAGTACGCTCCAGACTTATCACGTGTTCGTTTTTATGTATGGTTAACACGTTGGCACTGGGTGCCACAGGTCGTCGTCGGCTTAGGATTGTTAGTGTTTGGCGGCATTCCCTACGTCCTTTGGGGCATCTTTTTCCGAACAACATTTCTGCTGCACGTCACGTGGCTCGTAAACTCTGGGACACACATGTGGGGATCGCAGCGCTTCAATACTCGTGACGACTCCACTAATAACTGGTGGATTGCCCTGCTGACATTTGGAGAAGGCTGGCATAACAATCATCACGCGCATCCAACTTCAGCCCGCCACGGACTAGCCTGGTATGAGTTTGACATGAACTGGATTGGAATTCGGTCACTGCAGCTTCTTGGACTTGCATGGGACGTTAAGGTGGCACAACTCTCCAAACCTATTGAAAACGACAAGCGTTCCAGTGAAGAAAAGGCAATAGCCTGAAATTTCTTCAGAAACAATCAATTTTTCACTAAGTTATCTGTCGCTTGAGTTCTCGGCACATAATGGAACTATGGCAGCCAGCGAAACAATTGAAGCTACAGGTCATTTAATTGACTCAGGTCACCTGAGCGCAATTTTCGACAAGATTATTGAACTCAATGCCTCATACGAGGTCGTTGACTTTGATATCGGCAGGACGAACGACGATGTTTCGCGCATCCAGATGCGCTTGATGGCTTCAAAACGTGAAACCCTAGACGATTTACTGCAACAGCTGACTCTATATGGCTGTCATCCAGTGCAACAACAGGATGCTGAATTCAAGCCTGCTGAAAAGGATCAGTGTGTGCCTGATGATTTTTATTCAACCACTAATCATAAGACACATATTCGACGTAATGGACAGTGGGTAGAAGTCAAAAAACAAAGAATGGATGCAGTTATTGTTCTGAATAACAATCAGGCAGAGTGCCGTAAACTCCGAGATGTTCTTAAAGGAGAAATGGTTGTTTGCGGACATGGAGGGATTCGGGTGCTCCCAGAGTATCGTGAGCGCGACCGCCTTGGCTTTGCCTTCATGAGCAACGACGTCTCCTCCGAACGACGTGTTGAAGCTAGTGTTGGGCGAATTGCAGCGATGATGCAAGAAGTCAAACAAGAGGGCGGGCGGATTGCAGTAGTCGCGGGCCCAGTTGTTGTACACACTGGCGGGGTGGAACACTTCTCGACTCTCATTCGCAATGGCTTTGTTGATGTTGTGCTCGCCGGTAACGCCCTCGCAGTTCACGATATTGAATATGCACTTTCAGGAACTTCACTGGGGATCGATCTTGCTGCTGGCGTCGCTGTTGAACAAGGGCATCGTAACCACATGGCTGCCATTAACGTTGTAAACAGGGCGGGCGGCATCCGTCAGGCTGTAGAATCCGGTGTGCTCCAATCGGGCGTAATGTACGAGTGCGCAAAACGCAATGTTGACTACATCCTGGCAGGAAGTATTCGTGATGATGGCCCACTCCCGGATACGATCATGGATCTCACTGTGGCGCAGGATAATTATGCCACTGCCCTAGCTGACGTACAGCTCGTCCTTATGTTGTCCTCGATGCTGCACAGTATCGGAGTTGGCAACATGCTGCCGTCGTGGGTCAGAGTTGTCTGCGTTGATATAAATCCAGCTGTTGTTACAAAGTTGAGTGACCGGGGCTCAATGCAAACCGTCGGTGTTGTCACCGACGTTGGATTATTCCTGCATCAACTCGCGACACAACTGACTAAAAAGAAGTAGTCATGCTATGCTGATTTACTATGGGTAAGCGAATATTTCTCTTCCTCGTTACAAATATCGTCATTGTCCTAACGCTGTCTGTCCTGATGTCTGTATTTGGCATTGGACAATACATAACCCCGTACGGACTCGACATCCAAGCATTGGCAGTCTTGTGTCTTGTCTGGGGTATGGGTGGATCATTTATTTCGCTTCAAATGTCACGCTGGGTTGCGAAAAAGGCTACAGGCGTCAAACTTATTCAGGGTCAGACTGGTCAAGAAGAACTGGATTGGGTATATCAGACTGTCTCTAGACTTGCCCAACAAGCAAACTTGCCAACGCCAGAGGTAGGAGTTTACGACTCATCAGAATTAAACGCTTTTGCAACTGGACCAAGTAAAAAAAGAAGTCTCGTGGCTGTCTCGACAGGACTGCTTCGTTCGATGCGCCGAGATGAAGTTGAAGGTGTCCTTGCTCATGAAATAGCCCACATTGGTAGCGGCGACATGGTCACGATGACACTGTTACAAGGCATTATTAATGCCTTTGTCATGTTCTTTGCTCGGATTATTGCTTATGTAATTGTCAATGCGATCACTCGTTCAAGCAACTCTCGTAGTAGCTGGATGCTTGAGTTTATGATCATTATGGTGCTGCAAGTTGTGCTTGGCATTCTTGGCTCACTAGTCACTTCGTGGTTCTCTCGTTACCGTGAATTCAAAGCTGATGCTGAAGGCGCACGTTTAGCTGGTCGAGAAAAAATGGTCGGTGCACTGAAACGCCTCATGGCAAATACTGAGATGGTTGAGTCTCACCATGAATCACTAGCCACATTAAAAATTAATGGTCGGCGGGGATGGGCAATGTTTTTTTCCACCCATCCACCACTACAGAAACGCATTTCGGCCTTAGAAGCAAATAGCTAACAGTCATAGAGAGTTTGAAACGTCATGTATCAAACGCTTATATCGACAAGTCAGCTTTCCACTTGTCTGGCAGACCCTTCTTGGGTTGTTGTGGATTGTCGATATGATCTTCGCAACAAAGAATGGGGCTTCGAACAGTACCTTGCCGGACACATTCAAGGAGCAGTGTATGCAAGCTTGTCGAAGGACTTATCTGGTCCCAAAACAGCAACAAGTGGACGCCACCCTCTACCTGCCCCAGAGTCAATAACCAATACTTTTAGTCAATTGGGCATTACCCGTGACAAGCAGGTTGTGTGCTACGACCAGGACACTGGCATGTACGCAGCACGGCTTTGGTGGATGCTTCGATATCTCGGCCACGCTGCAGTAGCTGTCGTTGATGGTGGTTTTAAAAAATGGACCCTCGAAAACAAAAAAATACAAAGCGGTCTCGACACTAATCCGTCTGTGACCTTCAGTGGTTCTCCACAGCAACACAAACTTCTCGATACCAAACAAGTAATGCATGGCCTCGCTAGATCTGAAAATCTCTTGGTTGATGCACGCGCACCAGAGCGTTACCAGGGTGTTAGCGAGTCACTTGATCGTGCCGCTGGGCACATCCCCGGAGCAAAAAACTATTTTTTTAAAAACAACCTCGATTCAGACAACATGTTTTTACCGCCTGCCGTACTTCGGAAACAATTCTCAGCCGTATTGGGTGATACCCCTCCTGAAAAAACTACGATGTACTGCGGGTCAGGGGTCACTGCATGCCATAACTTGCTGGCAATGGAACAAGCCGGCCTTTCTGGTGCTCGGCTCTATCCAGGATCATGGTCGGAATGGTCAAACGATCCTGCAAGACCAGTTGAACGTGAACCAAATCACTCAAGTTAGGTATTAATTAGTATTTTGTGGAGTTACTGATATCTTAATTCCATGATCAGTGGGCACTGCAAACTGTTGATGCTGGCTAATACAAGAATATGGAATTGTTAATAGGACATCAGCCTCTGGCTCAGGCTCTGGTTGAATCAGAATATCAAAAGTCTCTTTCGTATCCTTAAACCGGGTGGCATCAACGTTTTTCACAAAACCAATCAAATAAATAAGTCCATCATCTAATTTGTGTATTTCGTAAGAACGAAAATGCTTTGCACGGAACAATGGAGAATTGTGAAGCGCAGGCGAGAAAGTGAACCCGTAGATGCCTCCAGGCAATGCGTCAATGCCAAGACCTTCCAAAGCCTCATCAATTAGTTTGACTTTGTTTGAAGCCCGGAGCATCTCCTGCTCCTTCGTAGCACCAATGTTCGCGTAATGAACTCTACTCATGATTCAAACAATACCTTAATGGGCAAATCCCCATTTGCCAGTTAGACATGGATCCTCACTGGACAACTAACACCAGTGCCACCATGACCACAATAGCCTCCAGGATTCTTAGCTAGATACTGCTGATGATAATCCTCAGCATAATAGAGTGTCTGCTGATCCTTGATCTCAGTCGTGATAGCACCATGCCCGGCCAAGGTGAGCTTATCCTCGTACACTAATCGCAAGGCCTCAGCTACCTTTCGTTGCTCGGGCGAAGAACAATAGATTGCTGACCGATACTGCGTACCCATGTCATTGCCTTGACGCATCCCCTGTGTTGGATCGTGATTTTCCCAGAAAACTTTTAACATAACTTCATAGCATGTTTGAACAGGGTCAAAAACAACAAAGACTACCTCTGTATGTCCCGTCATCCCTGAACATGCTTCACGGTAAGTCGGATTTGGAGTAGATCCGCCAGCATAACCAACAGCAGTGGTATATACACCTGGGGTCTCCCAGAAAATACGCTCCGCACCCCAAAAACATCCCATCCCAAACAATGCTTGCTCAAATCCAGATGGAAAAGGACCCATCAAAGGATGATTATTGACGTAATGGCGGTTGGTTAGAGTCATTGGCTCAGATCGTCCAGGCAGTGCCTGCTCTGGCAGAGGTAGCCGAAGTTTTAACGACATGCTGTCATTATAGCGTGGCACTCTAAAGACCCTCATTTCCTTCCATCAGCATCTGAACGTACAATCTAAACTAGGAATTACGCTGTGAGAATCCTTTCAATTACCGCTGGGGCAGCTGAAATGTACTGCGGAAGCTGTCTACGTGACAATGCGCTTGCGACAGAACTTCTTCGGCAAGGCCATGATGTCACGTTGATGCCGGTATATACACCAACACGAGTAGATCAAGAGAATGTCAGCGAGGACCGTATTCTGTTGGGCGGTGTAAGTATCTATCTACAGCAGCACCTGGCGCTCTTTCGAAAAACTCCATGGCTACTCGATCGTCTCTGGGATTCAAGATCCTTTCTCAACTTAGTTTCAAAACGATCGATCGAGGTCAACCCAAAAGCACTGGGTGCCCTCACTGTTGCCACACTCCTCGGTGAACATGGACCTCAAAACAAAGAAATCAAAAAAATCGTTCACTGGGTTCGCAATGAAAAACCTTACGAAGTAATCAACTTGCCCAATGCGATATTAATCGGACTCGCGGGCCCCATCAAGCATGCCACAGGCCAACCTCTCTGCGTTACCTTGCAAGGCGAAGATTTATTCTTAGAAGGGTTGCCACAAGAACATCGTACACGTGCACTGGAATTAATTCGTCAACAAATCCCAAACGTTGACATGTTCATTGCAGTAAGTGATTACTACAAAACTTTCATGTCAGATTATCTAGGTATTCCCCTAGATCGAATCCGTGTCGTACCGTTAGGTGTTTCACTTGAAGATCTCAGTCCAGGTGGACGTACTCGGTTAACATCTGATCCATTTACGATTGGCTACTTAGCTAGAGTGGCACCTGAAAAAAGTCTTGATTTGTTGGCAAAGGCATATCGGGTTTTCCGCAAGGACCGCCAACTTGGACCTGCACGACTTGAAGTAGCAGGCTATTTGGCACCTGAACATCGTCCCTATTTGCAAAACATTGAAAACCAGTTACAAGAATGGGGTTTAGAGAATGAATTTCATTACCACGGAACACTGAACCGAGAACAAAAGGTTTCGTTCTTGCGTTCAATCGATGTGTTATCGGTGCCAAGTACTTATTGCGAACCCAAAGGCCTTTATCTTCTTGAAGCTATGGCCTGCGGTGTACCAGTTGTGCAGCCAAACCATGGGGCCTTCCCAGAAATCCTGGAACGAACTAGTGGCGG
>DDZV01000033.1:968-25480 GCA_002346475.1 Acidobacteria bacterium UBA2999 | reverse complement strand
GACTAGTCAGTCGCTGTTTCCACACATTAGGAATTGGACTTTCTTGAGTTAGCAATCCCCGTGTTCCGAACTGAAACGCGATTGGGCCGAGGTCTGGATTTCCTATCCAGTCCTGCCACTCTCTCAAGTACCACACTCCACCAGCCATTAATATTGGGGTCTCATCCAAGCCAAACAATCGCATGTCGCGACGCAGGGCAACTACACGTGGATATGGATCCTCTGGTAATTCAGGGTCTTCGCTATTTGATAAACCATTATGACCGCCAGCACGCCACGGATCTTCATAGACGATACCTCCAAGCCATTCGGAAAACTTGTGATGGGCTCGTTTCCACAGGGCACGGAAAGCCCGTGTTGATGAAACAATCGGGTAATAATTTACACGATACCGAGCAGCGATTTCGCCAAGACGATATGGCATGCCGGCCCCACAAGTAATTCCATGAATGAGGCCGCGAGCGCCTTCTAAGACTCCTTGAAGGACTCGTTCGGCGCCCCCCATTTCCCAAAGAACGTTTATGTGAATTCGGCCCTCACCCAAAGCAGTTTCGTGTGCAATCCTTGCTTGAGTTATTCCACCTTGGATGGCATAGGCAATTAGTTCTTCGTGCCGTTCTAGTCGAGTACGGCTACTATAGATTTGGGGTATAATATCACCATTTTCGTCGTAAGAGTCAGCATTTACGCCTGAAAATGTGCCTACACCGCCAGCAGCAGCCCAAGCTCCTGAACAATGACCATTAGTTATGCCTACTCCTTTGCCGCCCTCAACTAGAGGTAGGACTTCTCGGCCTGAAAGAAGTATTGGGTTTAGTGGTTTCAAGGTTCTTACCTTACAGAGTTTTTTGCTGGGACGCGATCTATACCCCACCAGATTAACGAGGAACTATATTATAGCAATAGAAGGCCCGTGTGTCGGCTAGGACCACTGGCTATGTTATTGAGTCTGTGCATCTTCCTTTTTCGAAAGGTCGGCACCAGTGGCTTGGTCAACAGCCTTCATGCTCAATCGCACCTTGCCACGATCATCTATGCCTAATACTTTGACTTTCACCTCTTGTCCTTCTTTCACAACATCTGTCACGGAATTTACCCGCCTATCTGCTAATTCGCTTATGTGAACTAATCCATCACGAGTACCAATAAAGTTAACAAAAGCACCGAAGTCTAGTGTTTTCACTACCTTTCCCAAATATATCATTCCGACCTCTGGTTCAGCGACGATGTCACGAATCATCTGAATGGCGTTATCTCCGGAGCTTGCCTCAGTTGCGGCGATCTTAATAGTTCCGTCATCCTCGATATCGATTTTGGCATTGGTCTGCTCACATATGTCTCTAATAACTTTGCCTCCAGTACCAATAACTTCTCTAATCTTATCCCGTGGGATATTGATTGTAGTAATTCGAGGTGCGTAGGCGTTAACCTCTACCCGCGCTGCAGAGAGCGCTGCGTTCATTTCATTCAAAATGTGAAGTCGCCCTTCGCGTGCTTGCTCAAGGGCGTCGCTCATAATTTGTTCGGTTACTCCCTGCACCTTGATATCCATTTGTAGGGCCGTGACACCTTCTGCTGTGCCAGCGACCTTAAAATCCATATCACCGAGATGGTCTTCATCACCTAGAATATCGGATAGTACAACGTAGTTTGATTCTTCAAGGATGAGGCCCATTGCAATGCCCGCTACTGGGGCCCTCATTGGGACCGCCGCATCCATCAGTGACAGCGAGGTTCCACAGACTGTTGCCATTGACGATGACCCGTTAGATTCAGTGATTTCAGAGACAACTCTGAGGGTATATGGAAAGTCTTCATGTGTTGGCAGTAGAGCCTTTATTGCTCTCCACGCCAGTTTTCCGTGTCCGATTTCACGTCGCCCTGGACTACGTAAAAAGCTTGCCTCGCCAACTGAATAAGGAGGAAAATTATAGTGCAGCATAAATCGTTCCCGATACTCCTCTTCCAAAGCATCGATAATTTGTTCGTCCTGACCAGTTCCGAGTGTTGTTACGACAAGCGCCTGTGTCTCTCCACGTGTGAAGACAGCTGAACCGTGTGCTCGAGGTAGCAGACCGACCTCTGCACTTATAGGACGTACTGTCCGTGTGTCGCGTCCATCGATCCGCCGTTTGGTTTGTAGAATGTCGCCTCTCACAATATCACGTTCTAGTTTTTTAAAAACTGTCGCAGCGACAGTTGAATCCCCTCCCTCTTCCTCCAACGTGTCATTTACATGCTGGCGAATTGCTGCGATCTGGTCTTGGCGTTCTTGTTTTTGTGGTGTCTCGTATGCATGACGAAGCTTTGCTTCTGCCATCTCTTGTACCCGTTGTTGTAGCTCACTGTGGTCTTCTATTGTGGGTAATTCCCAAGGTTCCTTCGCACACTCTTCAGCAAGAGATATTACGAGATCTAGCACTGGTTGAAACATTTTTTGTCCAAATGTAACGGCTTCTAGCATGATCTTTTCAGTGAGCTCTGAGGCCTCTGACTCAACCATTAAAACCCCCTCATGCGTTCCAGCCACAACAAGGTCTAGAGAGCTTATTTTGCGTGCCTCTAAATCCGGATTGAGTACATATTGGTCATCAATATAACCGACTCGAGCTGCGCCGACCGGACCTAGGAACGGGATTCCAGATAGCGTAAGAGCAGCCGATCCGCCAATTAAGGCTACAATATCTGGGTCATTCTCAAGGTCATGGGAGAGCACGGTACAGATGACTTGGGTTTCGTTAAGAAATCCTTTGGCAAACAATGGTCTAATAGGCCGATCGATGAGACGGGAAGTGAGAGTTTCCTTTTCGGAGGGTCTCCCCTCACGTTTGAAAAAGCCCCCCGGTATTTTGCCTGCAGCAAAAGATTTTTCTTGGTAATTGACTGTTAGAGGAAAAAAATCAACACCCTGTCGAGATGATTTTTGTGCTACTGCAGTGCAGAGAACAACTGTTTCACCATAAGTGATCAGAACGGCTCCATCCGCTTGGCGGGCCAAATGCCCTGTCTCAATAATTAGCGGTCGACCACCCCAGTCCATCTCTTTGCGAAACTTAGAGAACATCAATTTATCCTTCCTAGTGACAAACAGCTGCCTTATTGCAGCTTGCCACGGTCATCGACCCAGTCTTCTGATCAAAGCGGTATCTGTTGAATCACAGTAACAGTGGTTATCTCTTCGTACTCCGAGTGTAGGTCTTTAGGCTAAACCACCACGAAGCAACGTGAATTGCCTCGTGCAATTGGCTAAAACCCATTCAGACGTTTACTTACGCAATCCTAACCTCTGTATCAGTGTGCCATATCGGTCAGGGTTGCGACTCTTAAGATAATCTAGCAGTCTCCTGCGCCTGCTGACCATACGCAATAGTCCTTGCCGGGAATGCACATCTTTTTGGTGAGTCTTGAAATGCTCGGTTAGGTTTACGATTCGCTCGGTGAGAATTGCGACTTGTACTTCAGGAGAACCTGTATCCTCAGACTTTGCTGCATACTCACCAATTAATTCTTGTTTACGCTCAGTGGTAATCGACATCGTTTTTCCTTATATCAGAGGTTGAAAACTCTTTTTGGTCGCACCCAACCAGAGTCGAGGCTTGCCAGAGCTATCGGTTGACCAGACACCAGAATAACAGCAGTACCGCTGTCGGCGCCCGAAACATGGACAGCTTGGCCACGACGCAGTCTGTCAGCACTCTGTCCGTCTATACTTAGCGCCGGGATGTCGGCCAGCGCAGTTCTAAGCGGCAGCAGATACTTCAAAACACAAGAACTATGCCTCAGACGTTGAAGCTTTTCTAACGAAATCGATTGTTTTTCATGGAAAGGTCCAGTCTGTGTGCGTCGAAGGCTAGAAACATAACCGAATGTGCCGAGATGGTGTGATAGGTCACGAGCCAAAGCACGGACGTAGGTTCCTTTGCCACATTGTAATTTGAAGAACGCGCTATCACGGTTAGGGATAGCGATGAGTGAGAATCGGCGGATCAAAATTTCTCTTGGCTTTAGCTCGGGAGTTTGTCCGCACCGAGCCAGCCTGTACGCGCGTTGACCATTAACTTTTAAAGCAGAATATATGGGTGGAATTTGGTAAGTTATGCCGATAAACGTAAGAAGCGCAGATTCAATTTCCTGTTGTGTTGGGCGCGATTCAGTCGAGGCTATAACAATACCTTCAGAGTCATCTGTACTGCGTTCCTCTCCCCAGTTAATGGTAAACTCGTATTGTTTCAGACCTTCCATGACATGTCGGATTGTCTTCGTGGCTTCGCCGAAGGCGATTGGCAGCACCCCAGTGGCAAGAGGGTCTAAAGTGCCTGCATGGCCCGCTTTGCGAACATCAGGTATCTGTTTTGCTACAGAAACAATCTTTGCAGATGTCGGACCGGAAGGCTTGTCAACGACGAGCCATCCATTAATCCCTTGAAGTGCTGGTGTGCTCATTGTTAGAGGTTTGAGTGGTTGTAGATAGAGAGCTTCTAGAATCGTACTCTTGGAGTGCTGTATCAATTTTTTCGGCATTGTTGAAGGATTGGTCAATCCTGAACTCTATTAAGGGTGCGTATTTTAGATTTAACGCCCTTGCAACAGGGCCTCGCCATTTTGGTGCTGAGCGCGTTAGAGCTTCAATAACAGCCTCAGTTGTTTTTCCCCCAAGAGGCAGCACGTAAGCAAAGGCGTGACGAAGATCTGGAGTAACTCTCACCTCGCTGACTGTGATAGAGATCCTACCAAGAGAGTGATCTAAGTTTGTGTCCGTTGTGAGAAGGTCAGATAGCACGTGACGCATTGCTTCTCCAACACGTAGAGCGCGGCGGTTGTTATGCATGTTGTAACGGGTCATTCTTAATCCGCCCTAAAGGCAGGGTCTTGGTCTATAAACTGCGCGCGATTTCCTCAATCTCAAAGGCTTCTATTACATCACCCGTCTTGACGTCTTGAAAGTTACTAAAAGACATTCCGCATTCCATCCCCTCTCGAACTTCACGAGCATCCTCTTTAAAACGTTTAAGGGAACTGAGTGTGCCTTCATGTACCACAATATCGTCTCGTAGCAGCCTGACACGAGCTGTGCGTCGCATCAAACCTTCACTGACTCGACATCCGGCAACTCTTCCTACCTTCGATATCTTGAAGACTTCAAGAACTTCGGCGTTACCTATTAGGTGCTCATTAATATCCGGTGACAACAAGCCGCCTAGGGCGCTCTTTATCTCGTTTACTAATTCATATATTACTGAATAATAACGAATCTCCGCACCTCTGCTTCGAGCGCTATCACGCGCCTGGCTATTTGCACGTACATTGAATCCAATTATTAGCGCATCCGAAGTTGTGGCAAGGTCCACATCGGATTCACTGATTGCACCCACCCCGCTGTGCAGAATACGAACTGCCACCTCCTCATTTGAGAGACTTATAATCGCGCTAGTTATCGCTTCAAGGGAGCCATGGACGTCGGCTTTTATAAGAACGGAAAGTTCTTTTAGTTCATTATCTTTGATTTGTGAGAACATTTTTTCAAGTGATCCCGTTGTCCCAGCGATTCTTTTTTGGCGGGCACGACGGGAACGAAATTCTGCTACTTCTCGCGCTCTGCTTTCATTGTCGACAACGGCAAATTCATCCCCTGCATAAGGAAGTCCATTAAGGCCGAGCACTTCCACGGGAGTTGATGGGCCTGCCTCTGAGAGTGACTCACCAAGATCATTGATCAACGCTCGAACTTTGCCCGATTCATGACCTGCTATGACGACATCACCAACGTGTAAAGTGCCACGTTGGATTAATACCGTTGCCGTAATCCCTCGGCCACGATCAACTTTAGACTCAATGACTGTGCCTTGTGCCTTGCGCTTCGGGTTGGCGCGAAGCTCCAAGAGGTCCGCTTGCAATAAGATTGCTTCTTCGAGCTGATGGAGGTTTGTTCCCTCGGTTGCTGAAATTTCAACCGCTTGAGTTTCACCACCCATCGTTTCAACTACGATCTCGTGTTGCAAAAGATCGCGTCGGACGCGATCTGCATCAGCATCTTTTCGGTCAATCTTGTTTATAGCGACAATTATTGATGCCTTGGCGGCTTTTGCATGGTCTATAGCTTCGATTGTTTGTGGCATGATTCCGTCATCGGCTGCCACTACCAAAACTACAATATCAGTGACCCCGGCTCCTCGCGCCCGCATTGCCGTGAATGCTTCATGGCCAGGTGTATCTATAAAAGTAATTGACCGGCCTGGCTCAGTCCTTATCTGGTATGCACCGATGTGCTGGGTAATACCGCCAGCTTCCCCGCTGGTAATATGTGTTTTTCTCAGAGCATCAAGAAGAGAGGTTTTGCCATGGTCAACATGCCCCATAACAGTGACAATCGGAGCTCGAGGACTCAATAATTTATCGTCATCAGGATCACCTTGCAGTCCGATTTCTACATCGGACTCACTGACACGTTGGTATCGATGGCCAAACTCTGCAACTACTAGCTCAGCCGTGTCCCCATCAATTTCCTGATGTATCGTGGCCATGACCCCGTTGTTCATCAGCTGGCGGACCACATCAACGCCACGCTCCGCCATGCGATTGGCTAGCTCTTGAACTGTGATTATTTCTGGTATGACAACGTCTCGGATGATTTTTTCGGGCGGCGTTGTATCAGTGGCGGCTGCGCGCTTTTCTCTCTCACGAGCTCGGCGCATTGACGCAAGACTGCGTACACGCTCATTGTCATTGAGGGCTTGGGAAACTGTAAGTTTTCCAGATCTTCTCCTTGGGGCCATTCGACGTTGTGTTCCTAAACGCGGTTTGTCAGCGCCGCGGCTTGGCTTGCGTCGGGCCTCAGCATCCGTTGCATCTTCGTCGGAATCACTCTGTAGCCGTTGGGCTGCCTGCTCTTCTGCTTTCCTTCGTGTTTCTGCTTCGGTTCGCTTACGCTCCTCTTCTTTTTTGCTGCGCTGATCGGCTTTCTCACGTTCACGGGCAAGTTCTGCTTCTTCTTGTACTCTTCGGGTGGTCTCTGCTTCAGCGCGTTGCCGAGCCTCTTCATCAGCTTTTATTGCCCCCTCAAGGGCTTTGGCTCTGGCGTCTTTCTCTTGGTCTGTAAGAGTTCTAAGCATGACACGAACTTTAGCGGGTTCAGTCTCGCTTGCTGACGTATCGATAGAAGTAGGTTCAGGAGGGGGAGGGTCTTTCTTAACAGCAGCTTTGAGTGGAGGTGGCTTTACTGGTTGTGGGGGCGAATCAGATATGGTGCGCTTCTTTTTTACTTCAACTTGAACGGTTTTTGATCGACCATGGGAAAAGCTTTGGCGCACTTGGCCAGAACCAATTGTTTTTTTGAGTTCGGCGCGTCGTGACGCCGAAATACTCAGTGATTTCTTTTCCTTTGGTGTTTCAGTATTGCTCATACAGCGGTTGTATACCTTTTATTTATGTTAGTGCTTAGTTAGTGGATGATACTCTGGGGTTTCACGAAAAGCCGAGAGTTTGGTGACTTCTACCATGAATCGTGATGCTAGAGACCCTCGTTTCATTGCAGCATGTACCACATTCTGTCGGCCTAGCGCCAAGCTCATTTCAGCGATAAGCAAGCATTGAACGTGAGAAAGTTCTTTTGCAAGTGACTCAAGTTTTTTGCGACCACCCACAGCACCGTCCCCAGCACTAACAAGCACAGCTACATCTCCTGCTTTCAGCGCTAACATCACTTGCTGGTACCCGGTAACAATCCGTTGCGAACGGCGCGCAAGACCCAGGTAATTAAGCGCCCTGTTAGCAAGTCCGGCTTCAACATTGTCAACGAGCGAAGTATCTACGGTGGCTGGGCATTTGGCAACGCGTGAAAAAAGATTGCCATCAATAGCACGCTCCAACGCTGTCCGACTTGCAGTAAGCCAGAGGCCACGCCCAGGCAATGAACATGCTAAGTCTATGACCACCTTGCTATCTGGAGATATTACAAAGCGAAGCAATTGATCAGTGTTGGCGACCTTCCGCGTCAGTATGCAACGTCGCTCAGGGCTTCGGGGCGCGTTTTTATTTGCCATTCGCGCTAAGCTCATCACCATCACCTGACTCCTTGCCCGAAGTTGCAGCAGGTGGTTCCTCATCAACTAGCTGGTCTCCAAACCAATGGGCGCGCGCCGCCATGATTATGGTGTTTGCTTGCTGTTCAGTTATTCCACTATCTGGGAGTAGATCCATGAGTTCATCGCTAGCGAGGTCTCCAAGGTCATCAAGTGATTTGATGCCCTGCTCGCCAATTCTAACGAGCATGTTGGGCGTCAGACCATCTATTTGTGCAACCTCATCAACCACTCCAAGCTTGATTCGTTGCATTTCGTGTTGCTCATTCAGTTTCTGTAAATATGCGTTAGCTCGATCATGTAATTCTCGAGCTACATCCTCATCGAAACCCTCAATTTCTAGAAGTTCCTCAACTGAGATGAAGGCCAGTACCTCAATCGTTGTAAAGCCTTCAATAACGAGAAGCTGTGCAACCACCTCATCAACGTCAAGGCAATCAATAAACAACTGGGTACGTTGCCGGAATTCTTCTTGTCGTCGCTCAGATTCCTCGGCTTCTGTAAGTATATCAATGTCCCATTCGGTTAGTTGCGACGCTAATCGGACGTTCTGGCCCCGGCGTCCAATGGCTAAACTCAGTTGTTCATCCGGAACCACAACCTCAATACGCTGTACGTCCTCGTCAAGCACGACCTTGGAAACTTCTGCCGGAGCGAGTGCGTTAACAATAAATGTTGCCGCGTCAGTAGACCAATTGATGATATCAATTTTCTCACCCTGTAGCTCACTTACAACCGCTTGGACACGGCTTCCTCTCATGCCGACACATGCTCCGACGGGGTCTACGCTAGAATCATTTGAGAGAACAGCAATTTTGGCACGGCTACCAGGATCTCGAGCAACGGCTTTAATCTCTACAATGCCGTCATAAACTTCGGGCACTTCTTGGGAAAATAGCTTTGCCATAAAGTGTGGATGAGTGCGGGAAAGAAATATTTGAGGACCTCGGAGCTCGCGGCGAACGTCGTATATGTAAGCGCGGATGCGGTCACCTTGACGAAAGGTTTCTCGTGGCAGCATTTCATCTCGTCGCACCACTGCTTCCGCTCTTCCCAAATCAACGGTGACATTGCCGTACTCGACGCGTTTGACGAGGCCATTAACTATCTCGGCAACACGATCCTTATACTCCTCATACTGTCTTTCTCGTTCCGCCTCTCTAACTTTTTGCACGATCACTTGCTTTGCGGTTTGCGCGGCTATTCGTCCAAAATCAATTGGCGGTAGGGGCTCAGCTAGAATGTCTCCGGTACGAGCATCTGGGTTCCGTTCACGAGCCTCCGCTACAGATATTTCAGTGGCATCATTCTCCACGTCTTCACATACTTCCATACATCGGAATACGCGAATATCACCAGTCTTTTGGTCAATTTCTGCTCGGATTTCATGCTCCATGCCATATTTTGATCGTGCCGCTTTCTGTATTGCCTCCTCCATCGCGCCTAACACAGTTTCGCGTTCTATGCCTTTTTCTCGAGCAACTGCATCTGCCACCTGCAACAATTCCAGCCGATTGTGACTGGTTGCAAACTCCACATCCCCATTAGTCATCATATTTCCTTACCTGTGACGCGTCTTGTTTCAGAACGGCTACTTCTTCTTTTGTAGGGACTAGTTTAGCTTTTCTGATCTGTGTAAACGGAACAAGAAACACCCCGTCTTGAGCTAAAATTTTTACCGCGCCATTATCAACGCCATCGAGAATACCGCGATAGTGTCTCCTTCCGGAGATGGGAGGCTCAATTTCAAGGTGTGCGTAGCGACCCAAAAATCGCTCATAGTCAGTTATCGCAACCAATGGACGATCAGTGCCAGGGGAGCTAACTTCCAATACGTATGTGCTAGGAATCGGATCCTCTATGTCCAATAATGCTGATAACGCGCGGCTCACCGCTGTACAGTCATTGATGCTAACGTTATGACAGTCCTGTCGCTCAACCATGACCTGAAGCCGAGGGTTCTTCTTGCCGTCTATGAGAGCTCGAACAAGATTGAAGCCCATTCCATGAAGAGTTGGCGTTAGGATCTTTTCAATCTCACCTATGCGATAGTCTGTGCCCATAAGTTCCGAGTCCCTGCAGATGCTGGCACCGATTGCTTTACGACAAAAAAATGGGCCAACGCCCATTCCTGATCAAGAAGCTCACTGGAGATAACATCAAAGCCCTATTCTAGGCGAGGCTTACCAACGTTCATAGTACTTTTATTCTTTTTTAAATTCGAGAAAAAGATAGAAAGGTTGGTTGTCTCCCAGCGACAATCGCCTTCCTTTCGTATCTGGTTGGTGGCCAGTCGGGGGGGCGGCATAGCCAATCGTTGGCACATTCTGCTGTCCATTGAAAGTTCGGGTTGGCAAGGAGGTGGCTTAAAGACCAGCGACAGTACTCATCATGATCGGTTGCTAGGCGCAACAATCCACCCGAGTGCATGATGCGAGCAAACTCAGAAACGCTATTAGTTGAGATTAAACGTCGCTTATGATGACGCCTTTTATGCCATGGGTCTGGAAACAGCACAAAAATGCGACTAATGCTGGCTGGCACGAGGGCTTCCATCATTTTTCTTCCATCATCAACAAGAACGCGGACGTTACAAAGTTTATCCGTTTCAATTTGTCTGAGAAGCCTCGATACACCGTTAAGAAATGGTTCGCATCCCAGAAAGCCCACTTTCGGGTTGCGTTGCGCTAATGTTGAAAGATGCTCTCCAGCTCCGTATCCAATTTCCAGCCATATTTCTGTCGTATTAGAGGGGAACAGAGATCGAGGGTCTAAGCTGCGAGCCGCTACATTTTCCAATGACACAGAAATTGTTGAAAGCATGGTTTTGAGCAATTCTTGTCGATGCGGTCTCTCTGGCCGGCCACGCCGACGCCCGTAATGGATATAGGACAACGTTCTTGATTCTTGAGGCATGGGAGAGATGTTATGCAAATGCAGACTTAAGGTCATCGACCAGGTCAAGTTTTTCCCATGAAAAGCCACCATCTATTTCTGCAGCACGGCCAAAGTGACCATAGGCTGCAGTTCTTGCATAAATGGGTCGGCTTAATACCAAACGTTGTCGGATGCCACGCGGACTTAGATCAAGTATATCCCCAATGATGTTCTCGAGCCGACGTTCGTCGACAGTCCCTGTGCCGTGCAAGTCAACATAAATCGAAAGTGGTTTGGAGACACCAATTGCATAAGATAGCTGGATGGTGCAACGATCAGCTAAACGGGCTGCCACTACATTTTTTGCGGCGTAGCGGGCAGCATAGGCTGCTGACCGATCAACCTTGGTGGGGTCTTTACCCGAAAATGCTCCACCACCATGAGGAGACGCACCACCGTACGTGTCCACAATAATTTTTCGACCAGTTAGACCACAATCACCATCAGGCCCTCCGATTACAAAACGACCTGTTGGATTTACGTAGAATTCCTCCTCTGGACACATCCAGCCGTCCGGTAGGGTATTCATCACATACGGCCGAACGATCTCTCTGATTTCAGCCTGCTCAAGGTTATGGCTGTGTTGTGTTGACACGACAATCGAAGTGGCTCCAATGGGTTTTCCATCTACGTACTTGAGTGTCACCTGGCTCTTAGAGTCCGGGCCTAAACCAGGCTCAGTTCCTGATCGTCGGGCTTCTGCCAACGAGCTCAGTATGGCATGGGCGTAGTATATCGGAGCTGGCATCAAAACCTCGGTCTCGCGGCAGGCATAGCCAAACATAATGCCCTGGTCTCCCGCTCCTTCATCTTTATTACCACTTGCGTCGACACCTTGAGCAATATCTGTCGATTGCGAGTGTACACGAATGTCAATCACGGCATTTTTCCAGTGAAAACCCTCCTGCTCGTAGCCGATGTCTCGGATACAGGAACGAGCGACGTCTTTGAGTTGATCACTTGTAATAGAGTCTGGGCCACGAACTTCGCCAGCTATACATACGTAGTTCGTCGTAGCTAAAGTCTCGGCTGCAACACGCGAGTTTTCATCGGCTTCGAGATATGTATCAACAATAGCGTCTGAAATTCGATCGCAAAGCTTATCAGGGTGTCCCTCGGATACAGATTCGCTGGTAAACAGATAATCAGATATTGGCACTTTCTCTCTCCCGTCTATCGTGGTCGCAACAAGGTAAACCACACCAATAAAAAGAGACATTACGGCACTTGGCAAGCACATTATCTATTCGCTAAGTCGGTTCGTGTGTTGTGTCCGATCGGCACAGCATCCGTAATGGACCCGCGAACTAACTCAAGTTAAATTCCGACGATCAGAAGATTAGTGTCTATATGCTCAATACATAACAGAATTTAAAGCGTCGTATAATGTCTCCTGTTCAATCATTTTTCAGAGAAGGGTGCAGATTTTCGTATGTCCGACAAAGACAACGGTAACTCTATGAAAGTCTGGTGTGTTTTATCATGGCGCAGAATGTTTTCTCCATTCTCCTGAACTTAATAACAGAATGATTGTTGTGACCATTATGAACAGAAGGGCCGTGCTATCACCCCAGCGTGCATAAAATGGCCGTCGGTCAAGTGGCCGCGGAAGTTTCCCGTCAATCACTCCGTATTCACCCAGGTCAAGCCGTTGTTGAACTCTGCCGTATGGGTCGACAATAGCGGAGATTCCAGTATTGGCAGCTCGGACCAGTGCTTTTCCCTGTTCTATGGCTCTTACACGGGCCATCGCAAAATGCTGGTGTGGTCCGCTGCTATCCCCGAACCATGCATCGTTTGTGATGTTCAACAACCACTGGGACGTTTC
Source organism: Acidobacteria bacterium UBA2999 (assembly GCA_002346475.1). GTDB lineage: Bacteria > Acidobacteriota > Vicinamibacteria > Vicinamibacterales > UBA2999 > UBA2999. The sequence goes on along the minus strand of DDZV01000033.1, from coordinate 12,637 downwards.
TTCCGAATCGTGAGTGTGGTGTGGAAATATTGCCTCGTAACAAATTATGGCAGTAAAAGTGGGCAATCCTCTAACGGTCACAAATGGAGAGCCCTGGCCTGCCGTAAAGTCTACAGCGCCAGTGGTTACCTTGGTAAGGCCAAGTAGAGTAAGCAGGGAACGAAAGGGTAAATACTCACCGAAAGGCACAAGGCGCTTTTTGTGGTAAGAGGCTAGAAGTCGACCATTATGTCCGATTGCTTGAAGACTATTCCACACGGTTGGAGGACCGGCGGTGTTCGCTACCGTATGGATAACTCCAGTGATTACGGCACCGTCAAGTCCAGCTAAGCTGCCAATTTGAGTGTTAATTTTTTTGTTTTTGAGAGCAAACGGAAGGGCAGTCTCCGGCCAGATGATATGGGTTGCAGTACTGTTGCCTGGGTTTGAGCTTAGCGTTAAATAGCGTTCGAATTGTAGTTGGCGAAGTTCATCGCGCCATTTGTGGTGTTGTTTGATATTTCCCTGCACTATGCGAAGTTGTACGTTGTTGAATTCTGTTACTGATTGTTCTGAAATTCTTAGGTTACCGCCCGACCAGATAGCGACTAAACTGATTAAGATTAGTGCCCCAGGTATTAGTCGACGCCAACCAAATTCTACTCTGGTTAGTATTGCAGGAGTTGCTGCTACCAGCACTGTGACAAATCCTAGTCCGTGGATGCCAACAAGCGACGTGAACTGCAGCATCTCGTCTGAGGCGGTCCATGCATAGCCGATCAGATTCCAAGGAAAACCTGACAACATATGTCCGCGCAACCATTCAACTCCAGTCCAGGCAATAGCCAATGTTAGTGGTCGTGCAACGCAACCTACGGGAACGCATACAGTAAGCAGTGTTGCTAAAGATGAAAACATCGCTAGCAAGGCCGGTAACCCTAGAATGGCAAACGGCACTATCCAAGCAAATTGAACTGGATCAATGAGCAAGGCATTGGCTATCCAATAAAGTCCTACGACAAACTGCCCGTATCCGAAACACCAACCTATCACCGCCGCGTGATATTTTCTGCCGCAACCGTTAAGAAGAAAAATTAATCCAGTGTATGAGATGATTAATACGGGTATTGCATTGTACGGAGGTAAAGCGAATGTAGAGCTCATGCCAATCGCTAGTGCTATAACTGATTTTTGCCATAAACTAAGTACGTGTAGCCTTGCTTCGATTTGACTCATCCGTCTGATATTCATGTAGGGAGAAGTTAGCACCTGGCATCAATTCGATTTAGCAAGAGCAAACGCCAGTCTCAAATGCGGAACATACAACATCACAGAGCTTGCTGTGCTGTTGTGGAAGAGTCGCTTGCATTGGCATAGGGATCGCCAATTCCAATTTTCGACAGTACCTTGCGTTCCGTCGTCTCCATGAGGTCTGCCTCTGATGAGGTGGCATGATCATATCCAAGGAGGTGGAGAAGCCCATGTATCACAAGGTGGCACAGATGGGCACTGGCAGTTTTTCGTTGTTCAATCGCTTCGGAAAGAACGCTTTCTATGCTAAGCACGATATCGCCCAAAACAATTGGAAAATCTTTACCTTTCTCTTGATTTTCTTGGTTGATAGGAAACGCAAGAACATTAGTTGGTCGGTTAAGTTTGCGATACTTTTTGTTCAATCCCTGCAAGAAATGGTCATTCGCGACTACAACACTAATCTCCACACTTGCATCTTGAAGGTGACCGGTCTCCGCCATTGCTGCTTTTATAGCTTGCCTGATTGTCGGTGAGGCGTTTGGGATAGTAGTTGAATCTGCATCAATGTAGGAAATTTCAATATGTATATGTGACACCATCCAAATTCACCTAGTGGTCAACCATTTCTTGCGCCCTTCTGTTTTGTGTCTTTGCCATTGTAGGCGCGTATGATTTTCGTCACTAGGGTGTGACGGAACACATCGTTTTCATTTAGGCGCACAACACCAATTCCTTGAGTTCCTTCAAGAATGTGTACAGCCTCTGCTAGGCCAGAAGGCGTTCCCTCGGGCAGGTCTATTTGAGAGAGATCCCCCGTTACAATCATACGTGAGCCCTCACCTAGGCGCGTCAATAGCATTTTCATCTGTACAGGCGATGTGTTCTGCGCTTCGTCCACGATTACAAATGAGTTAGCTAAAGTGCGTCCGCGCATAAAGGCCACCGGTGCGATTTCAATCTCTCCGTTATTTAAACGTTTAGATACTTGGTCGGCCGGCATCATTAAATAGAGTGCGTCGTATAGTGGGCGAAGATAGGGATCCACTTTGTCTCGTATATCACCGGGAAGAAAGCCGAGACGTTCTCCAGCTTCTACTGCTGGGCGTGATAGCACAATGCGGTCAACATGCCCCCCCATTAACATTGAGACTGCCACGCCCACCGCTAAAAAAGTCTTACCTGTGCCGGCCGGGCCGAGGGCAAAAAGAAGTTCATCCTTTTGCATCTCAAGCACGTACTGCTTTTGGTTGGCTGAGCGAGGAGTAATTGTACCTCTGCGGGTACGGATAACCACCTGGTCAGAAAGAGAGGCGCAAGAATCTCCACCTTCAGCCATTCTTATAGCAGCATCGACATCTGCGTCAGTCACTGAAAATCCTTTGAGTAAACGAGAATAAAGCCCATTCAACACGGTTTGTGTTGTCCGTTGTGACCAAACTTGACCGATTATAGCTATACGGTTTCCACGTGAAGAGATGGAGACATCAAGGCGGTGTTCAATTGTTGCAATATGTCGGTCATGCTCACCGAAAAGTGCATTTAGTAGTCGGTTGTCATCAAAGTCAATGACCAGAGGGGGGGGTGTCTTGGGGCTGCTTTCCACTTCTGCTATCGGGTCTGCACTGGGGCTGGTTGTCCTCTATCAGTTGGTCACTTTAGGTTGCTGGAACTTATCAGTAAACAGATGACCGGAAAGACTGTTCTTGTCCACACCATCGATATTTACTTGTACAAGTTTCCCAAGAAGGGAATCAGAAGCATTGACGTGCACCATTTGCATGTGGGGGCTCCGTCCAACGAGTTGGCCATTGTGACGTCCGTGCCGTTCAAGCAATACAGAAACTGTTTTTCCAATAAATTTTTTATTAAATGAGATTTGCTGTTGGCGTAGAAGGTTTTGTAATTCAGCCAATCGAGCCTTCTTCTCATCCTCGGAAACTTGCTTCCTCATTATTGCGGCTGGAGTGCCGGGTCGTGCGCTATATTTAAATGAGTATGCCTGTGCATATTCCACCTCACGTACGAGAGTTAGCGTGTCTAAAAAATCTGCTTCGCTTTCGCCTGGAAAGCCAACAATGAAGTCACTGGATATGGCGATATCCGGTCGTGCAGTTCTAAGCTGATCGATAGCATGACGATAGTCATCAGCGGTATGGCGTCTATTCATGTCAGTTAGCACGGAGTTGGACCCAGATTGGACGGGAAGATGAACATAAGGCATGACCTCGGGTAGTTGCCGATGCGCATCCAGCAATTCTTTATGCATATCCCGAGGGTGGGAGGTGGTATACCGTATACGTTCTAGATTGGGGAGTTCTGCCAGTTGGAATAGTAGCTCACCAAGGCTAATTTTGGATCCGTATTCATCGATGCTTAGATACGCATTAACGTTTTGTCCGAGAAGCGTAACCTCGCGCGCGCCTCGTGCTATCAATTGTGAAGCTTCTCTCAAGATGTTTCTGCTAGGTCGTGAGAACTCCTCTCCGCGTGTATAGGGGACAACGCAAAAGGTGCAAAATTTGTTACAGCCTTCTTGAATGGTTAGGTATTCGCTAGTGCTGGCGGAAGTATTTATTTGGAGCGGGAGGTCAAATTTCTGTTCAGCAGAGAATTCGGCGTGGAAAACTGCTTCTTTTCGTTGGGAAGATGCTAGCATCTCTGGAAGACGGTGATAAGTTTGGGGACCAAACACGATGTCTACCCAAGGCGCCCTGGCCCAGATCTCTTCTCCCTCTGCTTGGGCGACGCAGCCGCCAACTGCGATGAGCATAGGGTTTAAGTTCTTGTCGCGTGCTGTTTTAATTTTTCGTAGTCGGCCTAACTCTGAGTAAACTTTTTCAGCTGCTTTCTCGCGAATATGACAGGTATTAAGGATCACTAGATCAGCATCGTCAGGTGAACCGACTGACCGGTAGCCATGTGGTGCAAGCACGTCTGCCATTCGAGCAGAATCATAGACATTCATCTGGCAGCCATACGTTTGAATGAACAGCGTCTTAGGCACAGGTTTTATTTCTCTGCATGATCATCATCCTCGAGGATTAGTCCGAAAGAAAGCTGTAGTGTGTCGAAATTAGCACTGCTGTTAGTACTGTCAAGCAGGCGGCGCTCACGCTGATGCCTGGCGGTCAACCAGTTGATGTTGTTTGTGAGAAAAGGAATGCTTGCGTCCTGTCAAGGCTTCTGCCAAGCCTTTCTTCACCAGACCCTCGCAGTGTTTGGCTAGTGTTTTTCTTGTATCAGCTGACCCGATTGTAACGATTGGGTGAAATTGGACTACTACAGTAACGGGACCTAAGCCGACCGCTTTCCAGAGGTGTATGCCCAATTGCATATCCCCGTACCAAGCAAAAAATGGCCTCATATGTCTGCCAAGAGGTAGATTGCCAAGTTTAGTGTATGCAACGGAAACAGGTTGCACAGTTAGGGGTGCGCCATTGATAGGTCTCTCGGCCACTCCAAGGAAAGAGCTCTTAAAAGGAAGAACCTGATGGCCGTTACTGCTAGTTCCCTCAGGGAACAATATCAAATTATCGCCCAGTTCAAGCCTGGCGATCATTTCATTACGATGTCTTATTGAATGATGTGCTTTACGGACGATAAAAACCGATCTTTGAAGTTTAGCTAAGAGTCCTATACCTGGCCAACTAGCGACTTCTTGTTTAGCGACAAATGAGCCAGGAATGACCGAACTTAACACTATAATGTCTAGCCAAGAACTATGATTGACGGTAAATAGCGTTGCACTTTTATCATGCCTTTTTCCGATAGTCTCAATGCGCAATCCTAGAATTCGGCACACACCACGATGGTAGAATCCAGGAAGGGTTCGCGCGAGCGGGAGCTGGAACAGGAGTGCCCCGATTTGTACTGGTAATAACAGAAGTGTCCAACCTACAACTGTAAGCAAGCAAACAAGTGCGCGAAGTGATTTCATTTTAACGACGGTGTCTCCGCTTAGTTTCAAGGCCAATCTGCTTTGCACGTTCACTACGATGTATAGCATAGTTTGGCACTACCATCGGATAGTCGGGCGTTAGATCCCGGCGCTCTTTGGATTCTTTTGGCATCATGTTGTAACGACTCTTTAGATGTCGTTTAAGAATTTTTATTTTCTTGCCATCTTCCAGGCATATTAAGAAGTTAGGCGTTATAGATCTCCTTATTGGTACGGCTGCCTCTACTTGATTTGGTTGAAGTGTTGCATTGGAGCTGCTTGCAGTTGCAAGTGTAGTATACACGCTCTCTACCAACAGTGGGAGCTCCGACACCTGCGCAACGTTGATGCCTAGTCGCTAATTAGTCACCTATAATTAAACTTGGACGATCACTATTCATCAACATATTAGCGCTGTATTAAATGAATAAATCAAGAGATCTATAAGTGAGTAATATACAATTGTAGAGAACTTAAATATTGAAAGGTGTACTATCTATCCTAAAGGTACTCGAATACGTAGCTCTTATTGGCCGTTTTTAGTTGTTAAGGTGGCCCGAAGAATTAAAGCGTCCGTCATGTCGTTCCTGTACGTCGAGTAATAACAACGTCTGCGCCCAACATGGTCAAACTTACATTTTTCGTAAACTCTTTGTGCCGCATAGTTGAATTCCTCAACCTCTAATAGAATGTTTGACACTCGTTTTTCTTGTGCCCACATTCTGCACTCCATGACGAGAATAGTTCCTATCCCCATTTTTCGGCAGGGAGCCTGGACACCCATGGTAAGAATTTCAGCCTCATCATGAAGACTTCGAGCCATTAAATAGCCAACAGAGTTTTCTCTATGCGGGGTGTTTGCCAGGAGAGTTAATACATTTTCCGTTGTTACAAGCTGTTTAAGCGCATCAAACCCCCAACTAAAGCCAAAGCATTCATTTTGCAATGATGAGACTGTTCTGATTTCTTTATCATTAGGGGATAGTAGTCTCCGGGCATGTATCTTGGAGTGGGCAATCATAACGGGGGTAGAGGGTGAAGATACAGGGGACTTGGTGTCGAGCAAATAGAAATTCCGAAACGCGTTATACGAGTGTGTGCCAATTTCGCGAGCGCGCGTGCATCAGGAGCATGACAAGGATCAATAACTCTAAACCCCTTTGTTTGATTCACTTTAGTGCTAAGGAACACAGCAGCATTTCCCACAATAACACCGCCAGTCTCTGGTAATATTGGTGTTGTGCCATCAACTTTCACTCTTTGGGGCGCGCATATGGCTCTGACGTCCTTTCCTTCTGGGTGAAATATCTGCATATAGACCTCATGATTTCGGGCCTCAAGGGCAGCCACAATGGATTCGTTGTCGTTAACGTGGCTCAGTACAAATGCTGCGTTAACTTCCATGGAGTTTAAACCAATACTCGGAAGTTCAGATACGAGTGCGATCGAGCGCGCTGCCGCCAGGCCGACACGCAACCCAGTAAAGCTCCCTGGTCCCGTAATAACGGAAATAGCATCAAGAGTGGTGAATGTTTCCTCAGCGTCAGCCATGGTGTCCTCTATCATGGGCACCAAAAGTTCTGCAGATCGGGAAGATTGACCTTCGCGAAAAGCGCTTACACGATCTCCATCCCAAACCGCGGTAGAGCAAGTTGTGTGGGCCGTGCTAAGTGCGAGAATCTTCAATATCTTCAAAGAATTTTACAAGCCTCACCAAATGCATGGCGTGGCAAGCGTTCAGGCATACTCGTTTTATCCCCATATCCAAAATTTATCAATAAATTGGACTTTAAGCGCCCGTCTGGAAAAAATTCATTGTCTAGAGCTGTTTGATCGAAACCAGACATAGGTCCGCAGTCAAGACCAATAGCACGTGCAGCGATAATAAGATATGCGGCTTGGAGCGTGCTATTTCTAAATCCATGGATTTCAGCACTCTGCTGATCAGCGGCAAAGCTGGCTGCCGATTCTGCGTTGTCCATTAATTCAAAAAACCTTATGTCACGGGCAATGATGACCGTTGCTGATGCCGTCATTGTCTTGTTTATGTTACCGACCGCTAGACATGGTTTGAGGCGATTCTTAGCTTCTGATGAGATTACAAACACAAACCGTGCGGGCTGACAATTAGCGCTGGTGGGACCCAGGCTCGTGAGCTCATAAAGTTTTCGTAAAAGCAACTCAGGAACTTCGCCATTTTGCCAGTCTCTGCAGGTTCGGGCATTGCCAAATATTACATCAAGGCCGCTGTTGTCTAGGGAGTTAGCCACATCAGAGTTCCTTCAGCTATATTTAGGAAGTGGAGACAGTGGCGCAGAGCCTGTACCCTGGCAAGGCCATTATACTGGTATAAGGCAATGATATTACGCTAATGTGCAGATTCTATGACTGTGTGGCTGTATGGGGTGCTATGCGTGGTTTTATAAACTTTACCACGGTTTTACTTGTCTCTGCTTTCGTTTTGTCTGGGCTTGGTGAAGCGGCCAACGCGAATATAACGGGAGATGGAGCGTCAATACTAATCTATCATCGTTTTGGTGAGAGGGGCCTTCCGTCAACCAATATTCGGTTGGATCAATTTGATGCCCACCTTCAGGAATTGTCGAATGAGACATATAACGTGATGTCTCTTCCGAATATTGTGTCAGCGTTTGAAAAAGGGTCTTTGCTTCCGGATCGTACATTAGCCATTACGATCGATGACGCTTTTCTATCGGTGTATACTGAAGCATGGCCGCGACTTAAGAAGGCCGGCTTTCCGTTCACGCTGTTTGTTTCTACAGGTCCAATCGATAATGGGACTGCGGGGTACATGACGTGGAACCATCTTCGTGAATTGGTAGCGGACGGGGTTACGATTGGACATCATTCTGTAACCCATCGTCGAATGCACGAATTGAGTGCTGCTGAGAACATTAAAGAGATTGAAACTGCGAATAAGCGTTTCCTTAAGGAGCTTGGAATCGTACCAGTGCTTTTTTCATATCCTTTTGGAGAGTACACCCCATCCGTGAGAGATATTGTTGAAGCTGCTGGGTTTCGCGCAGCATTCGGTCAGCACTCTGGGGTTGCTCATAATAAGGCAGATCTACTGACGTTGCCGCGCTTTTCAATGAATGAGAAATACGGCAGCATCATTCGTTTTCGGCTTGTAGTTAACGCACTTCCTCTGCCGGTTAGTGAGGTCATACCGGCTGATCCATATCTTGTTAATAATCCCCCTGTGTTGGGATTTACCGTGGCTCCAAATCTAGGAGATTTAGCTCGTCTATCTTGCTTTGCTTCTCACGAGTCAAAGCCTGCAAGGCTTGAGCGTCTAGGAGAGCGCCGTATCGAGGTGCGTCTATCTAAGTCTTTTCCACCTGGGCGGGGGCGCGTTAACTGTACACTTCCAGCAAGCGATGGGCGGTGGCGCTGGGTTGGAATTCAGTTTATCGTTTCAGACGGTGTGGCGGAAACAAACTAACTGGTGAGGTTTAGGGGCACAGTTAATGTATAGAGAGAATAGATTAAAAGCACGGCTGAAACAGGGATATAAGTGCCTTGGGTGTTGGCTTTGGCTCGGCAGCGCTGATGCGGCTGAGATTTTAGCATTGTCCGGATTTGATGTGCTTTTGATGGATCATGAGCATGGACCAGGAAACTTTAAAAGCGCAATTGATATAATGCGCGCTTCCGCAGTCGGCGATGCAACGTTGGTAATGCGGGTGGAGTCTGATGATGCGGCGTTTCTCAAGAGAGCATTAGATTCTGGTGTTGAAGGGGTTATGGTTCCAGGAATTGAGACTGTGGATCAGGCGTTGGATGTGGTTAACGCTTGTCGTTACCCACCGTTAGGTAGGCGCGGAGCAGCCTTTAGTGCCACTAGGGCCTCAGACTATGGACTGCAGGGCCCGCACTATGCTGCAACGGCTGCGGACAATTTAATGCTCATTGCTCAAATTGAATCTGCTACAGCTGTAGAAAATGTGGAAGAGATAGCAGCAGTTGATGGAATAGACATGTTGTTTATTGGCCCGACTGATTTGTCTGGCAGTGTTGAAAAGCTTCTACAGTTTGATGACCCAGAAGTCAGTGAGTTAATTGAGAAAGCTGAACGTGGCATTAAGCAATCAGGAAAAGCGCTTGGCGGCATTGTGTTGGGTACTGAAAATATAGTTAGTAAATTTGAGCGTGGTTATGATCTTATAGTTGCAGGTGGTGATGTAGTGTTCCTTCGGGAAGGTGCAAAGGCACTACGGACTCAGATTCCGTCAGAATAGATCTGTCTCAAAGACTTCTTCTCGTAAATGCTAGGGTAACATCGTCTAACAGGTCAAAGCCGTTGGCTCGAATGATTGATCGAATGGTGGCAATATAATCTGTACCGCGTTCAGAGTATCTCCCGAGTGTTGCGGCTAGTTTGTAGCCATCGAGGCTTTCGTCTTGCAACCGCATCTCTGATCGGGCTTTGCGGAACGTTTCGTATGCCCAGTGGCTATTAAGATTAAGCATGTACGTTGCAACAGAGAAATGAAGTCCGTCAAAGACCCTGACCTCATGCTGTTTATCAGCATCACGTTGTTCGGGTACCAGGCCTCTCCCTGTCGTAAAGGTGCGTTCCCCGAACACAGCATTGCCCTCGCGGGCGAATCTAGAGGTTCCCCACCCAGACTCCTCGACAGCTTGAGCAAGCGCGAGTGAGGGGGGCACCTTGTCCACTCTTTCAAGCAATGCTTGAAAATTATCGGGAGCTACACCGTAGACTGACGCAAGGCCCTCTAGCCATATCTTGCTATCATTGGAAATCTTACCAGTTATTCTTGCTTGCGTGGCTATCGCAAGAACCCGTTGGCGTTCCATCGATATTACTTCGTTTGCACGCAGGATGAGTGGAAGAATTGCCTGAACAAAAAGGCGTTTGCGTTCACTAACAGAAGCAGCAGAAAGATCGTGTGGTAGAGTGCTTAGGAATAATCGAGGGACATCTCGTTCGCCTTCCGTGATTGCAGATAGGTCATAATTAAACTGAGAGAATTTTTGCTTCAAACTTGCACTGTCATCAACTTCGAAAGAAATTGGCACCAGATTAGAATTTACTGAAGCATTACCATGCCAGAATTTAGCGTACTCTATTGGTGGTATATAGGGGTTGCTAGTCACTGCCGCTGTGTAGAGGCTTGCAATGCATATCACCAATACGACTAGAGCTGGTTTCTTTGCGGCGAGGCGAGAAACATCACTTAGTAAAGATGGTTTATTCGAGCTCAACGTTTTATAGACTTTTACCATATCCCTGACCGTCATAGCCTTATCGCTAGACTATTTTTAGTTGTTATTTGTACGCACCAAAAAAATAGACCTTCTTAGGTGCTACGCCAACAGCATCTTCGAATACCACGTTTGCTAATATTGTTCTACGTTTAGTTGAGCGCCAAAGCTAATTATAGAAATTGTACATATCCATGGTAGGTTTTTATATTGAGAGTAATAGCGGATTCGGCAGAACTCGAACCCACGATCTTTCAGCTATGAATCGAAAGATCCAACGAAACCTATTATATGCTGCACATCTCTCAATATTGGTGCTGCCATAGCACTAGCCTTTTCTGCTCCGTTTTTCAGAACCATTTCTACATGATCAGTATCTTCCATTAGTTGGCACATGCGGGCTGTGATTGGTGTTAGTTCTCTAAGTGCAAGCTCAGTGAGAGCTTCTTTAAAGACCAAAAATGATTTTCCTTCAAATTGCTGGCAAACCTCTGCGACGCTTAGCCGAGAAAGACTAGCAAATATCCCAATCAAATTCGCCGCTTCTGGTCGTGTTTCGAGTTCTGAAGGCAGCCCGGGTAACGGGTGAGAATCTGTTTTAGCTTTACGGATTTTGCGGGCGATATTGTCGCGTGAATCATTGAAATTAATACGAGAATTGTCGGATGGCTCGGATTTACTCATTTTTTGGTTGCCATCGCGCAAGCTCATTACACGTGTTGCAGCTCCAAGAATGAGCGGCTCCACGAGAGGAAAGAAGTCAACGCCATATGAACTATTAAACGATTGAGCAATATCTCGGACTAGTTCCAAATGCTGTTTTTGATCATCTCCCACGGGCACATGCGTTGCGTGGTAGGCCAAAATGTCAGCGGCCATAAGGGTCGGATAAGCGTATAGCCCGACGGACGCCTTTTCGCGATTTTTCCCAGCCTTTTCCTTGAATTGGGTCATGCGATTGAGCCACCCTAATCGAGCAGTACAGTTAAAGAGCCACGCCAATTCACTATGCGCTGGCACCTGGCTCTGGTTAAATAAGATACTGCTGTCCGGGTTTATACCAGCGGCGAGAAGGCTGGCAGTCACCTCAAGCGTATTTCTCCTTAGTTCCTCTGGGCTCTGGAAAACGGTGATGGCATGAAGGTCCACTACGCAATAGAGACAGTCATAACTCTCTTGTAAGTCGACCCAATTGCGAATTGCTCCCAAATAGTTACCAAGGTGCAAATTTCCTGTGGGCTGTACTCCT
>DDZV01000033.1:0-668 GCA_002346475.1 Acidobacteria bacterium UBA2999 | reverse complement strand
CTGTGGGCTGTACTCCTGAAAATATCCGATTCATTGTTTCGAACTCTAAAGGCTGTAATAGCACTCGTGTTATCGCTCAGAGAGTTCTGTTCGGTCAACTCCCTTAGATCTATTAGTGCGACGCATTGCAAGCGCCTTTATTTCGCTAAGGTGCATAGCGCCACTAAAATGGGCCGAAATAGCGTAGAGCGCCACTCCAATAATAATCAAAATAGCAAGGGCAGTAATTTGCTCTATTTTACCCCCAAGGAACGACTCAGAAAACATTCTTTCTAACAGCCATAGACCGGCTGCCATTATAGCGCTTGAAATAAACATTCGGGGTACACGCTTCTTGATTCGGCTATCAATCTTAAAGATGGATTTTTTTCTAAGATAGTAAGCTAGCAGTATAGTGTTAAGCCAAGCAGATATTGCAGTCGCTAGTGCAAGACCAATATGTTGAAAGGGTCCCATAAGCACAAGGTTCAATATGAGGTTAGCAACCACACATAGCAACGCAATGCGGACTGGGGTTTTTGTGTCCTTTCTAGCGAAGTAGGCTGGTGTTAGCACCTTAACTAATACGTATGCGGGAAGACCTAACGAGTAAGCCATCAGGGCAGTTCCGGTAGCCACGGCCGCATAAGCGGTGAACTCACCATGGCCAAATAAAACTTTGATGATTA
>DDZV01000038.1:21934-43157 GCA_002346475.1 Acidobacteria bacterium UBA2999 | reverse complement strand
CTTAGACAAGGACTCGTGGATTCGATCAATAGACTTGTTGCCTGGAACACCGTCAATGGTACGAAGTGCACTCATTTCAATTCGTGATGGTGCAGTGCTCGCCAACTGGTTGCCAGGACATGATGTAATCCCTGCACCAAGCGGCACAGCTTTTCATCTCCCAGCAGGAGCTACCTTAGATATAAAAATTTCTTACAAAAAGCACTGGCGCGATGAGGCTAAAGATCAGACAGACCTTAGCACTCTTGGGTTGTACCTTACAGACCCTCCACTCTCTGGCCGTAGCATTGAAACGCTTGCGCTAGCACCTGCAGACAATATAAATGACCAGCGCACAGTCACATTAAAGCTACCGGCTTCCGTTCGATTGCTTGCTCTAAGGCCTCAACTAGATCAAGTGTACGATTCAATTACTATCAGTGCTATTTCGCCAACAGCGCGAGAGATAGATATTTTTCGACTACATGCGGCCAGGCCAGAGTGGAATCGACGCTACTGGCTTAACGACCCTATCGAGTTGCCAAAAGGTACGACAATAAAGCTCAATATCACTCCAGCAACTTCAACAAATACTAGCCAACTACTTCAACAAACAGAACCATTGCAGATCGCACTTGAAATTCTAAAGCTCTGAACCTTCAACCGCCCTTATCAATTACAGTTGTTAGTGAGAGGTTGAACCAGCTAGTGGCTCCCCAAGATGAAAAGCCTGGTGAATCGCCTTTACCGCACGAGACGCATCAGACTCATTAACAACAAGCGAAATGTTCCGTTCGGATGAACCCTGAGAAATTGCAATCACATTAATATGATTCTCTCCAAGTGCACCAAAAACCGTCCCTGAAATCCCAGGCGTCCCGTGCATACGATCACCGATAGCTGCCACGATCGCAACGGCCTTATCAGAAACTTCTTCAATATGCCCAGAAGAAAGCTCAAAATCCAGCACTGATCGAAGAGCCTTCATTACCCCCGAAACTTCTGTATCTTTGATAATAAAACATACGTTGTTTTCTGAAGAAGCCTGAGAAATCATCAACACGTTAGCCTGTTCAGCTGCAACAACATCAAAAGTTTTTGCCACAATGCCAGGAATACCCTGCATACCAGTGCCGCTAATTGTAATCAGGGAAACGCCACGAATTGATGTCACAGCTTTAACACCATGTTCAGAGGGATTCCCCTCTACGCTAACTCGAGTGCCAGGATGTTCTGGATTAAAACTATTGAGTATTCGAACAGGAATCTGCTTCCGAAAAGCAGGCAGAATCGTTTTATAGTGAAGTACTTTAGCACCATAGTAAGCTAGCTCAGAAGCCTCACTGTACGAAATCTCAGAGAGCGACCGTGCTTCCGGTACTTCAGATGGGTTTGCAGTCATAACACCATTAACATCTGTCCATATCCAAACTTCTTGAGCGTCTAGTACTGATGCAAGAATTGATGCCGAATAATCTGAACCGCCACGACCTAATGTAGTCAATACACCAGCAGCTGTCGCGCCAATAAAACCTGTCACTACAGGAATCTCCCCACGATCCACAATCTGGTTAAGCCGCTTGCAAGTGCGTTCTTTCGTTTCATCCATTAAAGGCTCTGCTCCACCAAACTTGTCCGTTGTAAGGATAAGCTCTGTGGCGTCTACAGCCTGCGACTGATTCCCTTGCGAAACAATGGCTGCAGACACCAATGGTGCGGCCAGCCGTTCGCCCATGCTAGAAATAGAGTCTAGCAACTTTGGTGTTAAGTCATGAGAAAGTGCCAAGTCTGAGCAAAGTTTCTCAAAGCGATCTAGATATTTTGAGAGGGCCTGCAAAACCTTTGAGTGTTCATTGTTATTATTTCCAATAAGTTCATCCGCAACGGATTTGTGCTTGTCAAATAACTGTTTTACGAACTTCGGTTCCCAATTGCCCGTAGCTGCTCGCTTGGCGGTGTCAATGAGAAGATCGGTTACACCACCCATTGCAGACGTAACTACAACAACCTGATGCCCCTGTGATGCACTCTCAACAACAAGGCGAGCCGCTTGTACAATCCGTTCAGTTGAACCAACAGAAGTGCCACCAAATTTCATAACAATTAACATTTGTCTCGTTCCAGATAAATTCTGTGTTCTTAGGTAAACGACAAAGAAAACGCCTACCTAACAATTAGACCAAAAAAGCACTGTCACCCTTACTATGACGTACAGTCGTAGCTGAGGTCAGGCATAAAGTTACTCTACGATAGCTCAATAAATGAAAAACTTTCGATTAAGGAAGCGGAGCGGATAGTTTTGAAGTACCCATTAGAGATCGATCTATTGCACGCGCTGCACTGCGACCCTCTGCAATTGCCCAAACAATTAAAGACTGCCCTCTTTGCATATCACCAGCGGTAAACACTCCAGGAGTGCTAGTCATCCAATTTTCGTCACGCCACACATTGTTACGTTCAGTGAGTTTTAGTTGGAGTTCTGTAACTAGCGGACCCTGCTCCGGCCCTAGAAAACCCATCGCCAGAAAGACAAGATCAACATCCATTGTGAGCTCACTTCCCGGAACTGGCACGAATTCCACTCGACTCTCACGCTTGACTAACTCGACTGACACTGCAGTGAGTTGCTTAACTTGACCTGAATTGTCACCAGTGAATCCTTGGGTAGATATAGAGTACAAACGTTCTCCACCCTCTTCATTCGCCGGGGATACCCGAAAAATATTTGGCCACTGTGGCCATGGATTATCTGCGCTACGAACGTCTGGTGGTCTTGGTAATAATTCAAATTGATGTACTGAACGAGCACCTTGCCTGTGAGCAGTACCGAGGCAATCAGCTCCAGTGTCACCACCTCCAATAATAACCACGCGCTTACCTTCGGCAGAGATAAACTCTTTCTCTGAAATCTTATCTCCTTCACAGCGACGATTCTGAAGAGTTAAATACTCCATCGCAAAATGAATACCCTTAAGTTCTCGTCCAGGAACCTTTAAATCTCTTGGCCAGCCTGCCCCAGCAGCTAGTAAGACGGCATCAAAGTCTTGAAGCAGTCGGCTTACAGGAACATCAACACCAATATTCACACCAGATCGAAACACCACACCTTCAATCGACATAATGTCGAGACGGCGATCAAGGACACGCTTTTCCATTTTAAATTCAGGAATACCGTAACGTAGCAACCCGCCAATCCGATCTGACTTCTCGTAAACCGTGACAAGGTGTCCAGCACGATTAAGTTGATCGGCTGCTGCAAGACCCGCTGGGCCTGAACCAACTACTGCAACCTTTTTCCAAGTTCGTGACGTAGGAGGACGTGGTGTTACCCATCCTTCCTCAAATGCCCGATCAATAATCGAAACTTCGATTCCTTTAATTGTGACTGGATCATTGTTAATTTCAAGTACACACGAACCTTCGCAAGGTGCCGGACAAAGACGCCCAGTAAATTCTGGGAAATTATTTGTTGCATGCAAACGATCAATCGCAGCACTCCATTGATCCCGATAGACAAGATCATTCCAGTCCGGAATTAAATTTCCAAGGGGACAGCCTTGATGACAAAATGGAATACCACAATCCATACACCTAGCACCCTGTTCTGCCAGAACTTCAGAGGAGTACGGCAGATACACCTCGCGCCAGTCCTTCAACCGCTCTTGAACTGGTCTGGTTGGATGCTTCTTTCGCTGAATCTCAATAAAACCTGTAGGTTTACCCATTACTTCTCACAACGGCATCATTAGTGCCAGAGTTTCCTACTTGTCGAATAACTGTTGTTCCAACGAGCTCAGCAAAATCTGGCTCTCTTTGCTCTGCCTTCGCTTTAGCCTCTACCATCAATACACGTTTGTATTCTCTTGGCATGACCTTAACAATATGCCGTTGAGTGTCTTCCCAGTTGGCGAGTAGACGTGTGCCGCGTTTACTGCCAGTAATTGCAACATGTCTTTCAATTAGCACTCGCAAAGAAACTAAATCATCTGCATCAGGTGTCTCAAGATCTACCATTTCAGAATTGCACCGAGTTTCAAGCATCCCTTCGGAATCTAACACGTAAGCAACGCCTCCGCTCATCCCTGCAGCAAAGTTACGACCTGCGCTTCCTAAAATCAATACGCGCCCGCCAGTCATATACTCGCAACCATGCTCGCCAACACCTTCGACAACTACTGTTGCACCACTATTTCTGACGCAAAATCGTTCGCCAGCAACACCAGAAATGAATGCCTCTCCAGCCGTCGCTCCATACAACGATACGTTGCCAACAACAATGTTCTCGTCCGCAACAAACGTCGCTAAGTGCGAAGGGAATACAGCTAGGTGACCCCCAGATAAACCTTTGCCAAAGTAATCATTGGCATCACCTTCCAGTGTCAATGTAATGCCACGTGGAAGAAAGGCACCAAAACTCTGCCCGGCCGAGCCAGTAAACGTAATCTTGATAGTATCGTCCGGCAACCCTTTTTCACCGTATCGACGTGTGACCTCGTAACCAAGCATGGTACCCACAGTACGATTTGCATTACGAATAGGCATAGAGATCTCAACCGGGGCTTGTCTGTCAAGAGCTTTAGATGCCTGCGTAATGAGTTCGTTGTCCAAAGCCTTGTCGAGACCATGATCCTGACTACGAATAGCTCGCCGTGCGACACTCGCAGGCATCTCTGGATTGTGAAGAACTCGTGAAAGATCGATACCTTTTGCCTTCCAATGTTCTACTGCTGAACTGACATCTAAGCAATCAACACGTCCAATCATTTCGTCCAATGAACGGAATCCCAATGAAGACATCAACTCTCTGACTTCTTCTGCAACAAAACGGAAAAAATTTTCAACAAACTCAGGAGTTCCCTGAAAATGTTTCCTCAATTCAGGATCCTGAGTTGCAATACCAACAGGACAAGTATTGAGGTGACAAACACGCATCATGATGCAGCCCATTACCACCAAGGGCGCCGTCGAAAAGCCAAACTCTTCTGCTCCCATCAATGCTGCAACAACAACATCTCGACCAGTTTTCATCTGTCCATCAACCTGTACCACGATCCGGTCTCGAAGCCTGTTCATTACAAGGACCTGTTGGGTTTCAGCAAGACCAAGCTCCCACGGCACACCCGCATGCTTGATACTAGTGAGCGGCGACGCACCGGTACCGCCATCATGCCCAGAAATAAGCACGACATCCGAGTGTGCCTTAGCCACACCTGCAGCTACTGTTCCCACGCCTACCTCTGCCACTAATTTGACGTGAATCCGCGCTCTCGGATTAGCATTCTTGAGATCGTGAATTAACTGAGCCAAGTCCTCAATGGAATAGATGTCATGATGCGGTGGCGGAGAAATCAACCCTACCCCTGGTGTTGCATAACGCACTTTGGCAATCCACGGATATACCTTATGTCCAGGCAACTGCCCCCCTTCACCAGGCTTAGCACCCTGTGCCATCTTGATTTGCAAATCATCAGCATTTACAAGATATTCACTCGTCACACCAAAACGCCCCGAGGCTACCTGTTTAATTGCGCTTCTCCGCGAATCGCCATTTGAATCTTTGGTGTACCGGGCTGGATCTTCACCACCTTCACCAGTATTGGATTTAGCTCCGAGCCGGTTCATCGCAATAGCAAGTGTTTCGTGAGCTTCTGCACTAATCGAACCATAGGACATCGCACCCGTTGCAAACCGAGTCAAGATGGCTGATGTTGGTTCAACTTCTTCGAGCGGGACCGGTGGCCCAACTGGCTTAAACTGGAATAGTCCTCTGAGGGTTGATCGATGCTCGTTTTGCTGATCCACCATCCCTGTGTACTCTCGAAAGATGTCGTACTGGCCACTCCGTGTGGCATGTTGGAGTTTGTAAACTGTATCCGGATTAAATAGATGATACTCACCATCACGCCGCCATTGGTACTGACCACCCCCATCGAGTTCCTTAGGCACTACAGGCTTTTTCCCAAAAGCTTGATCATGACGTCGCAGGGTTTCTTGAGCAATCACATCGATGCCAATACCACCAATTTGCGACGCTGTGTCTGTAAAATACTGATCGACAAACGCCTGATTAAGTCCAACTGCCTCGAAGATCTGAGCACCACAATAGCTCTGCAAAGTCGAGATCCCCATCTTCGACATCACTTTTAAAATGCCTTTATTTAAAGCTTTTAGATAACGTTCAACAGCTTCCTCATGAGACAGATTTGTAATAACACCTTGCCTGAGCATGTCATCTAAGCTTTCAAACGCAAGATAGGGATTAACCACCTCTGCACCATAACCAATGAGTAGTGAAGCATGATGGACTTCGCGTGCATCACCGGACTCGATAACTAAACCACACTGAGTGCGTGTCCCCTTACGTACTAAATGATGATGTACGCCAGATGTCGCTAACAGGCTTGGTATTGGAGCGTGACGAGCATCTACTCCTCTATCAGATAAAATTAAGATGTTGTACCCATTTGCCACTGCCTCGCTGGCTTGCTCGCACAAAGATGTCATCGCCTTTTCAAGTCCGAGTCCGCCTTCTTCGGGATCAAAAAGCATCGAAAGCATGACCGACCGGAAAGGTACCGTTGGAGGCAAGTGCCGAAGTCTTGCCATGTGACTGTTATCAACAATGGGATGCTGGAGTTTAATTTTCTCGCATGACTCAGGGCCTGGCTCGAGAAGATTCCTTTCCTGGCCAATTGTCGATGCCATCGACGTCACAAGTTCTTCACGGATAGCGTCAAGCGGAGGATTCGTTACTTGGGCAAACTGCTGATGAAAATAATCGTACAAAATACGTGAACGATCAGAAAGTACTGCTAATGACGCATCGTCCCCCATTGAACCAATTGGGTCAGCGCCCCCCTGGGCCAGCGGTCCAAGTAATAAACGTAGATCCTCCTGTGAATAACCAAATGCCTGTTGGCGACTAAATACTGTGTCGTGGTCTGGCAAACTTGAAGGATCTGCGGATGGAAGATCGTCAATATCAACTAAGTGTTGCTTGAGCCAGTCTGCATATGGATATTCAGCAACTAGATCAGCTTTAATTTCTTCGTCATCGACAATGCGTCCTTTCTCAGTGTCGACAAGCAGTATCCGGCCAGGTCGTAATCTCTCTTTAACAAGAACCTCCTCAGGTGGAATGTCGAGGACGCCCACCTCAGAAGCCATCACAACAAGATCATCCTTGGTCACGTAATATCTAGATGGACGCAAGCCATTTCGATCGAGTACTGCACCAATAGCTTTCCCATCTGTAAAAGCAATAGAGGCTGGACCGTCCCATGGTTCCATTAAAGACGCGTGATACTCATAGAACGCTTTCCGTTCTGACGACATTTCCTTGTGACCACTCCAAGGCTCAGGAATCATTGTGAGGATCGCATGAGGTATCGACCAGCCAGCCATCACTAAGAATTCCAGTACGTTGTCAAACGTAGCCGTATCACTGCCACCTTCAAGAATCACTGGTAAAACTTTACGCAGATCCTCTCCGAACAGATCAGAATGTAGAAGTGCCTCACGAGCTCTCATCCAATTAATATTTCCCCGAAGCGTGTTGATCTCTCCGTTGTGAGCAACATAACGATACGGGTGTGCTAACGGCCATGAGGGGAAAGTGTTTGTACTAAATCTTTGGTGAACAAGCACTAAAGCAGCTTCCATTTCCGAATCAGAAAGATCCGGGAACATTGGTTCGACTTGCGCTGCTGTTAACATGCCCTTATAAAGCAGCGTTTGAGACGAAAGACTGACAATGTAAGAGAGATCCTTTGAGGTCTGACTTATATCAAGCTGATTAACAGCATGCTCGATTAGTTTTCGAATCACATATAGCTTACGTTCAGGCCGTTTTTGATCCTGCTTGCGTGCTTCTGGCAAAGAACCAATAAAGACCTGCTTAAAAATTGGACTAGCCGCGCGTGCACTCTCACCGAGCAGATGATCGTCTGTTGGCACATCACGCCAACCAATGACTTTCGCCCCTTCTTTCTCAACAGTACTGTTAATTAGATCTTCAACCTGTTTACGATCATGAGCATCTTGAGGGAGAAATATCAGACCGGCGCCATATTGTCCCTCTGGTGGTAGCGCGAATTCTGTTACCTTGCGAAGGAAACGATCCGGCATCGGCATTAAGAGCCCCGCACCGTCACCAGTATTTACCTCACATCCACACGCACCACGATGCTCAAGATTTCTAAGGATTTGTAATGCTTTTCTTATAATTCCATTAGAAGGCACACCTTTAATATGAGCAATAAAACCCACACCACAGGCGTCGTGTTCATGACCTGGACGATAGAGACCTTTACCGGACGAGTAACTCGACAATGCTTCAGACATAAAGGGGGGACTGTTTTTTACCTTTTGACGGTCTATAATGGAAATACAATGTTTTCAATAAATCAATCTGTTTTTTAGATTGATCTTTAGCCCTGGTGGGCTAAAACTAACGGCTTTTCGGGTAAATTCAGTGATGGGTAACTTCCCGCGACCAGCCAAAATACAAAACCAACACCCACATACAAGGCTTAAAACAACTGGGTGCACCGGCTAAGAGGCTCCGTATTTATGTCCTCTTGCTCTTCATTCTAACCGAATATCCAGACTTCTTCACTAAAGCTATTACAATGATGAAGGCAAAGTTGAAATGACTATCGCTCCTGGATATTGCCCAACCAATTTTATTTTCCAGTTAGCAACACCCTATCCGTTGCGGTAAAGTAATCCCAATTTTCTTGAGGGCTAAACATGCACACACTTCTTATTGCTACCTTGCTTCTCCCACTGGCTCAACAACCTGACACTGTGCCGGCTGGTGACGCCAGCGCAGGAGCAGGGGTTTACGCACGGAAACTCTGCCGTATGTGTCATGGCGAACAAGGCGAAGGCGGGTACGGTCCAGATATCGCTGGTGGCCGTGGGTTAACTTTTGCTCAATTCCAACGTGCTATTTGGAAACCACGCATCGGCACCGGTCTCGTCTACAACGGCAACATGCCGTTCTATTCAAAAAGACAGATCTCTGAAAAACACATGGCAGACCTTTTTGCCTTTGTAAGATCTTTGGAACCGGTATCAGAACCTGGATCGTGGCATTGGATGCCTGCTCCGGCAAGCGCCTCGATAGGTCAGCGGTACTACATGCAGGGATACGGGTGCGGACAATGCCATGAACCCGAGAACAAGTTTGGCCGCATGTGGCTCGGAGAATATGCAAAAGAAGTAGATTACGAGTATTTTGCTAAACAAATTTACGAACATGAGGAAAAGCGTCCCGGTGGTGGCATGCCACTCTGGACACGCGAAACCCTGCCTGAAGATCATATGCGTGAAATTTACAAGTGGATGGTCCTGGAAATAGGAATGCGAGCATCAATTGGTGGTGTCCTTACAGTGGCTGAACAAAAGGGAGACCAAACGGACTTTAACCTGGCGTTATCCAATCGTGGTGTAGAAAATGTTGGTCTTGATGCAGAAGGGTTAACTGTTTTTGTTAAAGTGCCACCACAGGCAAAAGTTGTTAATGGAAGCGGTCCAGGCTACGAAGGTGTCATGCCACTTGCTGAGCTTGGACTACTGCCTGGTCTACCTCTAGCTCCTCACGCTCACGATACAACTGGTCATGTAGAACGACCAGAACAGGACTTGTCTGGTGATGTGCTTGTCTGGAAAGTGCCAAAGCTTGTCGCCGCTGAAAAAGTTGCCTTGTCTTTTTCGCTGTCTGGAGCTACTCCTTCAGATGAATTATTCGAAGCATTTGATGGCTCAACAGTCCATTGGGAAAGTCCAGGCCGTCGAGTGAAAGGCAGCCCTCCGATCATGGTCTATCGAGATCTGCGTGTTCCTGACAAAGGTGACCACGAACGGATCTTTGTGGTAAGGCCACAACAATAAAGCAAGGCTGAATAAATAAAAGACGTGGGCGGTGGTAAAAACCGTCCACGTCAACTTCCCCTAACTTCTCCACTACTTTTATCCTATGTAAACTCAACCTCTAAAGAGGTTGACAGTCTCATACCTATGGAACAACCTTGTCTAAACTCTTAAGAAGTTCGACATAATTGTCGGAATAGTCTATTTATGAATCCAGTTAATCCCGCAACAGTGAGTGAGCAAGCCGTCACGAGCGAAGTTCGTCGGCTATCTACACTGCTTGAGTCCAGCCGTGCGCTCTCAAGTACTCTAGAGATTAAGGCATCGCTCCACTTGGTACTGGAAATCCTGAGTAGGCACCATGGTGCCGTGCGCAGCTTAATTGTTCTGCTCGACTCTGACACAGGTGAATTGCAACTTCAGGCTTCCGACGGACTTAACACACCAGTACAAGCACGGTACGCCGTTGGTGAAGGCATTACTGGGAAAGTAGTGCAACGTGCAAAAGCTATTGTCGTAACTCAAGTAAGCCAAGAACCGAGGTTTCTTAGCAAAGCTGCAGAACGACCAGAACTAGCTCACCAAGAGCTTTCCTATCTCTGTGTGCCAATTATTCTAGACAAAAAAGCTGTTGGGGCTCTTGGGGTCGACCTTCATTTTAAAAAGAATCGAGACTACGACCGGTACGTAAAGTTTCTTGGTGTAGTGGCTGCTATGATTTCCCAAGCTATCAATGTAGACCGACTAGTCAAGGCTGAGCGCCAAATGCTAGTCGATGAAAATGTTCACCTTCGAAATGAATTGCGAGAACGTTACGATTTTTCAAATATTTTAGGGACCAGTGGGCCCATGCGAAAAGTCTATGAGCAGATAGCACAAGTTGCTCGGGCAAACACCACTGTCTTAATTCGAGGGGAGTCAGGGACTGGCAAAGAACTCATCGCACATGCCATTCACTACAATTCGCTACGAACAAATAAACCATTCGTGACAGTAAATTGCGCCGCACTTCCAGAAACACTAATTGAATCAGAGTTATTTGGGCATGAAAAGGGCGCTTTCACTG
Source organism: Acidobacteria bacterium UBA2999 (assembly GCA_002346475.1). Classification (GTDB taxonomy): domain Bacteria; phylum Acidobacteriota; class Vicinamibacteria; order Vicinamibacterales; family UBA2999; genus UBA2999. The sequence continues at coordinate 32,236 of DDZV01000038.1, read as the reverse complement.
GTGCACAAGCTCGACGAAAAGGCCGCTTTGAAATGGCTGAAGGCGGGACTCTATTTCTCGATGAAATTGGTGACGTGAGCCTAGCCATGCAAATCAAACTGCTCAGGGTACTCCAAGAACGTGAATTCGAGCGCCTTGGCGGTACCAATACACTTCGCACTAATGTCCGCCTTGTTGTAGCCACTCATCACGATATGGAACAACTAATCGCCAACGGAAAATTTCGTAAAGATCTTTACTATCGCTTAAATATTTTCGCAATTTTTGTGCCTCCACTCAGAGATAGAAAATCAGACCTGCTATTACTAGCCGATCACTTTCTTGAGAAATTTTCCCGCGAACATAATAAAAACATTAAACGTATTTCAACGCCAGCTATTGACATGCTAACCAGTTACCATTGGCCAGGAAATGTTCGTGAATTAGAAAATGCTCTGGAACGAGCTACCCTGGTTTGCGACAGCAGTGTGTTGCATGCTCATCATCTACCTCCAACGCTTCAGACAGCTGAGTCGTCTGGTACCGTAACGCGCGTATCCCTAAAAGACGCATTAGCTGCATATGAAAAAGATCTAATTCAGGACGCCTTGAAAACAGCAGGTGGGAACAGAGCCAAAGCTGCACGTCTGCTCAATACCACTAAACGTATTCTTAATTATCAAACTAAGAAGTACGCCATCGACTGGGAACGATTCAAAACCTGACTATAAATTGTTGTAAGACTTCCAAGGAAAACTACGCGAACTCGTCGCGGTGTGTACTCAAGATACACTACGACAGAGCAATAATTAATCGGCTAACTACGGAACCGCTCGATGGGAACTAACATATGCAGCCTACAGACTAAAACCTTTCTCATCATGCAAAGAACTGTCAAGACCTGCGGCTTCTTCATATGCTGCCACCCGTAGACCCATTAAACTATCGAGCACCTTTGCAATAATAAATGTTAGAACACCAGAATACAGGATAATTGCCCCAGCACCGATTCCCTGTGCCATAAACTGTCTGCTAACTGAGATCTCTTGTGAGCAGCCAAACGCCTGGGCTGCAAAAACACCAGTGCCACTAAAGCTCCAGCAACTAGGGAAGTCTTGATCTTGAGACGTTGAGCTTCCTCTTTCATAGTTACCAGTTCCATAACTGCACTTAGAGCACGAACAATAGACGTCCTCTCCTAAATCAACCTACTCAAGAACGGTAACCGTTACTGAGGCACAGAGCCCTTCGATCGTATGGTGCCGGTCATCGCCTGTCTGAAGCACAAATGTATGCGGACCTGGAGTCAACTGCACGTCGATAACATTGTTTCCCTGACCAAAATGTATCCATGGATCAGCTTTAGGAATTTCTGTGCCCGCTGGCAAACACTCAGTGTCAACACCAAGATGATGATGCCCCATCCCTGAACGAGCTTCTTCAACAGTGCCCTCTGGTACTGGAGCAATCACAAAATCTTCAATTCCAAACTCGAAGTGAACTGGACTTTGAACTTCAGATCCCTCTTCAGGCTGAACAAAGAAAACGCGTGGCGATTCGCTCACTACCTGAACTTCGTCTTGACTTACAGGGACAGATTCTTCTACAGAGTTAGTCCCGCAAGCCTGTACAGTGACCACCAAGATAGCTGCCATAGCCCCTACAACAATACGGTCCATGATTAAACTGCCCTGAGAATGATTTATAAGCATCAACAACTCCTTCCTCTTCTACTAAAACAAATCTCCCACACGCCATGTGTGGAACAAAACCCTAGATAACAATCATTAAAACTTAATGTTTGTAAAATAGCTCTCAGTCCATGTGCTCAATAATTGCACTTCCAAAAACTGACGTGGGCACTTCCTGTGCCCCAGACATCAATCGAGCAAAATCATACGTCACAGTGCCAGTGGATATAGCACCATCGAGTCCACGAATAATTAGATCAGCGGCCTCAGACCAACCCATATAACGAAGCATCATCTCACCAGACAAAATTACAGAGCTTGGATTTACCTTGTCTAGATTCGCGTACTTTGGAGCTGTCCCGTGGGTAGCCTCAAAAACCGCATGGCCTGTTTCGTAATTGATATTGCCACCAGGAGCAATGCCAATCCCACCCACCTGCGCTGCAACGGCATCAGACATATAGTCACCATTAAGGTTTAGCGTTGCAACAACATCAAATTCATTTGGCCTAGTTAGCAACTGTTGCAAAGCAATATCTGCAATTGCATCCTTGATGAGAATACGGCCAGCAGCAAGTGCTTCCTTCTGCTCAGTATTTGCTGCATCGTCTCCCTTCGCCTGACGTGTAGCTTCCCATTGATCCCAAGTATAAGTTTCATTTGGAAATTCACGAGTCGCCAGAGCATAACCCCAGTTTCGAAATGCGCCCTCAGTAAACTTCATAATATTTCCCTTATGAACGAAAGTTACACTCTTACGCTTCTGTGCAATTGCATAGCGAATTGAAGCTCGTATGAGTCTTTCGCTCCCCTCAGACGAAACTGGCTTTAAGCCGATGCCGCTTGAGTCTGGAAATCGAACCCGACCATACATCTGCGGAAACTCTTGTTTCAGATAATCAAGTAACTTGGAAACTCCCTCTGAGCCTGATTCCCATTCGATACCTGCATAAATGTCTTCAGTGTTTTCACGAAAGATTACAACATCAAGTTTCTCTGGAGCTTTGACAGGCGAGGGAACTCCACGAAACCAACGAACAGGACGAAGACAGACATAAAGATCGAGCAATTGCCGTACTGCCACGTTAAGCGAACGCATTCCACCGCCAACTGGAGTTGTTAGTGGACCCTTAATACCTATCAAGTGTTTTCTAAGGGCATCAACTGTCTCATCTGGCAACCACGTCTGGTGCAGGTCGTACGCTTTCTGCCCTGCGAGGACTTCTTTCCAAGCTATCTGTCGCTTTCCCTGATAAGCCTTCGCAACGGCTGCATCAAATACTCTGACACTCGCGCGCCAGATGTCCGGTCCAGTGCCATCACCCTCAATAAATGGGACGATTGGATTATTTGGAACATTCAAAGTGCCATTCTTTAACGAAATAATTTCGGCATTCACAATTTTAGGCATATTTAGTCAGGGCCTCAGAAGAATTAGCTGACTGCTCACGTTCTGACGCTAGCAGGTGCTTATCGGAAGAATAGGGAAAAACATCGATCAAGGTACCAGCACGCAGCTCCTCCTGCATCTGAACCCAGAAATCAACATCGAGTAAACAGCCATGAGCTGATATAAATTTATTCCGGAGTTCACCAGTAAGTCCAAGAAACGACTGGAATTCCTCAGGAAAAACATCTCCTTCATTCACAGCAAACCATGGGATCGCAGCAAGTTCTTCATGCATATCCCTGGGTTTTGGCAACCGCCGGAATCTACAGTCAGTAATCATTGAAATCTCATCGTAGTCATAGAAAACTACACGGCCGTGGCGTGTTACGCCAAAGTTCTTTAACAGTAGGTCGCCAGGAAAGATCCCGGTTGCCGCTAAATCACGTACGGCAGCACCGTAGTCTAACACTGCCTGGATTGCCAGCTCAGTCTCAACTTCCCGTAAATAGACATCCAGTGGCGTGACGTATCGTTCAGTGTACAGGTGTCGAACTACAACACTCTCCCCACGGACCTCAACAGATTCAGTAGCATTTAATCGCAACTCTTCGAGAAGCTGTTCAGAAAAAAGTTGACGTTCAAACTCTAAATAGGTGAATTCTTGTGCATCAATCAGACGGCCTGCACGATCATGTTCAAATACAAATTGATATTTAGCCATCACCTCTTGTCTAGTAATCAGCTTCGGGTAGTCAAATTGATCTCTTAACACTTTAAAAACAAAGTCTGCTGACGGCATGGTAAAAACAATCATGACCATGCCGCGTGCACCTGGAGCGAAATCAAACTTCTCCTCGGTAGTATCAAGGCGATGCAAAAGGGATCGGTAGAGTTCAGTTTTTGCCCGCTTGTGATATCCAATAGAAATATAAAGATCTGAAACAGGCTTTCGAGGCATTACTAACTGCAAGAAGGCTACTAGTTCACGTGGAGTGATAACGGGTCGTGCCGAAAAGTACGAACGCGTAAAACTGAACACTGTACTTGCATCGTCCTCTGTCAAAAGGACCGCATCAATTGTGACGCCGTCCCTTTTAGCATCGTTTAAGAATGGAAGAACAAATGGCATTCGCCCTTGAGTAGTAATGAGCTGACCAACTAAATACGCAGCTTTATTCCTAAAAAACAAAGGCACAGCCACTTCTAAGCCTTCAATAGTTTCTTCGGCCACTTTACGTTTAATTTCCTCTGCAACTAGTAAAGTGTCTCGCTCAATATTTTCATACGGAACTGAAAAAGAGTACGTCGAAAACACCTGTACTAGAAGTTCTGCTACGGATTCAGTACGTTTAAATTTACGCACAACGAACTCAGTGCTAACACTAACGTTCGGTTTATCAAGGAACTCAATTTCAGGGTCTATTCCAACAGTCTTGAAAAGACGACGAGCGACAGAACTAAAAAAAGTTAAAGCAAGCTCAACATCATTTCGCTTCTCAACATTGTGGTGAAACGCATCTTTTATTTGAGGCCATCTTTTTCGAGCTACTTCAGTATCACCTAATTGGAGGCTAAGCAATGATACGCACTGCTTAACAAGACGCTCATATAGAGCGAGCCTGTTCACGGAATCCTGTTGAGCACCTTGCCACTCTCGTCGTTCAAAACGTGACCTAGCGTTTTCAGTTAGAGCGTGAAACTCATTAGACCACCTTGTGAAAGCATCACATATGATCTGAGCACCTGCTACTGAAGATATCGCCTGACTATCCATTCCTCTAATTATAAGGTCCCCCGCTTCTGCCTATTCACTAGACAAAATTAAGAAAACTATAGTGGGGGATTTTGTGAGAAGTTAGTTTTTCTAAGAGGGATTTCCACCAATAAAACAGCAAATAAGATCCCTAACACTGCGAATAGGCTGCCAGCCAGAAAAACATCTTGTAGCGATCTAGTCAGTGCTGTCTGTACTGCCCCCAGCGCTGAGGCCATGCCACCAATGTGTTCAGAAAATAAAGGCTCCATTTTTAATAGCAACGTAGAATCCATTAACACTTGGGGATTTTCAAATGTTGTGAGTACGCCGGCTGGCATAGATGCCGAAAGGTCTCTGGGAAGCACTTCATAAAACATGGTCCCAAAGCGATTAGCAAGTACCGCTCCAAATATTGCGGAGCCAAGCGCCCCTCCTATCGACCGAAGAAAGTGCACTGAAGATGTTGCAAGGCCTACTTGCCTTATATCCACAGCGTTCTGCACTGCAAGGGTAAATACAGGAAGGTTCATCCCAAGACCAAATCCAACAATCACCATATTACGAATAACAGTGAAGTGTTCTGTGGAGATATCCATTCGTGACAGCAGAAACATACCAACTGCCGTAATACTGACACCGATTATTGCAATTATCTTATATCGACCCGTTCGAGTCATGAGCTGCCCAGATGTCATGCTAGCCGTAATCATGGCTAACATCATCGGTGTCAAAACAGCACCACTCTGGATCGCAGATCGTCCAATTACTCCTTGAATATAAAGAGGAACGAACAACGTGGCACCAAACATTACCAACGACATTAAAACTGAAGCTGCCGAGGCTGTCCAAACAATCCGATCTCTAAATAAAGAGAGCGGCATGATTCCATTGGAAGCTCGTGTTTGGACGAGAACAAACAGTATCATCATCAGACCGCCACAGAGTAAAAGCATGAGCACTGTTGTTGAGTTCCAAGCATATTCTCGTCCACCCCACGATAAAGCTAGTAGTAATGGAGTAATGCCAAGTACTAGTGTTAAAGCACCCAACCAATCAATGCGATTCTCTGATTGCTTAGAAACTACAAGATTCGGAAACGCACGAAATAAAATTAGAAAAGCAATGATCCCTATTGGAATGTTGACGTAAAAACACCAACGCCAACCTGGACCATCAGTCAACAATCCACCCACAGCCGGACCAATCACACTAGCAAGGCCAAAAACCGCTCCCATGATGCCACTGACTCTGCCACGCCTGGCTGGAGGAAATAAATCAGCAATAGTGATAAAAGCCATGCCTTGGGACAATCCAGCACCGATCCCTTGCAAGCCACGACAGATCACCAGTGTCACCATGGTCGACGCACTTCCACAAAGCGCACTTCCGATAACAAAGATTGCTACCCCTGTCAGTAAAAAGGGTTTACGCCCGTACATGTCTGACAACTTTCCAGCGATTGGTAAGACTACCGTCGCAGCCAACATGTAAACCGTCGTAACTGCTGCGTAATGATCAAAGCCTTGAAATTCAGCAATGATCTGAGGCATCGCAGTGCTCATTATGGTGTTATCAAGTGCTGATAAAAATAAGGCAGGAATTACACCAGCCATGCTTGCTAAAACAACACCTTGCGACAGTTCCCGATTGTGTCCAGAGGGCACGCTTAAATTCATAGGGAGTTCATTAGGATATCGTCAAGCACTCTAGAAAAAACAGTTCCCCAGGCTTTGCTATCTGTATTAGTGCCTTCTTAGGAGGTTGAGAGTGCCTGACGACGTTCTTGATGATATTTATTTAAGGTGTCGTTAGCAGTAACTATTTTCTTGAGATGCTCCATCATTACAATTAGGTCTGAGCCTGCAATTGTCATGTAACAATTGTCATTTCCGATATCTGTGTACACACGGTTCCCAATGCATCCCAGACTGGTCACTACAGAACCCTTTTTTGTAGCTGGAAGTGCCATACAGGTTGGGCGACCAAGAAGCGGGTCTTTCGTAGAAATACCAGCGCTCAGTGCAGCTTCATGTAGAAGCGATATGCTTAGTGGTTGTCCTGTGATTAGGACAATATCTGGACTCTTTGGGGTGTCCCCTAAGGGCGCATAAATAATGGCGCGAGGTGTTTTTTCGAGTTTCGGAATTCCTGGAACTTCCTCAAGCTTGATATATCCGAGTTCTGTCATCATTCCAAGTGTCTGTTCCAGCTCAATTGTGCGTTCTTTAGGCAGTGGGATGTTATGGGTATAGCTACCAATTGCACAATTGTAATGATCAGCCCTCTCAGTAAAAAACACTTGCCCTGCAGCTGCGAGACGCCAAAAGCTACAACTTGATGGCTGTGTTCCCGTGACTTTGGCAACATCGTCTGGCGTAGATTTACAGAATGTAACCGCGACTGGGCGTTGGGTCAGGAAAAGCATTTCTATTATTTCTTTTTCAATATTTTTATAATTTTCCATTTGTCTCTTTTATATCAAAAATATGCGTAAGAATATCACTGAGAATTGAGAACATTTAGAGACAACGATTAAAATAGACTCAAAGAGTTAGATACTTAATTTAAGCATTATGACTGTACACGCTATTCTTATCACTGTCTCTGATCAGCCAGGCATGTTATCCAAGCTAACTAAGGTCCTCGCCGATCACAAGGCTAATATTACTTACCACGTCGCTTTCCATGGTGGCACTGGCCCAAAATCAGACATCTACTTTGAATTCACACTCGAAAACACACCGCTCGACGTGGTCGTTGCCGAGCTAAAAAAAGTTCCAGGTGTTTCCATCCTTGAAGAAACATCTTCTTTTGCAAAAATTTATGGCAAAAGAATCGTTGTGGTTGGAGGTGGCGCACAGGTTGGTCAGGTTGCAATGGGTGCAATTTCTGAAGCTGACCGCCACAACATTCGTGGCGAGCGTATTTCAATTGATACGATCCCTCTTGTCGGCGAGGATGAGATTGCAGCTGCGGTTCGTGCCGTCGTTCGATTACCTCGCGTCCAACTTCTAGTTCTTGCTGGATCACTTATGGGTGGTGATATCGCAGACGCAGTAAAAGAAGTGCGAAACTCTGGCGTGCTAGTTATTTCACTTAACATGGCGGGAAGCGTTCCAGATGCTGCTGACTTAATTGTTACTGACCCAGTGCAAGCTGGCGTTATGGCCGTTATGGCTGTAGCAGATACTGCAAAATTCGACTTAGAAACTCAAAAGAAACGTCATTACTAAAAAAACTTGCCAACTATTAATTTGAAAAGGTAACACCTATACTTGCACGCCAAAACTTAAGCCCTGTCTCACCAAACCCAACCATGGAAGCTAAATCCTTGCCAAGACTACGAAACCGGCGCAAGTCAAATCGCAGGCTTACCTGATCAGTAATCCTACCTAAGGCACCAAAACCAATAGCGATTCCTGAGAGATTCCGATCAACATCAAATAAGTCGAGCACATCATCGACACTGGCATGCAACAATCCAAATCCTACAACCATATAAGGACGTAACGACTCACGAGTCAACGATTCTGGCACAGCTAGAATTAGATTTCCCGTGACAGTCGTAACATTACTTTTGATAACCAATACATCTCTATCCGAAGAATCAAAAAATCTTGGCAGGTAGCCAACATCTAGTTCGACACCAAAAATTCCATCTGTCAAAATAGCTACATTCCCACCAAAGGTAATCTTGGTATCCTCTGCCCCTTGCTGAAGTGCAAGAAAATTACTCTGCCCTTTGAACTTGATACCTACAAAAGGACTAAACAGCCAATCGGCGGCTGCGGACTTTGCTGGACACAAAATCAGGACACAACCTAGCACTAGGTAACGAATGACCTGACTCTGGACAACCATATTAATTGTTGAGAAGAGATCCTAGATTGCCGCGAAGAGGTCCGGAACGAACAAACAATCTTAAAAAAAGCCTGGCAAATAAAGAACTAGTCACGTTGCCCTCAGAGAGCCCAAAGGATGCATTTAAACCGTCACTGTTGGCTAATACAATCAAAGTGAGATCCCTGTCTGGTACTTTAATCATCAATGATGAAAAGGCGTTTGGTATCAAGCCAAAATGCCAAACAAGATGTTGTCCGTAGTAATTTTCTACAAACCAACCAAGTCCCGTTGGCACAAACTGTCCACCTTGAGAAAATGCGTTCGCCCATGCAAGTTCGCGTGTCTCTGACAATAGCAAAACATCGTCATCAAGCGCTGAACTAAACTTAGCTAAATCACGTACGGTGGAAACGATGCCAGTCGAAGAATTTACCCCTGGGTCTACGTGCTTTGACAAAACTGCACGACCACGAATATCAATGCGATATGGACGAGCAACTCGCTCTAGTACTGAACGGTACTGAATAACTTTTTTAGGATTGAATAATTTAGCTGTAAGTCCCCCAGCCTCAGCCCCTACCCGCCCAGGAACTGAGTCAAACATTGCCAATCGATCAAATATCTTCTCAGCAAGCACTAAAGGATACGACTGATTGTTGCAAGCAGTAATAACACTAGTTAGGGCTGTGTACTGAGCAGGGTTATAACGAAATACTGCTGGCAACGTGGTCCCTGAAACATGCGCTAATACTCGACGTAATGTTGTCCCCGTAGGCGTTGCCTCCTCTGTCCACTGATTAAGAGTGTCATCAAGTCGTACGGTACCACTCTCCATACATTGCATAAGAAGGAGACTGCTAAATACTTGGCTAATATCACCAATAAGGTAAGGAGTGTTTGGTGTTGCTGGGATTAAAGCCCCGAGGTCTTGGTAACCGAATCCTCGTTCCCAAATAATATGTCTTCCAGAAACAATTGCGGCGGACAGCCCAGGAATCCTCCCCTGCAGCCGCAAAGCATCTAAATAACGCTCAAAAAGGGTAAAGCGTAGTCCTTGTGCCGTAACAGGCGGGTGCACTGCCACGGCAACAAAAAGCGCCAGGAAAACCAAACGTACATGTCGCAATGGAATAGATTCTCCAGACTCTGGCGTGGATCATAACATCTAGCTAGCTAGAATCGAATTGCTTAGTAAAAATTGGATGTAATATGTGTTACAGTCCGGCCAAGATCAAGTGAATTTACTTAATTCTTCGAACTTCTACAGACCTATTCAACCGCCTAGTACACACACTCTGTGTGCGCTAGTGCTAATCCTTGCAACAACGGTACTGCAAAGCGCAGATAGCCTGAGGATCACGCCCCTCGTCCGCAATGGTCAGATTCTAGTTTCTTTTCAACTCGAAGATAACACCTCTGAAAATCTACAGGAAGCCATCAGAAGTGGGTTGCGAACGACTATTACCTATACTGTTGATTTACGTCTGGAAGTTCCAGCCTGGATTGATCGTACTATTGCTACAACGATAGTCAGTCATTCGGTGCAGTATGACAATCTGACACGCCAACATGATATTACGCAAACAATCGATGGACGACTGGAACAAACAGAGGTAACCCAAGACGATGTGGTTGCCCGCCAA
>DDZV01000038.1:0-21628 GCA_002346475.1 Acidobacteria bacterium UBA2999 | reverse complement strand
CCCGCCAATGGCTAACTAGCTTCCAGCGAGTGCCCCTCTTTAGTACTAATAACCTTGAACAAAATCGCGAGTACTACGTCCGTGTGAACGTTAAGGCTGAACCAGGCAACAGTTCAATGTGGCCCTGGGCTGGAAATTTGTCAGGCCAGGCTAAATTTACTTTCATACGCTAAACAAAGCGCCTGAACTTATTAACTCAGCTTTCTGCTAAATTATGTACACGCATTAAGTGGATCCTCCGCAGCAACAAACCCAAATTTGAACTTAGATGGATATATCTTCTGTTTTTCCTTTATTAAGTGGCGCCATAGCCCTGATACTCCTCGCAACTGCGGAGACAGCTATCCCTCGTCGGCAACAAATGCATAACCGTTTCAAGCGTTGGCCACACAATGTTGGGATTTTGGGAATTGACGTGTTGTGTGTCCGCCTAATCTTACCTGCCGGACTTGTTGGAATTGCTCTATTTGCAGAACAAGAAGGTTTAGGTCTTCTCAACACTATCTCACTGCCAACATGGATTGCCACAGCTGGAGCATACTTATTCCTTGACCTAATTATTTATGGACAGCACGTAGCATTACATCGAATACCTGTTTTATGGGCGCTACATCGCACACATCACACCGATCTTGAATGTGATGTGACGACAGGAGTCCGCTTTCATCCATTTGAAATACTTTTATCACTTGCACTCAAAATAATAGCAATCCTCGTTATCGGTGCCTCGGCAACCACTGTATTAATCTTCGAGATCACGCTAAACACCATGTCACTATTTAATCATTCCAACATTTGTCTTCCCAGAAAGCTTGACCATGTACTACGACTAGTGTTGGTAACACCGGACATGCACCGCGTGCATCACTCAGCTATGCCCACAGAAACAAACAGTAACTTTGGTTTTGGTGTCGCCTGGTGGGACTTGATGTTTAAAACCTATCGTGCACAACCCAAGCTTGGGCATACGAACATGACTATCGGTCTGCATACTTTCCCTGAAAAGAACGAACTTCGCCTAGACCGACTTCTAACGCAACCATTTCGAAAAACTGTTAATCCTAGATTTTCTCGGCCACACCAAGAAAGCTAGTTACTCGATCGAAGATCTGTAAAAACAATTAACCTTCTGAAGTATGGAATGAGATTATGTCATTAATATTTGAACAAATTCGTACTGGAGGAGATCGGAACTTTGGGTATCTCCTTGGAGATCGCAACGCACAACAAGCTATTCTCATTGATCCCTCTTACTCGCCAGACCTCCTAGTTCAACGTGCCCGTGACCAGAAACTGACTGTGACACATATTATCAATACGCACGGTCATGCAGACCACACGAATGGCAATGCTTCTGCTACACGACAAACTGAAGCACCCATTGTGGGGCACCCAGATCTACCAGAACAGCCAGATCAGGCTATCTCAAATGATGAAGAGCTGACTGTTGGTCCATTGCACTTACGCTGTCTACATACTCCAGGACACTCTGCCGATCACCTGGTCCTTTATGAACCCACTTATCAACTCCTTATCACGGGCGATCTCCTCTTTGTAGGTAAGGTTGGTGGTACAAGCAACGATAGGGATGCCCGCACTGAGTGGGATAGTCTCCAGCACGTTGTTAATCGTGTCGACAAAGCAGCAACTGTTTGGCCAGGCCATGACTACGGGGTACGTCCAAGTTCCACGCTGGAACTAGAGTGCCAGACAAACCCGTTTCTCCAGTGTCAAGATGTTGAGGCTTTCCTGTCTCTCAAAAGCAACTGGACGACTTTTAAGACAACGTATGGACTGAAATAATTTATGGTTGTTACAAAAACCTGCGAAGTGAACACTCTGGGCCAAGGTGATACACATAATCTTACAGAGATTGTTGCCAAACACGTCAGAACATCTGGAATACAAGCAGGCACTGCAACTATTTTCATAGTTGGCTCAACGGCTATAGTCACAACAATTGAATTTGAACCAGGTGCTATTGCTGACTTCAATGAAGTTCTCGAAAAACTAGCGCCCCGCCACGGAAATTATCAACATCACCTCCGTTGGGGAGACGACAATGGTTCAAGCCATGTACGAGCTGCCTTGGCAGGCCCCTCAATAACTGTTCCATTTACGAACAGAACGCTTGTACTGGGCACCTGGCAGCAACTCACACTAGTTGAATGTGATACTAGGCCCCGTCGAAGAGAAATCGTTGTACAACTAATGGGAGAGTAAACGCTACAATGACTTAGTCCGTAGCAACGTGGTGAAATCGCTTGCCTAAAAAGACCTACTATCGTGAAAGGTAGCCGTAATATCTAGTACGTACAAAAGGAGTTTTTATGAACTCAGGTTTCTCAAATTCAGACCCTGGTTTCCCGATCCCAGATTTCTTGCGGGGATTGCCACCAGGCGCTATTAAAAAAGTGGCAGTGCCCATTGGAAGTCTTCTTCTATTGGCTGTCCTAATAAGTGGCGGATTCTACCAAGTTCAACCAGAAGAAGTTGGGGTTGTCCTCCGTCTTGGTCAGTACACGCGAACGACAGAACCTGGCCTACGTCTAAAAATGCCACTAGTTGAAACTGTGCAAAAAGTACCAGTACAGCGTCAACTAAAACAAGAGTTTGGATTTCGCACTGATGAGCCAGGAGTCCGTACTCAGTTTGCCGCTACGACTACCCAGCTCAGTGACGAGGCCATCATGCTTACGGGTGATCTCAATGTGGCTGTTGTTGAGTGGATCGTGCAATATCGAGTGAACGACCCATACCTCTACCTCTTTAAAGTAAGAGGCCTAAGCAGCACCTTCAGGGACATGAATGAGGCAATCATGCGTGAAGTCATCGGCGACCGAACAGTGACTGAAGTGCTTACAATTGGTCGGCAAGAAATTGAGAGCCAGGTTACCGAACGACTCCAGGCGCTAGCTGTTCAGTACGAGACTGGAATTAGTGTCGACCAAGTCATACTGCAAGATGTCAATCCACCAGACCCAGTCAAACCATCGTGGGACGAAGTTAACCAAGCCCAGCAGCAACGAGACCGTATGATCAACGAGGCAGGCGCCGAGTACAACAGAGTGATACCTCGGGCACGTGGCGAAGCGGAACAACTCGTCCTCCAAGCAGAGGGCTATGCATTAAACCGAATCAACAGTGCCGAAGGCGACGCAGCTCGCTTCATAGAAGCTTATGCTGCCTATCGAACTTCGCCGACAGTGACACGTAGACGCTTGTATCTAGAAACTATGCAACGGATCCTGCCAACAGTAGGACAAAAACTATATGTCGACAAAGACACAACAAGCCTGGTTCCACTTCTTCCGTGGGAAGGCCTAAGTGGGGGCGTCAAACCACAAATGCCAGGGGGTGGCCAGTGACACAACGCACGAGTTCTCTCCAAATTATTATCGCCGTCGCTGTACTAGCTCTGCTAATCAGTGCTGAGTACAGATTAACTGAAACCCAACAGGCAATTATTACGCAGTTTGGTGAGCCCGTTGGCGATCCGATAACTTCACCCGGCCTACATTTTAAACTGCCTTTTATTCAAGAAATTAATGTCTTCGACAAACGTTTCCTTGAATGGGACGGAAGTCCAAATCAAATACCAACACGAGACAAACGATTCATTTGGGTAGACACCTATGCCCGCTGGCGCATTTCCGATCCACTCATATTCTTTCAACGGCTTCGAGATGAACGTGGTGCACAATCCCGTCTGGACGATATTCTTGATGGAGAAACACGTAACGCCGTCGCACGACACGATCTCATTGAACTAGTCAGAAGTACGAATCGCGATTCAACTGAAGTACCCACTGAAGTTGAGGAGGAAGTGGCTATTCTAGAAAGAATTGAACAGGGCCGCCGAGATATCGCGGCTCAGATCCTGCAAACTGCCGCTAGCCGTACGGCTGACCTAGGGATTGAACTCCTCGATCTCAGGTTTAAACGGATCAGCTACGTTGAAGAAGTGCAACAGGATGTATTTGCCCGCATGATTGCTGAACGACAGCGGATTGCTGAAGAGTTCCGGTCAGAAGGTCAGGGTGAAGCGGCCAGAATCAACGGTGAGCGTGAACGCGATCTAGCCGAGATTCAATCCGAAGCATACAGGGAATCAGAAATATTACGCGGCACCGCAGATGCAGATGCGACACGTATCTATGCAGACGCGTACGCACGGGACCCAAACTTTTATGCCTTCACAAAATCATTGGAAACATATGAAGAAACAATGGATGCATCAACACTCATTATTCTTGATACAGACAGTGAGCTCTTACGTTTTCTAGGAACCCCGTAAGAGGAGATATTCATGAAACCTCGACTGCGAATGATAGCTTGGGGCACTGCTATGGTTGCCCTCTCCACCATGGCGTGTACTTCAGGGTCTCAGACATCTACGTCTGGGGAATCTGATAGCAACGCTCCTCTCAAAAGTCTTGAGGGATACGAATCCGGGGGAGAAGATATGTCCGGTCCCTACGAGGTCGACCCTGCATGGCCTAAGCCCCTCGGTCTCCCTGGCCTGACCTGGGGACGAACAGCTGCAGTCTATGCCGAATCGCCTGATCGAGTATTTGTAGTGCAATCGTGGATGCTCCCCATTCTGGAAAATCCACCAGAACCATTAGTTTATTATCTGCCATCACGATCGGCCGTGGATGCTCCTGGGCAAGTCAAAACCCATGTGATTATGACCTTTGATCGTGACGGTAATTTGGTCGAGCACTGGAAACAATGGGACCATCTATTCTCACTTCCACACCGCATCGCAACCAACCCCTGGGATCCAGAACGCCCGATCTGGGTCGCTGATAATACTGGAAATCAAGTCTTTAAGTTTTCCAATGATGGCGAGAAACTCCTCATGAAATTGGGAGAGCCAGAGCCTGGAAATGACGATACGCATTTCCATGGTCCCAATGCAATTGCGTTTCTGCCTAATGGAGATTTCTTCATTGTTGAGAGCTATCATCGGGTCACAAAGTGGTCGAAGGACGGGAAGCTCCTCTTAAGTAAAGACACTATTGGCACAGGGCCAGGTGAGTTTGGAAATCTCCACACGGTCGCTGTTGATGCTGAGCAACGCGTCTACATCTCTGACTGGGGACGAACACAGGGACAAACACAGGTCGAGGCTATGAGAGCAGGTGCAGATCTCGGTCGTATTCAGGTTTTTGATAAGGACCTGAATTATCTAGATGAATGGCCACACCTGCCACGAATTAGCTCTATTCAAATTTCCACAGATCAACGCTACCTCTTTGCCACAGACGACACCTACAACAAGGTCATACAACTGGACCTAGAAACTGGAAGATTGCTCTCTAGCTGGGGGACAATGGGAGCTCGCCCTGGAAACCTCTGGGGGCCGCACGACCTCAGTACTGACAGCGAGGGGAACCTCTATATTCCGGAGATCTATAACGGCCGCGTACAAAAGTTTCGGCCCAGGCCAGGAGCGGATCCCAGTAGACTTATTGGCCCTTTATATAAGGAACACCTCGAGTAGTGTCAATGTAAGACCGCTAAAATAGCCCACGCTGGCACGCTACACTACAGGTTACGCGCCCGTAGCTCAGCTGGATAGAGCATCGGCCTTCTAAGCCGAGGGTCGCAGGTTCGAGTCCTGCCGGGCGCACCAATTTGCTGTGTTTCGAGACACGTAGTAAGCTTTTCCGTCGAGATGTTTTTTATGAGAGGCTTAATATGATGCGAACCTTCTTTGTACTCGCCCAAGTGCTCCTACTGGTCGGAACGGTCAGCGCGCAAGAACGGCAACTGTCCGCAGACCTTAACGAAACCGAAAAATTTGGTCGAAAAATATTTCAGACACGATGTTCCATGTGTCACGTCGGACAAGACCCGGCTACAGAATTTGCAGATGGGACACCAGAGCCATGGACCTTTGGTCCCCTCTTAAGCAAAGCGCAAACAGCAGACGAAGGTGCACTACGTGGAATAATTAAGGATGGCAGTCGAAGAATGCCTGGCTATAAGTACGCATTAAATGATGCGCAAATCGATCAGGTCATTGCCTTCATGAAGACCATCGATCAGCCACTCCAAGTACTCAGCATGCCTCGCACCGTAAGAAGCGTGGACGACAACGCTACGGAAGGGCTACTCACCGGCACCATTACATCGGAAGACGGCCAACCCATTGAGGGTATTGCAGTCTCCGCTCGAGTGGGTAACGAAACAATTACCGTATCGGTCTACACAGGTGCCGACGGTCAGTATTTCTTTCCAGCTATGAAAAGTGCTACCTACACAGTCTGGGCACAAGCGATTGGCTTAGAACGCGCCGAAGCAACGGCTACGCTTGGATCTGAGCAACACCTTGACTTCACGATGAAAGAGACGACCGATATAATTCCACAACTATCTGGCTACCAAGTAATAGCTGCATTGCCCGATGATACGGTTGCCCATCGCCGTGGAAAAGCACTCTTTCAAAAGAATTGCACGTACTGCCACGAAACAAGCACCGCCTTGCGTGATCGCTTCGATCAAAATGGTTGGGAAGCGATTATCAGCGTAATGCTTAATGGGTTTTCACCATCGAACAATAAACCCCTCACACCAATACAAAAAGAGCTCGCAACGTATCTCACTGAAATGCGCGGGCCTGGCCCATCGCCAATGACACCAACGGTGTCTCGACCTACAGGAGAAGCGACACTGCCGGTCATTTATGACTACGATGTCGAGTTTGACGGTGGCGGCTACTCAGCACATAACGGTAGCGACTGGAGATTTGGCTCAGCAAGTTCTGCAGGGGGTACTGGCTCGATACACGACTCAACAATTGATTTCAACGGCAACATCTGGTTCACCTCAACTCGCAGCAGCACAGAACGAACAGTCGGAAAAGTGGACACAACCACCGGTAAAACTACTAGTTTTGCTGTCCCGCTAGGCACTGAGGGTGAGAAGGTTGCCAGTTCGCACGGGATCCTTCTCTCCGAAGACGGCCGTGTTTACTTCAATGCGTCGCCCGTAATTCCGTACCTCGATGGCACTCTTGGAAGAATTGATCCGAATACAGAGATAGTTGAAAGTCTCGAGCCGCCAGAAGGCATGACACGGGTCAGTGGATGGCTCAGCACCGATGCGCAAGGCAATATCTGGGCAGCGAGCGGAAGCTTTCAGGCTGGAGCTGCATTGCGATTCGACCAACGGACTAAAACATTTACCGAATTCAAGTCGCCTACCGCTGGACTTACGTACGGTATCGCAGGCGATCGGGATGGCAATGCCTGGTGGATGGCTGTCAATGATGACATCATCAGCTACTCGAACGGTCTGAGTGCTGAGGTTTCAGAAATCAAGCTTCCTCAACGACCTCTCACCGAATATATGCAACCTGGTGACCTGGCTGACGGCGAAGAGTTGCCATCGATGGGCCTCGGCGGCAGGCAGGCACCACGCCGTCCGTCCGCGGACCTGAGCAACGACTCCGTATGGATACCGAACTTCTACGGCAACACCTTATTGCATATCGATACACGCACTAAAGCACTGACCTATCATGATGTGCCGTTTCCTGGTATGAATCCGTATGAAGCAATGATCGATAGCCAGAGCAAAGTTTGGCTATCCTTCCAGAATTCAGACCAGGTAGGGCGGTTCGATCCAGATACCGAGACCTGGACGATGTACAGCTGGCCGAAAAAAGGTATGGGACAGCGTCAGAACCATATACTTGAGCGGGACGGCGTTATTCAACTCTCGTCGGCATCCGGCATCGCACATAGCGTCGGAAGTATGGTGATGCGCAGCGCCAAAGACATAGAGGCACTGCGCAATAAAGTTCGCTGAGAAAAGTTGGGGTAGGTGAACCTTGTAACGCCTACCCCGCTTCCGGCTTAACAAATCCAAAGAACATATCGATCAACCTGCTCCGATCTGCACCTGGTCTCGGGACAAACTTCTGCGCCCGGCCACCAATCACTTCAGCTGTGTACAAATTCAGTTCTTCATCAACACTGAAATGGTGGAGTACCCAAAAACCGCCGGGCTGCGAACCAAAGCTACCCCACGTATCCTGTAATCCACCTTCCAGGTCATACTTCATAAACCGGTGTGCCGCACCGTCAGCAACCCACAAGTGTCCGTCTGCTGTGATCTGAATGTGATCAGGCATCGGAATGTTGGGCCAGATATCTAATAGTGTGCCGTCTTGTTCGAACACTTGGATCCGATGATTTCCACGGTCTGCAGCATAGATACGACCTCTGGCATCAATGGCAACACCATGCACCTGCTGGAACTGTCCTGGCTCAGAACCACGTGTGCCAAATTCTGAGAGATAATTCCCATCCTGATCAAACCTGACGATACGACCATTTCTGTATCCATCAGCGACGACAAAATCTCCATTGGGAAAAAACGCGAGGTCTGTCGGACCACCAAAATGCCCCTCGTCATCCCCGGGAACACCAAACTCACCAAGCGTCATGAGCAACTTGCCATCACGCGAGAATTTATAGACTGTATGGGACGCACCCTCGCGGTTTGGTCCGGCGCCTGCGCGAATGTCTGGATCTCCCGAAGGACTCCGTCCGTCTACAACCCAGATATTTTTCTCAGGATCGTACGGGCTAATCCGAAGACTGTGCGGATGGGTAAATAGGTGATCGTGTTGTTTCCAGTTCTCAATCATCTCGCCCTCACGATTAAAAACCAGAAACTTGTTTTCCCATCGTGTTCCCGGAATATCGAGAGCGCTTCGTCCCGGGCTACCAGGACGCCCTGGTCGACTCGCGTAGCCACCGTTGTCTAAAGGATCACCGCTTTTCAGTGTCGGAACATCTCCGGTCTGCACAACGTAGACGCGGTCCGCGGACTCTGCCCAGACGGCACCGGTTCGTCCATAGGTCCACTCAGTACCATGATCAGGAAGTGGTTTCGGCCAATCAAGGACAACCTCGTATGGTCCCGTTTCATCCCAACCCCCCTTTTGCCGCTGTGCAGTGCCATCTGTCTGCATCAGCACCATGGCCATACCCAAAGCGATAACCACGGTCACGCTCATGTTTAGCAAAGTCTTCAGTTTCATCACAATCTCCTCATCCCTGCCTGCGCTGTAGCGCATGGCCCAATATCGTAGAGGAGTGTTATACACCAGTCAGTCAACCCATCTGAGAAGATTTTTTTTAATAAGTAAATATTTAATATTACTGGGCGAGTTCGTCGTAGATGACCTGGATAGTCGCCTTTGCTGCTGTCATGTCATAGTCGTTGTACTTCTCTGGAAGCACAAGCGTAGCAACTGCTTCGTCAACCGTCTTGCCAGCACTTCTTGCATCTTTCACTGCTACCAGAAACGCCTGGGTAAAATCTGCATACTCACGCAGATCCCTTAACGAAGCCAATCCAGTTAACAAATTGCCAGTATGCGCTGGCGCACCACGACCAGGAACAATAAAAGCGTTGCCATCGTTGTTCTCGACTTGCTCCAAAGTAGCGATGACCTTAGTCAGTGTCTCAACAAATGCAATGGCACTCCCACCATTCTCAGCATCAATGCTTGGGACAGCCTTCGAAGGGAAAAACTCTCCGAGATACGCAAGGCCAAATGCCGGAAAGACGACCACTGTGTCACCATCGGTATGTGCACGGCCAAAATGGTACAGATCAATCTGGTTGCGCCCACTAAACAACGACAATCTATCTGTATATGTTTTGTTCGGCAGGAACCTGGCATCTGGACCAGCAAATGGGGCCATCTCCTCCATAGCGTTTCTCGTATTGTCGTGTGCCACAATATTCACGACGCTTGGGAACTCTGTGTTATTACCCGTGTACTCCGAATTGGGATGTGTATTAATAATCGTTGTCACGGAATCATTGGTAACGTAATCTATTGCGTCCTTCAGGGCCTGACCCCACCCTGCCCGCTTGGTATTAACAAGAACAACCCCATCGTCCGTTGTGAACACTACCGTATGTGAACCACCACCTGACAATAGATGGAGGGTGCTGTACGCCGTGCCTGTCGGATTCGCCCGTCGCGATGGATCCGATAAACCTGGCATGTACTGCACATGCACTCTTTTCCCCTCATCTGTTTCCTGCAGTGTCTTGTCTCTTGTGGGTGAAACATCTACTTCTACCTTTCGTTGTTGTGGCAAAACGACTTCTGACCCCGTTGCCGCCAACGAATAAGCAACCACTTCTTCATCATTGCGCACATAAATATTTTGATTCGCGTAAGCCGGATGGGAAACATGGATAGCCCCAAGTTGACGCCGAACGCCAGGCGGTGTAGTTGGCTTAATCAGAGATGTCCTATCGATTTCTTGATAACCTTCCGGTGTCAACCGCGCAATGATTAACTCCCCGCGATCGTTATTAATGAAAACACGGTTACCATTGCGCACTAAGTGACCAGAGGCCCACCGAGCCCGCTCTTGAGTGACCTCCTGGGTTTCCCAAATTCGTTCACCCGTTGAAGCTCTCAAGCAACGCATCTGTCCGTAACTGCAGATCCCATAAATGTGGCCATCATGAATGACTGGCGTGCCGTACATCGAATGGAGGCCATCTGTGAAAATTTCACTAGTGCTCTCTCCGTGCCAAATCTCAGTGGCCATCGGTTTTGTTTTGTCCAGTGAAAATAACCGTGACCCTCTGGCAAAGTGCGAAACGAGCAGTTCTGATCCACTATGCACCGGCAGGGCAAGATTCATGGCGTCGCCAACTCTCCACGGATGAGTCCAGTAAACCTCTCCAGTCACTGGATTAAGGGAGTGGAGCGCCTCAGGCGACCAGTAAATTAATTGGCGCGTTCCCCCTGCGCTAATTACCATCGGAGAATTGATGCCGGGTTCAGCCATTGACGGAAGTGCGCGCCAAACTTCTTCGCCACTCTTCTTATCAAATGCCACGATCAACGCATATGGAGTTCCGTTAACAATAGTAATAAGGAGGTCGTCTTCAATAACCGGAGAGCCGGCGATGCCCCACATCGAAACAGGAGCGTCGTAATCTACAACATAGTTTTTCTGCCACAGGACTTGGCCAGTCTCAACATCAAGACAATACATGAGACCCATCGCACCAACGACGTATACGCGATCACCGTCTACGGTGGGTGTCGCCCTCGGCCCATGTGCCCACATAAGCCCGGCGTAAGTAGCCTCCCACTCATAAGTCCAGAGCACACGCCCTGTCTGCTCATCGAGTGCGAGTGCACGCTCGACCCCCTTCGAACCACTAATGACAGTAAAATCTGTTAGAAAAACACGGCCATTGGAAACGGCAGTACCGCTATAGCCGCCTTTGACAGGCGTACGCCATAACACCTTAAGCCCATCAGCTGGAAATGTCTCAAGGATGCCGGTTTCAGCCCATACGCCCCGGCGGCCCTGACCACGATATTCTGGCCAATCATCAGCACAAAGGGTGCCAACGCTTACTGCCAGTAACGCTGTAACGCCAAAGAATTTTTTCATCACTGAAAGATATCGTGTCGACGCAACTGCAAGCTTTCACCTACTGATAAGTACCGGACTCTAGCTGTTCGGCGTTCGGTATAAACTCTGTATTGTTGGAGATCAGACTATTATTCCGCCACTGAAATCTCCAACCGTCTGGGGTTTTTACGAACGTATCTGCCGTTGCCCGATTACTCATAAGTACCGGTGGATTTGTCGACATATCAACGAGCATTAGGTATGACTCCCCCTTTGCTGTACCGTCCTCATTGGGAGTCACAACAAAATTCGTAATAACATGACGTCGCACTGCAGGACCATTCTCCAGATGTCGTTCAGCAAATTCTACTAAAGCGTCACGTCCTCGAATTGGTGCCTTATGAATGCCTTCGACAAAAATCTGACCATCTTCGGAGAATAAATCTGCGTAGGCATCGCCACGGCCTTCCATGTAGTCTTCTTCCTCACCCACCATGTGCAAACCGTCGATTGAGTGCGCGTACTTAGCATAGAGACGTTCAATCTCAACATAGTCGTCGTTAGTAAGCTGGGCAGACTCGACAGCCTCTCCAGCAGGCATGCTCCCAGTACATGCAAGTCCAGCCAGGAATCCAATAACAATGGCAATCAAATACTTCTTCATAGTTTCCTCCTCTAACTACACCTCAATTTAGTCTTTTCTTTGTTACATGGTGAAGCACGGAAAACTTGGCGATGAACTTCTAAGAGGCTCTGCTTATGAATCTACAACTACCGTAAGATCTTTCACAATCGGAAGTGCACCGTCATGAGCCTGACACCGGAGCACATACGTGCCTGGTGCGGTGAAGGTCACCTCCACAACCCACCGATTTCCCTCAGGGACTGCTGGGGTTTTCCAACCTGGAGCCAGCGCAGAATTCGCACCGTCGCGACTATCTTCCCATTCGGTGATCTGGGTCGGATTAAAAGTCACCTGCCTTGCTGTGCCACGGTAAACAAACCATGAAACACGTAAACCAGTAGCACTATCTGGCGCTGGACGTGCAGAAAACGCAGGGCTCGATGGAGACCTGTCTCTTACACCTGGAATCCCATCGTCTTTTGCAACAGCAACAAAAGTAACTGGCTCGCCAACTTTGGCCGTGACCGTCTCTGCGCTATCGACAAGCAGTGTCGGTGGCTCGTTATTATGGAGTGCAGTGCCAACGCCACCAGTGCCCCCAGCACCTCCGGTATTCGCACTGATCACTAATTTGTCAATAAAGTACTCAGGCAACAAAGTAGCGTACGCACGCTCAGTCTTGCCATAACTGGTCAGAGCCCACACTAATTCATTGTTGCCAAAATTTTCAGGCACACGTACACGAAAGGAAAACCGAGTACGACGAGGATAAAAATGCGTGGGCTGTCCTTGGTCTTCTGTCCCACTTTCAAATCGATTGTCGGATCCGACTGGAAGATTGATGCCCTCTTCCCAATTACGGTTGAAATATCCAAATACAAGGTTAAAAGACCCGTCTGAATTCTTCTCCCATCCCTCGTAAACGGGTACAACCTGCTGACCAGAAGCGTACTGTACTTGCTGTGCTTGCATAGAAATAGACGGAACACTCACAACTAGAGCGATCAGAATGCCCCTCATTACCCACCATCGAAAAAGGGTTTGCATACTCACTACAAGTCCTTTCGCATTTCCGTACTTCTAAAAACTACGACTGGCAACCATCACTCAAGAGCCTCTTCTTGGTAACCGCCGCAAGTTGGGCAACCGATAACTACCTGACGGCCCTTAATTCCTAATTGCTTATTTCGTTCTTCTACCGCCACGGCAAATTCTTCGTCGGTCAAACTGAGCCCTTGTCCGAGCAAGACGTTCATATTGTCTATTGAACGGTGACCGCCCCCCATCCAGTTCCGAGAGTCAGGGATATTCCGATTCGCCGGAGTATTGTCGTAGTAACCAACAATCCGAAGAATCGTGCCCTTGGGGAGCAACGGTGCAACATCATCTTTATACGCATACGCTAAAACCCAGCTATGGTCGTAACCCGAACAATTAAGCGTCTCCGTGGTCGTGCCATAGATCGCTTCTAGGCAAAACCGTACGCCCGCCGCGTGCATGTGAGGTTCATATACTGTAAGTTTTATGTTTTCCTGGAGAACAGCTGTGCCGTCGATCTTGAGATCAGTTGCTCCTCCTGGAATATCAATGAGGTCATGGTTTGTAGCGACCGTGACGCCAGTGTTCCGATACCGTGGCGTGTACCCGCGGGGATGAAACTTCAGTCCAATTTCCAGATGACCAGTTGTATTGCGTCCATTGGCATGCATATGAATCGATAAAAATCCGAGACTCGACCCGGCCCGTATGAGCTTGCCGGCCTCTGCATCAAACACGTCAGCATTACGCCCTACCTCATGAATTGGGCAACACCCGCCAGGTTCTGGTATCCCGTTTGGTCCCAAAGCAGTCACCGTTCCGTGGTGAATTATTGACAATCCTGCCGAGGGTGGGGCACCCCCTGTGACCTCAACTGGCTGCGTGCGCGCATTAGTCACCTCGTGTAATTCATAGGCCGCAATATAACGATCCTCGGTCAAACCCGTCGGTACGGTTTCAAATGAACCCCACCAATCAGGTGCTGATGCCCCCATTGAGAAAGGCTTTGATCGCACAATGAGATCTGGCTCGCCGATCGTCCACTCATCGGGTCCCTTCCACGTCAGCGGTGCAGGCATATCAGCTGGGTCACCATGTGGCGCACCAGTGTCAGCCCACTCTGCAATGGCTGTGAGCTGCTGCTCACTTAACGATGGGTCATTCTTAAATCCCTGAATACCAACGTTCTTCTCTAGCATCCAAGGTGGCATGACTCCCGGCTTGTTTCGAAGTTGTGTGCGAGCCTTAATTGCGCGGGCATAGGGCCTTACTTCTTCGTACGTGATAAGCGACATGGGTGCAATCGCATTTGGTCGGTGACAGTGTTCGCAGTGCTTCTGCAAGATTGGAGCAATGTCTTTAGTAAATGTCACGTCAGCGGCGGCAGGTGCCGCGAGTAGTAGCGTTAACACAAGAAGACATCCCCATGAACCCCTGCTCATACCATAGGATTTTCTAGTAACTATCATTGCTCTACTCCCTAAATTATTGTTCCGAAAGTCTAGCATGTACACCTATCTTCTATGCTTTGGTCGATCATTACACAACAGCTCAGGCAGCTATGCAACCTATCCCGAAAACTAGTCAAGGGCGTCAAAAAGGTAGCTAAACTTCAGTGTAAGGCTTCGACCAGCACCTGATGGCACTACATCATTAATACCTTCTATCTCGTTGTAGACAAGAAAGAGTCCAGTATTAGCATCCTGGAGCCACCCAACCCGAAGATTTACAGACCAGAGATCTGCGCTATCGTTGTACTGCATTAACGTTTGTGCAAATAGTCGCGGAGAGAAATTGTACGCAACACGGGCACGCGTGAGATTAGTCACTGCGCTGCCATTTGGTAGGTCGATATCGTTACGGGTGTAACTTAGTGAGAAATTAAGTCTTTCACCGTAGCGCGCACGGACCGACGGACCAACCGTTACGATGTTGCCACCAAAAAACCCGCCATGTTCGAATCGCAGACCAAATCCAACCGGCGCTGATCGATTGTAAGTAAACAAGTACTCGGTCTCACTAAAATCATACCGGCCTGGAGGAACAGGGATGCCAGAAACTGAAAACTCTGTAAAAACCTGCTCGCCACGAATGTTACGTGCCACACCAAATGACGAACTGTCTTCGAACTCCACTGGGAAATGAAGATGGATAAACGAAGTCTCCATGATGCCACTAAAGTTCCAAAGACGCGTGAGGCTTCCGTGCGGAGCTAACTCTTGTAATTTAAGAAAGCCTTCTGGCCTGGATGTTTGATTAATCCCAACGTCGTACTTCCTAAATCCAGACCGCCGAACGAACCCAACCTCTGGATTAAAATCTTCACCATTCTCCTGATAACCACTAATAAAGCGCCAGTTCGCCGTAGCGTAATTGGCAGAAACACTCATGGCATGATCACGCCCAGTGCGTCCAGGTGTTTGTGTTCGAGCAACAAAACCCTCTACCATGCCATTCTGACCAATCCCCCATCGGCCATCAACTGCGTAGGTACGGTTGTAATCATCGCCACTAGCTTGACTGCCTGTTGCCTGTCTATTGACAAAGAGTCCCCCTACGCTTGAACGGTTTGGTAAATCTCGACGCACGCGCGCCACAGTGAAGTTATTAGCTGGCGCAAGCGCGCTTGGGCTCTCTGTTTGAATATTCATGAAACCAACCGTGACGGTGTCAGAAATCTTCCCTGATAATCGTCCGCCCCCGAGGATTGGGATTTGCGCCCCTGTGTCACTAATACCGATACGCCGGCTGAAAAAAAGCTCCGTCTGACCTTGGTTCATGCCACTAGCTGGTCCTGCATTGTTTACAGTAAATACACCAGCATTTTCCAGAAAGAATGGACGCTTCTCTGGAAAAAACAAATTAAATCGATCGAGATTAATACGCTGGTCATCAACCTCAACCTGCGCAAAGTCAGTGTTATAGGTCGCATCGAGTGTCAGGCTAGACGTTACGCTGTACTTAAAATCAACCCCAACGTCACCTAGCCATAAAGGATCTTTTAAGGGTTCCGCGTCCCGCGTGACGACTTCACCAATTACGTACGGCGTTAACTGCAAATTTCCAGCAGTGTCGACGGGCACCTGCACACCGTCGAGTTGACCGGCCATCGAAACACGATAAAGGTTGTACTGCCGTGGAAGGGCTGCCCAATACGCTGTTTCATTCCGACGACGTATGTTCCGCTGGAAATTTGCTCCCCACAATTGCTCGATACGCTCAGGGTAACGAATAGTTCGAAAAGGAATTGCAAACTCGGCACTCCAACCAACCTCCGACAATTGTGTCCGAACTTGCCAGGCCCCATCCCAATTAAGATTAAAACCACGGCCACTGCCTCGAGAAAACCCTCCGGCTCCAGCTTGACCAAAGAGTGCTCGACCACCGCCTTCATTAATGACTTGGCCATCGTATTCCTGCCCTGCAGGTGTCGTTCCAAAGACAAAGCCATTTTGACTATCACTAAAGGTATCGAGAACGAGCTGAAAACTATCAGCGTCGTTCATAGAAGAATCTCGACGACTATCACTTACGATGATTGATGATGGATCTTGATCGTAGCAAACAACACCAAAAAAAATAGTGTCCCTCGTAAATACAACACGTACTTCTGTTCGTTCCGTAGCGGGCTGCCCTTCATCAGGAGCACTCTGTAGGAATCCGCTGACCGGGACTGCTTGTGCCCAAACTGGATCGTTTAGGACATCTCCATCTAGAATTGGCGGAGCTTCAACTGAAATAGCATTAGCAACCTTCGACGACCCCCCGCCATCAGCTACAATCTGACTCTGGGCTTGGGCCGCCAAAGAAACAGGCCCTATAAAAAATAGCAAGGCGGTCAACCAAGCCTCACATCTGTTCAATCGAAATACCATTTCTAACTCTTATCTCTTCACGCCACATCGACTACCAAATAAAGGCAGGCTCGGACCAGCACTTCGTCAACTAGCAATACATCTAAAAGCAACTTACAAAGCTCGTTGATTTGCGTTACAAGTAGGACGTCGTCTGAAATTATTACTCTAGTATCTCAACTCTAATGAGTTGAGACGTGTTTTTATTAGGCAACCAAACTGTAATTCGATCCGCAGATGGATCTGTTACAACCTTCCGCGCATCATAGTACACAGGCATCAAGTACTCTAGAATCTCTCCCGTGTCTGGATTCAGACGAAATAGTCGATCGGATCCATTGCTCGATGACCAAATGTCACCATTTCGATCTGGTCGTGCATAGTAGGGCGCACTGTATTGGTGCGGAACGGGAAACTCCTTAAATTCTTCTGTCCGAGTATCAAACATTCCGATTTTGTCACCAAAGAACTCGCTAAACCAAAACCGATCAGCTGAGTCAATATATCCACGCCTTGGAAAAGCTTCAGATGTCGGTGTCGGATAGAACTTTACTTCACCGGTCTCTGCCTCAATACGAACAATGTAAGAACCCTCGTAACCCATGCGTCCATAATCTGTCAGGTACCCGTTGTCTTGTGAATCTCGATCTAGCACGTACCCTGTGTGAGGACCAGCAGGTGCATCTTTTTGCCAGTTGAACACGTCAACTTTTCCTGTCGCGACGTTAACGCGCAACCCAGAATGCGTCCATACCGTTCTGAACTGACGGAACGGTGCTAGAAATGCACCAGGGGACTGACCTGGTGAAATGTCAAAAGAGTCCCAAGTCAAAGTCTCAGGATCAAACCGCGCTAACTTTGGGCCTTGAATCACGCCCCAAACCTTATCGTCAGGATCCACCTGTACATCCATCAAGCCAACTACCGGAGGAGCACCAGGAAATTGAAAGGCCGAGGCCCCAGGTGACGAAAAGTTTGGCGCAGCATATTCAGTAAACATAGCAGTCTTTGGATCAAGCCTGCCTATGTAATCGTGTCCGGTGTTGCCGTACCAAACATTTCCCTTCGAATCAACATCGAGATCATGGATTACGCTGGGTTGCCGTGGAATGTCGTAGACAGTGACAATCATTTGGGTAGAATCACCCTTCGGACGAGGGAGAGTTTTTAACGGATAAGTCCACGTGTCTGACGTGCTCAGATTAATCGAAGCTAAGTAATCAGCTAAGTCGTTTACAGAAACATTCCACCACATGTCGTCGCTACTAAAATAGCCGGCCCACTTTTGAATCCTGACAGACCCTGTAAAATCTGGATGATATGTAGCCATACGCTTAATCACGGGAACCCACTGCTCGGCTGTGTACCGTGTTCTCATCACCCGCTCAAGCGTGTGGCAAAATCCACAATTAACAACCTGCCGCACAAGACTATCTTTTTGTTCAGGCGTACCAGGAGCACTCATTACCCATTCTAAGCTTGTGAGTTGCGCAGCAAGATCGGCTGTCTTGCGAAGCTGCAGGTCAATAATCGTTAAGCGATCGCTCTCTACCTCGACTTCACAATCAGTACAGTTGAAGACTGCTTGGCGGTGTATCAAAGTTTCAAGATCGTATCCAGCAGCTCGCACCTGTAATGTGTACCGTCCTGGTTGAAGATGACTTCTGGGAAAGCTGTACTCGCCGTCTTCATTGCTCACTACTGTGACACTGTGCGCTGCCCCGTCGAGTCGTGCTGTAACCAGCACCCCTTCAAGTTTGGTTTCGTCTTGCGCACTCACCATCCCGCTCAGTGCCAACGTACTCGCCTCCTGGGCCTCAAGAGACTTTGGCACTCCATAAAACAAGGTCGTTACGAATATCGTGACTGCAACACTTAAAAAAATTCTCGTGGACATTAGCTACTGCCTCCACATCCGTATACCAACACACGCACCAAGAAACCTGCGAACATCAAAACCTGAAAGAGGCGTCAGATTACCGGTCACTAGAACACTCGTCAATTCTATTGTGTCTTACATCAGAATCAACAAGGCGCGAAGGGTATGAAGCAGGCCTGCATTCAAGACTCAATCAAGTAAGACAAAACATCCCCCATGAGCTGATTAATCCCATCGTACCTGGATATGGGAGTGGTACGAAGGCCCTCTTCTGCCTGCACGTACGCCCCTGTAACAAGTTCCCTCCCACAATTGTTTATCAGCGCTGTCATCCCCTCGGGAGTGGTTTCTAAATGACACTGCAAGCCAATGACATTGTGTTTAAACTGAAAGGCTTGATTCTCACAAGCCTTGCTCCGAGCGAGTTGTACAGCGCCTAGAGGCAAATCAAATGTTTCCCCGTGCCAATGAAAAGCTAAACATTCGGATGGAAAATGAAATACGGTCTCTGGTGTTGAAACAGATTGAATCGGAAACCAACCAATTTCCTTTGCAGGATTTCGGTACACTGCAGCACCAAGTGCGCTCGCAACGAGCTGAGCCCCAAGACATATACCCAAAACTGGAACGTCTCTCAAAATAGCTTCCCGTACGAATTGTTTTTCGTCCTTGAGCCAAGGCAACATCAATTCATCGTTGACACTCATTGGCCCACCCATCGCAACTAACAACTTGATGTCCCCGATCGGAGGCAGAGGATCATTTGCAAAAAACCGCGTGTAGCTAACCGTTCTGCTACGATCTTCTAACCAGGCGCCAATACTCCCAAGCCCCTCAAACGGAACATGCTGAAGAACGTGAACATCCATGCAATTCCAATCTCTGCTAAGAATCTGTTATCTGTAAAATATCCATCCTGTCACAGAATTCACCCCATCTCATGCTACTGGAGATACACTGTTGGCCACTGGAGCCATGATAAGCATAATCATGCTCGTTTTGGTCTCTTCACGGGAGGACTAAGAATGCGTCTTAAATATACGGTATGCCTTTTAGCAATCATGGCACTACTGCCTACGTCGGCAGTGCTTGCGCAAAGCAGCGAGATGAGTTTTTTTATCACAAGCAGAGGGCCCGGTGATGGCGCACGGCTCGATGGGTTACCCGGAGCCGACTTACATTGCACTGCCCTAGCTGCCGCTGCCACGAATGCAAATAGGCCATGGCGTGCCTATCTCAGCACAACGGCTCAAGATGACCAACCAGCGGTGAACGCACGAGACCGAATAGGCACAGGTCCTTGGAAAAATGCCAACGGCGTCGTCGTGGCCCAAAACGTTGACGACCTCCATTCCAACAACAATAAATTAAATAAGGAAAACTCGTTGACTGAAAAAGGAGCAATGGTCAATGGCCGTGGAGATACCCCGAACCAACATGACATTCTGACCGGTTCCACTATAGATGGCCGGGCATCAACAAACTTGGAAGACACAACCTGTGGCAATTGGACCAGCAATGATGAGGATGGCAGCGCATTCGTCGGGCATCATGACCGCCAAGGCGGAGGATCTGCGCCAACGTCGTGGAACTCCTCTCACCCCTCTAGGGGCTGTAGCCAAGAAAACCTCGAAGCTACTGGCGGCAATGGCCTTTTCTATTGTTTTCTTCCGAACTAAAAAGCACTGATTGGAAACCCTTTTGTTTGATGCTGTTTTCTGATTGCGATTAACCATGAATCTCATCAAAAATAGTCACAAAATTGGGGGGTAATATCACGTCTTGACATCAAGACCGACACGTTCCAGAGTTCCAGCGGAGGATTTAATGGGAAGCATAATATCCAAGCCACACATGTACGACCCTCGACTCTCAATAGTCGCAATGGTCGTCCTGAGCATCTCGGTATCTTGCGCACAGCCAGAATCGACCGAAACGTCAGAAACCAATGACGCACAGGTCACCGAGGAGGCTAGAGAGCCCGAGCGGAACCCGAATCTAAAGAATCTACGTCTCAATCCAGTCATCGCAGCACTCGAACAGGATCAGCCTGCTCTTAGGGGTGAGGAATGGCAATTTATTGATATGGAACATGGACCGTTTGAGATGGAACGTCTGGAAGCCATGCTCGCAGAAACGGGCAAGGATCGTGACGCCGACGGGCGCTTGAAAATTGCTCCGCTTGTTCGCATTCCACAAGAGGGCGACGAAGATTTCAAGTGGGCTGTCAAGCAAGTACTGGATGCTGGTGCATACGGCATTTTGCTACCCCATGTTGACACAGGCGAAGAAGCCGCAAGATTTGTCAAGGCGATGCGGTACCCGAGACGCAAAGAAGAATCAAATCTACAAGAACCTCGCGGAGAACGTGGCTGGGGTCCTGGACGAGCAGTCAATTACTGGGGACTCGCTAATGGTCAAGAGTACTACGACAAAGCAGATGTTTGGCCTCTAAACCCAGAGGGCGAACTCTTTGCAGTAGCACTCATTGAGTCCGGCGAAGCAGTCGGCAATATTGAAGCAATCTTACAAGCACCAGGACTGAGCGCTATTCTTGTTGTGCCTGGGGATATGAGCATTGATCTTGGTCTCGGTCCACGCGGAGACAAACCGTTTCCAGAAGTAGAAGAGGCCTTTCAAACAGTCATTAAAGCGTGCCGAGCACAAACAGCCGTGATCTGTGGCCTCGGTGATGCAAGGAGTAATCTTGAAATGCGACTCGAGGAGGGATGGCGGTTTATGCTTCCCCTCGGCGGATAAAAGATCTGACTGAATTACCGTCAATACCGATAACGAGTAAGTGAAGGAGGCC
>DDZV01000029.1 GCA_002346475.1 Acidobacteria bacterium UBA2999 | reverse complement strand
CATTTTTGATGTCAGTAAACACTACTCTAGATCTATTGTCTTAATATTTCAGACTAGTTAACGAGAGGTGGTTAGCGTGCGGAAGCTTCTTTTCAGATGAAGCCATTGGTAATTGCCATTGACGGTCCTTCTGGTGCTGGAAAAGGAACGGTTGCCAGTCAGGTTGCTAAGACTCTTGGCTATCGTCATGTAGATACTGGAGCAATGTACCGCGCAATAGCCTGGAAGGCACTGAAAACTGAAATCAATTTAGATGACGAAAGTGCAGTAGCTCAGGTTGCAAAACGAAGCAGAATTTTTGTGTTGGGGGGAGTCGTTTCCATAGACGACGAGGATATAACTACTGCGATTCGGACTACAGTTATTGACAAGGCAGCAGCAGTAATAGCTAGGCTTCCTCAGGTAAGAAAAATTTTGGTAAATCTTCAACGTGAACTTGGGCATGGTGGTGCTGTTGTTATGGAAGGTCGTGACATTGGGACGGTTGTGTTTCCAGCAGCAGATGTGAAGATCTATCTTGATGCTTCACCGGAAGAGCGGGCTCGACGACGTGTTTCTGATCAAGATCATACAGCCGGCACAGCCGGGCAAGCATCAGTTGCCAAGGCGATTGAAGCAAGAGATCGTTCAGACACAACCAGGACGATCTCTCCTTTAAAAGTTGCACCGGACGCGTTTCATTTAGATACTACGAGTATGGGAATTGAAGCAGTTGTTGATCGTGTTATGGGGGTAATTCAAAAAAAAATAGAGTAGCGATACTTTGATTTCTGTTTTTTTAGAAAGCTATTCTCCTAAGACGACATGCCGTCGCAAACGTTCAACATAATTTTTAAAAAGGCCCTCTTGCTTTCCTGAGGCTGGTTCTTTCCTTTTTTTATTTTCAAGGGTTTTTATTCCTGTATTAGACGGTTTTGAAATTGATTCAACCACCGGTTCGTCTACTTCTGCGATTGTTCGCCGGGCTCTATCGAGCGACGGAGGCCTTCCTCGTTTTGAGAAGTATCTTCTTGGTCGAGATGGTTTCTTTGATTTATTTGCACCAAAAACTATACGCGTAACTTTAGAGGTGTTAGACCGTGCTTGTTTTTTAGCTTTTTTAGAGCTCGCAGGGTTTTTTGTCTCAGCAGAGGCCCTTTTACTTTTTCGATAAGCAGCGACACTCGTTTTCTTGCGGGCTATTTTTGACTTGGTGCGTTTTGCAGGCTTTCGAGGTGATGTTGTCTTTTTAGCGGCACCTTTACTATTCTTTTTTTTAGAAGGCTTTTTCTTTCTGGCATTGGATTTCGTTTTCGTCTTTGTGAGAGGACGTTGAGGTTTATCTCCCCGCTTTCGGGATTTATTGGCTCTAGTTTTACGTTTAACCATCGGGGGCTTCCTTAAACCTACCTTGACAGTATGACGATAAGTCTCTTAATATCTATTGCTTATCGGCAAATGGTCGCTCTTTGTATACCACAGCAACCTAGTAATTGAGTGATTGTTTTTTGTATCGCAAGTGGCCCTGTGTCGTTATAGCTTTGGGAGACCCGTTCCCGCAATAGAAAATCGGTAATTTTGATCAAGGAGGACACGTAAGCTAATGGCGAATCCAGACAGTGGGGTCGCAACACCAGAAATGACCAATAATCGAGAGAGTGCTCAAGGAGGCTCAACTCGTTCCGGGAAGGCTAAAGGGCCTCAGCTCAAGCTCATGAATCAAGATGCTGACCCTGAGGAGCACCGTCAATTAATAGATCTTTACGACAACACTTTTAAAAATTTCACGGAAGGTGAAGTTGTGAAGGGCACGGTTATGCAGGTGTCTAATGGCGGAGTAGTGGTAGACGTTGGTTATAAATCAGAAGGGATTATTCAGATCAGCGAATTCCTTGATGAGCATGGTGAGGTGACTGTTGAGTCTGGAGACCTTGTCGATGTTCTTCTTGAACGTACGGAAGATCGTCAGGGCCATATTGTTCTGTCTCGCGAAAAAGCTGAGAAGATGAAGATATGGGATGAGGTTGAAAAAGCTTTTACAGAACGTAAGGTTGTTATTGGTCGTGTGATCGAGCGGATCAAGGGCGGTCTGGCTGTCGACATTGGTGTAAGAGCTTTTCTTCCAGGGTCTCAAATTGATGTGAGGCCTGTTAGAAACCTTGATGCAATGAGGGGGCAAGAGCTCCGCATGCGTGTGATCAAGGTTAACAAGAAGCGTGGAAACATTGTGTTGTCACGCAAATCGTTACTTGAAGAAGAAAACGCTGAAAAGAAAAAGCAAACACTTGAGACGCTTGCTGAGGGCAAAGTCCTGCGTGGGGTTGTTAAGAACCTAACCGACTATGGTGCCTTTATAGATTTAGGTGGCATTGACGGGTTGTTGCACATTACAGATATGTCTTGGGGTCGGATAGGCCATCCATCTGAGCTTTTTAAGGTTAACGATGAATTAGAAGTCGTTGTTCTTAAATATGACCCTGCAACGGAGAGGGTATCTCTAGGACACAAGCAGTTGGCGCCGGATCCGTGGGAAAACGTTCAGGACCTTTGCTCAATTGGTGCAAAGATGAGCGGTAAAGTAGTTAGCCTTACTGACTACGGTGCATTCGTCGAGCTAGAGTCTGGTGTAGAAGGACTCATCCATGTGTCTGAGATGTCCTGGAGTAAGAGAGCTAAGCATCCATCTAAGATTCTTAATGTAGGTGACAGTGTCGAAGCTATTGTGCTTGGAGTAGATCCTCAGGCACGTCGTATTTCACTTGGCCTCAAGCAGACTGAAGGTAATCCGTGGCACGAGTTGACTGAGAGATATCCGGTTGGAACACGTATCAAGGGTAAGGTCAGAAACCTTACAGAGTTTGGTGCATTTGTAGAGGTTGAAGAGGACATTGACGGGTTGATCCATATTTCAGACATGTCGTGGAGTAAGCGTATTAAACACCCTTCTGAGGTCCTTAAAAAAGGTGATGTTGTGGAAGCAATGGTTTTGAGTATTGATGCTGACAATCAGCGGCTTTCACTTGGCCTCAAACAGCTTGCTACTGATGTTTGGGATAATTTCTTTTCTAATAATCATGCAGGTGACGTAGTAGAAGGAAAAGTTACAAGGCTTACAAATTTTGGTGCATTTGTTGAATTGGATGAGGGCATTGAAGGGTTGATTCATGTGTCTGAATTTGACGAGTCTGATGGCAACGAGAAGATCTCACTTGAGGTAGACAAGCTTTATCAAATGAAAATTATTAAAATCAGCCAAGAAGAACGAAAAATCGGATTAAGCATTAGGGCCCTTAAATCTGACGATTATGAGCCAAACTTAGATGTAGCTACTGACGGTACGGGCGGTGCTACTCTCGGCGATCACTTTAGGAGCCAGTAAGTTAATATTGGTTTTCAGTCAAAGAAGAGTGGAGTCACTTTCGATTGTCTAGCAAACTATTTTTTTATTAGTGCTTAAGGAGTAGTTGTGACAACTGTTAGTCCTAGTATGACAAAAGCTGAGCTTGTAGACGAAGTTTCCAGAGTATCTGATCTTACTAAGAAACACTCTGAAGTGATTGTAGATACTCTTTTTCGTAGCATTATCGATGCGTTACATCGTGGTGAGAAGATAGAGCTACGTGGCTTCGGTAGCTTTCGATTACGTCGTCGTGAGCCAAGAAAAGGTCGAAACCCAAAAACTGGTGAGAAGGTAGACGTGCCGTCGAAGAGAGTGCCTTATTTCAAGCCAGGTAAGGAACTTAAACAACTCATTAATCGAACCGATACATCGGAACCTTCCTCAAGCCCAGATGTTAACGTTGGTAATGTTGGCCAAACGCCAAGAGTTTTATAGCTGCCTGTACGTTAACTTAAAATATTGTAGTTAGAAAGAATGGAACCTAAAGCTTGCTATTTCTATCGTAGCGATAGGCTCATTCAAGTCTGGAGCCTGTTCTTATAAATGGATCGGCTCTGGTCGCCCTGGAGGCTAGCCTACGTGACTAAGCTTAAGTCTGAGGGTGGCTGTGTTTTTTGTGCTGCCCCTACCGATGCAAGTAGTAGCTCCCTGATTCTTTACGAGGGCTCGACCTGCTACGTTATTTTAAATCTTTACCCTTATAACAATGGTCATGTAATGGTAGTTCCATTTCGGCATGCAGGTGCTCTTGCTTCACTGACTTCAGAAGAATTACAAGAAATAGCTATTTTGACCCAAAGGTCAGAAGTTGTACTTACGGAAGCCTACCATCCTCACGGGATCAATGTTGGTGTGAATCTTGGAAAGTCTGCAGGTGCTGGAGTCCTGGATCATATCCATGTCCACCTTGTGCCTCGTTGGAACGGAGATACTAATTTTCTAACAGTAGTTGGCAGTGTGCGAGTTTTACCCGAGGAACTTACGCAGACTGCAGATCGACTTCGTCCCATATTCGAACGTCTTGCAGATTCATAGAAATTCAAGAGACTCTTCTATCTGACGTAGCAGTTTCTTAGCAGCTACTAAAGTATTTTGATAGTAATTGTTTTTGAAAACCTGGTTTCTGTTATTAGTGGTCCATAGATTGGTTCTGCCTAATTAATACTGGGTGTATCATCATTGAAAAACTGAGCCCTAGTGATAAAAACTCGCCTTGCTACGACGATTCTTCTGATTGCGCTTAGCAGTAATCAGCCAAGTGACTTGGCTGCGCAACAGGCCTCTGGCACGGATATCCCTGAGGATCTTGAATCTCAGGACGCTACGCCTAGCGACGATCCGGTCTTTAGGGCGGATGTTAACTTCGTACGTGTTGATGTAATTGTTACAGACCAGGATGGAAACTCAGTAACTGATCTTACGGAAGAGGACTTTGAGGTTTTTGAGAATGATACGTCTCAAGAAATACAACAATTTAGTCTGGTGCGTTTGAACGGTCAGATTAAACCTGGCTCTGAGCCTATCCGAGATATTAGAGATGCTCGTGATCAAGAGCTTGTTGCTGCACGTGAAGACGTTAGATTGTTTGTTATTTTTTTTGACGATTATCACACTCGACCAATTAATGCTCTCAAAGTTAAGGAGTCTCTAATTAATTTTGTTCAGCTCCAATTAGGTCCCGCTGATCTTGTAGCGATCATGTATCCGCTGACTCCTGTCGATGACGTACGTTTTACCCGTGACCATGGTGCTATAGTCAAAGCAATAGAAAGATTCGAAGGTCGAAAGTATCAATACGATCCTCGAAATAGATATGAGCAAGAGTACTCACACTATCCAACAGAGAGTGTTGAGGAGATAAGGAATCAGGTTGTTGCCAGTGCACTTCGCGGTTTATCCATTAAGCTTGGTTCATTACGAGAAGGTCGGAAATCTGTAATTTTTGTAAGCGAAGGCTTTTCGTCTGTGCTTCCTCAAGAAATGCGAAACACTAATGCTCAGGCGCCTAATCCAATACTTACTCGTCCAGACGGTCCTTTTGAGGACGCCACAAATTTTTTCCGCCGGACGGATATCTTGGGTTACCTGCGAGATATTTATAGCGATGCGAATTGGAACAACACAGCAATTTATTCTCTCGATCCACGCGGGCTAGCGGTAAGTGAGTTTTACATTAATGAAACAGCAACAGCGACTCAAGATCGAGACGCTTTGCAGTGGTCACAGGATTCGCTTCGGATTCTGTCTTCAGAAACTTCTGCCAGGTCAATTGTTGGTCAAAACAATCTCGCTAGAGGGTTAAGGCAACTTGTGAGAGATTCCAGTGCTTATTATCTAATTGGCTATAGTTCTTCTCTTCCATCAGATGGAGAGTTTCATGAAATTAAGGTTAGGCTTAAGCGGAAAGGGTTGCAAGTTAGAGCACGGAGAGGGTATTTAGCTGCAACGCCAGAGGATCTGAAAAGATCGAACACTCCAAAAATAATCATTCCGGAACCAGTACAGCAGGCGATTGCTTCGTTAGGGGATCTTCAGGCATCTAATCGTTACATTGAAAGTTGGATTGGGGCATCGCTTGGAGAGGATGGTCAGGCACAGGTGGCTTATAGCTGGGAGCCAACATCAGCTACAAGACCTGGCAGGCGACAGGACGAAGCTGCCAGAATCACACTTACAGCGGTAGGTAAAGATGGAGCAGTCTTGTTTCGTGGGGATGTGCCAGGAAGTCAGGACCTGAACACTCGTCGCAATAAAGCTTCTAGCCAAGAGATTGTTTCAAGCCAAGTGCGTTTTAATGCTCCTCCGGGTCCTCTGCAATTAAGAATTGCTATTGAAGGTTCTTTCGGAGAAACCCTTGACAGAAGCGTTCAAGAGTTTGTCGTCCCTGATTTTGTTTCAGGGCCTGTTTCCATCAGTACTCCGCGTGTTTATCGAGCTAGGACGATCCCTGAGATGCGGGCGCTTACAGCTGATGCTTCGGCTACACCAACAGCAAAGCGCGAGTTTTTACGCACTGAACGTATTTTAATTAGGTTTGATGTGTATCGTTCCGCAGGTGTAACGGCAGAGCTTTTAAATAGAGTCGGAGAAAAAATAGTTGATGTGCCGGTTGTGCCAAGTCTCGTCGGGGGTACGCACCAGGTAGATTTTGGACTTGCTTCGATACCTTCAGGCGATTATCTAATTGCAATTATTGTTCATGATTCTGAAGAAAAAATAACTAGGGAACTGGTCCCATTCAAAGTGGGCAGCTAGTAAGACATGGGTATTGCCAGAATAGTTGTCGTAACAAAAGGAATAGCCAGTCATGACCGATGACTGCAAACACCATTTAGCAGGACTTACGCGTCGTGCTCTGTTACGGAATGCTGGAATCGCTGGTGCGGTCGCCGCGGTGGGAGTGATAGACGTTATGGTCACGCCTGCGTTGGCTGAGGGGCCAATGGAGCAGTCCAAAACGAGCCTGTCTGAAGTTGAGGCTTACGAACATTTCACGGCTGATGAAGCTGAGCTTCTAGAGGCGATTGCTGATAAGCTCATTCCCTCGGACGATGAAGGTCCAGGTGCTCGCGAGGCGCGTGGGGTTCTTTACATCGACCGTGCACTTGGCGGGGCTCTTGCTGGTTCACTTGACGCTGCTGACCAAATGAATAGCTATCGTTTGCAAGCTATAGTCAAATGAAAATACGAGTTTTGATTGCAAAAGCTGGGCTAGATGGCCATGACAGGGGCGCGAAGGTTATTGCTAGGGGATTACGCGATGCTGGCATGGAAGTAATCTATACAGGGCTGCGACAGACACCAGAACAGATTGTTTCTGCTGCCTTGCAGGAGGATGTGAATGTTATAGGCTTATCCATCTTATCTGGCGCCCATCTTCATGTCTGTTCTCGTATCACAGAACTCCTTGGCAATGCTGAGTTGCAAGGGGTTCTTATTGTTGTTGGAGGCATTGTTCCAGAGCAGGATATCCAGGCTCTTAGAGAGATGGGTGTTGCTGGAATTTTTGCTCCTGGCACTAAAATTCAAGATATTGTGGATTTTATTTCTAAAAACACTAAAGTTACATAAAGAAAGAGATTGTGCCTCTCGGCGATGACTACTCCAATTCATCTACCAGACAAACCTGTTCTTGAAGGCCTTGAACATAAATGGGGTTCTCGTTGGGAGAGCCAGGGGATTTATCGCTTCGATCGTGATCGTCCACGAGAAGAAGTGTTTGCTATTGACACGCCTCCGCCTACTGTCAGCGGGTTGCTTCATATAGGACACGTTTTTTCCTATACGCACACGGATATCATTGCTCGCTTCCAGCGAATGAGTGGCAAGACTGTTTTCTATCCTATGGGGTGGGACGACAATGGACTGCCAACTGAGCGACGTGTACAGAATTATTACGGGGTTCATTGCGATCCATCATTGCCATATGACTCGAATTGGAAGCCACCAACCAAACCTGGGAAGAGAACGGTACCGGTATCACGTCCGAACTTTATCGAGTTGTGTATTCGCTTAACTAAAGAAGACGAAAAGGTATTTGAGAGTCTCTGGAAGCAACTTGGGTTATCCGTAGATTGGGAAGCAACATACGCAACTATTGATCGACGAGCCCAACTTGTTTCGCAGACAGCGTTTTTACGTCTTCTGGATCGAGGCCTTGTTTTAAAGTTAGAAGCTCCAACTCTTTGGGATGTAGATTTTCGCACGGCGGTGGCACAGGCGGAATTAGAGGACCGCGAGCGTCCAGGTGCGTACCACCGTGTTCGGTTTTTAATTTCAGAAGGCGGTAATGTTGAGATTGAAACAACCAG
>DDZV01000028.1 GCA_002346475.1 Acidobacteria bacterium UBA2999 | reverse complement strand
TAGATCCTCCACTACATGAATTTTTACCAAAACGTGAGGAGCTTATGGTTGAGATTGCCACGATTGAGTCAAGTGGGAAAAAGAAATCTCAACTTGAAGAGAAAAAATCTTTACTCCGTCGTGTTGATCAACTCCATGAGTTTAATCCAATGCTTGGACACAGAGGTGTTCGTCTAGGTGTTACCTATCCAGAGATTACTGAGATGCAGGTTAGGGCTATTATCGAAGCTGCTTGCAAACTTGCGAATGAAGGTCTGCAGGTTACACCAGAGATTATGATTCCACTTGTTGGACATGTGAAGGAACTTCACGATCAAAAAAATATAGCTACTCGTGTTGCTGAGGAAGTTATGAAGGAACAGGGTATCCGTGTCAAGTATATGATTGGAACCATGATTGAGGTTCCGAGGGGCGCTTTAACTGCGGACAAGATTGCTGCGGAGGCAGAATTTTTTTCGTTTGGAACAAACGATTTAACCCAGCTAACTTTTGGATTTTCTCGTGATGATATTGGAAAGTTCCTTAGAGTTTATCAGGATAAAAAAATTCTCGACAAAGATCCATTCACAACATTCGATATCGATGGCGTTGGTCCACTTGTAAAGACTGCAGCGAAACTTGGTAGAGAGACTCGTCCAAGCTTAAAACTTGGAGTTTGTGGTGAGCACGGGGGTGACCCTGCTTCAATTCAATTTTTTGAAAGAGTTGGCCTTGATTATGTGAGCTGTTCTCCCTATAGAGTTCCAGTTGCACGACTCTCAGCAGCACAGTCAAATTTATCGCTGCAAGAAGAAAATTGAATTTCTATGAAAAGCAGCAACCTAGAAATAACACTAGGTAGACATTTAAGTTTTCTCTTGTGTTTTTTTTAAGACTTACCTTATTTAGATCTTAGTGTATGGATAAGATTGTTCAGTTAGCTCCTGACCTTGCTAATCAAATCGCAGCTGGCGAGGTAGTAGAAAGGCCTGCATCTATTGTTAAAGAGCTTATTGAGAATGCCTTGGATGCAGGTGCAAAGCGAATAAGTATTACTATTCAATTAGGGGGAAAAAGGCAAATTCGAGTTGAAGATGATGGGGAAGGCATGTCGCCCAGTGATGTCAAGATGGCTATTGAACGTCATGCAACAAGTAAAATTCAGAAATTTGACGATCTTTCTCGAATTCAAACATTAGGATTTCGTGGTGAGGCCATTCCAAGTATAGCTTCGGTTTCAAATTTTGTACTTAGGAGTCGAGCTCGTGGACTAACTACTGGAACAGAAGTTCGAGTTAATGGCGGGGCTCTAGACTCTATTAATGAGATTGGGATTCCTGAAGGTACATCTGTTGAGGTTGGAAATATTTTCTACAATCTTCCAGCCCGTCGAGGTTTCTTGAAATCTGATACTGCTGAGTCAACCCAGATTTCTCGAGTAGTCACTCGGCTGGCTCTTTCTTATCCAGAGGTTGGTTTTGTTTTAAAGAGCGGCAGTCGTCGACTAATAGAGCACTCACCGGTAGCTTCACTTCATGATCGAATGTTCCAGATTTATGGAGAACGCAATGATCTGGTAGAAGTAAGTCGAGATTCTGGTGATGTACGTATTGAAGGATATGTTGCTTCGCTTTCTGAGCTTGGGCCTACCAGAGGTCCTCAGAATCTCTTTATAAATAGGAGAATTATAAAAGATAGGACTGTCGCTCACGCGATTCTTGATGCTTACAGTGCTGCTTCGATTAAGGGGCGTAGTCCAGAGTTTCATTTATTTCTACAGATTCCATCTGACAGGCTAGATGTGAACGTGCATCCAGCTAAGGCTGAGGTAAGGTTTAAAGATCAGTCTTATGTTCATGAAGTTGTACGTAAAACCATTGCCAAAGCACTTGGTTCGGGTCCCTCTCCTGAGCTTCACGTTCATCCTACGACGAACTTAAAAGAAGAATCTAGAACCATGGAACTCCCTGGAGCCTTTACAGGGGTCGTTCCGAGTCGATGGTTCGGCAACTCTGGTGTTAGAGGGACTGCGACTCTAGATAAAATATCAAGCCATCCTGCATCTGAAAGCGTATTCAAACTTGAGGGCGGTTATCAAGGTCTTCCTAATCAGGTGGACGATACTCGTGATGGTCAGCAAAGACCATTTATGCCTCTTGGGCAATTTCGAGACACCTTTATCATTGCTACTGACGAGGACGGCATTGTAATTATTGATCAGCATGTAGCTCATGAAAGGGTGCTGTTTGAGAAGATTCTTGAGGAACTTACTAGTGGATCTCTTGAAAGTCAGCGGTTGCTTGAACCTCTGCTTTTAGAGCTATCAGTTTCTGCTCAGCAGCAACTATTAAGCCAAGCTAAGAACTTAGATCGTCTTGGGTTTATGGTAGAGGAGTTTGGCACTGGCGCACTCCGTGTTTCAGCAGTTCCAGCAGTTCTTAGTATTGAGGCCTGCGATGAAACGCTACGTGCTTTAGCAGAAGATCTTGATGGATTAGAAAAAACGAGCAGTTCTGATGTAGCGTTGAAGCAGTTAGCTGCAACAACTGCATGCCATGCTGCTGTAAAGGCAAACGATCCATTGACGTATGAGAAAATAGTTTATATTTTGGAGGGGTTACGTCGTACTGCCTATTCAACAATATGTCCTCACGGTCGTCCAGTCATGTTACGTTTTACAAAAAATGAAATAGAAAAAGGTTTTCAGAGAATTTAATAGCTCAGTTCTTAGTGCTAAATTTTTATTCAAACCAGAAAACTTAAGTGGTATTTGTTGATTTATTACATTGGTCGGGGATTGCAATTACTTGGAATGTGGTTACTTCTTGTGGCGATTGCTACAGCGGGACCTCTCGGACCTAGTCCTAGATTATTTGGCTATGGTGTGGGTATTTTTTTAGTTGGTTGGTTGATTGTTAGACGCATGAGAGCTTAAAAATTCTAATAATTAAGCTCAGGGGTCTTTTCGTTGCAAACGTTTTCTAATTTCACCTTCAAAACCACGTTTCGTAGGCTGATAGTATTTCCGTCCAATTAGAGAAGAGGGTAGACATTCCATATCTGTAGTGGCATCAGGATTGCTATGAGCGTATTGGTAGCCCTCACCATACTTAAGTTTTTTCATTAGACCTGTTGTTGGATTTCTAAGATGGAGTGGAACAGGTTCTGCAGTAACCTGGTGGACATCTTTAGACGCTTCTTCATAGGCACGGTAAACAGCATTACTCTTAGGTGCAATTGCCAGGTAGATTACCGCTTGAGCTAACGCGTTACTACATTCAGGCATCCCAATAAAATTCACAGCGTCTTTGACCGAGATGGTTAGAACTAAAGCTTGCGGATCTGCATTGCCGACATCTTCTGATGCAAAACGTACTAAACGACGCGAAATGTAGAGAGGGTCTTCTCCAGATTCAAGCATTCGTGCTAGCCAGTAAACGGATGCTTGCGGATCACTATTTCGCATTGATTTGTGAAGAGCAGATATCAGATTGTAGTGTTCCTCTCCATTTTTATCGTAAAGAAGTGAGCGACGTTGAAGGATACTGTTCACCTTTTCAAGATTGATTAAGACGGGTCTTTGATCTTTTCTAAAAGGAATAGAGGCTGCCGAGAACTCAAGCACATTTAAAGCGGTACGAGCATCACCATTTGAGAAGTTTGCAATTGCTGAGAGGGCTTCATGCTCAAAACTTATAAATTGTTTTTTTAGTCCTTTTTTTGGATCTGAAATCGCTCGATTAAGCAGTGATTTAATATCTGAATTCTGAAGGGGTTTCAGAAAGAAGACTCGTGAGCGTGACAGAAGAGCTGCGTTGACTTCAAATGAAGGATTCTCTGTAGTTGCGCCTATTAGAATAATATTTCCTGTTTCAACGTGTGGT
This sequence comes from Acidobacteria bacterium UBA2999, assembly GCA_002346475.1. Taxonomy (GTDB): domain Bacteria; phylum Acidobacteriota; class Vicinamibacteria; order Vicinamibacterales; family UBA2999; genus UBA2999. Next base: position 42,427 of record DDZV01000028.1, on the reverse strand, counting down.
AAAAAGGCGTCTTGTTGTGCTTTGTTGAATCTGTGAATTTCATCTACGAAAACAATTGTACGCTGTTGGTTGACTTCTCTTAATGTCGTTGCTGCAGACGTTACTTCTTTTATATCTCGTACGCCAGAGAGCACAGCACTAAACGACACAAACTTAGCTCTTGTAACTGTTGCAATAATTCTGGCTATTGTTGTCTTTCCTGTTCCCGGGGGGCCCCAGAGAATCAATGATTGCAGTGAATCTTGCTCAATTGCTTCACGGAGTGGTTTCCCTTTTCCAAGGAGTTCCTCTTGCCCTAGTACGTCGTCAAGTATGAGTGGACGCATTCGCTCAGCAAGAGGGGAGTCTTCTTTCGGTTCAAGCCTTGATTTTTTAGGTGCATCTTCAAATAGAGACTTTGTTTTCATAAGCATTGTCTGCTCGCTTCATAAACGATTAGACCTGCTGCCACTGCGATATTAAGTGATTCGACAGGTTTTGACATTGGCACTGTAACTTTTTCGTCGCAGTTCGCAACTGTTTGTTCGGGAAGCCCTTGTCCTTCTCCGCCAAAGAGCACGGCTTTATGACTAAGCCAGTTTATTTCTTTTGGGGATTTCCCTCCACGTGGAACAGCAGCAACGACAGAACAACCATGTTTCTGGGTAGTTTGAATTGCGTCCTCTGCAGTTCGTAAACGTGAAATTGGCAGGCGTAGTGCGCTTCCCATGCTCCCGCGAAGAGCTTTCCAAGTGAGAGGATCAGCCGATTTTCCGCAGACAATTACCCCTGTGGCACCGCCAGCTTCAGAAGTTCGAAGTAAAGCACCAAGGTTGCCTGGATCTTGAATATTAGCAGCGATAACAATTAATGTTTTTTGATGGTTAAATAGATTTTTCAGATCATCGTATGAACGCGTTGCTACTGCAACAATTCCTTGAGACGTTTTAGCCGGACTCAGGAGTTTCATTATTTGGTTGCTCACAACAACAACATCACTACCAGCTTCATGAAATTCTTGTGCAAGGATGCGAACTTCTGAGTCAGTTTCTAATTGTTGTTTTGATACTGCTACTATATGAATAGAGATTCCAGCTGTTTGAGCTTCTCGAATAAGGTGTGTCCCTTCGAGTAAAATCCTGTCATCGTCGGGATTGCTTCTTGTCGCGGTGTCCTTGAACGTAGTGATTAGGCGATTCTGTTTACTTGAAATAGTTCGCATCGTGAGTCTGTCAAGGATAGCATGTGCTAAACTTCAGGGCGGTGGGTCGATGAAAGAATTCGCGTTAATTTAACCCCCTTTACAGTTGTTCACTAACGAGACCTATGAGAGATCGTATTCTAAAAAAATTTGAAGATGAGATTTTAGCACTTGAACGTGAGCTGAAGATTGAGTTACCAAAGGAAATTCAGAGAGCAAGAGAACTTGGTGACCTCCGTGAGAATGCAGAATATAAAGCTGCAAAAGAGAGGCAGACTATTGTTCAGGCCAGAATTGCGATGCTTGCTAAGCGAGCATCTGAGATTGCAATGATGAATCTTGAACGTATTCCCAAAGGAAAGGCTGGATTTGGATCGACAGTGCATTTACGCTCAGAGAGTGGAGAAGTCATAGTTTATCAACTAGTTATGCCAGAAGAGGCAAACGTGGAAGAAGGATTAATTTCTGCTTCATCGCCTATTGGTAGAGCTATTCTCAACAAAGAAGAAGGCGATGAAGTGAAAGTGACAACACCTAATGGGATTCGTGAGTTTGAGCTTGTAAAACTTATAACAATCCATGAGGAAGAATCATCATAGCTATTGAGGGAGTGTTTTAGTGGCGACCTCTTACTCTCCTAGTCGTCGTACGGCACTTGTTCTATCTGGAACTGGTTCGCACGGTGCTTACCACGCAGGTGTTTTACGTGCTCTGCATGAGGGGGGCGTAAAGATTGATGTTGTAGCAGGTCACGGTATCGGTTCAGCTACCGCTGCACTTGCGGCGATTGGTGGCAGTGCAAAGCTTTGGGAGAAAAGTGGTATTTGGTCTAGGGCTAGCACAAGATCATTCTATGGTTTAATTAGATCTTTTAGCCTGATTAGATTGTTAAGTCTACTATTGTGCGGGTTATTGATTCTTCCGCTCACGCTAATAGTGGTAGCAATTCTTGTTTACGCCGTGGGTTTTTTGGTTGAGATTTCTGGCGTAATAACCGCACGTGATTTGTTTGTTAACTTTGCTTCGTGGCTGCAAAGTTTCCTTAATGACTACTATCTTTCACCAGTGCTTCCACGCATTGTGACTGGAATAGTGTTCGCGATAGCACTTCTTGTTTTAGTTGATAAGCTTGGCGAAAATTTTCGACTAAAAAAAAGTCGAAGGAAGGGAAGCAGCGGACGCTGGCCTTTTATCAGGGCGCCTTTTGATGGAAAATCTATTCGTAATGCTTTCCGTGAGAAACTCTGGGAGCTTGTTCGTGGTAGCTCTTCATCATCATGTCCAAACGATGAAATATTGGGAAAACGTTACATAGAAGTCCTCCTGGAAAGTCTTGGACAGCCTGGGTTTTGTGAACTTCTTGTTGTTACAACTGATATTGATGCCAGGCGTGATTTAGTAGCTGCATTATTAAAAGAGCCATTTCGTCATAATTTTCTAGCTTCGCAAATAGGGATAGAGAGAGCAGCCGAAGCAATTGATCTCTCAAGTGAAGGCCGTGACCATGCCATTGGGATTGCGTTAGGGGGACTAACACCATCGCAAGGTGTCGATCCTTACTATATGACGTTTGCGGCGGATAGTTACTGGCGTGGGGAAACTCACCGTCTATGCGATCGGGCTGGTTCAATTGTAAGACTATTTGAAGAGCTGCAGCTCGCTGGGGTCGAGCAGGTTGTAGTTGTAACTGCAGTTCCTTCACCACTTCCGCCTCATCGTCTTACTGCACCAAAGGGGGAGTTTCAGAATCGTCTTTCTGATTTTCTAATGGCTGCTGAGGCTGCCTCTTTACGAGACGCACTTGTAGAGGCATCAGGTTCGTTTGAAGCCATTTTCTTAGTGGCTCCAGATCATAATCCAGTGAGTCCTTTTGATTTCAATGGATCGTATGATGATGCATCAGATCGTCGACAAACACTTGCTGAGTTAATGGAATGTGGTTATGAAGACGCTCGCCATCAATTTATTGAGTCAATAGTTGGCGCTAGCGGCGAACATCTGAATATCGGAGATCCATATGTGCAAAGGGTTTTCGATGAAACTGATACATAGTGGTCAAAAAACTCAGGCCTAAACTATTTCACTAACAACGCCTGTTCTTAAAATTACAACTAATGCCTATTATTGATGACCATTTTAAGCTGGTTAGCGAATTCCAGCTTCGTGGAGACCAGAATCGTGCTGTTGAGGAATTAACAAAGGGTTTGCTTCGCGGAGACGATCAACAAGTACTTCTTGGGGTTACTGGTTCAGGAAAAACGTTCACGATGGCTAAAGTCATAGCTGGTCTCGATCGCCCAACATTGGTAATTGTTCACAACAAAACTCTAGCGGCACAGTTATTCCAGGAGTTTAGAAGGTTCTTTCCGAACAATGCTGTTGAGTATTTTGTCAGTTACTACGACTACTACCAACCGGAGGCATATGTACCAACAACAGATTCATATATTGAAAAAGAAGCAACTATTAATGATGAAATAGATCGGATGAGGTTATCTGCGACTCGCTCGTTATTTGAACGAAGAGACGTAATTATTGTAGCAAGCGTGTCTTGTATTTATGGGTTAGGAGCACCTGAAGCGTATTATGGAATGTTGTTGGAGTTAAAGACGGGTCAGGAAATTGAAAGAGAGGATGTCTTAAAAAAACTTGTTGAAATTCAGTATGAACGAAACGACACAGAGTTCAGTCGTGGAACTTTTCGTGTGCGTGGAGATTCTATTGAAGTTTTTTTATCTTATGAAGAACAAGCAATTCGTATTGGTCTTTTTGGAGACGAAGTTGATGAATTGGTATCGTTCGATCCATTAACGGGGAAAGTATTTGGGAATCATAAGAAGGTTTCTATATTCCCCAAGTCTCATTTCGTTTCGCCTCGAAGTAAAACTAAGACAGCTATTGAGTTAATCAAGGATGAGCTTTCCTCTCATCGTGAGAAGCTTGAAAACGAAGGAAAGCTAATCGAGGCTCAGCGCTTGCATCAGCGCACAATGTTCGATCTCGAAATGATACGTGAAATAGGCTATTGTCATGGGATTGAGAATTACGCTAGACATCTCACCGGAAGAGCAGTTGGAGAACCACCTCCTACACTGTTAGATTATCTTCCTGAGGATACTTTAGTTATTGTAGATGAGAGCCATCAGACCGTTCCGCAGATCCGTGGAATGTATCAAGGCGATCGGTCCCGAAAAGAGGTCCTGGTTTCATACGGATTCAGGCTTCCGTCAGCACTTGATAATCGTCCTCTAAATTTTAATGAATGGGAGGAACGGGTTGGTCAGACGGTATTTGTATCTGCTACTCCTGGACCATATGAATTGGAAAAGGTTGAAGGTGTGGTTGTTGAGCAAGTTATACGACCTACAGGTCTCATGGATCCGCCTATAGAAGTTAGACCTGTGCAAGGTCAGATTGATGACTTGCTTGCGGAGATTCGTTTCCGTGCAGAGAAACGTGAACGGGTACTTGTAACAACATTGACAAAGAGGATGGCAGAAGATTTAGCCTCTTATTATCAAGAACTTGGGATTAAGGTAAGGTACCTTCACTCGGACATTGATACTCTTGAGCGAGTTAAGATTCTTCGAGATCTTCGCCTGGGCGAGTTTGACGTTTTAATTGGAATTAATTTGCTTCGCGAGGGCCTTGATCTACCAGAGGTATCTCTTGTAGCAATTCTTGATGCTGACAAAGAAGGATTTTTACGTTCTGCCGGATCTTTAATTCAGACGTCTGGCCGGGCCGCTAGAAATGTAAACGGAATGGTCATTATGTACGCGGACAAAGTGACAGATTCAATGCGGAAAGCAATCACTGAAACAGATCGTCGTCGAGAACGGCAAGCTACTTACAATATTGAGCATAACATTACTCCAGAATCTGTAGTAAGAGATCTTGATAACATAATGACGAGTGTCTATGAGCGCGACTATGTAAATACCGCTACCCAGGCAGTTAAAAAATCTGATCGTGTTTTTGGTAGCAAAAAGGAGCTGGAATCTTATATCGCTTCGGTGCAGAAAGAAATGAAGTTAGCTGCAGCGAATTTAGACTTTGAACGTGCCGCAAGTTTTCGTGATGAGATCAAGGAACTTCGTAATGAAGATCTTGGCGTAACTGATTCTTAGCTGGTTGATAGAGATGGTTATTTCCCTAGCTAATTTTTCGAAAGAACTTTTTTTCCAAGTCCAGGAGTATCTTCGTCTGTGTGGGGCTGCTGTGCGTGGAGTTGCAACGAAGCCATTTTATTTTCGAGATACTGTTGAGCAATTCAATTCAATTGGTGTTGGTTCGTTAGTGGTAGTTGTTTTGACTGGGTTTTTTACAGGCGCTGTCTTAGCTTTACAAACAGGTATGACTCTTGATCAGTTTGGCGCACGTCCGTTTGTTGGACGTTTAGTCAGTGCTTCGATGGTTAGAGAGCTTGGTCCTGTCTTGACAGGATTAATGCTTGCTGGACGTGTGGGCTCTGGTATTGCGGCTGAGCTTGGATCAATGGTCGTAACGGATCAAATTAATGCGTTACGTGCACTTGGGACTGATCCAGTACGTAAGCTTGTCGTACCAAGATTGTTGGCTGGATTTTTTATGGCTCCCGTATTAACTGTTATAGCTGATACTGTTGGAATAGTTGGTGGATGGTTAATTGCAGTATACGAACTCAGAGTTTCTTCAAGTTTATATTGGAGTTCTGTTGTAGACGGTCTTTACTTCGCTGATGTCTGGATGGGATTGGTTAAGCCTTTCTGCTTAGGGTTTGTGATAGTAACAATAGGTTGCTATGTTGGCCTTAGCACTCGCGGTGGAACTCAAGGAGTTGGAAGAGCGACGACAAATGCAGTGGTCGCTTCATCTGTAGCTGTTATTGCTGTTGATTTTTTTATAACGCGCCTGTTGATAACGTTAATTTACTAATGAATCTTAGATGTTAAAGATGGCTGTGAATTTTTCTTTCATCGATCTACGGATCTGTAAAGACATTTTTCAAAAAGTTAAGTGCTGAAGGTTTTTACTTAAGAAGTTTTTTTAAATATGGAAAAGACCCTAGCTGATCTTAATGTGAAGCAAAATGGAACTGAGGGGGCACCGGTTGTTGTCTTCGATCGTGTTTCACTTTCATTTGATGACAATGTTGTACTTCGTGATGTGAGTTTTACTTTAAGAACGGGTCACACAAAAATTTTTCTTGGCGCAAGTGGCGCTGGAAAATCAACAGTGCTTAAGCTGATTCTTGGCTTATTAAAACCAGATAGCGGAACAGTCCACGTTAATGGTGAAATAATTGATGAGATGGATGAAGTTGCTCTAATGAAAGTCCGATCAGATCTTGGGATGGTTTTTCAAGAAGGTGCACTTTTTGATTCATTAACAGTGGCTGAAAATGTTGGTTACAAACTTTACGAAGAAATGCGGTGGCCTTTTTCTGAGTGGTACAATCGTGTCGAAGAGGTGCTTGGGTTTATAGGACTTAGCGATTTTATTGAGCAGATGCCTTCAGATTTGTCAGGCGGACAACGAAGGAGAGTGGCGATTGCTCGAGCAATGGCGGCTAAGCCACGTGTATTGTTGTACGATGAACCTACGACTGGCCTGGACCCAATTACTGCTTCAACAGTTGACGACGAAATTATTAAGCTGCGTGACATAGAAAATGTAACATCTATCGTTGTAACTCACCAATTACGAGATGCATTTTACGTTGCGACACATGAAGCCAGGCGTGACAGGGATAGCGTTGATATTGTGAAAGCTGGTGAGGATAAAATAGAGCAGGCAGAGTTTATAATGTTGCAGGATGGGCGTATTCATTTTGAAGGAACTGCTGAAGAATTACGTGAATCAACGGACCATTATCTAAGGACTTTTCTTTCTTAAGGAGCAAGATGCCTCGTACGCGTTCTCTGGCCTGGTCGGAGTTAAAAGTTGGGATTGTCTCTGTATTTGCTCTTGCCATGGCACTGTTGCTTTTATTTATGCTTACGGGCGAAGGCGGGTTTTTTTGGCAGAAGTATTCCTTAAGGGCAGTCTTTGATGATGTGGCGGGTCTTAAGCCTGGAGCGCCTGTTCGATTAGCTGGCGTAGAGGTTGGTTCTGTAACTGCCGTTGAATTTTCTGGCAGTCAGGTTGAGATAAGCATGGAAGTAGCTAATAGCGTGCAGGATCGTATCACGAGCGAATCGGTAGCGTCTCTTGGTTCGGTGTCGCTATTAGGTGAATCTGCGGTTGATATTACGGCCTCAATTGAAGGTAATCCGGTTGAACCGTCTGGTTACGTTAACACTGGCCGTGGTTCTGGTTCACTTACAGAGATGGCCGGTGAGGCTGCTCTCGGGATTGAAGAAGCTACCAAGCTTATTCAAGATCTTAGAGCTGGAAGAGGAACTTTAGGAAAATTGTTTTCTGATGACAGTTTGTACTTAGAGTTGAATCGCTTTGTTGATGCGGCTGAGGATGTGATTCGTTCTGTAAGTGAAGGCGAAGGCACCTTGGGTCGTTTAACACGTGATCCAGCTGCAGGAAAAGCTCTTGAGGCAGCGTTGCAGAACATTGAGATAATTACGACTCGTCTCAAGGATGGAGAGGGAAGTTTTGGGAAGCTCATGCAAGATAATGATTTTGCAGATTCGCTTACGTCAACGACTGCTAATTTAGAAAATCTCATAGCTGGGATGAATAGCGGTGAAGGGACTATTGGAAAATTAGTCACTGACGAAGAGCTGTACGATCGTCTTAATTCATTGTCAGGCCGACTTGATGAAATGTTAGAGAAATTAGAAGATGGCGAAGGCACTGTTGGCCAACTGTTACATGATCAACAGTTGTATGAGAACATGAATGTAGCTTTGACAGAATTAAGGAGTCTTATAGAAGACATTAGGAAAGATCCAAAAAGGTTCCTTAATATTAGGGTCAGTTTATTTTAGAATTTTATATTAGCGCATAAAGAATTTTGAAATTTATAAGAAGGAGTAAACGGTGAACAACTTGTGGCTTGGGATCATCGGCCTGTCTTTACTGGTAATGGCAATCAGCCAGTTTGGAGTTTTATTGTACGCGGCCAGGCTGACAAGGCGTTTGGAAAAACTGTCTGCAGAGATTGAAAGGAATGTGAAGCCTGTTCTAGCGAGACTAGACACAATCAGTGCTGAAATGGAAAGGGCAGTAACTGTTGCTGGAGCTCAAGTGGATCTTGTTGATAAGTTATTCAAGGAATTGGCAGGTCGTATTGAGCAGACCGCCGATCTTCTTCAGCAAAGATTGTTAGCACCTGCTCGTGAGGGAGTTGCTATTCTAGCTAGTTTGCGTGCAGCGCTGGCTGCTTTTCGGGAACGTCGAGAAAGTAGTCGGCGTCGCTCAGCAACTGAAAATCAGGATGATGCTGAGGCCTTATTTATCGGCTGACCGTGAACGTATCAGCGTGTAGTACCTTTTATTTTTTCCGGTGCATTTAGAAAATTATATCGATATTAACAGTGAAGGCTAAGTTGGTGGGCGCTAGTGGACTCGAACCACTGACCCCCGCCGTGTGAAGGCGATGCTCTACCACTGAGCCAAGCGCCCAACCTGCGGAACAAAATTTTAGCACAGTGATTGACCAACGATGCACGTCAAGTACTGGACTAGGCTAGTTTTTAATTATTCCGATAAACGGTAAATTTCTATAATGTTCAGCATAATCTAGCCCGTAACCGACCACGAATTGATCCTCAATATCAAATCCAACGTAGTTTATTTCTATAGGGGAGCGGTGCTTATTTTTTTTTCTGAGTAAGCATGCTGTTCTAAGACTCTTTGGTTCTCGTTCAAGTAGTATTTTTTGTACGTAAGCTAACGTAGCGCCAGAATCCACAATATCTTCAACAATAACAACACTTTTACCATTAATACTTATATCTAGGTCTTTCAATAGTTTTATTTCTCCTGTTGAAGACAAATTATTCCCGTAGCTAGAGACGGCCATAAAATCAAGAGTGAGCTGACCTGGAAGAGCACGTATAAGGTCAGCAAGAAATAGTACTCCCCCTTTTAGTAGGCAAACAAAATGAAGGCCATTTTTATGGTCTTGATGGATTTCTCGAGCGAGTACGGAAATTCGCTCTGAGATTTTATTTTTTGATATAAGAGTCTGCATCAGTAGGGTTTTAGATTAAGGGATAAATTATTTTTTAGGTTTTCTGTAAGACTCAAGAATGCTTAAGTTGGAGCGGGAGACGGGGATCGAACCCGCGACATCGAGCTTGGGAAGCTCGCGTTCTACCGCTGAACTACTCCCGCTTAAAACAGTGTAAAAGTTCTATATTCTTTTCTCTTATTGTATCGATTTTGAAAAGTATATATTAAGTTTTAGCAGTAAGATCTTTTTGGTTTAAGTTGTTCGAATAAGTCTTAGCACTTCGTCTCGTTTTTTTTCCATCAGCACAGGAGTGCCAGCTTCAAGGTTTAATCGTAAGAGTGGCTCTGTATTTGAGGGTCTTACATTAAAATGCCAGTCAGGATAATCAACAGATATTCCATCAAGATCTAAAATTTTTCCATTTGAATATTTTTTTCTAAGAACAGAAAGCTTCTTTTCGATCTCGTCCATGCTTTGCAGTTTTGTGTTAATTTCTCCTGAGATGAAGTAGTTTTCTCTGTAAGGTTTAAGTAGATTTTTGAGTGATTTTTTTTGTTTAGACATTAAATCAAGAATTAACAGCGCTGGAATGAAACCGTTATCAGCGTAGTAAAAATCTCTAAAATAGTAATGTCCAGTAACCTCTCCACCAAAAATACAATTTTCTTCCCTCATCCGTCGCTTAATGAAGGCATGTCCGACTCGGTTCATTAGGGCAGTGCCTCCATTTTGTGCAACAGTGTCTCGAACTGCATGGCTTGCTCTAAGATCGTACACAATAGTTGAACCTGGTTCTTTTAGTAAAAAAGATTCAGCAAGGAGTGCAGTAATAAAATCTCCAGGAACAAATTCTCCGTCTTCGTCAATAAAGAAGCAGCGGTCAGCATCGCCGTCCCATGCGATACCAATGTCTGCTTGATCGGAAATTACACGATCAGTTATGTCCTTCCTATTTATAACAAGAAGTGGGTTCGCTTCATGGTTTGGGAATGTACCATCTATGTCGAAGCATAATTTTGTTGTTGTGCATGGCAAGTGGTCAAATATTTGGCCTGCTACAAGTCCAGCCATTCCACTCCCAGCATCGAGGACTATACGAAATGGACTAATGGAAGCTGGATTTATGAAAGACATAACTTTTTTTATGTAATCAGGAGTTACTTTTTGAAAAGTTAGTGTTCCTCTATTTCTTTTTGTACGAGGAATCTCTTTTGTAGCGAGAAGATCCCGGATTTCGCCAATCCCTGTTTCTCCACTGAGAGGAAGCGCATCTTCTCGAACCATTTTTATTCCGTTATATTGTTTTGGGTTGTGTGATGCAGTAATTTGCGCGCCGGCATCGAGGCCGTCTCGAGCAACTGCAAAATACAACATGTCAGTTCCAAGCATTCCATAGTCAACAACGTCAGCCCCCTGTTCTAGAGCCCCTTCAATAAAAGCACTGGCCAAAGCGGGGGATGAAGTACGCATATCTCTTGATACGCCGATCCGGCGTGCTTTTAATGTAGCAATTAATCCACGACCAATTTGATTAACAATTGATTCGTTAATCTCGTCTGGGTATAAGCCTCGAATGTCGTAGGCTTTAAAGATCCGTGGGTTAAACTTCATAATTTACGGTTGTCTATATTATTCATTGTTAGATGTGGTTGGGGTCAGGGAGACTTGAATTGTCACCTAGCACTGTCCCCGTAGCGATTTCGATGCCATTACTAATATTGCAATTTTGGCCAAGGATAACGTTGCTGACCCTACATTCCCTGCCAATATATGTGTTTTTCCAGAGAATTGAAGCTTCAATTCTTGCACCTTTGGCAATGTGGCATTTTGGTCCTATTACTGAATATGGTCCAATTTGTACCCCAGCTTCAATCTTGACCCCTTGTGCGATGTAGCAAGGCCCCTGAACAGTTACGTCGTTATCAAGTTTGACATCAGTTGCAATAACTTTTTTCTTTTTATTCTTCCCGAGGAATGGTTCGAATTGAAAGCGCCCTTCCATAATATCTCGATGCACTTTCATGTACATGGCTGGAGTTCCAATGTCAATCCAATACCCTTTAGAGGAAAATCCAAGGAAGGTTTCCTTTTGCTCCAGTAACGATGGAAAGAAGCTTCGTTCAATTGACCATGGCATGTCTACCGGAATTCGATTAAAGGTATTTGGTTCAAGAATATAAATTCCAGCATTGATATTATTTGTTGAAATCTGATCGTTTGGGGGTTTTTCAATAAATCGCTGGACGTTGTTTTCAGCGTCTGTTTCAACTAATCCGTAAGCTCCTGGATTTTCAACAGGAGTTAGCACAATCGTTGCTTTAGCTTTTCTATCACGGTGTAGCTTGACGACGGCTGAGAAGTCTACCTTAGTTAGCACATCTCCGTTCAATACGATAATTGTGTCAGTGATTTGCTTGGAAGCAAACTTTATTCCTCCAGCCGTTCCAAGCGGAACAGGTTCTACTACGTAGCGTATTTTTAACCCTAATTTTGGACCAGTATTTATAATTTCTTGAATGCGATCTGGCTGGTAGTTAAGACTAATAATTACTTCGTCTATTTCTGAAAATTCTTTAAGAAGTGCAAGCTGGTAAAAAAGAAATGGGTGCTCAAGGATTGGGACTATAGGTTTTGGTGTATTTATAGTTAGTGGGCGTAGGCGCGTGCCTTTACCCCCAGCTAGCAGAATAGCCTTCATGACAATTCCTTATGTTACACGATAGAATGCTTGCATTACGATGAACCTTCCCAACAGTTTAACCCTTGTGCGTATGTTTCTCGTACCATTACTCGTTGTTGTGCTATTAACAGAATTTGATAATCAAGAAGACATGATTGGTTTATCGAAAGAATGGCTTGGCGCAATCATTTTTGCGGTAGCCTCTTTAACTGACTGGCTTGATGGCTATTTGGCTCGAAGGAGGTGTCAAATAACTCGATTGGGTCAGATAATGGATCCCATTGCTGACAAATTACTTACTTCAGCGGCATTCATTTCTTTAGTGCAACTTGGAGCCGCGCCAGCTTGGATGGTAGCGCTAATCATTGGACGAGAAATTGGTATTACTGGGCTTAGAAGTCTCGCCCAATCAAAGGGCATTACAATGCCAGCCTCTTATCTTGGAAAAATAAAAATGGCAACCCAGGTTACTGCAGTTCTATTAGTGATTATGGGGCACGGGCCTTTCCCATTACTCGAACCGGTTGGACATGTAGCGCTCTGGGTAGTTCTTGTTACAGCTATGTGGTCTGCTGTTGACTATTACCGTCGGTTTGTAATTTTAACTAGTCATCAAGTAGATGACTTTGATTCGACTATTAATATAAGAGAAAAAAATCAGAGAAGCTAACTTTAGCGGCTATTAGAACTTGTTAAAAAGTCAAATCGGGCTTTAGCTTCTTCGAGGTACTCGCTGTTAGGGAATTCTGTGATCAGACGATCGAGGTAAGGAATTGCTTCTGCTGACTTTTCTGTCTTGAATAATGATTCGGCTAGATGATAGTACACGGCGTCAATTTTTGAATAGTCGGGATCTTGTTCTAGTACTTCTCGAAATCTCGGTATTGCACCCGGATACCATTCTTTTTGAAAATAAAAATATCCAACTAAATAGGACGATTCGCTAAGACGGTCTCGTGCTTCTCTCCACTTAGAGCGAACTTCTTGAGTGAGTTTGCTGTTTGGATAATTATCAAAGAACACACTAAATGCTTGAAGGGCAGCCTGTGTTTCGGTTTGGTCACGTTCCGGAACTTCCATTTGTGCATAGTGGGTCATGGCAATTTTGTACTGAGCATAGTCTGCGCGAGCGCTGGTAGGGTAGAAGGATAAAAATTCTCTGTACTCATTTACAGCCATTACGAGAGATTCACTGTTGTCTTCACCAAGATAAGTATCACCAACTCCTAGTTTAGCGTCAGGTCTTAAAGAGCTCTGAGGGTAGCCGTCGATAATCTGTTGAAAGTAGATTCGTGCACTTTGCCAGTTTCGATCTTCAATTTCTTCTGTGGCTCTTTCAAAAAGATATCTGTCAGCCTGGTTTGTGCCTGGGGGCACCAAGGTCTGTCCTCTTCCTCCACAGCCAATCAGAGTAATAGTTAAGAGGGCAATTATTTTAGTGTTCTTCAATATGCGAATGGAGGCTTGTTCACCTGGCATCGAACTACTCATATCTTTTAAGCCAGAGCGGCTTTTCGTAATGCTAAAGTTGAAGATTCTGGGTCTGATTTTCCAAATATAGCGTTTCCAGCAACTATTATATTTGCCCCAGCTGTAACGACTTCTTGAATATTTGTTTCATCAATACCACCATCAATCTCAATAGGAGCTTCCGCTCCAGCATTGGAAAGGACTTCCTTAACTTTTTTAATTTTACTAAGGCTATGTGGGATAAAGGCTTGGCCTCCAAAACCAGGATTTACTGACATTACCAAAACAAAGTCTAAGGTGCTAGCTACCTCTTCAAGAGACCCTGCTGGAGTTGAAGGGTTAAGGACAACCCCAGCTTTAGCTCCAAGTGATTGAATTAATGTTAAGGTCCGACTCAAGTGTGGGACTGCTTCAATATGTACTGACACCATTGCAGCGCCGGCCTCAATAAAAGTTTCTATATATTTATCAGGGTTGCTGATCATGAGGTGTACGTCAAGTGGCTGCTTGGCTATTTGCTTAATGTCTTTTACAACCTGTGGGCCAATTGTGATATTCGGTACAAAATGTCCATCCATTACGTCAACATGAATGAGGTCAGCGCCTCCACGTTCAACTGCTGAAATATCTTGTCCGAGCGAAGCAAAGTTAGCTGAAAGAATAGATGGGGCAATCGCGATCTTGTTTTTTGGATTCATGTAGAGCATTACATCTGGCAAAGGATTAGTCACCGACTAATCTCAAGAGAGAATGGATTTCCAGGAACAACTTGAAATCCTGCTGGAGGCTGTTGGCGTACAACAATTCCTGCCGGTAGGCCAGGGTATGATCGCTCGCCGACAATTGTTACACGAAATCCTCTGGTTCTTAAAATCTCAGACACACTACTACTATTAAATCCTATTAGATCTGGCATCACAAATGATCTTGCCCGTTCTCCACGATTTACTAGTATCGAAACAGCTGAACCATTTGATGTTGGTGGTGGTATTTGGGCTACAACGGTATCGGTTTGGTAGTCTGGAGATCGAAAAGAGCTAATAGATTCGAGTGGAAATTCTTCCTGGGTCAATCTAGCTTGTGCCATGCTTTCTGTTTGACCAATGAGAGCTGGGACTATGGAAGTTCTTGCTCCAGCACTAAGCCATACACGAACGCCTCGCCGACGCCGTGTTGCGATACCAGATTGCGGATCTTGTTGGGCGATAAGATTAATGGGCACGTTAGGGTCTATTCGACGATTTTCATCAACCCGTAGAGAAAGTCCTAGTTGGCCAAGTAGTTGGCTTGCTTCTTCTGTGGATTTTCCAGAGAGGCTTGGAACCTCAACTTCTCTCGTTCGGAGAGCAAGACGCATTGCGCCAGTCGCTGATAGAAAGAATGTTGTCAGCAGTGCTCCAGCAAGGACTAATATCTTGCTAGTTCTCAGAAGTCGTTTAGTTAGTGCCATCAGTATTATCGTACCATACGATGACTCTCTTATACTCTACTTAGGGCTGCTGCGAAGAATCCGTCTAAGTGGTCAAGAAAAGGGCGAGTACGGAACATTCCGCGGTCGTCTATTAAGGAGTTAAGTGTTTTTGGTACAGGAAGAGTTCGTAAATCAAGCAGTTGAAAATCTGGTTGTCGATCGAGGAAAGAATCGATGACATCTTCATTTTCCTCGGGTTCTGTTGAGCATGTTGCGTAGACAAGCCGTCCTTTTGATTTAACTACAGTGGCAGCTCGATCAAGTAAAATGCCTTGTTTTTTTCCAAGGAGAGTCAATTCTTCAGGCTGACGTTTCCAGCGAATATCTGGATCACGCCTGATAGTGCCGAGTCCAGAACAAGGCACATCAACGAGTACACGATCGAAGGTAATTCTGTAGGGCAGTGATCCTGAACTGCTAATTTCTACTATACGAATTCGATCTGACCCGCTTAGGCTAACTGTTTTTTTCAAAAGCCGAAGGCGGTTTTGACGTACGTCCGAAGCAACTACAAGGCCTTTAGAGCCTACAACTGATGCTAATTGTGTAGTCTTTCCTCCTGGCGCTGCACAAAGGTCAAGAACAATATCTCCATTTTTAATTCCAAGGAGTGGGGCAATAAGCTGGGATGCTTCATCTTGAATAAAAAATAGGCCATCAGAAATACGTTTTACTGGATTCCCAGCAATAACTTTTAGTCCATCTGGCGAATAGTGCGAAGGCTTAGTTTCGATTCCTTCAGCAGAGAGTTTTCTAGCTATTGTGAGTGGGGTACCTTTGAGGCGATTTACTCGAAGCATTACAGACGGTATTTCGTTGTTAAACTTGACCCATTCTTCAGTTGACTTAAATCCGAATCTTTCGATCCACCTCTTTACTAGCCAATCTGGATGTGAATAGGTAATGCCGAGGTAGTTTGCGGCATCAGCATGAGGGGTTTTTTCCGTTGGTCGTGATGGTTTTGGAAGGTCGTGTCGTTGTCGAATAAGGGTCCGGAGAACCCCGTTAACAAACGCATCGGCACTTTTCTTTCTAATGGTACGGGTTAGCTTTACTGCGTCATTGACGACAGCAGAAGCTGGCACACGATCGAGATAAAGCAGTTGATAAATACTAAGTCGAAGAATGATTTTTATTTCAATATCGATCTTCGAAAGCTCTCTTTGAGAAAAACACTCAACAAAGTAATCAATTAATCGTTCCCATCGAACTGTTCCGGTAACGATATCAAGTAGTAGTTTTTGATCTCGTTCATCATTAAGAGTGTGCCTTTCTGTTTCGAGAGCGGTTGGTAGATTAGTGTCCTCAGACTCTATTCTTAGAAGCGCAAGGTATGCGCACTTTCGAGCTTTAGCTATCATGGAATTCCTATTACTGTTCCTAGTCGGACCTGGTGACCAGCTAAAAAGTCCTTAGCACTCATTACTCTTTTATTCTCTGGCTGTAGTTCCCTGAGGAGAACTGCGCTCCCATTTTTTACTGCTACTAGAATGCCTGTTTGACTCGTACTTAAGACAGTTCCTGGAGGAGCGTCGCTCTTGCCTGTGTCTACGCTTGTACTCAGAACAATTACTCGTTTACGGTTTATAAAAGTATATGCATGGGGCCATGGATGTAGTCCTCTCACCTGATTGTGAATAGTTTGAGCATCGGAAGACCAGTCAATGAGTCCATCTGTCTTAGTTAGTCTTGGTGCGTAAGTTGCTTGAGAATGATCCTGAACGGTTTCAACAGAGATGTCAGCAACTATGTCTCTAAGGACAGAAAGTATTAATTTAGATCCAATGATAGAAAGGTCTTGTTCAACTTCAGCGCTCGTTTCGTTTGTTCCAATTAGCCGTTCAGTTTTAGCAAAAATATTTCCAGAATCAAGCTTGCTTGCAATTCTCATAATTGTCACTCCAGTACGATCTTCGCCAGCCAGAATTGCTCTGTGCACTGGAGATGCACCTCTGTATTTAGGAAGTAGCGAGGCGTGGAGGTTAATCATCCCGAGTCTTGGCTTTGATAGAAGGTTGTCTGGGATTAGTTTTCCGTATGCAGCGACAACGCCAATATCTGGTTTGAGTCTACTAAGGTGAGCTGCAAAATTAGAGTCGTCAAGAGTATCTGGTTGTAATAGAAGGAGTTTGTTTTTCAGTGCGAGGTCTTTAACTGGAGTGTTAAAAAACTTCTGCCCTCTTCCTTTTTGACGGTCTGGCTGGGTCACTACTGCAACTATTTCATGTTCGGATTCAATTAGTTTGTCTAGCGTTGATATAGCAAATTGCGGGGTTCCAAAAAATATAATGCGGAGAGACATTACCACTCACCCGTACGAGACAGTTTCTTGACACGTCGAAGTATTAGACTTTTTTGTAGTCCTTTTAGACGATCAACAAACAGTTTTCCATCTAGGTGGTCTATTTCGTGTTGAAAGGCCCTGGCCAGTAGGCCAGTTGCTTCGACAGTATGACTGTCACCTTCGCGATTGAGACCAGTGACGGTTGCTTTTTCTGGCCGTATGATTTTTGAATTAAACCCTGGAAGACTTAGACAGCCTTCTTCTTCAAGTTGAATTCCTTCTTTTTTAGTAAGGATTGGATTTACGAAAGTTATTAAATCGTCAATATTTTTACCTGCAGAGATGTCAACAACAAAGATACGCAGTGCAACTCCTATTTGAGGGGCTGCCAAACCAATGCCATTTGCGGAATACATAGTTTGAACCATATCATCGATAAGCGACTGTATTTCTGGCGTAAAGTTAGTTACCAAAGCTGATGGCTGATGCAGAACATCAGCGCCGTGTCGAAGAATCTTGTGAATCACCGTCAGGTGTTTATTTTTGGGTATGGAAATTTTCTTCCGACTACGGTTTTAGTCGAAGCTAGGTGACCTGAAATTTCTTCCATTGAGTCACCACCGAACTTTTCAAGAAAATCGCCAGCTATTACAAATGCCACCATGGCTTCAGCAACTACAGCCGCTGCAGGCACTGCGCACACGTCACTTCTCTCAATTGCAGCGGGTTCTTCGACCAAGGTAGAGAGATCGACTGATCGCAATGGGTTCATTAATGTTGAGATAGGTTTCATGAAACCTGTCACTCGAATATCTTCTCCATTTGTTACGCCACCTTCGAGGCCACCGGCGTTATTTGTTGGACGTCGCACAGGCACAGGTTTAGCATCTTTCGCTGCAAGGATCTCATCATGGACCTTAGAACCTGGGCGACTTGCCCCTTCAGAACCAATTCCTATTCCAACAGCTTTAATTGCGTGGATAGACATCACGGCTTGTGCTAGGCGTCCATCTAGCTTTCGATCCCACTGTACGTATGACCCTAATCCTACAGGAAGGCCTGTGGCGATAATTTCAAATGCACCTCCAAGGGTGTCTCCGGCGTTGCCTGCTTCGTCAATTGCTTTGATCATTTTTTTCTGAATTTTAAGATCTGCACATCTCAGAGGTGAATCAGAAGGCATTGAATTTGCTTCATCAAAGGTCACTATCTTATTTTCTGGAAGACTTACGTCTCCGATTGTCATTACATGGCTAGCTATTTTGATGGAAAATTGTTCTAGAATTTGACGAGCAACGCTTCCAGCTGCAACGCGTGCTGCAGTTTCTCTTGCGCTCGCACGTTCCAGCACGTCTCGAATATCTTGATGTCCATATTTAACTGCGCCAGCCAGGTCAGCATGTCCAGGACGTGGACGAATGACAGGCACCTTCGCTTTCCCTTCTGCGTCTTTTGGCATTTTAGGTTCGACAAACATAGTCTGTTGCCAGTTAACCCAATCTCGATTACGAATCAAGAGAGCTATTGGCGCACCAGTTGTTTGACCTTGTCTAACGCCAGACATCACTTCAACATGGTCGCTTTCAATAGCCATCCTCCGGCCACGTCCATATCCACCTTGCCGACGTTTGAGTTCAGCGTCAATTTTTTGGATTTGAAGTTGAAGTCCTGCAGGAATGCCATCAATTGTAACAATTAGGGCCTTTCCGTGTGACTCGCCTGCTGTAAGAAATCGCAACATATAGCTTCATTCTATACTAGATACTTAACCTTGCATTGTTGAGGTGGACCAGGAACAATGTCGACGTGTTGAGGTATCTCGTTCGTCGCCTCCTGCTCGTTATTCCTGTTCTTCTTGGAGTAGCTACCCTCGTATTTTCACTAATCCACGTCATTCCAGGGGATCCAGCCCAAACAATCCTTGGAGATACAGGCTCCCAAGAAGAAGTGGAAGTGCTTAGGCAGCAGTTAGGGCTTGATCGGCCAATAATTGAACAGTATTTAACATTTCTTGGAGATTTCGTTCAGGGCGATCTTGGAACTTCACTTAGGACCAATCAGCCAGTCACTGCGATGATTGCGGAACGTATCCCGGCCACTCTCGAGCTTGCATTGGCTTCAATGATATGTGCCGTAATGTTTGCAATTCCTCTTGGCGTGGCGGCAGCAGTTTGGCGAGGAACAGTAATTGATTACTCTGCAATGACGCTAGCTTTAATAGCAGTTTCGATTCCAAATTTTTGGCTAGGTCCTTTGTTGGCTTTGATTTTTGGAGTTGAGCTTGGGTGGTTGCCTGTCTCTGGACGTGGAACTCTTGCTCATCTCATTATGCCAGCGGTTTCACTCGGCACAGGGTTAGCTGCGATTCTTGCCAGAATGACACGAGCAACACTCCTCGAAGAGCTTCGCGAACAGTACGTAATAGCTGCCAGGGCACGAGGAGCATCTAAGGCCAGAGCAATACTTTTGCACGCATTTCGTAATAGTTTAATTCCAGTTGTTACGCTAGTTGGTCTTCAGTTTGGTGTTGTTTTGACTGGTGCTGTTATTACAGAAACAATTTTTGCTTGGCCTGGAATTGGTCGATTACTCATTCAGTCTATAAGTTTTCGTGATTACCCACTTGTTCAAGGGTGTGTTTTGATGATCTCTATTGCTTATGTAGGGGTGAATCTTCTTACTGATCTTGTATATGGAGTACTTGATCCACGCATCAGGTTTAATTGATTAATGACTAAGATAGGTTTTGCGATTGTTCTTGGTGCGACAGTAGCTGCTGCAATCGGGCCATTGGTGGTCCCCTTCGATCCAGCTGTTCAGTTCCTAGAATATCGACTCAGTGGGCCTTCTCTTCTACATCCATTTGGGCTTGATGAATTAGGGCGAGACATCTTGGCGAGGGTGCTTTCTGGAGCGAGAGTCTCACTTTTTGTTGGGATTGTAGTGGTATCTATTTCCACCAGCTTCGGGATTTTACTCGGAACAGTTGCCGGTTACTTTGGGGGAGTTGTCGATGAAATTATAAGTCGACTAATTGACATCCTTTTAGCATTCCCAGGGCTACTACTGGCGATTGCTTTAGTGGCGATGCTTGGCCCTAGTCTGACAAATGTAGTTGTTGCGCTTTCACTAATCGGGTGGGTTGGATACGCTCGCGTAGTTCGTGCGCAAGTTCTTCGTACTCGAGAACTTGATTATGTCCAAGCTGCAAAAGCTCTCGGTGCACCGGTATGGAGAATTTTGTCTGTTCATATCATGCCAAGTACTTTTCCTGCCGTTACTGTTCAGGCAACTTTAGGGATGGGCTCAGCCATTCTTTCTGAAGCAGCTCTAAGCTTCCTTGGTCTCGGTGTTCAGCCACCAACGTCTAGTTGGGGCATGATGCTCAATGGCGGGCGAACTCATCTTTTAGACGCGCCGCACCTGACAATTTTTCCTGGGATTGCGATTGCTGTTCTGGTCATCGGCTTTAACTTTCTCGGCGACGGTCTTCGAGATTCTATGGATCCTGTAACATCTCAAAACAGTTAGATCTTGCAGTTTTCGAAGCGACAAGTTTATTTGGAAATAGCAGGCGGTTGTTTCTGGATGGTTGAGGCTATGTTTAGAAGGCTCGTCAGTTCGTTTGTCGTAGAAATTTTCGATGGATCTATTTTCAATGCTCTTTTAAATGAAAGTTCAGCTTCTTTGATTTGGCCAAGTTCTCTGAGGCAAAGTCCGAGCAGGTGATGGGCGTCTGCTAAGTTTTCATTAATTTCAATAACTTGACGAGTAGTTTCTATTGATTTTTCTATTTCCCCTATCCAGTAATAGCTAGTTGCTAATTTATGTAATGCTCTGATGGATTGATTGTCTACTCTAGTAAAAGCAAGATAGTGTTTTATTGCCTGCTTTTGGTTTCCTGTTTCTACGTTGAGATCCCCAAGTAGTTCGAGGGCCTCTGTAAAAGATGGACTAAGATTCACAGCTTCCTCTAAGTCTCGTAGTGCTGCGGTTAATTCACCTCTGTGTTTATAGGCATTGCCACGTTTAAGATAAGCGATCGTAGAGTCTGGGCGGATCGCGAGCGCTCCACTGAAAGCTTCAATAGCTTCAAAAGTTTGATTGGTAGCGAGTGTGACATCACCAACTGACAGGAGTCTACGGTATTCCCTGTCTTCCTTAACTGTATTCCAGGTAATAAGAATAGAGATTGCGGCCACAGAACTAAGAATAGTTGTAATAAATAAACGATTCATGGCTTAGTGTTTTTACTCGGCACTGAATCAGGGTGTTGCACTGATAGAATTGTTAAGGGCATCTGTTGCTCTTATTACAATGTTTGACGGATCAATTGTTTGGTCAAATGAAATCTCAAATTGTTCAGATTTTGAATCTGCGATTCCATCTTCTGGGTAAGCGTTGCTCCAATTAATTCCATCCAGTGAGTATTCAACGCTTTTAACAGCAGATAGTTCATCTGAAACTTCAAATTCTAATATTGTTGAGGTTCCACTATTACGCTTGTTTCCGAATAAAAGAATAGGATTTGTATTGTCAATATCAAAAGCAGGACTGTCTCTGTGTCCTGAGAGAGCTCTTTCTGGATGTGTTGACTTAGAGTCTGAGGCAACGATGCGGATAATATACTTCCCGTCTGGCACAGATGTGGTATCCCAAACAAAAATACTGGCTGTTAATTTTTGTCTTAAGGTATTCCATTCAGTTTGTTCTTGGTTTCTGTAAAGAACGTCATATTCCAGGTCGTCCCCGTTATCATCAACAGCCTTCCAGGTAAATGTTAGCAATCCATTTTTAAAAACACGCTGTCCTTGAACAGGATTTGCAGTGGCAGTGTTACCCGGGACCACTCGTCTGGAGAGCCTTTGTGTGGGCGTATCACCGTCAAAGCCAGCAATGCCAGGGTCGCCAGATGGGTACGGTTTTTGAAAAACTACTCCTGGTGGCTCTATTGAAACGCTAGAGACGCGAGGTCGAATATTTCTCTGCAGGTATGCTGTTGTAACTGATGTTAGAAGAGGCGATCTGTTACTGTTTCCGACAAGAACTGCTTTCCACTGCAGGTATCGAGACTTAGAGTTTCTAATTGTACTGCCCTCAGCGTTCAAGTATGGACCTAGCCACTCACTCCAAGTCTCATCAGGCATTCGTGTGTTTCCGGATCGAGTAAAAATATTTACTTCTGTTTCAGTTGGTGTTCTACTGCGCCATCGAATTGTTCCCCAGGTTGAAATAGTGTCTGTGTCGAGAACTTCTGACTCGTAATGGCCAGTATCTGAGAGCTCTGTTTGAAGACGAAACACTTTTCCTGGGTTAGCTGTAGTGAAGATAATATTGCCATTCTCTTCTGGCATCAGTGCTGTTACTTGTTGTGCCTGGGCTCGTGTAAGAAGGACTGCTTCTATGGGAGTCCCTGTAAGGCGATAGATTTTTCCTGTATTGCCGGTCCCAATTAGTAGACTTCCGCTAGGTTCAACTAGCAAGTCGTATGGTGTGTCTTCAGTCGATTCCCAAATCAAGTCCCAGCTTCCATCGGTAAGGATTTTATAAACCCCTCCCTTGGTCTGCGTTGATGATGAATTAGGGAGAGCAGTTGTGCTTGGGTGCAATCTGACAGAAGTAACTTGCATTGAAACAGTTGGTGTTAGGGTCTGAGAGTTTGTTTGCTGGGCGATTACAGATCCTATAGGGTTGCCCGAAATGTCACTATTGTTTATTGCTGTTGCAAAGATAGTCCCATCTCTTTCTATGGAGATTGAACGAATTTCATTAAACCTGGAATCCAATAAGACAGATGGTTCTCCAGAGGGGCTAATGCGAAGGATTTTTCCAGGAGACTCTGTGCCCGCAATAATGTCGCCCTCGTTGTCAAATGCAAGCGTCATAACATTTGTCGTGTTTGTATTGTAGAAGGGGCTTCCGACGCCATCTGGCGTGATCTTATAGATTATCCCTTTGTCACCTGTCGCAGCATAAACAGTCCCAGAAGAGTGAACAGCAAGACTCCAAATGTACCTATCTGGAGGGTTAAAGAAAACCTCACTGTCTCCGTTAGCGGTCACGCGATAAATTTTTCCGTCTGGGGAAGTGCCAGCATAGATGGTTCCATTGGAGGAGACAGCGATTGCATGGATTGCAAGTTCTTCAGTATCAAGAGAGACACTTCCAGTGCCGTTGTTATTTATTTTAATAACTTGGCCACTGTTTCCACTTCCTACGTATAGGTTTCCATCTGGTGCCTGTGTAATATTCCAAAGAAATGGCGAGCTGTGTTGGAGGAGCAATGCTAACTTTGGCCCAAGCATTAAATGTCCGTAGGAGTTTATTGAAAGGTTTTCGACAACACCCCTAAGGAAAGCGTCTCTACTAGAAACTTCCCAAAATAATGCCCGCGAGCTAATGATAGTAGACGCAACAGTTAAGACCAGAATGAAGCTTCCTAAAATTTTGTAACGGCTAAACATATTGTTTCTTCCTACCGGAAAGACTCTCTATTTTCTGAACGTGAGCAGTAAGCATTAGAAGTCGTTTTCTAGTTAATGTTGAGAGTGATTTCGTGATTTCCAGACACAACATGTCCAGCAAGAATTTCCCACTCGTCAAGTATGGATTCACCCAATTCGTAAAAGGTGCTTCGGCTTTGGTCTGATTTTAGAATTCTCGATACTGATGGTGGCAGTGACGATAGTTGTTCGCCAAGAAAAACAGCGCCGTCATGCTGGCTTAGGAGGCGAACATAGAACCGGTCGTTTTTATATGTGCTGTTAATAGCACGGATCATTTGTGACAAGCTGTTTACTTGACGTTTTTGGAAGTAGAGCTTTTGAGTTTCCCACTGATTCAGGTAAGAACCATCTGAAACTATTATTGAGATCTGACCTTGCGCATTAGATGGAATTTTTATTGGAAGTATTTGTTCAATATTTTCCCCACGGTATGTTTTCATTGATATCTTAAGAGTTGCTGTTTCTCCAGGTTTCAGGTTGCTTTCTTCAATCCAAACTCGATCTAATGTTGCTGTTAGTTTTGATTCAGAAGTTGTTATATTCAAGTCCACAGCTAAGAGCTGAGCTTGTTCAAAGTCATTCTGGAACAGTGCATTAATTGGCGTCATGATGTAGTTGGCTGCACTTATCGGAGCTTGGTCTCCTGTAAATAAGTTTTCGAAGATAAGAGGGTTTTCTTCTTTTAGTCTGACGGTTCCTTGCAGTCTGAAGGTGTTTACACCAATTTCTCGTTTGAAGGAACTGAGAGTTTCACCTATTGCCAGATAGATCATGAGTGGCGTGAAAGTTTGATTGTCCACAGTTCGCATTTGAAAGTTTTTCTTAACGCCAGTTTCAGATTCTAGTTTAAATGTAATAGGAATAAGATCTGGTCCAGGACCAAGGCGTCCTGCAATAGTCGTGTCACGATCTTGGCTTGCTGTTCCAATAGTTTTTCCAGAACTCATAATTTTTATTGATGAGTCTAAGCTTGGAAGAACAGTGTGAACATGAACCCGTGTCATTGGAAAATTAATGGGCCCCAGATTGTATAGGGCATGTCCGAATGCGTACACCTTATCTCCATTAATGTGCGTCAGGGTCCCTGCAGCACCGATAGCTAGGTCTCCCTCAAGCAGGTTGACTCCTATCGCATCACCTGGACGAAGCGTTGAGTTCGATTCTTGATTTAAAAGTGCGGTTTCTGTCGGTGTTGCCGACAATCCGGCATTGACGAGAGTGTCGTTGAAGGGTTGCAGAGATGCTGAAGAAAAGCCTCCGAGAAATAGGGGCGTTGTAATTGGACGAAGCATCGTACCAATGGTTGGAGAAACGGCACTGTCTATTAGAGTGAGCAGGCGAATATCTGAGAAGTGTTTTGCAAACGGCTTGGCTGATGAAAAGGCTTTTTGGATCGACTCATTGATATTAAATGGTTTCAGTGGAAACATGACAGTGGCATTGTTTTGCTTTTGTGGAGTCATTTGAGACTCAGTAGTTTCAAGCATTTCACCTATTGGAGTAATGCCTGCGATAGGTTCTTTTGAGAAGGTTCCAAGCGAGTAAGAAACAGCACCAATAAGTTGATTTTCAATATATACGGGGCTTCCGCTCATGCCAGAAATGATCCCTGTTTCTGAGAGAGGACCTCCTTCTAGGCGAGCAAGGATAAGATTTCGTTTTGGTCCAATGACATTTTGTAGGATTCCAAGAATATGAACTTTAAACTCATCTAATTCATTCCCTTTAAAGACTGTGTATCCAACGCCAACCATGCCTGATCTAATCTGATCTAGCGGAAGTATTTTTGTTGCTGCTGGAAGGTGAACCAAGCTAAGCAGTAAACACGTACATAGGCTAAGGACGGTTCTGTGCTTCATATGGATACTTTGTTCTTCATGTGGAAAATGCTATATAAAATTGAATCAGACCTCCACTTTATAGGATTAAATACCTAAGACTGCAAGTCCTTACAGTCAGAATAGTTGACAGTTTCTGCTTTTCTGGAGTAGCTTCAGTAAGAAGAGATAGATTTTGAGACAAAAAGCTGCCCTTTTTACGTTAACGGTTTCTGCCAGCTCTTGGTGGTGGTACCGGTTTATGTCTGAGGGGTTTGTTCCAAACGTCTAATAATTTTTTATTTCGACAAAGGTAGCGCCCCTTCAGCCATGCGGTTGATGGGGCTTTTTTATTTGTGAAAAAAAAGACTTTACTGTGTGAAACAGTCTTAGCCAAAACACTCGCTGAGCTTAGAGCGGCGCGCGATTCTGTCGTAGATGCCGACATGGTTGAACTGCGTCTTGACGGAGTTGCAGATCCAGATATTGCTGGAGCACTTGCTGGGAGACGTTTACCAATTGTCGTAACGTGTCGGCCAACATGGGAGGGTGGCCTATTTGATGGCAGCGAGGAAGAGCGCCAAAAATTATTAGAAGAAGCTCTAAGGCAAGGTGCAGAGTATGTAGACGTTGAACATCAGTCAAGGTTCTCTGATGCAATGATAGCTAAGTGCGGAGATCGCATTCTTTTATCCATGCATGACTTTGATGGTGTCCCTCGAGATCTTAACAAACGAGTTCGGAATATGCGATCCAGTGGGGCAGGGATTATAAAAATTGCTGTAGCCACAAAAAATTTGAGAGACACATTTCCATTGCGTGATATCGCGACGGAAGATCCAGCCGTTGTTGTGGGAATGGGGCCTTCAGGTCTTCCAACAAGAGTCTTGGCGTCACGTTTTGAATCATGTTGGACATATTCTGGAAATGGTTTTGCACCTGGTCAGATTTCAACTTCACGAATACTTAATGAGTTTTGTTTTAGCAAGATTAGTTCAGACACGTCAGTGTACGGTGTGGTTGGAAATCCAGTATTTAATTCATTGTCCCCAGTTATACATAATGCGGCTTTTCAGGCTGCTGGATTAAATTCAGTCTATTTACCATTCCAAACTGAGACCTTAGAGGATTTCTTAGCATTTGCTAAGTTTATGGGGATTGAAGGTGCGAGTATTACTATTCCATATAAACGCGAAGCCCTCCAGTGTGCAAAAACAATTGATTCTTTGGCCCAACGTGTTGGCGCTGTTAATACTCTTAAAAAAACATCGATGGGGTGGATTGGTATTAACACGGATGTTGCTGGGTTTTTAGTTCCACTTGTTCAAAAAACAAACAGTGCTTCTGGAAATCTAAAAGGGATGCGCGCTTCTGTTCTTGGAGCAGGGGGCGTTGCAAGAGCTATTGTTGTAGGTCTTACTTTAAAAGGCGCTAGTGTTACCGTTCATGCAAGAAAGAGTGATCGTGCACGTGATCTTTCTGGAGCTTTTAATGTTCAGGCTGGACCATGGCCTCCAAAGTCTGGATCTTGGGACATTCTTGTAAATTGCACGCCACTTGGGAGCTATGGCGAGGTTGATAAATCACCGATGCAAGGTTCTAGACTTGATGGAAAGCTAGTCTATGACCTTGTTTATAGTCCGCAAGAAACGCTTTTGATTAAAGAAGCTCGGTTAGCTGGGTGTGAAGTAATTGGTGGATTAGATATGTTAATTGAACAGGCTAGGCAACAATTTTTATGGTGGACTGGCCAAGAACCTTCAGTAGATCTAATTGCTAAAGCAGTAAAAAAAAGATTGGAGGTCCAGTGATGCCCTTGACAACATTTGATGAGTTTTCTGAGTTGTCGAAGCAGGGCACTTTTGTGCCAGTGTACAAAGAGATTTTTGCTGATCTCCTGACACCAGTCTCAGCTTTTTTGAAGATAGCAGAAGATTCAGATGATGCCTTTCTTTTTGAATCTGTAGAGGGTGGCGAACAGGTTGCTCGATATTCTTTTCTTGGGAAGGATCCGTTTTTAAAACTTCGTTCAAGAGCTGGGAAAACAATCGTAACTCGTTCGGGAGAAACAGTTGAATCGTCTGAGCCTTTTGTGTCGAAGTTAAAAGAAGTAATGGCGACTTACAACTCTCCAGATGTACCTGGCCTGCCTCGATTTACTGGGGGAGCAGTTGGTTATCTCAGTTACGACACGGCCTCATGGTTTGAGCCAGTAGTGTTGCCAGAGAACGCTCCATCAGAGGATGAAGCTGGATTTATGCTTTTCGATACGGTGCTCGCGTTTGATCATGTTCGCCATCGGATTCTTATCATTGCCAATGCGCGTATCTCTAGTGATGAGAATTTACGTGCTCTTTACCAATTGGCGTGTGAAAAGATTTCATTCCTTGAGAGAGAGCTCGACAGAAGTCTGTCACGTAATGATATTGATGTCTCCTCAAAGACAGCTATAACTTCATCTATCTCAAGAAAAAGATTTGAAGAAATGGTAGATACTGCGAAGGAATATATTGCTGCTGGAGATATTTACCAAGTTGTTTTGTCGCAGCGATTTGAGAAGCAGATCGGTGCCGACCCTTTTACAGTCTACCGAGCACTACGGCACGTGAATCCATCACCTTACATGTACTACATTCGTAGTGAAGGACGTTCTATTGTTGGTTCGTCTCCAGAGATGCTAGTTCGTGTTGAGGGTTCAAAAGTTGAAACTCATCCGATTGCTGGGACTCGACCGCGAGGCAATAACAACGAGGAAGATTTAATCTTAGAGGAAGAGCTCAAGAATGATGAAAAAGAACAAGCTGAGCATGTGATGCTTGTGGATCTTGGAAGGAATGATATCGGCAGAGTATCAGAATATGGATCTGTCAAGGTTCCAACCTATATGGCAGTCGAACGATATTCTCACGTTATGCATTTGGTTTCGGTAGTTCAAGGAAAGTTAGCGAAAGGTTTCGACAGAATTGATGCATTAATAGCATGTTTCCCCGCTGGAACTGTCTCAGGGGCACCAAAAGTTCGGGCAATGGAAATTATTTCAGAATTAGAGGGAAGTCGAAGAGGTATTTATGCTGGCGCTGTTGGGTATCTTGATTTTTCAGGGAATCTTGATTTTTGCATCACAATTAGAACGGTTGTAATAGAGAACGGTCAAGCATGGGTACAAGCTGGTGCTGGTATTGTTGCGGACTCTAATCCAAGAGCTGAGTACGAAGAGACACGAAACAAGGCTCAGGCAATTATTACAGCACTTGATATAGCAGAGCGGGGGCTTTAGGTAGACTAATGATTCTTGTTATTGATAACTACGATTCCTTTACCTACAACCTTGTTCAATATCTTGGCGAACTTGGCGGAGACTTGCGAGTTGTTAGAAATGATGAATTGTCTTTGGATAATCTTCTCCAGATACGTCCATCTAAAGTTTTGATTTCGCCAGGACCTGGTCGGCCAGAATCTGCAGGAGTTTCTCTCGATTTAATTAAGGCACTGGGTTCAAGCATCCCTGTTTTAGGGGTATGTCTTGGTCATCAAGCAATCGGAATGGCCTATGGTGGATTGATTTGTCGAGCAAAGACGCCAATGCATGGAAAAACATCAACGATTGTTCATGATGGCAAAGGGATCTTCAAAGGACTTCAGAACCCATTTGAGGCTGGTCGTTATCATTCGCTAGTGCTTTCTCCTGACGAAGTTCCGCCTGCTTTAGAAGTCTCTGCGACGACTAAGGACGGTAAAAATATTATGGCTGTAAGGCACAAAACTTACCCAGTTCACGGTACACAGTTTCATCCAGAATCAATTTTAACTGCTGATGGTAAGCGCATCCTTCAAAACTTTTTAGAAATGTGATGCTCGTTAATCTTATAGAGAAGCTAATTCGTCGCCAAGATCTAACATCCAGAGAAGCCACTGAAGTGATGCAAGAGGTGATGGCTGGGAGAACGAGTGGAGCTCAACTTGCAGCTTTTCTTTCAACACTTGTCATGAAGGGAGAGCGTCCTGAGGAGATAGTTGGTTTTGCTAGAGCGATGCGAAAAAACTCTGTAAAGTTGCCTGGAAATATAGGAGAAACATTTGACACTTGCGGTACAGGTGGCGATCGATCTGGAACTTTTAACATATCGTCAGCGGTTGCAATTGTTATAGCGTCCTGTGGGCTTAGGGTGGCTAAGCACGGTAATAGGTCTGTGTCGAGTCAATGTGGAAGTGCTGACGTGTTTGAAGCGCTTGGAGTTAACATATCAGCGTCCCCTGCAGTTGTTTCAAGATCTTTGAGTAAAGCAGGCATAGGTTTTCTATTTGCTCAAAATTTTCATCCGGCGATGAAGCATGCTGCTCAGACTAGACGTGACCTTGGGATTAGAACCGCTTTCAATCTTTTAGGGCCCCTCACGAATCCAGCTAGTTCAACGTGTCAACTAGTAGGGGTTCCAAGACCAGAGCTGACCGAGTTAATGGCCAACGCGCTACGATTGCTTGGGTCAACCAGAGCTTGGGTTGTTCACGGGTCTGATGGCCTTGATGAAATTTCAACCGTTGGTTATACAAAAATTGCTGAGTATAAGGATGGAAGTGTACAGACTTTTTATATCCATCCATCTGAGTTTGGGATTCCTCAAAGCATGCCAGACGATTGTTCTGGTGGAGATGCAAAAGTAAACGCAGAGATTATTCTTCGTCTTTTGCAAGGCAAAAAAGGACCTGCCAGAAACGTAGTTCTTTTAAACGCCGGCGCAGCGCTGCTAGTTGCTGGGGCTAGCAAGTCAGTGCGTGAAGGTATTAAAAGGGCTGAGCATGCAATTGATTCTGGCGAGGCTCATAGCACTCTGAAGCAGATGGTCCAAATTTCTCATGAAGAAGAATTGAAATAGTTGTAGTTATGCAGGATCTGTTAGAGGCAATTGTTGCAGCCACACGTCAAGTTATTCAAACTCGTCGAGAGAGTGAATCAATAGAGGATCTAGAATTGCGTGCTGAGGAGTGTTCTCCTCGTCGAGAATATTTTGAGGCTGAGCTGAAGCGTCAAGATCGGTTGAATGTTATTGCAGAGTGCAAATGGAGGTCGCCTTCTAAGGGGCGCTTAGTAACTGCTTACAATCCAACCACAACTGCGAGTCTTTATTCTAAGGGTGGCGCTGCCGCAATCTCAGTTTTAACTGAGCCAACTTTTTTTGATGGTTCGCTTGAGCATCTTAAACTTGTCAGTTCTGTTGTTGATCGGCCATTGCTCAGAAAAGATTTTATAGTTGACGAATATCAACTATTCGAAGCACGTGCTTCAGGTGCTGATGCCGTACTGTTGATTGTGGCAGCGCTAGATCAAGCAGCACTTCGGAGATTACACGCTCAAGCGTTGAAGTCAGGCCTTGCTGTTTTAGTTGAGGTGCATAATGCAGAAGAGGCGCGTAGAGCTGTGGATATTGGCGCAAGAATTATTGGTGTAAATAATAGAAATTTACATTCTCTCTCAGTTAATTTAGAAGTTTCGCATGAAATTATTAAGCTTTTACCTCAAGAGGTTATATCGATAAGCGAGAGCGGACTACATTCGCATGCAGATCTTTTGTCGCTGTCATCTGAAGGTTATGACGGGTTCCTTATCGGGGAACGGCTCATGGTTGATTCAAATCCAGCTGAAACGCTTGCTAAGTTTGTATATGGCGAACAGAGACTGGCGTCGGAGTCTGAATGACCTTCATGAAAGTTTGTGGAATAACTCGAGCCTCTGATGCACATCATGCAATCACGCATGGTGCGTCAGCGTTAGGTTTTGTTTTTTGGCCCCAGAGCCCTAGGTACATCGCTCCAGACAAGGCGGCCATCATAATAAGTGAGCTGCAAGATAATATTCAGACAGTTGGTGTATTTGTTGATCAGTCACTCGAAGAAATTTCACGAGTTGTTTCTGAAGCAGGAGTTTCAATGGTCCAGTTGCATGGAGATGAATCGTCAAGCTATGCAGAGCGGATACCACTACCTTTGCTGAAGGCGATGACTCTTGAAAATGCAGCGGAGACAATGGCTAACTGGCCAGAGCCAACGGTCATGCTCCTTGACGCAAACGACACAGTAAGACGTGGTGGCACTGGGAAACGTATTGATTGGACCAGGGCTGCAGCTGTTGCTTCTTCTCGTCGTGTAATTCTTGCTGGAGGATTAACAGATATCAATATCGAAGAGGCAATTACAACTGTTCGTCCGTACGGTGTGGATGTCTCGTCTGGCGTAGAAGATTCGCCGGGCGTAAAGAATTTAAATAAGTTGTCCTGCTTCTTAGAGAGAGCTCGAGGTGTCAGTGATGACTCCTGAGCAATTATTATTTGGGCGTAGAGATCCTGATGAGCGTGGATACTTTGGAGAATATGGCGGACGGTTTGTGCCTGAAACATTGGTAGCTCCCATTGAGGAGTTATCTAAGGCTTACTTCTCAGTTCGCGAGGACAAGTCCTTTCAAGCAGAACTGAGAAGACTTTTAAAGGACTATGTTGGGAGACCGACGCCCCTCTATGAGGCCAGTCGGTTAGCTAATTCTTCAGGAAAGGCAAGAGTCTTTTTAAAACGTGAGGACCTTGCCCACACTGGTGCTCATAAAATCAATAACGCTTTAGGTCAGGCTCTGCTTGCAAAGCGGATGGGTAAGAGTAGAGTTTTAGCTGAAACTGGAGCCGGTCAACATGGCGTTGCGACAGCTACAGCCTGTGCGTTGCTTGGTCTGGAATGCGACGTTTATATGGGAAGAGTCGACATGGATCGCCAGGCATTGAATGTGACTCGGATGGAGTTGTTGGGTGCGCGAGTGCGTTGTGTTGATGGAGGATCTCAAACTCTCAAAGATGCAATTAATGAAGCTATGCGAGACTGGGTTGCCAATGTTAAGGATAGCTATTACCTTCTTGGATCAGTGCTTGGCCCACATCCATATCCACTCATGGTTAGAGAGTTTCAAGCGGTGATTGGTGCTGAAGCGAGATCTCAAATAATAGATCGCATTGGGGTGTTGCCAGGAATAGTTGTCGCGTGCGTAGGTGGTGGTAGCAATGCTTTAGGAATTTTTGATGGGTTTATTGAGGACAGCAAAGTCCGTTTGGTAGGTGTGGAAGCTGGAGGGGAAGGAATCATGCCAGGTCGACATGCTGCGAGATTCTCTGGTGGCAGTACTGGGATTCTGCAAGGTACACGTACATACGTTTTACAAGATCAAGCTGGAAATATTGAAGCAACCCATTCAGTGTCAGCAGGGCTAGATTATGCAGCAGTTGGGCCAGAGCATGCTTGGCTACGTGCGCAGGGGCGTACTGAGTATGTATATGTGACAGATGACGATGCTATGGAAGCTTTTCAGTTGTTAGCAAAACTTGAAGGAATAATTCCGGCCCTCGAATCAGCGCACGCAGTAGCGTACGCTCTTCAAGTTGCTCGTTCTTCAGATTCCGAAGAGGTTATTCTGATTAATTTGTCTGGTCGTGGCGATAAAGACGTTGAAAGCGTGGCAAGGCTTTTGTCAGGTGTTCGCTCATGAGGCGACTCAGTGCAACATTTCAGAAATTTAGTACAAGTAAGAAACCGGGTCTTGTAACTTATATAACTGCAGGGGATCCTAATCTTGAGCGCTCGGCTGATATTTTACAGGCACTTGATAAGGCTGGTGCTGATGTCCTTGAAGTTGGCGCTCCATTCTCAGATCCACTTGCAGACGGACCGATTATTCAGCGTGCAAGTGAGAGAGCTTTGGCTTCTGGGACTACGCTGCCAAAAGTATTGGACATGGTAGCTCAAGTTCGAAAAAAAATTAGCGCGCCTATTGTAATTTTTAGCTATGCAAATCCGATTTTACGAATGGGGGAAGGGCCCTTTGTTTCAGCAGCTAAACGTGCCGGAGTGGACGCCGTTTTAATTCTTGATCTTCCAATTGAAGAAGCAACTCAGTTTCGAGAGCGATTAGAAGAACAAGCAATTGACATGGTTTTTCTTTTGAGTCCAACGACGACAGAAGACAGAATGCAAAAAGCAGCTAGCCTCGGCAGTGGGTTTTTATATGTAATTTCTAGGCTTGGGGTGACTGGTATTCAGGAAGAGTTGGCAGGTGGAATCGAGGAAATGGTCGCCCGAGTTCGAAAGGTTAGCAAGCTACCGATTGCCTTAGGGTTTGGGATATCAAAACCTGAACATGTCTCCGAAGTAGGCCGTTGGGCCGACGCGGCAGTGGTTGGGAGCTCGTTGGTAAAAATTATCGCCGAGGTTGGCGATTCTGAAAAATTGGTTGACCACGTTCAGGAACACGTCCGATGGTTAAAAGCTTTGTAGTTTTTATGTATTTGTTGAAGTAAGGTGGTTCTGTTGAATAAAAATTTGAAGATAATATGGCCTAGGAGATTGGTTAGCATATACATAGGTCAAGTTCTATTTCCAAGGAGAGTGATGTCATGGTTGTGGTGATGGGCGAAAGAGCCACAGAGGAGCAAATCGATGCTGTAACAGCTCGACTAGTGGACTTAGGTATGGATGTCCATCGCTCATCTGGTGTGACTAGAACTGTGCTTGGAGTTGTAGGAACTGGCAGCGTAGAGCCAGCTCTTATTCAAATGATGGATGGTGTCCACGAGGTCATGAGGATCTCTGAGCCTTACAAGTTAGCTGGAAGAACATTCCGTCAAGAAGATACTGTTGTCAAAATTGATGATGTATGCATTGGTGGTGACGAAGTAGTTGTAATGGCAGGACCGTGCTCAGCTGAAAGCAAGGAGCAAGTTGATGCTGCTGCTTCAGCAGTCAAGCAGGCGGGAGC
The DNA here is from genome assembly GCA_002346475.1 of Acidobacteria bacterium UBA2999. GTDB lineage: Bacteria > Acidobacteriota > Vicinamibacteria > Vicinamibacterales > UBA2999 > UBA2999. Next base: position 8,115 of record DDZV01000028.1, on the reverse strand, counting down.
TAAGATTCTTCGCGGCGGTGCTTTTAAACCGCGGAGTTCTCCATACAGCTTTCAAGGACATGGCGAAGATGGGCTTAAGATGCTTCGCAACGCTGCCACGAAGTATGGCCTCAAGCTTATTTCTGAGGTTATGGATGTCAGTCAAATTGAACTGATAGGTAAGTACTGTGATATTTACCAGGTTGGCGCTCGTAACATGCAGAACTTTACTTTGCTTCGCGAGCTTGGGCTTGTTCAAAAACCAGTCCTGCTAAAGCGTGGTCTTTCAGCCACAATTGAAGAATGGCTTATGTCAGCCGAGTACATTCTTTCTGGCGGTAATAGTAACGTTATTTTGTGTGAGCGTGGAATCCGTACATTTGAAACTGCGACGAGAAATACATTTGATATTTCAGCTATACCTGCTGTTCGTAAATTAAGCCATTTGCCTGTTGTTGGAGATCCGAGTCATGGGGCTGGTCGTCGAGACATGGTAGCTCCAATGGCAAGAGCTGCGGTTGCAGCTGGGGCTGACGGTTTACTTATTGAAGTGCATTGCGATCCTGATCATGCTTTAAGTGACGGGGCCCAGTCGATGTTCCCTGAGCAGTTTGAACGTTTAATGTCTGAATTGCGAATTATAGTGCCCGCGATTGGTCGGGATATCTGCTTAGAATCTAAAACTAGTAATAATTAGTTTTGCATTCTTATTATGATTCTGTTTAATTCCATTTAGATATATTGAAGTGTTAATTGGACTCATGGGGAGCTTTTTTTGAATTGAATTGATGTCAGCATCACGCAAACTTCCAATTGTGACATCTGGCCAGTCGGGTGAGCCTCCTATATTTAATAAAATTGGCATTGTAGGTCTTGGGCTTATTGGCGGTTCAATTGCCATCGCTTCAAGACAGCTCTGGCCAACCGGTTTCATTATTGCAGTTGATCAGAAGGAAATCCTTGAACTTGCGATGGTTAGGCATGCGATCGACGTTGCAGCTGATGATTTAGTTGTTTTAGCGGAAGCCGATCTAGTAATTCTAGCGGCCCCTGTGCTCCAAAATATCGACTTGCTCAAGTCACTTGAGACTCATGTCAAGGGCTCTGCAGTTGTAACAGATGTTGGCAGTACGAAGCGAGAAATCATTGAGGCTGCCAGAGGTATTTCTCCTAAATTTACATTTGTCGGAGGACATCCGATGGCTGGGGCAACACAGGGAGGATTCTCTAATGCACGAGAAGACTTGTTCCGTGGACGACCATGGATGCTTACACCTCACGACGATCGTTCTGGTGACGCTGTTGAGAAATTGTTTCAATTAACGAAGAGTTTTGGCGCACTGCCTCAAATAATGAATAGTGCTGCCCATGACGCTATGGTTGCTAGCCTTAGCCATCTTCCTCAACTGACAGCGAGTGCTTTAATGGCAGTCATTGGGAACACGATTGGCTCAGAAGGTTTAGCTCTTGCTGGCCGAGGGCTTGTTGATACAACAAGATTAGCTTCTAGTCCTCCAGACATTTGGAAGGATATCTGTGCTACTAATGGAGATGAGATTCGTGCAGCCCTTGATTTGTTAGTTGAGAAGCTAAATCTTCTTAAGGCTGATCTTGAAAACGGTGACGCCCTGGACAAAGTGTTTAAGGAAGCCTCACAGTGGCGTCAAGAACTTAAAAAAAAGACTAATTAGCTAGGGCGCTGATGATTATAGAGCTCTTGTTTAGTGGCGTACGATCTCTAGTTAGGAGTTGAGGAGTATTAATAGTGAATCATAAATCTGCCGTAATTTTGAGTGCCTGTCGAACTCCAATTGGATCATTTGGTGGTTCGCTGAAGGATCTCTCAGTGGATGCGTTAGGTGCTGTAGTTATTAAGGACACAGTAGATCGTTCTGGAGTTGATCCATCTGAGATTGGCGACGTAATTATGGGGTGTGTTTTACAAGCAGGCTCTGGAATGAATATTGCACGGCAAGCTTCGCTAGAGGCTGGGTTACCTCAAGAAGTACCTGCAGAGACAATTAATCGTGTTTGTGGTTCTGGTCTTCAAGCAGTTGTGCATGCTGTTGAAGGCGTTCGATTGGGGTACGTGAATTTAATAGTTGCTGGAGGCGCAGAATCCATGAGTACTGCGCCGTACCTATTGAAAGGTGCTCGTTGGGGATATCGTTTAGGTGACAACGAGATTTCAGATTCAATATTAAATGACGGGCTTACCTGCGCTGTAAATAATTGTCATATGGGTGGGACGGCTGAAGAGATTGCTTCAAGATATAGCATCAGTCGAGAGAGGCAAGATGAGTATTCCGCAGAAAGTCAGCGGAGAGCTGGGGTCGCTATTAAAAATTGTGACTTTGAGGATGAGATCGTTCCCGTGTCCATTAAACAAAGAAAGGGCGATCCAGTTCTTTTCAAGACAGATGAATATCCTCGCGCAAATACGACAAAGGAAAAGCTGGCAGGTTTACGTCCAGCTTTTACTAAGGAAGGCAGTGTTACCGCAGGAAATTCTTCTGGCATTAATGACGGAGCCGCGGCGCTTGTTGTTGCGAACGAAGAATATGCAGCTAAACATGAAAGTTCTCCTCTAGCGAGAGTAGTTTCATTTGCAACCATTGGACTTGAACCGATGATTATGGGCATGGGTCCAGTTCAAGCTATACAAAAGGCGCTTGAGCGTGCCGACCTTACATTGGACCAGATTGACCTATTTGAGTTAAATGAGGCATTTGCTGCTCAAGCAGTGGCTGTTACCCAGGAGCTTCAGCTAGATTTTAAAAAAGTTAATGTGAGGGGTGGCGCTATTGCTTTAGGGCACCCAATTGGTGCAAGTGGTGCAAGAATATTAACGACTCTCATCTATGCATTACGAGCCAAGGGTGGAGGAAGGGGAGTTGCATCACTTTGTGCTGGCGGTGGCATGGGAATTGCGATGGTTGTTGAAGTTTAGACAGCCGGTTTGGTTTGGGTTGCACTCCATACTTTTGCTAGAAGAGACTCCACTCGTTCCATAACTGTAGGCCATCGATACTCACTATTTACGTAGTCCATACCTTGTTTTCCAAGGATCTTTGCCTCGGCGGGGTTTGTTAAAAGGTAATCGAGGGCAGCGGAAAACTCTGATTGGTCTTGATAGTAAAGACCGCCGTTTGCTCGCCTCACTTGTCCTTTAATTACACGACATCTAGCGTTTACCAGTGCTGGGACTCCGTAATTCCAAGCCTCAAGTAAAACGATGCTTAAGCTTTCAAAAAACGAAGGAATGATTAAGGCTCTTGCGTTTGCTAGAAGGGCATCTCGAACAGTAGAAGGAACTAATCCCAATGTGCGTATACGTGGATGCTTTGGTAGTTCAAGTACCTTTGGACCCGCAAAGACCAATGTCGTGTCTTGTCCGTCTCGATTAAGATGCTCCAAGAAGAGGACAGCCAGAGTATCTGCACCTTTATTATGATCAACACGTCCTAGACAGAGCACATAATCACTTGGAAGATTTAGTCTATGAAAGGCTTCGTTGGAAGCAGTTTCCGCTGCTGGACGTATACCAAAACCAGCTATGACAGAGTGCTTAAGTGTAGCGCCTGAAGTCTCTTGAACAAGGTTTTGTTCCTCTGGAGTATTAAAAATATAACCTGCAGGCTTCTTAAAATAGTCTTTAAGTACACTTAAAAAAATTGCAGGGTCTTCTTCAGCAGTTGGAACAAGGATTGCTCGATCTGAAACAATTGGGAGTCCGAAGTACGATTGGTAGTAGCGGTATGAGAAAAACAGGATCAAGTCGTAGTGGCGTCCCTCTGTTTGAAGATATTCAAGAAGTTTTGGGACGAATGGCCCATTTTCAAGGAACCATTCTTCTTGCCGGTCAGTCGATGCTTCGGTACTAAATACTTCGAGGCTGATGTCTGAGAACTTTGCTAATGATCGTTCTTGATCTACTTGAAACCGATGAACAGTAACACCGTTAAGAAGTTCTACTCCAGGAGAATACGCGTTTGCCCAAGTGAGGTAATTCTTAGCACAGGTTGTTAGCACTGTGACATCGTGATTTAGAGATAAGTGCTCAGCGTATTCTCGGCAATGAGTTTCTGCTCCACCTGTAATTTCTGGACCGTATCTTTGAACAACGCAGGCAAGTTTCACTGATTGCGAGGACCTAGTTTTGTTCTGAGTTTAGCGTTCTCAATGGCAAGAGCTTGGATACAAGAGAACAAAGCCTGATTAATGTTATTTTGCCGATTAAAATTATTTCGACTGAAGTCAAGAAGCCAACGAAATATTGGCACAAGAATTCGGCGCTTGATAGGAGCTACAAACACTCGTCCGATTAAACCTCGATGAGTTTGATAACTAACAGCTATCTCAAGTTTTGAACTTGTTGGACTGTCAAAGAGTTCTGGCAGTAGAAGGGCGCCAGGCTTTGCGTCATTAACTGCCTGATTGAGAAGTTCATCAATAGCTTGAAAGATAGCCTTATCATTAAGATCCTCTGAGGCTCCATTAGCCAGCAGTCTACGGCGGACCTTTCCTCGCATATCAGCTCTAAGCTCAGCCATTACGGCATCGACGTTGATCGATGGGGAGGAAGACACGACAGATTATCTTACCGCATGCTTAATTTTGTGTCTGGTAATAGGAGAGGATGACGGAACTTTTTATCTTCGCACCTGCCGAATTTGGATATTTGAAGAGGCAAGGCCAACAACTCGGTCTCTTTTTTTTAAGCGGAGTATTACCTTGAAAACCCCTGATTCATGGTAGGTATGTTGTGCTCTAAACCACCGTTGAATAGAACTTTTACCAGGTTCATAAGGTTCGCAGTCTCGTTTTGCTTCAGAAAAGGTGTCGTCGCCCCATTCCCATTCTAGAGCAGGGCAGTAGAATTCCTCGTAATTATCACTGCCTCCACGTATTTCAAGTGAGGCTCTAACAAGACCCTTCCTGCCTGAATTCAGCTCTGGCCTTACACGCAATGATAAACTTGGGCGTTCTGTGTCTTGCTGTTCGCTAGTATTGGTATAACTTTGCTCGGTGACCACAAGTAGCAAAGCAACGATAGCTAGCGTGCATGACGCAGGTTTAGTCTTTGACATGATGGACATTGTTTGAAAGCTATTAGAATTGTAGCGTTCACCTTAGTTTCTAACAAGCTTTGGCGGCCTTCTTGTTTCAAGCGCCGCTAATTATTTATGGAGTTCTAATGCGACCGGATCATTTCGCACCCAATATTCAGTTGAGCACCGAATCTATGAGTGAATCTGGTGCGGAAATTATTTTTATTCCAATTTTTGAAGACGATGATTCTGATCTAGCAAAGAGCTTTGAGAAATCTGTAGTCAGTGAACTTAGCAGGGCCAGGGCTTCTGGAGAGTTTAAGTGTAAGAATTTCGAGAGCTTAGTCCTATCAATTAATCAGCCTAACTGGAAAATTAAACGTGTCGGGTTTCTCGGAGCTGGGAAAAGAAAGTCGATGTCAGTAGATTTTTGGCGTCGCCTAGCTTCAACGGCAGTAATAACCTCTCGCAAAGCTTGCTATAAGAAGGTTGCGTTTTTTGTTCCATCCTTACAAGAAGTTTCGGGAGACAAGATTGTGCAAGCCCTTGCAGAAGGTGCGCACTTGGGAAATTTTGATAGTGGTAGCTATAAGACAAATGAAGCAGATCTTGGCTGGGTTGAGTCTATTGAACTAGCTGTATCTGGAAACTTGGACGCCTTGAATGCTGGGGTCGAAAGAGGTTGTGTATTTGGTGAGTATACAAATATTGCACGCGGCCTTGTAAACGAACCATCGAACAGTTTGACTCCTAAAACATTGGCCAGTCGTGCAAAAGAAATCGGTCTTGATGCAGGCTTGGCAGTTGATGTTTTAGATGAAGACCAGATCCGAGATCTTAATATGGGTTTGGTAATGGGCGTAGCCCAGGGAAGCTCAGAACCTCCGAGAGTTGTAGTTATGAAACACAACCCTCCTGGAATCAAGGACGGGCCAGTTCTTGGTTTTGTGGGGAAGGGGGTTACTTTTGACACAGGCGGCATCTCAATTAAACCAGCTAGCAATATGGACAAAATGAAAGGGGACATGGCTGGTGCAGCAGCAGTTATCGGAGCTATGGGTATTTTATCGAAACTGAAAGCACCGGTAAGGGCTATTGGCATCGTTCCTGCTGCGGAGAACATGCCTGGAGCCAGCGCTCTTAATCCTGGCGATGTTTTGCAAAGTGCAAGCGGGAAAACCGTAGAAGTTTTAAATACTGATGCTGAAGGCCGTTTATTGCTTGGGGATGGAATATGGTATGCGCAGCAACTCGGCGCGACTCATCTAGTAGATATTGCCACTTTGACTGGAGCATGTGTTATCGCACTTGGGAATACTACTAGCGGATTATTTGGAACGCCTGATTGGTGGGTTGGTCAAATTGAACTTGCTAGCACTCGCGCAGGTGATCGCTCTTGGCAATTACCAGTTTTTGATGATTACAGCGAAGGACTAAAGAGTGAAATTGCAGATTTTTCAAATATTGGGGGGCGTGAAGCTGGTGCAATTACTGCTGCATTGTTTATTAAAAAGTTTGTGAATGAGCTTCCCTGGGGACATTTAGATATTGCTGGCCCGTCCTGGACTGAAGAGGAGAAACCGTACCAGTTAAAAGGCGCTACTGGTACTGCTGTGCGAACACTCGCTGAACTTGCTCTCGATGTGAGTTCTTGGAAAGATTTAAAATAGATGGTTGTTCAGCCTCAAGCTCCAATTGTTGTTGATACTGTAAATCAACCTCTGATTACTCCTGAAATTGGGATGGCTGAAGTTGTTCTTAGTGCAGCTGGGATGGCTGGAATAATTATGGCACTTGCGTTGCTAGGGGGAATCTTAATAGGGGCATGCATAATTTTTCTACGGAAATCTCGGTCGGCATCAGAGGGGACGACTTCAGAAGGATGGAGATTGAGGGGTTGATTCCTTTTTTAGATTAGTTCGAGGCTAGAGTTATATTTGTCTTTAAAGATTTTTGATAGCTCGTAATTCCATCAAGTAGTGCTTCTGCAATTTCCTGACGGTAACCTGTTGTTTTTAAGAGTCTGGCCTCTGTTTGGTTGGTCATAAAAGAAATCTCTGCTAAAACGCTTGGCATGGTTGCCCCTATAAGTACCATGAAGGGTGCTTGTTTAACTCCAAGGTTTCGAGTTTCAGAGTTTGTTTGACTCACACCGTCAAACATTGCTTTTTGAACAAAATTTGCAAAATCTCGAGACTCGTCAATTTTATTATTGAGAGCAATTTCTCTTACGATATTTGACAAGTCAGTCATGGTTCTGGCTTCGCCAGCATTTTCACGAGCAGCCAGGGCTTCAGCTTCAGGATTTTGGGCAAAGTTTAAATAGTACGTTTCAACCCCTCGAACACTTTTATTTTTACTGGCATTAGCATGAATTGAGAGGAACAGATCCGCTGACATACGATTGGCAATTTTTGTTCTCTCTTCAAGCGAAACAGAGATATTTGAGCGTCTAGTCAGAACAACTTTAATATTGGGTTGTTTCTTAAGGAGACTTTCTAGTCGAAGCGCAATGTCAAGGACAAGCTCAGATTCATCGAGCCCTTTAACCTGTGCGCCAGGGTCTCTTCCACCATGCCCTGGGTCTATTACGATACGTGAAATTCCTAGCCCAAGTTGACGAGCAATTGAAAACCCACCCTCAAGGTTTGCCGAAGGTTCTGATGGCGGTGTTAAGGTTTGTGTTGGCAAGGCGAGAAGCGGCGTGACAGGAGCAGCTTTGTTTTGACTGTCTACTGTTTGCGGCGACACTGAGGAGGCTCTTTCTTTAGCCTGAGAAGGCCTAACACCAGGAGCCACAGCAGGGACAGGGATTTGTTTTTCTAGTTTTGTTGCAACTGTTGTCGATGGGTTTTTGACTAGTTCTTGGAAATCAAAAACCAATCTGTACGGACCATACAATGGGTAGAGGCTGTAATTGTTATTTTGATCAAGGTCAAAGACAACTCGTGTAGTTCCACCTTCTCGATCTCCAATACGAACGCGCTTAACTATATCATCCTGATAAGTGATTGTGGCGTTGTGAAGAGTGTCGGCCGCTCTCGTGTTTGTCAAGTCAATAAAAACTCGCGGTGGACCATCGAGA
>DDZV01000011.1:3922-9738 GCA_002346475.1 Acidobacteria bacterium UBA2999 | reverse complement strand
TCTTGTCTTAAAAAAGATCTTAAAGCTTCTTCAAAAGTATATCCAATTGCCTCTTGCACTTGAACTTGTCCTACTCCATCCATTTCATATTCCACAGGATCTTCCGCTGTCAAAATATTCATACCAGGCTTATTGATGTGTTTTAATACGCTATATAAAGTAGTAGTTTTTCCACTTCCGGTTGGCCCAGTAACTAAAACCATGCCATACGGTTTTCGAATGTATTTTCTAAATTTATCTAGATCGTCATTCTCAAATCCAAGAATGTCTAGCCTAAGATCACTAAATTGCTCGCTGATTGATTTTTTATCTAGAATTCGAATTACTGCATCTTCGCCGTGGATACTAGGCATTATTGAAACACGGAAATCAATCGTTTTATCAGGCATGCGAATCTTGAAACGCCCATCTTGAGGCACTCTTTTTTCAGCGATATCTAATTCAGCCATCACTTTAATACGAGAAATAATAGCTGAGTGAAACTGATGCGAAACAGGTCGCATTGCTGACTGCAAGACACCGTCTATTCTGTATTTCACGTAGACGGCGTCATCGCCTGTCTCAATATGAACATCACTAGCGCGACGTTGAATTGCAGTAAAAATCGCAGAGTTGACTAGACGAATAATAGGGCTTTCGTTATTTATCAGGGTTTCAACTGTCAGGCTCTCATAGTCGTCATCATTATTTTCTGACACTTGTGATTGAAGATTTACTGTTGCATCTTCCAAGACTCTTTGGGAATTTTCACTCTTCTTTAAAATGCTTAGAATTGCTGAGGAGGCCCCCGCAGTAACCCTGACTGGAGTACCAAGAACAGCTACCAACTCGTCGGTCATCTGAAGGTTGCTAGGATCAGAGACTGCTATTACAAGAGCTTGGCCTTCCCGACGCAGAGGCACAAAGCTATATCGGAACATCAAGTCTGCTGGAATTGATCGAAACAGTTCTTGGTCGATATGAAATTCGTCCATATCGACAAACTCTAATTGGTAGCGTTTTGCTAATTGACGTGCTTTAAGGTTTTCAAGGGTACGTCCGGAAGCTGTTTCTGCTTCACCGCTCGCTGCTGGATTTTGCGTCGCCTTATCGGGCGGGTCTTTTGTTGAATGGATCATCTCAGCCACCTATAACCGAACTTAATTCAAAAAGTGGCAAATAGAGGGCTAAAACAACTGCTGCAATGACAACCCCCATAATAACGAGCACTACTGGTTCAATTAGTGCAATGAAACGGCTAACTTCTCTCTCAATTTCTTCATCGTAAAAATCTGCAAGACTGTTTAACATCTCCTGTAATGCGCCTGTAGATTCTCCAACTTCAACCATCTTGACTCCAACATCAGGAAAAACCTTGTGCGCTAGCAAAGACGAGGAAAAACTTTCACCCTCACTTACCTGCTTCTTAACTACGGATAATTGTTTCGCTAAGTGTTTGTTCTGAACGGAGTCCAAACTAACTTCAATTGCATTTACGAGTGGAATGCCTCCACCTAACAACGTTGAGAGAGTTCTGGCAAGCTGGGATGTTGAAAATTTCCACAAAATTTGACCGACCAACGGAAGCTGAATTAGCGCGCTATCTATTTTAATTCGCCTGCTTGAACTTTTTAGGTAGGCCCACATTGCGAAAAGAATGGCGGGTAGCCCAATTATAATTATTGAAAAATTTTTAACGAGAAAATCGGAGAGACTAACAATGGCTTGAGTAGACAAAGGAAGTTGTTGATCAAATGTATCGTAGAAATTTGAAAAGGCTGGAACAACTTGCAAAACAATAATTCCAACAAGAACTGACATTAAGAAGAGAAGAATCGTAGGATAGATCAACGCAGAAATTGTGCGTTGCCTAACAGTTCTAAGCACCTTCTCGTAATTAATATATCTACGAATAGCAACGTCCAAGCTTCCACTGCGCTCTCCAGCCATCAAGGATGCAGAGTACATAGGTGAAACCAGGGCGCCCTCTTCAGCAAAAGCACCTGACAAGCTGACACCTGATTTCACTTTTCTACAAACGGTATCGAGAAGGACCTTCAAGGCGTCGTTTGTCACACGTTGACGTAAGATTTCAAGCGACTGAACTAAAGGCATCCCAGCCTTTAGCAAGGTGGCTAGTTCCTGATTAAAAACTAGAAACTCTTTTGAAGAAATTTTCTTTCGTATCCAATGGTTACGCTGCAGTCCGCCTAAAAACCCATGTCCTTTGAGAGAAAGGATCGTGAGACCCTTTTCTTCGAGTTCTCTCCTCAACTGAGACTCGCTATTGGCTAGATAGGTCTCTTCTAGGATCTCGCCAGTTTCAGTACCGGTTCTGCAACGAAACTTCATCTTAAAAATATGTCCAAAAAGAGATTGGGGCACCAGCTTACTGGGGCGTGCCCAGCAATAAAGTTAGCTATTAAATACTATAAATTTGTTAATCTAAATAGAATTTAATTCGTTTTCGGACAAAGATTCGTTCGGTAAACCTTGTAGTATTTATCCTTGTTTCTAGGGGTTTCTGCTACAGTCCCTTATTGGAGGTTGCTTGTATGACCGGAGCGCTTGGAATGGTTGAAACAAAAGGCTTAATTGACCCTTCTGTGCATGTAATACCAAGACCTCACACTGAAGTGGATTCGGGTACTTCTTAAATAATATATGGACGACAGCGACCTCGTCTCTATCCAGGAGGCGCGCACTCTGGCACACGCTGCAAGTGAAGCCCAGATTGCCCTGGCAGAGCTAACACAGGCAGAGATTGATTCAATTGTTGAATCTATGGCGAACGCTGCAACGCAACACGCGGAGGCGCTAGCTAAGATAGCAGTTGATGAAACGGGCTACGGTGTGGCCGCTGACAAAGTTCAAAAAAACCTATTCAGCTCAAAACAAGTTTATGAATTTATAAAATCGATAAAAACTGTTGGCGTTGTTAATGAGCTACCAGAGCGAAGGGTTGTGGAGATAGCTGAACCTTTTGGTGTTGTCGCTGCAGTTGTTCCTTCAACTAATCCTACTTCCACAGCAATCTATAAAATCTTAATAGCCCTGAAAGCACGTTGCGCTGTAATAGTAAGTCCGCACCCTAAAGCAGTTCGTTGTATAACTCGTACTGTTCAGGTTATGTCTGATGCTGCTAAGAATGCTGGTGCCCCGCCTGGAAGTATCGGTTGGATGAAAACAGTAACACTTGAAGGAACACAAGAGCTTATGAAACACCGGGATGTTTCTGTCATTCTAGCAACAGGTGGAATGGGTTTAGTAAGAAGCGCATATAGTGCTGGCAAGCCAGCTTACGGAGTCGGTCCTGGCAATGCTCCTAGTTATATCGAATCTAGCGCTGACATTAAGAAAGCTGCCAAGGATATTATCATTGGAAAAACATTCGATAATGGGGTGCTCTGCTCTTCGCCTAATTCAATAGTTGTTGATGAGTCTATTGAGCGCGAAGTGCGGCTGGAGCTTGTTAATTGCGGGGCTTATTTTTTAAATAAAGATGAGATTGATAAGCTTGGCAAAGTACTGGTTACACATCAACGACTTCCAAATCAATTATTAGTTGGAAAAACCGCAACCTACATTGCTAAAGAGGTGGGTCTAACTGTGCCAGATGAGACAAGTGTCCTTATTGCTCCTCTTGAGGGCGTTGGTAGGAATTATCCATTATCAATTGAAAAGCTCTGTCCGGTATTGTCTTATTATGTCGTGAGCGATTGGCGTGAAGGTTGCGAAAGATGTAAGGAGATTCTTAGATATGGTGGTATGGGACACACCATGTCTATTCATTCAAAGGATGAGCAGGTTATCCTAGAATTTGGTTTAAAAAAACCAGCCTCAAGGATTTGCGTAAACACACCGACAACGCACGGATCGGTTGGCTTAACAACTGGCCTTGACCCCGCGATGACTCTAGGGTGCGGTGGTTGGGGTGGCAATATTACATCAGACAATATTTCTCCTAAACACCTTCTAAATATAAAGCGACTAGCTTACGAGTTACGACCGGCAGTTCGCTCAGCTACGCTTGAGAATTCAAGTGCTTTTAAGTCTCTTTCAAGCAAGGCTAACGGTTCAGTTACTTCCTCTTCTTTGCAATCGTCAACAAAGCCTGCTCAGTTTGGGATATCAGCCAACGCGCTAACAGTAAGAATTGACAGGTTTCTTAAGTCGCATGGTTATGAACCCGAAAAAGTTAATCCTCCTAAGAAGGAAGTAGTTCAACCGAAGAAACAAGCACCTTCTCCTAAAGCATCCCCTGTTGATTTTGTATCCGAAGAAGACGTTCGAGTTGCGTTAAAAGCTGGCCAAAAACTTCTTATTGGAAACCGTACAATTGTTACGCCGGCGGCACGAGAACTTGGGGAAGAGAAGAAGGTCTTTATCTTTGAATGATTTTGTCGCAATAAAGGGCTCTAAGCCCTTGCCAAATCCATAAAAAACAATCAAAGTTGTTGGTGCTAAACTGCTGTGTTATCATTTAGTTATAGGGAAACAGTCAGGCTTAGATGACACCACGACGTTACACTTTTATCATTGCAGACCGTCGGTCTGGAAAAGTACTTCGCTCGACAATCAATATACGTCCAGCGCTTATAACGTTGGTCGTTCTTGCTGCTCTGCCCATTCTTATAGGCCAAGGTATTTCACTGAAAGCATCTCTTGATGCTGCATCAGTAGTGGCAAAGAGTCAGACAATTGAACGTGAAAATGCCAAGTTCCGCTCACTTAGCCAGGCGCTCTCTGGGAAAATAGAGGCACTGCAAGCTGTAATTACTGATGTTGGCGCTCGTGCTCAACTAGACCCAGCCGTAAGCTCTTCGATCGAAAGACTTCCGGCCCTAACAAAAGCTCGAGCAATGGGCATGGCAACAGCTCAAACTGCTGCTTTGGGAGAACAGAGAGAGTTGGCAGCTCTTTCAACGCCAGAAGAGACATTCGTGTGGTTGCACATGCTTCTCGATGGCCTAGAGTCTCAAATTAGCATAGTCAGTACTGCCGTTGCTCAGCGAAACGAGCTTGCTCAGGCAACTCCAACTCTTTGGCCGACCAGAGGGTGGCTTTCCTCAACTATGGGTAGACGTAAAGATCCCTTTACTGGTGCTCCGGATTTTCACCGAGGTATTGATATTGCCGGAATGAGGGGTCGCCCAGTCTATGCGACAGCTTCTGGAGAAGTTGTTGCTGTTGGTGTCCAAGGAAACTATGGGAAGCGTGTAATTATTGATCATGGATTTGACATCGAGACTCGTTACGGACATCTTCTTGGATATACCGTTGAAGAGGGAGATTGGGTTGAACGTGGAGATCAGGTTGGGCGTATGGGAAATACTGGACGGACAACTGGCTACCATCTCCATTATGAAGTTCTAGCTAATGGCCGGCTCCTAAATCCTCTTCGGCTACTAACACAACAAACCCCCCCTTGAGAAGTAGTAGCCACTACCTCTCTTGCCCTTTAGAAGACTGTCTTATACAATCATTTTATTACCTAGGGCTTAAGATAGCTCTCCTTGCATGCTCGGTCAGCTTCTAGCGAAGATCATCGGAACAGAAAACGACCGTGAACTTAAGCGGCTTACACCAAAAGTGGGTGAAATAAGTGCGCTTGAACCAACCATTTCTCAATTAACTGACGAACAACTTCAAGCAAAAACTAACGAATTCCGCCAACGCCTAAAGGATGGCGCAGAGCTTGATTCTTTGCTCGTTGAAGCCTTTGCAGTAGTAAGAGAGGCTGGACGTCGTGTTTTAAACATGCGTCATTTTGACGTGCAACTTATCGGTGGCATGGTTCTACATGCCGGCCGAATTGCTGAAATGAAAACTGGAGA
>DDZV01000011.1:0-3626 GCA_002346475.1 Acidobacteria bacterium UBA2999 | reverse complement strand
GAAATGAAAACTGGAGAAGGTAAAACTCTTGTTGCGACGTTGGCTGCATACCTTAATGCTCTTGATGGTAAAGGTGTTCATGTCGTAACGGTTAACGACTATCTAGCACGTAGAGATTCTGAGTGGATGGGACGAATTTACAGATTCCTTGGAATGTCTGTTGGGGTTGTTCAACATGAACTAACCGATGCTCAACGGCAAGCGGCTTACAACTGTGACGTTACCTATGGTACGAACAATGAGTTTGGCTTTGACTACTTAAGAGACAACATGAAGTTCGAACTTAGTTCGATGGTTCAAAGTAGACATAACTTTGCAATTGTTGATGAGGTTGACAGCATCCTGATTGACGAAGCAAGAACCCCCTTAATTATTTCTGGACCAGCAGAGGCATCAACAGAACTTTACTATGAAGTAGATCGCGTTATTCCAAAGCTTAAAAAGGGCGCTGTCACTCAAGGAAATACTAAATCTGAAGATAGAGAAGCACTTGAAGAGAGTGGAGACTACCTTGTCGACGAAAAGCACAAAACCGCAACATTAACAGAGAGCGGCATGGCGAAAGCTGAGCAAATACTCAGTCACAGGTTGGCGCCTGGATCTGGAGGAATGTATGACCCTGTCAATATGCCACTGCTCCACCATATTCATCAAGCGCTTCGAGCACACTCGTTATTTCGTCTAGACGTTGAATATATGATTAAAGACGGACAAGTTGTAATTGTTGATGAATTTACTGGTCGGCTAATGCCTGGGCGACGATGGAGTGATGGCTTACACCAGGCAGTCGAAGCTAAAGAAAAAGTAAAAATTGAAAGAGAGAACCAGACTCTCGCTACGATAACATTTCAAAATTACTTCCGTAAATACAAGAAGCTTTCAGGCATGACTGGAACGGCTGAAACAGAAGCAGCTGAATTTTCAAAAATCTACAAATTAGATACCGTGGTTGTGCCAACAAATAAGCCTCTTGCAAGACTTGAAGAACCAGATCTTATTTATAGAACCGAGCGAGAAAAATACGATGCTATTGTTGATGATATTTTAGACAAGCAAGCCTCCGGACGTCCCACCCTTGTAGGAACTGTTTCCATTGAGAAATCAGAGCGCCTCTCCTCGCTACTCCGTAAGCGTGGAATTAAACACGTGGTGTTGAATGCAAAATATCACTCGAAAGAGGCTGATTTTATAGCTCAGGCAGGTCGCCAAGGGACAGTAACAATTGCTACCAACATGGCTGGACGTGGCACAGACATTCTTCTTGGTGGCAATCCTGAATACATGGCTAGGCAGCAGTGTTTAGCCGAAAAAGTTGCTGAGCGCTTAGAAAAAGAGGATGCAAAATTTATTGACGACGAGGAGTTTGTATATTTTTTTCACACGGATAGTTTCTTTCGAGTTCCCCGCTCAGACTGGGAACGCATCGAGAGTCATCTCAGCGAAAAGACCACTGAAGAGCATGACGAGGTCGTAGGTCTTGGCGGGTTGCATATTTTAGCTACCGAGCGGCACGAGGCTAGGCGAATAGACAATCAGCTTCGTGGGAGAGCTGGTCGACAAGGTGACCCTGGTTCATCTCGCTTCTATCTTTCCATGGAAGACGATTTGATGCGTATCTTTGGGTCAGACAAAATTTCTGGAATTATGCAACGTCTTGGAATGGAAGAAGGCGTTCCTATCGAGCACAAGATGGTTACACGTGCGATCGAACGGTCACAACAACAAGTTGAATCACAAAATTTCTCTGTTCGTAAACATCTACTTGAGTACGACGATGTAATGAACAAACAGCGTGAAAGTTTTTACAGGCTAAGAAGAGAGATCCTGAACAATAAAATACATCTGACAGAAGACGAAGTAGTCGACATGCGAGGTTATCTTCTTGCCTTGGCTGAAGACATTCTTGAAGATACGGTCGATAGATATGCTGGAAAAAATCTTGACATTGAAGACTGGGACATTGAAGCACTAAGACGTGAAATAAGCAGAGTCTTTAGTATTCAACAAGCAGATCTTGCTGACGTTGTTACTGACGAGTATTCATCTGAGGAGATTGCTGACTCCACTTGGTCAACAATTAAGGCAGTCTATAAAAAGAAGGAAGACCTCATTGGTGCTGAAACTATTCGTAGGCTTGAAAGAGACATTGCCCTACAAATTGTTGATAACCAGTGGAAGGATCATCTCTACAGCCTCGACCATCTAAAGGAAGGCATTGGACTTCGTGGTTATGGCCAACGAAATCCTTTAGTGGAATATAAAAAAGAAAGTTTTGAGCTTTTTCAGGATATGAAAGGCCGAGTCGAAGAAGAAATTGTTCGGTACCTATTTGGAGTAAGGCTGGCTGAGGGAGGCAACGCATCAAATTCACCTTCAGCTAAACGGAAGGCTGAGCCACTGATCATGAACCACCCAGATGCAGCTCCAGTATTAAATCGTTCGGCTCAGTCAGCAGGACTTCAAAGTAGTCAAACTCGAAAGCCAGCCCGTACCGGTGGAGACGATGTAATTAAAACAGTTCGAAATAAGGGGCCAAAAATTGGAAGAAATGCACCCTGCCCCTGTGGAAGCGGGAAGAAGTATAAAAAATGTCACGGGGGTGCTACTGCCTAACACAGGCAAAGAAGGGCGAACCAATATCACCATTAACTGTCTCTAAACTAAGTAGCTAAACCTAAAGGGTAAAGCGAGAGAGCTATGAAGCTGAAAAGCAATGTAACTGCCACAACAAGTCCAGATCTTCCGGTAGGTCTTACTTTTGACGACGTGCTTCTACTGCCACAACATTCAACAGTGTTGCCTGGTGAAGTGGATGTGTCGAGTCGACTGACTAAGAACATCTCGTTAAATGTTCCGATTCTCAGCGCAGCCATGGACACAGTTACTGAGTCAAGGCTGGCTATCGCGATGGCCCAACAGGGTGGCCTTGGTGTCATCCATAAGAATTTGTCTATCGAAGAACAAGCATCTGAAGTCGACCGAGTCAAGAGGTCTGAAAGTGGAATGATTGTTGACCCGATTACGCTCTCACCAAAGCATCGAATTCGTGAGGCTCTTGACCTTATGAAAAAGTATCGAATCTCAGGAGTTCCAATTACGAATGATGGAAGCAAGGAGGGCCGCCTCGTCGGTATCTTAACTAATCGAGATCTACGATTTGAAACAAATGTAAATAGAGAGATCTCAGATGTTATGACACGAGAAAACCTTATCACTGTCCCTGTCAATACAACATTAGAGGAAGCGCGTAAAATTTTACACAAGCATAAAGTTGAGAAGCTACTTGTCGTTAACCATGATTACTACTTAAAAGGCCTGATTACCGTTAAAGATATTCAGAAAATGGTGCAATACCCGAACTCTTGCAAGGATTCTCTTGGCCGACTTCGATGCGGAGCTGCAGTTGGAACAGCTAAAGATACCAAGGAGCGCGCGCAGGCGCTTGTTGCTGCCGGAGTGGATGTCCTTATCGTTGATACAGCCCATGGGCATTCCCAAGGAGTAATAGACGTTGTTAAAAATATTCGACAAGATTTTCAAGAAATCGATCTTATTGCTGGAAATGTTGCTACCGCTGCTGCAACTGAAGCACTAATTAATGTTGGAGTTGATGCGGTTAAGGTTGG
>DDZV01000030.1 GCA_002346475.1 Acidobacteria bacterium UBA2999 | reverse complement strand
GACCATCGAGACGTTCTTCGTGAAAAAGAGTTTCACGTTCCAAAGAGATAGTTAGTCTGACTCCGCCAGGGATTCTTTCATGGCGAATTCCCTCTAATAAGACAGGGTTTGTTTTAGGTATTGCTGATTGTGAATTAACTACTTTTTTTATAATTTGTCTTGGGCTGTCATTGTTCTGAGGAGGCTTGAGTCGATTCCGGTAAGCCGAAGCTTTTTTATTGAGCGAGCTACTGGGAAAACGTGCCTTTACAGAGTCAAGCAAGCTTAGAGCTTTTTTGCGATCTTGCTCGACTCTAAAACTTTCAAAACTGTCAGTTAGTAATAGTGCGGCTTGCCAAAGGGCGTTGTCGCTATATCCACTGCTTGGGTGAGCCCGTGCCATATCTTCGTAACTGGCAACAAGTTGGCGAACACGATCCAGCAAGGGGCCAGGCTGGGCTCCTTTAGGTTGAGTATCTAGATCTGTTCTAAGAACCTGTTCCCTGGCTAGGATTTCGTAATAGACATCGTGCGGATCTGACTCTTGGGCATGAATGCCCTGAGGTGTCCACAAAATAAGCAGGAGGACGATAGTCGAATTACTAACGAAGCTGCGCATCTACCTCCTCAAAATAGTTCTGTTCCACTAATACCTCTCTGGATTTCCCTCCAGTTCCTTGTGATACAAGTCCTTCTACCTCCATCATGTCTACCAGGCGAGCTGCCCGACTAAACCCTATTCGTAGTTTTCGTTGGAGGAAAGATATGGAAGCCTGTCCGGTCCCTACAACAATCCTTGCGGCTTCATCGTACAAATCGTCTTTTTCTAGTTCGATGCCGTCTGGGCCACTTTGTTCTGCGTCTGCTGTAATCGTTTCGTCAAACACAGGGGCACCCTGTTTTCGAAGGAAGCTTGCAAGTCTCGCGCTTTCTTGTTCAGAAATATATGGACCATGAAGACGAATGCATCTAGAGGAGGCTGGCGGCAAAAAGAGCATATCTCCTTTTCCAAGGAGTTGTTCTGCACCATTGCTATCGAGAATAGTACGGGAATCAATTTTTGATGAGACTCTAAAAGAAATACGCGATGGGAAATTGGCTTTGATAAGTCCCGTGATTACATCAACTGACGGTCGTTGGGTTGCTAAGATTAAATGAATTCCAACAGCGCGAGCCATTTGCGCTAATCGTGCAATTGATTCCTCCACTTCATTTTTTGCAACCATCATTAGGTCTGCAAGCTCGTCGATCACTACGACTATAAAGGGAAGTGGTTGGGGCGTATCTGGGTCATCCGAGCGTCTATCTTCTAAGAGCTCTCGAATGTTTCTGTTGTATTGCTGGATATTTCTAACGCCTTCAGCGGCTAGCGTCTTATATCTTTCTTCCATTTCGCGAACTGCCCAGCGAAGTGCGTTTGAAGCTTTTTTAGGCTCAACAACTACAGGTGTGAGCAAATGCGGGATCTCATCATACATTCCAAGCTCAAGGCGCTTTGGATCGATCAGTATCAGACGCACATCATTTGGCGTAGCACGATATAAGATACTGGTAAGCATCGCGTTTATGCCTACTGATTTTCCAGTTCCAGTAGACCCAGCTATGAGTAGATGTGGCATAGTTCCAAGATCTGTTACGTGAGGGTCGCCGTGAATAGTTTTTCCGAGAGTCAGGCTTATCTTTGACGTAGACAATTGATAAGCGTCAGATTCTAAGAGACTTCTAAGAGAAATAATTTCTCGACCCGGGTTTGGAATCTGAATGCCTACTGTTGATTTTCCTGGTATACGTTCAATTAAAACAGACTCGGCTTGCATTGCGAGGCAGAGATCTTCAGCCAGCCCAGTTATTTTGTTGTACTTAACGCCAGCATCTGGTTTAAATTCAAATGTTGTAACAATAGGCCCAGGGTGAATTTGGACCACTTGCCCTTCAACTGCGAACTCGCGACACTTATCCTCAAGTTGTTTGGCTGCTTCCATGAGTTCCCGGTCGTCAATCTTTTGTTCAGCTTTTGGTGGATCTAACAAAGAGATAGGCGGAAGCACGTATGCAGTACTGCTTCGTTGAGCGACTTTAGTTTTAGTTTGTGTTGGTTCTGACAAGGGCAGCTTAGGTTCTGCGCTGGTCTTTTTCTTGTTGGCTAGAAGGGAGCCTAATCCTTGAGAAGGAAGAGTTGGTTTAGTTGGCTCTTCTTTTAGTTTTATTTCTAAAGTTGGCTGTGTTTTGATAATTTTTTCTTCCGAGGAGACTATTTTTACTGGCTTCTTTTTTGTGTGCTTAGCAACAACTTCTCGACGTTGACGATTCTGACGATATTGTTTGATCCACGCCTGAATAATATCTATTCCACGAGTTGAATGTTCCCATGAATATTTAGTGATAGTTGCAAAGAGTCGACCAAGGGAGAGCTGCGTGGATAGTAGCAAAGCTAACATCATAAGAGTCAAAACAATGATGATGGCTCCAGTCTTGTTTAAATAGTCAGCCATTGATTGTGCAACTAATCCGCCAAAAGAGCCTCCAGCTTGAAAGGTCCCGCTTCCGATCGCAGATGCGCCAAGTGCTAAGCTTGAAAATGTACTCACGCATCCAAGCAGGAGGCCAATGCCAAGAACCTTGGTATATATGGCATCAGTTGCGCGGCACCAGAAGTATTGCCAGCCTGCTGCACCGATAATGATAGGGATTAAATAAGCAGCATAGCCAAGAACTTGAAATGACAGTTCCGATAAGAATGCACCTACGCGGCCCACAAAATTAATTGGTGGGTGGGTTGTATTTGTTGTAAAGAACCATGCTGGATCCGTTGATTCATGCGTTACAAGCGAGATCAACCAAATTAGAGCAATTGCAAATAGTGCTACACCAACGAATTCACTGATGCGTCGTGAGAGAGCTGATTCAGCCACTGTTTACTCCATGGTTGTAGTTCTAAAAGAAATTGCCATCATATTCATATCGAATTACCTGCAGACCTCTAAGGGCTTGAGATCTACAGCTCCATTGGACAATGGCAAAATACTTTTAATTTCGTTAGCGCCCAGCCAGAGTGTTTCTTTGTTGCAAAATTCACGTTGGTGACCTCCGGGGTCACCGTCTACGGTTACTGTATTTATAGCCAGAAGCTCCCACTCGACATGTTTTTTATGCCGAAGGGTTCTACATAACCACCCGTCTCGATCTTGAGAGGATCTGATGACGGGGTGTCCTTTAGCGATAAATTGCCTTAGGACATTCAGGCCGCTGGGAGCGCCTGAAAATCAGGTGGGTTTAATCGGTTCCTGAAAAATATAGCACAGGTGACGGGTTAGCGCTGATATCTCATTCAATTGAAGTGTTTCAGGCCTTCTCATCGGGTTAATCTCTAGAAAAAAAAGGACTTCTCTACTATTTAGTCCATGCTCTGATATAAGCGGCTGTAGTGCATTTGCCAAAGTTTTCCGCCTCTGCATAAAAAGCCCTCGCGTTAACCATTCAAATACCCGAAGGGTATTGGCATCAAATGGATTGGAGTGGAAACGTAAATTAACGACTGAGGAGGTTACTTTTGGCTGAGGTCTAAAAGCTCCTGGAGGTAGTGTAAGTAGTTTGGTGCGTTCTGCGTGGAGTGAAATTTGGATTGCTAGAACTCCGTACAATTTGTTTCCAGGGACTGCTACTAGTCTTTCTGCTACTTCGTGCTGCAGCATTAGAGTGGCATCATGAAAGAGCAGGCCTGAGTTGTGTGTTGCTGTGAGGCGAAAGAGTATCGGTGAAGAAAGATTGTAGGGCAGGTTTCCAATCACACGGACAGGTTTCTTTTCAGATTCTAAAAGTTCTTCGAGGCCTATTTTTAAAAAGTCGGCTGTTACAACTTTTACATTTCTAGGTGTTTTTATTTTTAGTTCTTCAGAGAGCTTTTGATCAATTTCAACTGCGATGACTTTACGAGCTTTTGTGGCTAATGGAATGGTAAGTGCGCCTAGTCCGGCGCCAATTTCTAAAAAGGTATCTTCACTTGATACCTGCACAGCGTTAATGAGTTTCTTTACCCAAGACTCTTCTAGGAAATGCTGACCAAGGCGTTTCTGTTTTTTCATGAAGTTTTCAACTGACCTAATATCTGTATCTTAAAATAGTTACATTTTTTTTGAAGTACACACTTTTGACAAAGTGGTTTTTGTTTACATACACGACGTCCATGAAGAATTTGTACATCTGAAGCAAGTCTCCAGTCTTTTTGTGGGATCGATGTACAAAGCTGCCTTTCAATTTCAATTGCATTTCGACCTTGAGCAATTCCAAGGCGTGTTGAGACCCGAATTACATGGCGATCAACAGGGAAACCAGGTAGTCCAAAAGCATGTGCAAGTACGACATTTGCTGTTTTTCTTCCAACTCCTGGGAGTTTTGTTAGTTGAGTTATGTTTGTTGGAATGTTTCCTTGATGTTTAGTTATGAGTTGCTGTGCGAGGTTGGTAAGGTTGCGTGCTTTTTGTTTCGATAGGCCTATTGATCGTATTTCTTTTTCTAGCGCAGGCTGCTTTGCCGCAGCGAGTGTCTTTACGTTAGGGTAACGCTTAAATAAGTTCGGTGTTACTAGGTTTACTTTGATATCGGTTGACTGGGCAGAGAGCACTGTAGCAACTAATAATTCAAAAGGATTTTGATATTCAAGTTCGGTAGTTGCATTGGAATACTCTCTGGCAAGTATTCTAAGCACTTTTTGTATATCAGTTTTAGATACCAATCTTCACCAGAAGTGATTTGAGGTTGTTCCGAAACTTTATTTAGTGAACTGGGTTTTGCTTCGACCAGTCACCGTTAGTGCCAGATTCAGAAAACATGCTCATGTGTTCTTGTAAGGCAGCGATTAGATTGGGCATAGACTGAATAGGAACAACGATTCTAGCTCTAACTGGTGCCCGGATTACATGTTCTGAGGAGGCTGATTTCACCTCTTGCTCAGAAAGAGGCATCACTTCGCAAAAGGTAAGCGTGAAATCAAAAGGAGTATGGGCGATAGCGCAGAAATTTGCATAGGTCCTGCTATCAGTAGAATCTTCATCTGGAACAATCGTAAAATTAATTTGTTGGCGTTTGGTTTTATCAGGCATGGTTTTTAGGTTGTGTGTCTATTGTTTGTTAAGTTTTTTGAGTAATCATAAAGAGTTCTGCTAGATTCTGTCGCAAGAGAGGGTGTGGCGTTGGTTCAGTATTTACGCATAACAGCTACAACCACACCGTGAATTTTCAGCTGGCTTTGTTCAACTACAGTTGGTTTTATTAAGGGGTTGCTTGGCTGGAGGCGGATACGTCCATCTTCCCGGTAAATTTTTTTAAGTGTGGTTTTGATACCACTGAGAAGTGCGAGCACCGTTTCTCCATCATTTACCGACTTTCTATCTTCGACAATGACTAAGTCTCCGTCTTTAATTTGTTCGTCAATCATTGAATCGCCATTAACACGGAGTGCATAGTTGTCGTGATTGCTAACAAGTGTTTCTGGCACTGAGATAGTTTCAGAGCTTGCTATTGCTTCGATAGGCAAGTCGGCTGCAACAGAACCTAGAAGAGGGAGGTTTACCGTGCGTTCACCTGAATGGGTAGCAACTAATTCTATTGAGCGACTTCGATTCCAGGCACGGCGTATATAGCCTTTTTCTTGTAGATTAGTTAAGTGTTTATGGACTGTTGCAAGTGATGAAAGGTTGAAGCGGTGCCCAATCTCCTCAAGACTTGGCGCATAGCTGTGTTGTTGAATGTACTGGCTGAGATAATCAAATATCTGACGTTGCCGTTTTGTGAGTGGAAGCATTATTCTCCAGAGCTTGATGGACTATATGCGAATAGAAAGCGAATATCAAATACAAGCAATTCTGTGGAGCTTAGTTAGAACGTAGGCTTTAAAATTCCTATTAACTATATTTTTCTTATGCGCTTAATTCTTACTAACTGGCTAATACTTTTTGTTCTAAGTTCTTCAGTTGCTGGAGATACAACCCTTTCTCCTGAACTTGCTAAAGTTTTAAGTAATAAGGTCGTTAAAATTTTTGCTCAAGCAAATACTGCAGACTCAGTAGAACGGAGAACTAGTATTAGCGAAGCCGAGATTAATTCTTGGTTTGCTTATGGAACAGATCAGCTCTTGCCTGTTGGGATCATTGATTTGAATATAGTCATTAGCAATCAAAGTAAGTTGCGTGGTCAAGCAACCATAGATCTAGAAAATGCTGCTCGTTATTATCGGACTGGGGGCATGCTTGATCCATGGGCTTACGTGGGCGGACGTGTTCCAGTGACAGTTGCTGGCACTTTTTCCTCAATAGACGGGGCAGGCCATTTTGAGTTTAAATCGGCAAGTATTTCTGGCGTAGAAGTATCAAAATCATTGATTCAGGACATAGTCAGCTATTTTTCTCGAACTGCTGAAAGTCCTAGTGGATTTAATTTTGATAGGTCTTTTAAGCTTCCAGCGAACATTAAGAAAATCGAGTTTGCCTCTGGTAAGGCTGTGGTTGTTCAGTAAATTAGAACAGTGCCTGCTAAGCAGAAAGAATTCATTTATTCCTCGCTTCAATTTATTAAGGGTGTTGGTCCACGTAAGGCCGCTGACTTAAAACGAGCCGGTCTATCAATAGTCCAAGATCTTTTGTATCGATTACCTTTTCGTTACGAAGATAGAACAAAAGCGCAACTAGTGGCTTCATTAAGACCAGGGCATCGAGCGGCAGTGCATGTCAAGATTGTGAGCACGAATCTAACTCGAACGAGGCGTCAAAAATTTACCATTTTTCATGCGGTTGTTTCTGACAAGAGTGGCTCGATACGTTGCACTTGGATGAATCAAGGATATCTTAAGGACATTCTTCGACCACAGCAAAGCGTGGTTATCTTTGGAGAGATAAAACTTGGTTCTACTGGATTACATTTTATGAATCCAGAGTATGAATTTGTCGGTGGAGATGATCCTGGCAAGAGCAGTGACGGCATCCATACTGGTCGGATTGTTCCATTTTACGAGCGGGCTGGATCGGTCACACCTAACATGCAGCGAAAGCTTGTTCGTCTTACCCTTGACAAATTACCAGGAAATATTCCAGAGCTTTTACCGGCGAAAGTCGTGGCTCGCAGTCAATTGGTTGCTAGGCGTACTGCACTTGAGGAAGCTCATTTTCCTCTAAATGAAACAAACTTAGAACTCTTAAATAAATTTCGTTCACCTGCTCAGAGGCGTCTTATTTTTGAGGAATTTTTTCTTTTTCAGATTGCCTATGCGTGGCAGCGTTATTCAAGTGGCATTGAACAGAAACCATTTGTGGTAAGGGTTAATGAACGTATTCGAACATCAGCTGCTAGAAGCTTGCCTTTTAAACTGACGCCAGGCCAAAAAGAGGCTGTAAAGGAAATAGTTGAAGACATGCAGCAGTCAAAGAGCATGCATCGATTGCTTCAGGGTGACGTTGGTTCAGGAAAAACCATAGTAGCTTTATTGGCCGCTATTGTTGCAATGGAGAATGGACTTCAGGTTGCGTTTATGGCGCCGACAGAAATACTGGCAGTCCAGCATTTTCAAAATATTTCTAAGCTCTTAAGTCATTCGAAATTCAAGGTAGATCTTTTTATTGGAGGCATGACTAGTGCAAAAAAAGAAGAATGCGAAGAAAAACTTAAAGAGGGGGTTACTCAGCTGGTGGTTGGAACACATGCACTAGTACAGAAAGCTGTTAGGTTTAAAAATCTTGGCTTAGTTGTTATTGATGAACAGCACCGATTCGGAGTGGCCCAAAGAGCAAATTTACGTGGTAAGGGTTTACGTCCAGATGTTCTTCTGATGACGGCGACTCCAATCCCTCGAACATTAGCATTAACCGACTACGCCGAATTAAATGTTTCAAAGATTAAAGATTTGCCACCTGGGAGGAAGCCAATTCGAACTGTGACTGTTCCAGAATCAGACCGTGAGAATATTTATAAGATGTTACGGAAGGAGCTTGAGGCTGGACGGCAAGTTTATGTGATTTATCCTTTAATTGAGGAATCTGAAAACGTGGATTTGAAATCTGCAACAGAAATGGCAGGGCGGTTACAAAAGGAGGCGTTCAAGAGCTATCGAGTGGGACTTCTTCATGGAAAGCTAAAGCAGGAAGTTAAAGATCAGGTTATGGAGGATTTTGTTAGAGGGGAAATCCAGGTTCTTGTATCTACAACTGTAGTTGAAGTTGGCGTTGACGTGCCAAATGCTAGCGCAATGGTTATTGAAAACTCAGAAAGATTTGGGTTGTCACAATTACATCAGCTTCGAGGGCGAATTGGTCGAGGTCCCTGGGAGTCTCACTGTATTCTTTTTTATCGATCTTCTTGGACCCATGATGCGCGTGAAAGATTGAAGACGATGTCTTTAACCCAAGATGGTTTTCTAATTGCTGAAAAAGATCTTGAACTTCGGGGGCCTGGTGATTTTTTTGGTACTCGCCAGTCAGGAGTCCCGAAATTTAGAGCTGGGGATATTATGCGTGACAGAGAAATCATGGAGGAGGCTCATTTAGCAGCTCGACAAGTTGTGGACAAGGATCAATTAACACCAGAACTGCATGAATTTATTTTGAAGGATTGGGAGAGACAATTTGGTCTTGTAGGAATGGGTTAGCCAAGGGGACCAGTTCTTTATTGGGCTTGTGGGATGGTTGATGGCTAATAGGACAAAATAAATTTATCGATGCGTATAATTGCAGGTAGGTATAAGGGGCGACGTCTTAGCGGCCCACTTTGGGAAGGAACTCGACCAACCTCAGATCAATTACGTGAGACTCTCTTTAATATTATTTCACCAAGGATGAATGGTGCACGAGTGCTCGACGGATTTTCTGGAACAGGAGCTTTGGGAATTGAGGCTTTGAGCCGAGGCGCAGAAGAAATAACTTTTATTGACGATGACTTGAGGGCAGTACGATTAATAAAGAAGAACTTGGAAGCATGCGGAGTCTTTGATGGCTATACTATTTTGAGAAACGATGTCCAGGTCGCTTTAGATAGGATGTCAGCAGATACACTGTTTGACGTCATGCTCTTTGATCCTCCTTATGCGGTATCTGGATTAGATGGTGTGCTCCAGGCTGGCGTACATCACTTGTCGCCAGATGGTATCTTGGTAGTTGAACATTCTGTGAGGCATGTATTAAGAACCCCCTCGAATATAAGTCTTATTCGAGAAGTGAGAACAGGTGATAGTGCCTTAAGTTTTTTAGAGGCAAAGACAGGAGAAAGCAAGATTTGACGGAGATTCCAGTTTCTCCAGCGGGGCGTCTGGCAATTTATCCAGGCTCATTTGATCCATTGACTAATGGGCATGTCGACATAATTCTTCGAGGTGCGCATCTTTTTGATCGCATTCTTGTTGCAGTCCTGGTGAACGCAGACAAGGATTCTTTTTTTACGAGTGATGAACGGGTAGCTATTATCAACGAAGTATTTCAAGAATATCCCAATGTCGAAGTAGAGGCTTTTGATGGCCTTTTAGTAGACTACGCTCGCCGCCGCCGTGCCAGTGTTATTGTTAGAGGGTTGCGGGTCGTATCAGATTTTGAATACGAGTTTCAGATGGCTCTCATGAACAGGCACATAGAGCCATCTCTTGAGACAGTGTTTATGATGCCTGCAGAGCAATATACTTACCTCAGTTCACGGCTTATCAAGGAAGTCTTCAATCTTGGAGGCGACGTTGGAGGATTAGTTCCTTCCGTGGTAGAGGCCAGGCTAAGAACAAAGAGTATGTCTACTAACAAAAAATAGGAGAATGCAAGTGAGCACTGCCGATCGTTTAAGTGCAATTACTGAATCAGCGACATTAAAAGTAGGGGCAAATGCAGACCGTATGCGTCGAGAGGGTATAGACGTAATCAGTCTTGGTGCAGGAGAGCCAGATTTTAATACCCCTGAACATGCTAAAGCAGCGGCAGTAGAGGCGCTTGAAGCAAACTTCACGCGTTACACTGCTGCCAGCGGTATTCTTGAATTACGCGAGGCTGTTGCTGCTCGCTATAGAAGAGATTATGGGATTGAGCTAGAGGCGAAAGATGTATCGATGGCTGCTGGCGGAAAGCAGGCTCTATTTAATCCAGCGTTGGCTCTCTATAATCCTGGCGATGAGGTGATAACTCATTCGCCATACTGGCCTACAATCGTTGAACAAATAAAACTAGCCAGTGCAAAACCTGTAATTGTAAAAACTCAGTCGGAAGATGGTTTTGCTATTCATGCAGATCCCATTATTGATGCAATTACTTCTCGCACGAAAGCCATTATTATCAACTCGCCAGCGAATCCAACTGGAGCACTGATTGAAGAGTCTGAACTAGCTCGTATTGCTGACGCGGCCTCAAAACGTGGGGTGTGGGTCATTGTAGATCTTTGCTATGAGCAACTCATTTATGACAAGCAGGCACATAATCTGGCAAAAGTTCTTTTTGATCGAACGAGAGATCGAGCAGTTATAGCTGGGTCAGCGTCAAAGTCTTACGCGATGACAGGTTTGAGGTGTGGTTGGACAATTGGTCCTCCTGAACTTATCAAGGCTTGTAACACAATTCTTAGCCACGCTACATCCAATGTTTCATCGATAACGCAAAAAGCAGCGTTGGCCGCTCTAGCAGGTCCACAAGATGAAGTTACTAGAATGCTGAACGAATACAGAGTGCGTCGAGATAATATGCATGAATGGTTGACGTCGCATCCAGGAATTAAATGTGTTCGCCCAAAAGGTGCATTTTATTTATTTCCAGATATTTCAGGTTTGTTTTCTCCTGGCGGTGTAAATTCTTCGGCTCAATTTGCTGAGGAATTATTAAATAAAGAACACGTTGCCTTGACTCCTGGGGAAGCGTTTGATGCTCAAGGGTACGTTCGAATTTCTTATGCGACATCACCAGAGAACCTTCGGGAATCAGCCAATCGAATTCTACGGTTTGCAGAGTCGATTAAGCCTAGCTAGTAAGACATCTATTGTTAGGTTCCTAGGCGTCCTTCTGTGCCTAAGCTGACCTAACAGTAACGGAACAATAATATTTAGCTGGGGTAAGTATGTCTGTATCAGACAAGTTTACGAATGCGATCAGAGAAGTAGTCGGGGCTGACTGGGTCCAATCGAACGAAAGTTCTCTCTCCTCCTATTCGCAGGATGCCCTTGGTATTGGGTCATTGCCTGATCTTGTTGTAATTCCAGGTAGCACCAAAGAGATCGCATCAATAGCCCGTTTTTGTAATCAGGAAGGTATTCCATTAGTAGTGCGAGGTGGTGGAACTGGATATACCGGTGGAGCTGTACCGACCCATGGTGGCGTGCTTCTCTCGATGGAACGTTTTAATCGTATTTTAGAAATTGATGAAGCAAGTTTGCTTGCTGTGGTTGAGCCAAACGTAATTACAGTAGATTTAAGATCCGAAGCCGAACAAGTCGGTTTGTACTATCCTCCCGATCCTTCTAGCCTTGCGAACTCTGCTCTTGGTGGAAACGTTGCTGAATGTGCTGGAGGGCCAAGTGCATTCAAGTACGGAACCACTAAAAGGTATGTGCTTGGTCTTGAGGCAGTGCTTCCTACTGGGGAGATTATTCACACAGGTTCGAAAGCTGTAAAGAATGTCGTAGGTTACGATTTAACACAATTGCTAGTGGGCTCAGAAGGAACTCTTGCAATTATTACCAAGATTATCCTTCGCTTAATTCCAAAGCCAACTGCACAGCGGTCATTGGTAGCTTTTTTCAGAAGCGTGCCAGAGGCTGTGCAGGCAGTAACTTCTCTTATCTCTCTTCGTATTGTACCTGCTGCAATTGAACTTGTTGACAACGCGTCTCTTAAGGCAGTTCGTAATTATCTTGGCAGTAGTCCCGTGCCGAGTTCAGTTGATACCATTTTAATTATTGAAGTTGATGGAATGTTAGCTGAGGTTGAGGAATCCATACTAATAACTGCTGATACGATGACTGCTGCTGGTGCGACTCAGGTTGTTCAAGCATCTAATGAAGTAGAGCGAGAAAAAATTTGGACTGCGCGACGGCAATTGTCTCCTGCCCTTAAAGCGACTGGGTTACTTAAAATAAATCATGATGTTGTTGTGCCGAGAGGGAAAATTCCAGAACTGTTCGAGATTATTGAGAGGCTGCGACAAAAGTATGAGTTGTTTATTTCCTGTTTTGGGCATGCTGGCGATGGCAATATTCATGTGAACATAATGGTCGACAGGTCTAATCAGAATGAAAAAAAGAATGCGAGTGCTGCAGTGAGAGATCTTTTTGTTGGCGTTGTAAGTCTTGAGGGTTCTATAAGTGGAGAGCATGGCATCGGATTTCAGAAATCTACGCATCTGGGTATTGAGCTTGGTCCTTCTGAGATTTCATTAATGAAGCGAATTAAGGTGGCCTTTGATCCTTTGGGAATACTAAATCCTGGAAAGATATTTCCTGAATAGGTGAAAGTATGGGTAAGGTAGTTGCTGTTGTTGGGGCATCGACAGATCGTGAAAAATTCGGCAATAAAGCTTTACGTGCCTATATAGCTGAAGGTTATAAAGTAATACCCATTAATCCAAAGCAGATAGAGGTAGAGGGTTTAAAGAGTTATTCGTCGGTACTGAATGTTCCGTGTCAGATAGATATTGCGACTGTATATGTTCAGCCTCATGTAGCCCTAAATCTTCTTTCTGACTTTTCTGAGAAGGGTATTGCTGAAATTTGGATTAATCCTGGGGCTGAGAGCAAAGAATTACTTGCTGTAGCGAAAAGCAAGGATCTTAATGTTATTTTAGCTTGTAGTATTATCGGTGTTGGTCGTAGCCCTGATGATTTTTAAGGGGAAGGGGTTAGGTTGACACTGCTTATTGCAATAAATATACTAGGAAAAATTAATTCACACCTTTAAATTTTAGAGTAGCAACAAGGACATGCACGTTCTTGTTTGTTGTAGACAGAAGAAAGCTCGGGCGCGCTGCCCTTGAGTATCAAAAACCAATAAATAAAAAATAAGTTCTTATAAAAAAGAGAAATTCCATGCCGAGTACTCAAAAGCGACAAGAGTCGCCAGTTCAAAGTGCCGAGGAGAAGCCTCAGACCGCCGGGGCATCGAAGAAGTCCATTGACCAATCCTCGAAAGAAGCCCAAGCCGGAGGCGACAAAGCGTCTAAGCGGCGTCCTGGATTAAATATTTCTGATCTTCAGGAAATGAGTATTCAAAACCTTGCAAAGGTTGCTAAAGACCTTTCTGTCGAAGGAACTGCTGGCATACGTAAACAGGAATTGATTTTTCAGATTTTAAAGGCTCAAGCTGAACAGGGAGGATTCATTTTTTCTGAAGGCGTGCTTGAGGTGCTTCCTGATGGTTTTGGCTTCCTTCGAGCGCCTGACTACAACTACCTTTCTGGCCCTGATGATATTTATGTTTCTCCGTCACAGATTAGAAGATTTGATCTTCAACCTGGAGATACTGTTTCTGGACAGATTCGTCCGCCGAAAGAAGGGGAGCGTTACTTTGCTCTGATTAAGGTGGAAGCTGTTAATTTCGAAGCTCCAGAAAAAACGCGTGAAAAGTTATTTTTTGAAAATCTCACTCCTCTGTATCCAGATCGTCGCGTAAAACTTGAAAGGGATACAGAAAATTTATCGGCACGTGTCATGGATCTAATGACCCCAATTGGAAAAGGGCAGCGTGGCTTAATTGTGGCACCACCCAGAACGGGGAAGACGATGCTTCTTCAGGACATTGCAAAATCGGTAGCAACTAACCATCCAGAGGTGTTTTTGATCGTGCTCTTAATAGATGAGCGTCCTGAGGAAGTAACTGATATGGAGCGTTCTGTTAAGGGGGAAGTTATATCCTCTACTTTTGACGAGCCTGGAGAAAGACACGTGCAGGTTGCAGAGATGGTTATCGAAAAAGCGAAGAGGTTAGTTGAACATAAAAAGGATGTACTGATTCTCCTCGATTCAGTTACTCGACTTGCGCGTGCTTACAATTCTGTCATTCCAGCATCTGGAAAGGTCCTGTCTGGCGGACTTGATTCAAATGCATTACAAAAGCCGAAAAGATTTTTTGGAGCTGCAAGA
>DDZV01000015.1:25117-156824 GCA_002346475.1 Acidobacteria bacterium UBA2999 | reverse complement strand
CTTGCGTTTGGACAACAAACAGGGACAATTGCCGGCCGTGTGATTGATGACACAGGAGGCGTGCTTCCTGGTGCGTCTATCACCCTTAACACAGACACAGATCAATTGTTCGCTGTGACAGATGAAAACGGACAATTCTATTTGGAAAATGTGCCGGTTGGTCAAGTAGAGCTAGTTGTTAGATTGATCAATTTTTCGACGTTTCGTTCAAACGTGCGAGTGATCAGCAATGACACTGTGACGGTCAACCTCTCGCTCACGTTAGGAATGACAGCTGATGTGGTGGTGACGGGGAGTCGGACATTCCGCAATATTGCGGAACTTGAAAATCCAAGAGAAAATCTGGTGGGGATTGCTACGTCTGCGAGCGTGGGAGCGATTACGGCTGCGCAGTTAATTGCACGTCCAATCATGCGTCCCGGTGAAGTCCTTGAAACAGTGCCAGGGTTTATTACCAGTCAACACAGCGGAGAAGGTAAAGCCAATCAGTACTATCTCCGAGGGTTTAATCTGGACCATGGGTCTGATTTTGCGACGACTATCGCTGGTACGCCCATGAATGAGTCGTCAGGCGCACACGCCCATGGTTATAGTGACGTGAACCTCCTCATTCCGGAGCTGGTAAGTAGTGTGCAGTATACGAAAGGACCCTATTTTGCCGAGCATGGGGATTTTTCGGCAGCGGGGTCGGCGACCATTAATTACGTCAATGTACTCGACCAGCCATTGGTAAGCGTGAGTGCAGGAGGAGACGGATGGGGACGTGTTTTTGGCGCAGCCTCTCCGAAAGTTGGGTCTGGCAATATGCTCGTTGCTTTAGAACTGGGCAAAAACGATGGGCCTTGGACCGTTCCCGATGACATGCGCAAGATCAACGGGATTGTTCGGTATAGTCAGGGGGATCAGCGGAATGGTTTTTCTCTTACCGCGATGGGCTACTCCGCCAACTGGCACTCAACGGATCAAGTACCGAAACGTGCCATTACCCAAGGCTTAATTCCAAGGCTGGGGGCCATCGATCAAACTGATGCAGGTCGATCCTCTCGGTACAGTTTGGCCTTTGATTTCCTTGATTCCCATCAGAACCAGACGACACGAATTACTGCCTACACCATTCGTGCGGGATTGAACCTATTCCAGAACTTCACTTACTTTCTTTACGACCCAGTGGACGGCGATCAAGTTGAACAAGAAGGACGTCGGTGGACATCTGGCGGGCACGTGACACATCGACGGCTGCATCGGGTTTTTGATCGTTCGATGGAGTCTGCTATCGGTGTTTCACTCCGTAATGACAGTATTGGGACTGTCGGGCTCTATAACACTGCACAGCGTCGCCGCATGAACACAATTCGGAATGACACCATTGGTGAAACCACCGTAAGTTTTTTCGGACAAGCTGAGATTGAATGGGCGCGTAAATTACGAACGACTTTTGGCGTCCGAAGTGATCTGTATCGTTATGATGTCACGGCGCTTCGGCCGTTTAATACTGGAGCAGGGACCACAGGCATTGTAAGTCCAAAGGTCACGGCAGTGATCGGTCCTTGGGGTGGCAGTGAATTCTATCTGAACTATGGAACAGGATTTCACAGTAACGACGCACGAGCGGCAACCACCACCAGAGATCCTGTTAGCGGAGAGGTGGTGACAAAAGACGATCCGCTGGTTCCTGCACGAGGTGCTGAAGTGGGATTCCGGACAATTGCAGTGCCTGGGCTGCAAACAACACTTGCCGCGTGGTACCTCGGATTTGACTCAGAGTTAGTGTTTGTCGGAGATGCTGGCATTGCAGAAGCCAGTCGTCCGAGTCGTCGTTACGGGGTCGAGTGGACAAATTATCTTAAGTTGCAACCTTGGCTAATTGCCGAATTGGACATGTCGTTCTCACACGCCGAGTTCACGGGTAATAGTCCTGAGGGTAATCGTATTCCAGGGGCACTCGATCGCGTTGTGGCTGGGGCGATTACTGTGACGCCTGCCAAACGAGTGTTTGGCAGTGTGCGAGTCCGTCATTTTGGCCCACGTCCGCTGATTGAAGATGGGAGTTTTTACTCTCAGTCGACGACTATTTGGAACGGCGAGCTTGGATGGACTATTCATCCTCAGTTGAATGTCACCCTCGAAGGATTTAATTTGTTTGATAGCAAGGTTTCAGATATCGACTATTACTACACATCACGTCTGTTAGGGGAACCTGCGGGAGGCGTCAACGATATCCATTTCCATCCGTCGCTTCCACGAACAGTGCGACTTCAGTTTAATGTGTTGTTTTAGAATTATGTATGAGACAGTGATGAAGATGATTAGGAGAATGCTATGACGCTACGTATTAATGACGAAGCTCCGGATTTTACGGCTGATACAACAGCGGGGAAGATCCAATTTCACGAATGGCTCGGTACAAGCTGGGCAGTGCTGTTTTCGCACCCGAAAGATTTTACGCCCGTGTGCACCACAGAACTTGGCTACCTAGCGGGCTTGGAACCAGAGTTCGCAAAACGCAATTGTAAGATTCTTGGTATTAGTGTCGATGGCGTCAGCAATCACGACAAGTGGTCCAAAGATATCGAAGCTTCGCAAGGCCACGCAGTGAACTATCCGTTGATCGGCGATCCCGCACTTGCAGTGGTCAAACTGTATGACATGTTACCTGCCGATGCAGGAGACACGTCTGAGGGTAGAACTCCAGCAAATAATGCAACATGTCGGTCGGTGTTTATCATTGGGCCAGACAAAAAAATCAAGGCGACACTAACGTATCCGATGAGCACGGGTCGTAATTTTGACGAAGTCCTGCGGTTACTCGATTCTTGCCAACTCACAGCGACCGAGAAAGTCGCCACACCCGTTAATTGGAACCAGGGTGACGATGTGATTATTCTTCCAGCCGTATCTGATGAGGACGCTAAGAAAAAATATCCAGAGGGATGGCAGTCCCCATTGCCCTATATTCGGGTCGTACCACAGCCCAAAAAATAGGAATCTGTGTCATACGGGAGCGTCGCGCTAACACAAAGAAGTCATGCGACGTATGAAGAGACAGAGGCTTCGTTCTGATCTGTAAAGCGGTACCCCAGGCCGATCACTGTTTCGATCTGTGTCCCTGCGGGCCCTAGCTTGGTCCGGAGTCGTCCCATGTGCACGTCAACGGCGCGCGAACCGGTTGGGTGATCAAGACCCCAGACATGTTCAAGAATCTGCTGACGGGAGAGGACGCAGTGGCGATTCCCTACGAGGTACTTGAACATCTCAAACTCTTTACGTGTCAGCTGAATAGCTTTTCCACACACCCTGATAGCAATGGCCTCAAAATCGGCCTGAAGCAGCTTATTTTCATAGACGGTCTGGCTTTTAGATAGAGGCCTTTCTCGTTTCAAGAGTCCACGAATACGAGCAACTAATTCTCTTGTATCAAATGGTTTCGTGACGTAGTCAACCGCTCCAGCCTCAAGGTGTGTAATGCGATCATGCACACTCGTTCGTGCGGTTAAGACAATGATTGGAATCTTAGAGGTGGCTGGCTGGGCTTGAAGAATACGAAGCACCTCGGTTCCGTGCAAGATCGGTAAATTTAAATCCAACACCACAAGGTTAGGAGGATTCTCAAGCACAGTTTTTAGTGCAATATCGCCAGTGCTAGCTATTTCAACTTGAATTTTTCCATCACGTTCTAAGGCTAGTTTTATGAGACTCGCAATGTCTTGTTCATCCTCTGCAATGAGTACTCGCAAGGGTCTTTCCATAAGGGCAGTGTACATTTTAGGAGCACACTAGACCTGTGCTGAGACGTTAACTCTTTGTTAATTTAGAGTCTCGGTCAGTAAGAAAAAGCTGCGTCCCTGAATTATTAACACAGGCATAACAAGTCCTTTAAAAGGTCTTCACGGGTGGCACGTAACATGCAATTGAACAACCTATAAAAGCGGTTGGTTCTTTATGCGGAAGTTAGAGTTAAGTGTGGTTTGTGAGGAATGAATGTATTTTCAAGAATACATGCGGTGCACAAGCATCAGCAGTGACCGTTTAAGTCGTTTCATTGTTTTGGCAGTGATATCGATCGCAACTTTTTGTTCAGCGCAGGTGCTCGCGCACGAACCGCTCAGGGAATCCTCCGAGGAAGCAACGGTTGAAAGCCCTGCCGCTGACGAGCCAGAGGCGGTCAAGGCTCCCGCTGTCACGCAATCTGACACAGCCGCCAGGGACATGAACCGATCCGCCTACGACAAGATCTGGCAGTTCGCGAAGTGGTACAAGAACGACTCAAATCCCGTCGTGCAGCAGGTGCTCTTCAGCGGTCGTTACCAACACGAATACAATGCCCTTGGGGCGGACCAGGGTAACAACGGCGAGTGGAACGTCCGGCGGATGCGGTTCGGCCCGAAGGTGACTCTGTTCAAAAATTGGCTGGTGCACGGCGAGATTGAGGTGAACCCCCAGGAGGCCGAGCCCTTCTACCTGCGGGTCACCGACCTATACGTGAAATGGACGAAGAACCCAGCCTTCCAGGTGACAGTCGGCAAGCACGGTGTGGCCTTCACGATGGATGGCTCAACCTCATCTAAGGAACTCCTCGCCATCGACCGCAGCAATCTGAGTAACAACATCTGGTTCGGCTATGAGTACATCCCAGGGATCAGCGTGTCGGGTGAGTTAGACGCCTGGAGGTACTACGGCGGCCTCTACTCCGGTGGCACGGGAAATCGAGAGTTTGGCGAGTTCGACGCAGGGGTGTTTACGCTCGTGGCCGTGGGCTACGACTTCGGCGAGGCGCTTGGCGTCAAGGAAGCGCTACTGATGGGAAATTACGTCTACCAGCAAGAGGATCCGGATAACACATTCACGCGCCCGCTGGATCACGTGGGCTCGGTCAACTTCAAGTTCGAGGCAGAGCGCTGGGGTGTTCGCGGAGATCTGTCGTACGCCTCCGGGTATCTCGAGCAGGGTGACCTGTTCGGTCTCATGGCGATGCCGTTCGTCAATCTCACGGACAAGCTACAGGTGATCGCGCGCTACACGCTCATCACGAGCGACTTGCCCAATGGTGTACGTCTCGCGAACTACGAGAGACGCGTGGTCCCGCGTCGAGGCGACCGTTACCGTGAGGGCTACCTGGGCCTCAATTACTTCTTCTACGGCCACAAGCTGAAACTGCAGAGCGGCCTGCAATTCGCCGACCTTCGAGACCGAGCGAACGACGGTGGCGAGTACGTCGGCGTGTCGTGGACCAATGGACTCCGTGTCAGCTGGTAGCGTCACGTTGTAGCTTGAATCATTAACAAACAATTTATTGTCGGCGTAGTCAGATTCTGATAGCTGTTTGTTAAGATAAACAGTGTGTCATATAAGTCTGTTCTTTTGAGTGGCATAACAGTTGGCGTTGTTCTTGTCACGATTCCAGCATGCGTCAATGCATCTTCGGAAGTGCCACCTGTTGCGCAGAAACAAGTAGAGCAATGGTTGTCTCTACTTGATGCTCAGAACTATGAGGCGAGTTGGGAACGTGCCGGAACGTTTTTTAAGCAGCAGGTAACAGTGTCACAGTGGCAGTCAGCTGCACAGAATGTTCACAAGTCATTTGGAACCGTACAATCCCGATCAGTACAAAGCGCGACAGCAACGACAGATGTACCTGGTGCACCTGATGGCAGTTATGTCATCTTTATCTTTCACGCCACGTTTACACATAAGCAGAAGGCCGTTGAGACGGTGACGGCGATCGAAGAAATGGGTGCGTGGCACGTAGTTGGTTACTTTGTCAGGTAACGGAAACAGTTGAATAGCTTCGCCATCATCATTTTAATTGCGCTCGTTGGTGAATATTGTCTCGGTGTGGTGTCGAGCATACTTAGCCTGCGTGCATTTAGCCCAACACTCCCGCAAGAATTTGTTGGTACGTTCGACGAAAAAAAATACGCACAAGCCCAGCGTTATCACGACACAGGTACGCAATTCGGTCTTATCCATGCCAGTGTGAATCTTCTGGTGTTGTTAGGGTTTTGGTTTATCGGTGGTTTTGAGTGGCTCGACCAGATCATTCGCGCGTTTGGCTACGGCCCAGTGGTTACTGGCCTGGCATACATCGGCACGCTGACATTGGCATCAGGCGTGCTTGGGCTTCCGTTCAGTCTCTATTCGACGTTTGTTATCGAAGCGCGCTTTAACTTTAACCGGACGTCTGCGGGCACGTTTGTTGCGGATCTCTTCAAAGGGCTTTTGCTCAGCATGCTGCTTGGGGGTCTACTGCTTGCAATCATCCTTACGTTCTTCGAGTGGGCTGGTCCTCTGGCGTGGTTGTGGTGTTGGATTGCTGCCACCGTCCTCATGCTGGGCGTTCAATTCATTGCCCCAACGTGGATCATGCCACTCTTCAATACCTTTACCCCGCTCGACAATGGCGAATTACATGACGCGATTCTCGACTATGCGCGCTCCGTAAACTTTCCTCTGCAGGGGATCTTTGTGGTCGATGGGTCACGGCGATCATCCAAAGCGAATGCATTTTTTACGGGGTTTGGTAAACACAAGCGAATTGGACTCTTCGACACACTCATAGAGCACTACACGGTGCCTGAACTCGTGGCTGTTGTGGCACATGAAGTTGGCCACTATAAGAAACGACATATTTGGAAAAGCGTGGTTCTGAGTGTTGCCCACCTCGGGGCGATGCTGTGGATTCTGTCGTTCTTTCTGCAGCAAGAGGGACTCTTTGTAGCGTTTTCAGTGAGCCAGCCGTCGGTTTACACGGGACTTTTGTTCTTTGGTCTGCTGTTCACACCCATCGAGTTAGTACTGTCTGTCCTCGTGAATCTCTTTTCGCGGAAGAACGAATTCGAGGCCGATGCGTTTTCAGCCCACACGACTGGGGGGAGTGCTCCACTCATCAGTGCACTCAAGAAGCTTTCGGCTGATAACCTTTCCAACCTTACACCCCACTGGTTCGACGTATTTCTCCACTACTCGCACCCACCCGTGCTCCAGCGGGTCCGGGTATTACGCGGATCTGACGACGATCCAGCGAGCG
Source organism: Acidobacteria bacterium UBA2999 (assembly GCA_002346475.1). Classification (GTDB taxonomy): domain Bacteria; phylum Acidobacteriota; class Vicinamibacteria; order Vicinamibacterales; family UBA2999; genus UBA2999. The sequence goes on along the minus strand of DDZV01000015.1, from coordinate 149,800 downwards.
TCGCGTTATAACCACTGCTTAGACGACATAGATCCCGACATAGATAAACGCGAGCCCTACCGCGATGGCCAGAAGACCAAGGACACGTACGAGCGCAGTGGGTATGGAGTGTTCAAGGTTGTCGATGATCTGTAATGCGAATCCCTTCAGAATCTTTGGCACAAGTAAAGACACAAGCGCTAGTGCTGCGATGATCCATCCGAAGACGTAGAAAATGTCAGACAACACCCCCTCTCCAAGGGGGAGAAGCAGGAGTGCTGCTGCCAGGAGTGCCACAACGACACCCCAGGCTCGTACTCGAGCGTTGGTCATAAAAAATGATCTGTATGCACGGAATGTCCTGCTCGGATCGAAGGCTAGCGGACCACGACTAACAATGACTAAAAACCCAAGCAGGATGCAGAGAACTGAGAAGATATCCATGTCAGTCTCCCAGTGTCAGGAATAGTACCAACCCGATCAATAAGATCGCAAGGCCAACAAATCGCCAAGTACGAGGGCCCCAAAGCACCACCACATTGGTTATCCATTTCTTCACAAGGCATTTTATCTTTTAAAAGAAACGAAGCGAGTAACTAACTTTCACACCGCGTCCAATTTCCGGTCCCAGATCCTTGATGAACGATGTGTGGTTGCGGTAGAGCTCATTGGTCAAGTTGTAGGCCGACAGACTCAGAATGTGTGTCGTGTGCTGACCTGGCCAGACATGCGAAGCGTTCAAGTTGAAAACTAGATAGCTGTCTGTTTTTGTTTCATTACGAAACACACGGTCCTGCTTGGCAGCAAAGCTCAACTCTGGCGTAATCGTTAAACCACGATAAGGCACGTTAATACTCAACTGCCCTCTGAGCGGAGGAATCCTCGGTAATGCCTCGTTGGTTGTCGTGAGTGCTGCGTTCACGAACCCGATTCCAAGATTAGCCCAAATCTTTGAACCGAGGTGTACACTCCCCTTGGCATCAAATCCTCTAAATTGTCCATCCCCCTGAAGAACACGCCCGAGCCGCAGGCCATCAAGAATTTCATTCTCGATATCTAAAAAAACAAAGTTAGCGATGTCATAGATATAAAAATTAATATCGCCTCGGAACTGTTCAGATTGGTGACGGAAACTAAGATCGAGTCCAATGGTTGATTCGGCATTGAGGTTCGTATTACCAACCTCGAAAAGAAGGTTTCCTACATGGGGCCCAAAATTATAGAGTTCTTCAAGGGCCGGAGCTCGATGCGATCGTGTAACGTTCGCAACGAATGCATTTTGAGAATTTAGTTCAGCCCGAAGACCCACGGATGCGGACCCTCCTATAAAGTCACGATTGCGTACAGCTGACGGTTCTTCTTCATGATCGTCGTGTTCTTCTTCATGATCGTCGTGTTCTTCTTCATGATCGTCGTGTCCCTCTTCATGCGGATCTCGTTGGGCAACCGTGTAGCCATTGCGCTCAAGACGCCCACCAAATTGCAATTGGAACCGTCCCAGGTTGACTGATTCGTACGCGAACGCTGCCACCGACGTCTGCTGAGTCGCGGGTGCGAGTGCTTCTTCCCCAGTGGCTGTGTAATCCCGGAACTGGGACCAGACACCAAATCTTCCAGACAACGGACCTCTTTGACGCTGGTTAACATCAGCGCGGACCACATAGGTTCGATTGTTGAAGATTGTTCCAATGCTTTCAGTCCCTTCGTCAATCTCAAGTTCACTATGTTGCCAATCGATCATGCTCGCTACGACATGGAACGAGTCGATAGCGCGACTCTCTAGATTTTTCATCCCAAAGTCAAAACGTCCAACGCGACGCAAGGAATCAATATCAACAAATAATTCCTCATCCTCATCATGGCCGTCACCATGGTCGTCATCATGGCCGTGATGAGCTCCATGAAACTCTCCTGCAAATGGAACTCCGTAGCGTCCGTCTTCGACGGTGAACCCACCACTGGCAAATAGTTGGTTGCTTGAGTAGCCAATGCCAACCCGACCTGTGGAGATACGCATATCAGAATTTTCAACGGTACCGATAGGCGTATCGTAGTCCTTAGCCCGTCGCGTGCCCCCACTGGCCCAAACCATCAAACGATCTGTTGCGTGTTGGAAGTTAGCGAATGATCCAAGTTGATTGTTCGTACTTCCCGCATCGAAGTTAGCCTGCCCGCGGGTACCTGCAAGCAAGGCATTCTTGATGCTCTCATTCGGTGTGATTGCGTTCACAACCCCACCAACAGAGCTTGATCCATAGAGCAATGTCGCTGGTCCTCGGACGACTTCAAGGCGATCCAATCCGTTAGGATCGGTACTCGCACCATGATCGCCAGACTGGCTCGAAAGATCCCCAGTCCGAATGCCGTCTTCCATTACGAGTACCCGATCGCCGTCAAAGCCACGGATGATCGGTCGTCCCGCGCCGGCACCAAAGCTTCGTTTGGCAATACCTGGCTGATCTTCAAGAGCTTCAGCTATTGTCCCTACTGGGTCTATCATCGTATCGAACGAGTTAAGAACGGTCGTAGCATTAAACGCTTCAAAAGTTGTGATCTCCCCGCCAGGCGTCCCTGTAACAGTCACTTCCTCCTGGATTGGCGACAATTCAAGTGCAAAACTTACCGTAGCTGTGCCTCCAGGCTCAACCGTGACAGTTTCTCGTGTAGCAGTGAGGAGTTGACGCTGGGCGAGAACCTCGTAGGTCCCGACTGGAACGTCTTCAATAACGAAGGCACCCGTTTCATCACTGAGGACGACAAGCCCCGGTCCGATAAGCAGTATGACAGCACCATGGACAGCTTCCCCATCTGCAGCAAATGTCACTGTTCCCTGAATGTCACCTGTACTGTTACCCGTGTCCTGCGCAGCTGTTATGGGCGACGACACCATCGTCAGAAGTGCTGCAATTAATAACAAGTTCGTGCATGGTTTTTTAAACATCACATATACCCACTAGATCTATATAAACTTTTACGGTTTTTGAATATCCAGGCAGGCGCGTACGCGTGACGCGAGTGCACGTACCTGTACAACAAAAAAATAATAGATAGAAAAGTTTATGAAGTGGGTGGGGCTCGGGGGCTTGCTTCAGATTGGTACTCGAACACAGTCAAAGCGGGAGCCTGCTCCCTCTGTATCAAGTTTGATATGTAGTTCGTAACGAACGATGGACCTTCTGAAGCAGGTGTAGCGGATTGGTGGCGTAACTGACAAACTGCACAATCTTGGTCTACTGTGTGGTCGGTATGCTGAATGGCGGAGGTTGCCGTAACTCCAGCCAGCACAATCAAGAAAGTGATGAGCGAGCAGTACTTGTTAAAACGAGAAGTTGAGCATGTTTGAAACATTACGTTGCTAGAGTTTATAGGAAACCATTGAATTATGCTAGACCTACTCTTTTTGTTATGAAATAAACGATCTCTGAACTAGTGGCTGCGTTAGACTCTTATCTCTCCAAACGAACTAACGAGCACTAGATAGAGGAATCCTGAATGAGCCTTCTCAGCGAGCAAATAATTCAAGCGGAACGTGGAAGTCGTAAACGCGCAAAGAATTTCTACGAATCTCAGGTTAAGGATCATCTAACGCCAGCTATGCAAGAATTTATTCAAAATCAAAAATTGATGTTCATTGCCACCGCTGATGCAACTGGGTCCTGTGATTGTTCCCCGCGGTTTGGGAAAACAGGCCTAGTAACTATTCTCGGCGAAAAGACCCTTGCGTACCCAGAATTTCGGGGCAACGGAGTCTTCGCAAGCCTTGGCAACATTCTAGAAAATCCACAGATTGGATTATTGTTTTTGGATTTTCTTGGAAGTACTGTTGGTCTACACGTTAATGGAACTGCCGAACGTCGTCCCCCCAGTGATGTGCCAACTGGAGTAAGTGACAACAACGAACTCCGATCAGCAAGATTGATCGAACAGTGGGTGTACGTCACAGTGCAAGAAGCATATATTCACTGCTCAAAACATGTGCCAAAGTTTAAAGAGGTAGAAAAAAAAGTTCATTGGGGAACCGATGATCCCAAGCAAAAATCTTCTAACTACTTTCAGAGTTGACCTTCACTGCTACAAAATGAGTGCTCATAGATTTATATCGTTTAGTATCGGGTTAACACTATTACTTGGAGGGCTGCTCATACCCCTTCACGCTCATCCTATGAATGAGCAAAATGCGGCATTTGTACAAGCCGTAGACGGGGTTGCCTTCTTTCCATTCATGTATTTAGGTGCCAAGCATATGGTCACTGGCTATGATCACTTGCTTTTTTTGGTGGGTGTCATTTTCTTTCTCTACAAGATCAAAGATGTTGTTCTCTACGTTAGCCTCTTCACGCTGGGACATAGTGCCACACTCTTATTTGGCGTCTTAGGAAACATCGGAACCAATGCCTATGTTATGGATACCATTATTGGCCTGTCAGTTGTGTACAAAGCCTTTGACAATCTTGGTGGGTTTGAACGTATCTTTCAATCTAGGCCAAATCCAAGAACAGCAGTCCTGGTGTTTGGTCTGTTTCATGGTTTTGGGCTAGCAACTAAGGTGCAAGAGTTTACGCTTTCCCAGACGGGACTTATTACCAACATGTTGAGTTTCAATCTGGGCGTGGAAATCGGCCAACTCCTCGCTCTAACCATCGTCTTGATTGGATTCACCTATTGGCGCCACCATGACAGTTTTAAACAATATGCGTTCGCAACGAATGTGGCCTTGATGACTGCCGGGTTTGTTCTCGCTGGCAACCAAATACTTGGATATGTTTTCTACTCTTGAACTGAGGTCGGCGTAGCATGATTCAATCCAGCGATAAACCTTCGGGACGTCGACTAGCTTTGGTAACAGCTGGATCATTCCTAGTTGCTATTGTCATTGTGATCGGAGTCGTCTTGCCTGCTGAATATGGAATCGACCCGATTGGTACTGGGAATGTTTTTGGGTTAATGGGATTAGCTCGTATTCAACCTATTATCCCAGAAGACACACAATATAAAACTGATGTTCTTGAGTTTGAATTAGCACCGACAGAGTGGGCTGAGTCAACTTATCGAATGGTTGAAGGTGCCAGCATGCTCTTTTCGTGGGAAGCCACCGGGCCGGTAAGTTTCAATTTCCACAGTGCCCCCGATGGGGCCCCTACAGGCTATGCTGAAAGCTTTGATACTAAGGAAGTGGAGCAGGCGCACGGTTCTTATATGGCACCATTCTCTGGTATTCACGGTTGGTACTGGGAAAACTTGGGATCGGGCTACGTGACAATTCGTTTAACCACTGCGGGTTTTTACAGTGAAGCTCAACAAACTCGCGCCCGCGTCACGGGGCTCCGTCCACTCAGAGATGCACAGGGTGAGTTGCTTGCACACCCAGATGAATAGATAGTTACCCTCTTGCTGAAGTAAATGGCGGTGAGGCAGGGATTCGAACCCTGGGAGGAGGTTAAAGCCCCCTCAACGGTTTAGCAAACCGCCGCCTTCGGCCACTCGGCCACCTCACCAATCGTAAAACTGTTGCTACTCGCATTGTATCCTGCGCACCAAGTGCTTTGCAGGTGAGGATTGCTTTACACTTATAAGATGCCAGGAATCTTATTTCTGTGTGTGGCTAATTCTTCTAGGAGTCAGATGGCCGAGGGGCTGGCGCGACGTGTTTTCGACGCTTCGGTACATATTACAAGTGCCGGATCGACCCCAACCCACGTCAATCCATTAGCCATTGATGTGATGGCTGAGATAGGAATTGATATTACAAATCAAACCTCAAAAAGTGTTGCGACTATCGACCCGGTCGACATTGATCTTGTAATTACCCTGTGTGCAGAAGAGGTGTGCCCGGTGGTTTTACAGCAGATTCCTCATCTACATTGGCCATTGCCAGATCCGACAGCACATGGGATTGACGATGATGGACGAACGTCTTTCCGGAAGACCCGTGATGAAATTATTAAACGGCTCGATCAGTTACGTTCAGGCAGTATTGACCAGGTCTCGTTTTTAGCTAGACCTATTGATGACACGCCCGTGGAATAATCAACAGGTGACTCCACGCATTCGTTTCGCGCCTTCGCCTACAGGGCATCTGCATATCGGAGGGGCTCGCACAGCATTATTCAATTGGTTATACGCGAGACACTGTGGTGGCGTGTTTGTTCTTCGGATTGAAGACACAGACACAGCACGTTCCTCACCAGAGATGGCGACGGGAATTCTCGACGCCTTACGCTGGCTCGGACTGAACTGGGACGAAGGTCCAGAGATCGATGGTCCGCATGCCCCGTATTTTCAATCAGGTCGCATCGATCGGTATCAAGCAGTAGCAGAACAGCTTGTGAAAGAGGGGCTGGCGTACTATTGCTATTGTTCTGTGGAGCGTTTACGGAATGAGCGGGAGGTCGCCGAGGCTAACGGGACAACCTGGAAATACGACGGAACTTGTAAAACCTTATCTCCAGCACAGGTCGCAGAACGCGAAGCCGCGGGCACTTCACGTGTGATCCGGTTTGCTGTTCCAGAGGGCCAGACAACTTTACATGATGCCGTTCGTGGCACAATCGAAGTGAAGAACGAACAGCTCGACGATTTTATTCTCCTGCGTTCAGATCATCATCCGACATATCACCTCTCAGTCGTGGTAGACGATATTGATATGTGTATCACACATGTAATTCGGGGTGACGACCATATTTCGAATGCACCCAAGCACCTCCTATTGTTTGAAGCACTGAAATACCAGGTGCCGGTATTTGCTCATGTACCGTTGATTCTTGGATCGGACAAAAAGCGACTGAGCAAACGCCACGGCGCAACAGCAGTTCTTGAATATAAACAACAAGGGTACCTCCCAGAGGCCTTCATCAATTTTCTTGCGTTGCTCGGTTGGTCACCAGGCGACGATCGTGAGTTGATGTCCCGAGAGGATCTGATTGCTAGTTTTGATCTCAAAAACATCAGTGGTGGTAATGCTGTGTTCAATCCAGACAAACTAGATTGGATGAACGGTCAGTACATTTCAAAGCTTTCTTCAGAGGCGCTACTACGACACGTTGAACCTTTATTACAGGAAGCCGTAGCCTGGCCAGTAGCACCTACTGCGGATCAGTGTGCCTGGTTAAAACGACTATTAGTGTTGTTACAACCGCGCGTGAAACGGTTAGCTGATTTTATTGATCAGGCGCAACCGTTCTTCCTAGATCAAGTCCAGTACGAACCCGTAGCGGTCAAGAAACATCTCAAAGCCGACGGGCTCGATGGTTATATTGCAGCACTTGCTAGTGCACTTGCGGCAACAATGCCATTTGACGAGTTACATATCGAGACGACAGTGCGGGACACCGCGACTCAGCAAGGAATCAAAGTAGGCACACTGATTCATGCGACGCGCGTGGCTATGACGGGACGAGCTGTCAGCCCAGGCCTTTTTGAAGTACTTGAAATGCTCGGTCGCGATCGGGTGCTAAAACGGCTCAAGGCGCTCCAAAGTTTCCTAATTCAGCAGCACTAATTACGGGCGTGCCCTTTCTATAAAATGACCAATGTGAACCGAATAACTTCGGTGCAAAGATCTGAATGGGTTGCTGTGATGTACAGCCGCCGGTAGAATTGTTATTTCCTATCTAAGAGAACCTACACTGGGAGGTCGTTCAATGGTAGGACACGTGCCTCTGGAGCACGCTATCGGGGTTCAAATCCCTGCCTCCCAGCCAAATCTCCGTTTTTGTCTCGCACTAGGTTTCAGATTATAGAGCGGTAACCTCGAACTGCTAGGCTTGAGCCGAAGAGGCAACCGTTCCCTGACGGGCAAGAATATCTTCTTTGCGCTGAATGATGATCCAGTGCGGGCACTTTTGCCGGTCCATGTACAAACGCTCGCAGTCATCACATCTGACGCATTCTGTGACCACAATCTTTGGTCCGCGTATAGCACCCCATTCACAAGTTTTTTCGCAGATTTTACAGGTGTTGCATTCGGACCACCGTTTAATACGAAACACTGTGAGATTTGAGAGCAGACCCAGAAAAGCACCGACGGGGCAAAGAAACCGACAATACAAATTACGCACAAAGACAGTAGCGACCAGTAGTAACCCAAGTCCAATCCAGAGCGCTGTCGAAGCCTGGAATGTGAACATCCAAAACGGTTCGACATAGCGATAAATAGAAATGTCGTGCGTAACTATGAAGTACAGGAGCGTGCCACCTAGTAACACGTATTTGATGAGCGCTGCTCGCTGTTCAATTTTTTCAGGGATCTCAATTCTCCAACGGACTGGTACAACCAGATCGAGGAGTTGAGTCAACGCGCCGTACGCACAAATCCGACCGCAGTACAAACGTCCCCACAACACCGTAGATGCAAGCGAAAGGACAATGAAGAAGTACCAACTTAAATTATATTTAAAGACAGGGAGATTCAACGTCATGAACGAATAGATATTCACAATGGAGATGAGTTGGCTCTTAAAGAAACCAAGATAGACCACTGCAAACAACAGCGTCATATACCGAAGCCTGGTGCTTCTTCGAAAAAAGCTAATAAACAACAAGACAGTGAAAGCAGATAAGAAGCCAAGATCAACTGCTTGACTACGGATAAGTTCTCCCCAACCTGGGTTTTCTGCTTCGTCCTCTTCAAGGAATGCCCAGGGATCATCGTCTTGCACAGGCACTGCAGGTTGTGAGCTGTTAGCACTGGGTGTGACACTCGGCTGTGTCATTGCCACACTCGGTGTCCAAAGAATAGCGAGCAGGATCAAAAGCCCCAACCAGACGGGCCGGATCATTTCACGTCCTCAGGTGTCAGGTTTGCCCGGGCAATCTGGCGCGCACTATTTCGCACCGCACGCGCCGTGCTGGTCACAGTGATTGTGGCGCGCGCGATAGCATCAATATCCATTCCGACCTTAAAACGATCGCGAATGGTCTTGTCCTCAAACTGTTTCGGGAATGCCGGTAGATCAATTGAGAAGTCCCCATAGGGTTCATAATGTTCCACGACGACAATATTCGTTACCCTCCCGCGAGTATCCATCCCAACGAGTACTTTAATAGGGCCATCATAGCCCCGTTCAAGCGGTTCCAATTCTGTTGTCCAAAACACAAACCCAAGGAGACTTTCAGCCCCATCTGTTCCTGGACCAAAAGCCTTAAAGTGCGGAGGGTCACCAGTTTTTGAGGAAAACGCTGTTGCAGTGGGAAAGAGTCGCTGGAGATTTACTTGAAGCTCCGGGTTAGCTGTTGTCTGTCCGTCACCAATCATGCTGCTGAGCACAAGAAGCAACGCGATATGAGAGATTCTCATACGTTGTGAATCATTATGACGTGGCATCAAAAACGCGGTCAAGTTAGAGTACTCAGCTATACCCCGGAGTTAAACATGCTAAAAAAGATATTTTATAGAGGGTTTGTTTTGGTTGCGTTGATGCTAGTAAGCATAGCAATACCACGGGCTCAGAACAAACAGCAAATATTAGCAGACACGCTCGCTTCTACGACGACCTGGGAGTGTGAGTTTACCCTGATGGCTATTGGTGAGTGGAAGGATGGTGAGACAACGCCTGAATTAAAGGCAGCCTCATTGTCTCTTGGCTTTCAGGATGTCGAAGCTGAAGAAGGCAGTGCCAATACCGTTGGTGGATTTGGGCCACCTCACATCATCACGCGTCTTTCAGCTACGTCACTGCATTTTATGCAGGTCTCCAGAGAAGGACCATTGTACGTAACTACAATCTTTGCTAAGGAGAGCAACCCTGAAAAATTCCTAGCGGTACATACGAGGCATGAGTTTACAGAGATTTCTCTTCCTGGGTTTACCTCGAAGCCTGAACAGTACTACGGTGAATGCGTGGTTGCCGAGTGAGCGATCAAAAATATCGGCAACGTGGGTATCAGGATGCTGGTCGAGACCAGCATCCAAAAACCTCCCGGCCCAAGCCTACCCGCGAACCTGGTGCGCCAGCAGGCGCACGTCGTATTTCACAAGAGCGCCCTCGGGACCTGAACATGCCTGCATTTCGTGAGGTCGTGCGCTGTGCAGAGTGTGGCAAGATAATTAACAGCGAGATTGGACTTGCTAGTCAGTGCACGTATTGCGGAACAGATTTATACACGTGCGCCCAGTGCACTTCGTTTGATTCTGGCAGCCGGTTTGAATGCATGCAGCCGATTAAAACGCGTGTGTCACCCAAGAATAAACGTAACACCTGTGAATTGTTCTCGTCGCGAACAACGGTGGAACGTGAAACCACGACCCCGCGCACCAATGACTCTCGGAAGGCGTTTGATGACTTGTTTAAGTAATAAATAAATCAAGCAGACCGTGCCACGCGAAGTTGTGCAAGCCCTTCTTCAGAGAGGTGCACGCTAGCCACACTGACGATGTCATTATCGGTGAGTGTGAGATCAACTGTAACCACTTCTTTAAAATTGTTACCTGTGCCACGTAAAACACCGCTGAGCACGAGAGTTCCTGAAGCGCGTTGTGCCGACACGTTAAAGTCGCCGCACAGCAGGCGCGCTGATTCTAGGGCGTGGAGTACTGCGGTTGCTGCAAATCGATATCCAGCTGCACCACGGGTAATCATTCGGACGAGGGGATCTGTTGGGTTTCGGCCAAGCATAGTTTCATACGCTACTCCATTCAGCAGAAACTGAGTGTTTCTATTGAGCAGGTCGTCTGGCACATTTAGCACACGACGATTAAAATAAACAACGAGTTGGTCGAGTTTCGATATGAGACTCATAAGAGAGACGGTGTTTCAGGCAACTTCGGCTATCGTCACCAGAGGTACATCAAACGGCTAGGCTAGGGAAGCCCCACGGGCATTCCAGGTTTGTACGTGTTACTCGGTTTGAAAATTCGTTTCTTAAAGCGCCACCCGCCTGATGTTTTAACCAATGTATCTTCATAGACACCTGATTGCAGCACGACCGGGGGTGTGGCCGTTTCTTGTACTGGGGTACATCCAAAACCAGCGCCCATCATGATTAGCCCTGAGAGCACAACGACAACTCTTCGTTTAGCCATAGGGACTCCTGTTATTAGGAGGGCAAGATGCTAAGAATTACTTAATCTCAGTCGACGTTTGCAAGCTCCCAGGCGTTAAAACTTTCTTGGTCCTGCATTGCGGCGTCAAAATCTTCTTGAGTCTGAATGGTGTAGAACCCACGCATGCGGTAGTGTCCGAGACCGCACAACTGTGAACAATTGATCTCCCAGGCGCCTGTTTCTGTCGGCGTGAACCAGAGGTTCTGGACAACACCGGGAATAGCATCCTGTTTGACGCGCATCTGGTTCAGTCCGAGACTGTGAATAACGTCTTTGCTTGAGAGATGAATGATGGTTGGTTTGTTGACTGGAAGATTAAGCTGATTGATTGTTGCAATATCGTCTTTGGCGTCTTGATCCTGACGGTCGAGTCCAAGCGGGTTCTCCGAAGAGACAAGATTGATGTCGGTTCTTCCGAACTTGCCATCTGCACCGGGGTAGTGGATGTTCCAGGAGAACTGTTCAGCAACCACGCGAACCACGACGGATTCCTGGGGTGTCGGGAAAGCGTCGACGCGTGCCGACCATGCAGGTATTGAAAACGCTGCAAGTAGGACAATCTCAGCAAGGAGGACGCCGCCTTCTACCCATTTTGACCACCCACCCTTCGTGCCGTGGTAGCTTGCTACCGGGCTCGATCCTTTGCGAAAACGGGCCAGTGTGTAGATGAAGAAAATTCCCCAACCAACGAAGAGCACAAGCATGAGCCAGTGCGTAATAACGATCATGAAGTCAAGCTCCGCGGCGTGTGCTGATGCAGCCTGCGGGAGGCCCAGCCATTCCAGCATCTAGATGCTCCCTTTCTGGGTACGAGTCCTTAGTTTTGAACCGGCATACGATGCCGGCAATACAGCGTTCTGCGTTTGTACTAACCGAGCCCGCCGCGCCAAATACATGAAAAATGTGCCAAAGCCCAGTAGCATGAAGCCAGTCACTCCCAGAAGAACAAGGATTCCCATGTTCATGCCGCTACGTAACATCGAGTCAGTGTTGCCTAGACAAACAGCACAGGCCAGCACGTCCGCTGGTAACAGCAGTGAGGTTGCTATAACCCCAGAAACGATGCCAAGACTCCGAACCTTTCGCAGAAACCGGTTAGCATAAACGATCAACAGGCCACCACCAGCGACAGCTAGGAACGTTAGCAACAACCAGGTTGCCGAATTACTGGTCCACCAGGCATTCAGTGACCAGAAGCTGAGCCCCAGCGTTAACAACACGGATGCTGCAATAAAAACGAGATGAAACATCTTTAAAGACATTTTAGTGTTCTGCCTCAGATGCATGATCTGTAGTGGCATGCGCCTTGTCCGCCTCGGCGGCCCAAGCAGTCGGACGTGTGTCTACAATGCGGTCACTGTCTGTCCACAGCGGAAGACCGAACAGTACGACTAAAAAAACCATTGTGAGTGCGAGCGTCCACATGACGATTGGCGTTTCACCCTTTAGATGCATAAAGAACATCGCCACGAGTGAGCCTTTAAGAGTGGCAACGACCAGTGCTAATGCCACTGCCTGGCCAACGGGTAGATCCAAGTATGAGATCGCAACCGTGACAATGGTAAGCACCATTAGGGCACCGAACACGGTTAAATAGATTTTTACGTGTGCCCGAATATCTTCTGGAGAATGCGCCATTAGGTCCCTTCACAGGCAGGGCCTTTTCCCTGCCACGAATTATTTCTCAAAGATTACTTGCTCTCATCCCGCTGTTGCTTCATTTAGAGCAGGTACAGCACTGGGAAGAGGAAAATCCATACCAAGTCGACGAAATGCCAGTAAAGACCAGCAACCTCAACCCGATTAGTAAACTTCTCGGGTTCGCTAGCCCACATTTTTGCACCAGGACCCCACAGGTAACCGTTAACTACCATCCCACCAATTACGTGGATCGCATGGAGTCCTGTCATTAAAAAGTAGAGCCCAAGGAAATTGCTAGTCGACGGTAAGTACGGCGGAACATGCTGAAATTTTTCGGCGTACTCAAATGACTTAATTATTAAAAAGCCCACCCCACCAAGAAACGTCAATCCCATATACAACTTGTACTTGGCAAAGTCATTTAGCTTAAGCGATACCCAAGACATCACCATCGTCACCGACGAGGTGATCAGGACGGCAGTATTAAGGGTGGCTAATGGGATATTAACGATCGAAGCCTGCATTGGCCACGACTCAGCACCTACGCGTAGCAACACGTACGAAGAAAAGAGGGATGCGAAAAGCATGACTTCAGACGCTAGGAATAACCAAACACCGAGCTTAGGATTTGTTAAGCCAGTGTCTTCCCGTGTTTCGATTGTATAGGGAATTTCCATCGTGTCCTCCTACGTCCGTTCCGCAGACTGCGGAATGAAGTCAGTTGTTGCACCAGGCACGCTGTACTCGTAGGCGCCACGGTACACCTGAGGCACGCGCTCAAAGTTGCCATGGCCAAGAGGCGGCGATGTAGTATCTGTCCACTCTATTGTTGTAGCTTGCCACGGGTTCGCTTCTGCTTTCTTGCCCTTCTTTAAACTAAGGAAGAAGTTAATAATAAAAAAGAGCTGAAAGAATGCGAGAGCATAAGCAGCATGGGACATAACCACGTTCCAATGCAACACGTCTGCTGCGTGTTCGTACTGGAGTCCTCCATCATAGAGACGACGGTTCACGCCAGCTAACCCCTGGATGAACATGGGCATAAATACCAGGTTGATAGCAACCAGCGAGCCCCAAAAATGAATCTTCCCCAGCACTTCATTCATCATGCGACCAGTGACTTTCGGGTACCAAAAGTAAATCCCGGCAAACAGAGCGAAGATTGTTCCTGGTGCTACCACATAGTGGAAATGACCAATCACATAGTAAGTGTCATGTAGTTGAATGTCTGCGGCAGACAATCCGAGCGGTAGACCAGTCAAGCCCCCGATACCAAACATCGGCAGGAAGGCAAGTGCGAAGAGCATTGGGGTGTTAAATCGGATTGACCCTCCGTACAGTGAAAGGAAGAGTGCGCTCAGGACAATCACTGATGGAATTGAGATGATCATCGTGGTTGTTTGAAAAAAGGAGTTAATCACTGTTCCCATACCAGTCAGGAACATGTGATGCGCCCAGACCACGAACGACATAAAGCCGAGGAAAATCAGCGACTTTACCATTAGCTTGTAGCCCCACAGTGGCTTACGCGTGTTGTTAGCGATAATTTCGGCAACGATACCCATAGCCGGTAAGACCAACACATATACTTCGGGGTGCGCTAGAAACCAAAAGAGATGTTGCCAAAGCAGTGGATTACCGCCACCAGCTGCCTGGACGATTTCTCCGCTAACCACGAGCCCACTAGGCGTAAAGAAGCTTGAACCGAAAAGTCGGTCCATACCTTGCAAGAAGGCTGCAGCTTGGAGTGCCGGGAACGCTAGCAATAGCAAAAAGGATGTTACAAACTGTGCCCAGACAAACATTGGAAGCCGCCACCAAGTTAACCCAGGTGCGCGGAGTTGGATGATTGTCGTGATGAAGTTCATCGCACCAAGTAGCGATGACAGGATCAGGAAGAGCATGCCGGCCAGCCACCAAGTCTGACCGCTAGTGGCAAAGGTTGCCAGGGGCGTGTAAGAGGTCCACCCAGAATTAGCTGCTCCGCCAGGCACGAAGAAGCTCAACAGCATGACGACGCCACCCAAGAAATACAGCCAGTAACTGGCCATATTTAGGCGTGGGAATGCCATATCGGGGGCACCAATCTGGAGAGGCATTACATAATTTCCGAAGCCACCTACTGCAAGTGGAACAACTCCAAGAAAAACCATGATAGTGCCGTGCATCGCACCCAGCTGGTTATAGAACTCTGGGAGCATGATTCCCCCAGGAGCGTTTAACTCTCCAAACAGACCACCAATAAGAGGAATGGGAGTCATGGGATAGGCAAGTTGCCACCGCATGATCATCATGAGTGAGAAGCCGAGAAATAGAAAAACTAGGGAAGTTACGATGTACTGAATACCGATAACTTTGTGATCAACCGAGAATACGTATTTCCAAAGGAAGCTTTGTTCCTCGTGTGTGTGTGCATGGGCCGTGCCATGCGCTGATGGTTGCCCAGCTGTGGACGCCTGATCCAACGCTGTGACTCCTTTCCTGAACGGTGTTCCGTGGCCGAAGAAACGATTTTATCCGCCTCTAGCCGGACCACGCAAGCTACTTAGCCATACGGATCGTCGATTAGACCGGTACAATACGTACAACCGTGACTAAGAATGTTTACTTTTTGCTGAGTGTTTTGCTCATGATGCCTATTGTTGCTGCTGCCCAGTCAGTTGAACCGATCCGTTACAACTTAAGTTTTCCTGCACCCCATACACATTATGTTGAGGTTTCTGCAACAGTGCCTACCGCGGGCCAGTCAGAAATTCAACTGATGTTAGCAGTCTGGACCCCTGGTTCATATCTGGTACGCGAGTTCGCTCGTCACATAGAGAATGTCACTGCACATACTGACAAGGGTCAGACACTGGCAATTCATAAAGTTTCTAAAAATCGATGGCGTGTCTCGACAGCCAAGACATCCCATGTCGTAGTTAAGTATCGTGTTTATGGCCGAGAAATGAGCGTTCGGACAAACTGGATTGAGGCCTCATTTGCTCTACTTAACGGTGCGCCGACTTTTATGACACTGGCAGATGGAAAACCCAGACCTCATGAAGTGGCCATTGAGCTTGCTAATGGCTGGACACAAGCAATGACCGGCTTAGAGGAGATTCCAGGAATTGCGCACCAGTTTTACGCAGAAGACTTTGACACGCTCGTAGACAGTCCCATTTTGCTCGGCAATCCTACAGTGCACAGTTTCATCGTCGACGGCAAACCACACTATTTAGTCAACGAGGGAGAGGTTGATTTGTTCGACGGTGCTAAAGCTGCCCGTGATCTTGAGTTGCTAGTTCAGGAGCATTTTCAGTTATGGGGGTTTCTCCCGTATGAAAAATATCTATTCTTAAATGTAATTACGGAAAGTCGTGGTGGTTTAGAACATAAAAATTCTAGCGTACTTATGACCAGTCGATGGGCTACTCGCACTCGAAAGAGCTACCTGGCCTGGCTAGAACTAGCGAGTCATGAGATCTTTCATGCGTGGAATGTGAAACGACTACGCCCAGTTGAACTAGGACCTTTCGATTACGAGCGCGAAGTGTTTACAAAGAGCCTTTGGGTAGCGGAAGGCTTGACGAGTTATTACGATGCTCTGCTTGTGCACCGTGCCGGCTTATCAACACGTGAAGAGTACCTTCAAACATTGTCAAATCAGATTGAAGCATTACAAACCACTCCAGGACGCCTGGTTCAGTCTGTTGAGATGGCGTCACAAGATGCTTGGATTAAGTACTATCGTCCTGACGAGAATTCTTCAAATACATCCATTAGCTACTATATAAAGGGTGCTGTCATAGCTTTTGTGCTTGATGCAAAAATTCGTCTTGCGACAAAAGGCAATCGATCGTTAGATGATGTTCTGCGGGATGCGTATGAACAGTACGCTGATGGACGCGGGTACAGTCCACGGGAGTTTCAAGCGGTTGTTGAGCAAGTAGCTAACCTTGATCTCAGTACTTTTTGGAGTTCAGTTGTCGAAGGAGTCTCGGAAATCAAGTATGACGAAGCGCATGAAACTTTTGGTTTGCAATTTCAACCTGCCCCAGAGTTGTCACCAGAAGCTCCTGGGAAGTCGTGGCTTGGCGTTACAGTTCGTAACAACGGCGGGAATCTTATAGTGACACGGGTATTGCGGGACACGCCAGCCTACAACGCAGGAATAAATGTCGATGATGAGATTCTTGCCATTGATGAATTCAGGGTTCGTGCTGAACAGTTGAATAGTCGTTTGGAAGAGTACCGCCCTGGAGAAACGATCTCGTTGCTTGTGGCACGTCGCGGGCAATTAATGAGACATAACGTACTGTTGGGCGCTGAACCTGTGAAACAGTGGGTTCTCGAGGTTTCCCCAGCAGTTAGCGAGGTTCAAAAAGAACGTTTAGCGACCTGGTTACATGCCGTGCCCACGGTCTCACCGCCAGAGTAATAAGGTTGAAGGTTTTCAAGGAAGCTTAATTGCAGGTGAAGGGAGTTTGAATATGAAATGGATAACCGTTGGTACATTGATCACTGCAATGTGTCTTGTGGCAAGTGCACAATCAAACAGTGACGTGCAAGATGAGGTGTTAGCTGCGCAGAAGCGCTTCTACGAGGCTTACAGGGACTGCGATCACGAATCCATGGAACAACTTGTTACTGAGGACTTGCTGTACGGATTTTCTGTTGGCTTTGTGCATAAAGGCAAAGCTGAATTCTTAGAGTCATTAAAGCCCGAAGGTTGTGGCTGGGACGAACTTACGGTTGAGGTTAAAGACGTTCGCATCTATGGAGATACAGCGGTTCTCTTGGGAGATTTTCATTACGATCCCAAAGGAGATACACCTCGGCTGGAATTGCCTCTCACCGCCATGCAGGTATTTGTGAAGCAAAATGGGCGCTGGTTATTTGCAGCAAATCAAACATCGGAAGCAGTCCCCATGGGTGCCAGCGTTCAGCCTGCTGATTAGCATAGATAGTCGGGATCGTGGACAAAGGCATTAGGCCTGCGGTGCTATGAGTGTTGGCAAGCTGAATTACCTGCGTGTGATTATCGTGTGGGTCATTGTGTTGATCGTGCTGTACATGTTCCAGGAGTATTTCCAGTGACAATCTTCGTCGGCTGATGCATCCGATCGATTGGACAATTATTGCCGGCTATCTTGTTTGGATTGTTTGGGACGGTCTTCGTCTTACAAAGAACAGCCACAAACTTGAAGGGTATTTTTTAGCTAGTCGTAGTCTGCCGTGGTGGGCTGTTGGCTTGTCTGTGATGGCGACGCAACTTAGCGCCATCACCATGATTGGTACAACTGGGCAGGGATATATGGACGGAATGCGGTTCCTCCAGTACTACTACGCGCTCCCCCTTGCAATGATCATCCTGTCAGTAACGCTCGTGCCTTTTTTTTATAAGGCTCGAATTTACACGGCGTACGAGTACCTTGAGCGCAGATTTGATGCCAAGACCAGGGCATTTACAAGCTTGCTGTTCCTGCTCTCACGAAGCATGTCGCTTGGCGTTGTCATTTCCGCACCAGCGATTGTTCTGTCAGTCGTATTAGGTTTGAGCGTAACAAATACGGTGGTGCTAATTGCCCTGCCGACCGCTGTATACACCATGTTTGGCGGGGTCCAGGCGGTTGCTTGGACAGACGTGAAGCAGATGTACCTTATTGTGGGAGGTCTAGTTGCAGCAGTAGTAATTCTTTTACTGCAACTGCCTGACGGCGTTGGGATTGTAGAGGCATTACAAGTTGCTGGCACAACTGGACGCTTACAGATGTTCGATTTTCAGTTCGATCTAACCAATCAGTACACATTCTGGTCTGGCACCATTGCGGCGCTGTTCCTCTTTTGTTCTTACTTTGGTACGGATCAAAGCCAGGTTCAACGATATCTAACTGCACGTTCTATCGATCAAGCACGAGGGTCATTACTCATGAGTGCTTACTGGAAGATTCCATTGCAGGCGTTGGTTCTACTTGTGGGCGTCCTGATGTTCGTTTTCTATGTTTTTACCACGCCACCCATGCTTTTTAATCCCGTGCACGATCAAGCTATGCGCGAGGGGACGCATGCTCAAGAGTTTGTAGCTATTCAAAAACGTTATAACGGTGCTGTAGAGAGCAGACGTAATGCAGCATTGGATATGGTGCGTGAATCGAAGAACAATAGTAGCCAAGGAGTAGTGGTACAGAGATTCTTGGAACGTTCAGAGGAAGTAACAGAGATTCGCGACCAGGCTCTAACGTTTGTTCGTCAGACCACGGGTGATACAGCCTATACCGACGTGAACTATGTTTTCCCAACTTTTATTCTGACCTACCTCCCAGTCGGCCTGGTTGGTTTGTTAATCGCTGCGATATTTGCAGCTGCAATGTCGACAATTGCTGGAGAACTCGCA
The DNA here is from genome assembly GCA_002346475.1 of Acidobacteria bacterium UBA2999. GTDB lineage: Bacteria > Acidobacteriota > Vicinamibacteria > Vicinamibacterales > UBA2999 > UBA2999. The sequence goes on along the minus strand of DDZV01000015.1, from coordinate 130,763 downwards.
GCATTGTCAACGGCGACAGTGATGGATTTTTATCGCCGGTTTATTAAGACTGAAGGCAGTGACACCCATTTTCTGTATGTGTCGAGAGCAGCAACTGGGTTTTGGGGGGTATTTGCTAGCGTCGTTGCTGTTTTTGCAGCTGAATTGGGATCGTTAATCGAAGTCGTTAACCGTTTTGGTTCGTTTTTCTACGGCTCCATACTCGGTGTTTTTATATTAGCGGTTGGTTTTTCACGAACAACAGCAAACGGAGCATTTATTGGTCTTTTATCGGGCATGGGCGCAGTTGCCTGGGTTGCTACTTTTACTCCAATTGCATTCCTTTGGCACAATGTTGTGGGTGCTGTTGTCGTGGTTCTCGTTGGCTTGTTAGTTAGTACCATCGATCCTGCACATCATCAGCGGGCGGAACCGCAGACATGATACTTGGCAAGGTTATTCTTGCAATAGTTGCGATTCTTATAGCAGGCTGGCTAGTTGGCATCCTGCTACGCCAGCGTGGCAATTAGCGAATCCTTAATAATTTTATTTTTCTAACCTTTCTGTATTTTTTCTGCTGGCTCAATCATTCCCATTGACCATTATCTATCCTTCAATCACAGTGCGCCGAATAAACTACAAAACTTAAATCCTAATTACTAATCACTTTTTCTGCGGTGTATGCTTGGTGCGGAGGTTGCCATGGTTGAAGAGTTACTTCGTTTAGCACGTTCCTTAATTGTTATCGTTGCTGTTGGCATCATGATTGTAGTTTTGTACTTTGTAATGTCGCCATATCAGAAGTGCATGAACGTGATTGCAGCTCCTGTTGTAGGTGTTGATGGTGAGCTTCATCAAATTCCAAGACCTGAGGAATTTTGTATGGGCCGAACCTCTTGGTAATTGAGAGGTTGCTATGGTTGAAGAGTTACGTCGTTTAGCACGTTCCTTAGTTGTTGTCGTCGCTGTTGGCATCATGATTGTAGTTTTGTACTTTGTAATGTCGCCATATCAGAAATGCCTGAGGGTGCTTTCAGCTCCTGTCATAGGCATTGATGGTAATCTTTATCAAATTTCAAGACCTGAGGAACTTTGTATGGGCCAAACCGGTTGGTAGTGGAGACAGCCCTTATGTCATTTAATGGCCAAAAGCTTCATCAAGACTCATGTGACGAATAGAACCAAGTTTTAATGCGCGAATTTTCGGTTCAATAATTTTGAGATCGCCAACAATGACCACTGCAGAGTGCAATGGTGACATATATTGCAGGGAGGCCTTGTTTACTGCGTCGGCTGTTACTTCCTGTACGCGTAGCATATAGTCTTGGAAGTAATCTTCAGGTAGCGAGTAAATAATTAACTCTTCCACGCGTCGAGAGGTGTTCGCGATCGTCTCGAATCTTTTTGGAAAGCCCAGGGATAGATAGTTCTTAGCTTTAGCTAGTTCCTTTAATCCTATCGGTTGACGAATTGCATCGAGTTCAAGAAAAAACTCCTGTAATGCTTCGGCAGTTTTGTCTGTTTGCACACTTGCCCCAGCTATAAACGGTCCAGGACCTAGACGCATTTCGAACGTAGACCATGCGCCGTAGGTGTACCCATGCGTTTCTCGTAGATTCAAGTTAAGTCGTGACGTAAAAGAACCCCCAAGAACTGTATTAAGAACTTCGAGAGTGAAGTAATCTGATGTGGAGCGGGGAACGCCCACCCAACCAATCCTGATCTGGGATTGTGCAGCACCAGGCTTATCAACAAGCACAACTTCTCTTTCGGAAAGAGCTCTTCTTTTCGAGGGGACAGTTCGTACACGCGCTTTGCTTTTCCACGCCCCAAAAGAATGTGCTAGTTGTGGAAGGATAGTATCGGGAGAGACATCTCCCACAACAATGATTGTTGAAGTTGATGGCAAATAATGGGAAGCATGAAACTCACGCAAGTTTTTTACAGTTAAGGCCTCAAGAGAAGTTTCTGTCCCCGTTGTTCCTGTGCCGTATCGATGCCGACGACCAAACAAGGTTCGATTAAAAGCTGCTGTGGCTATAGCGCCTGCATTGTCTCGCGCTTGCAGCAGTGCAGTCAGGCGTAGATTCTTGAGGCGATCGAGTTCTTGTTTTGGGAAAGTCGGACGCAAAACCACATCAGCCAGAATGGGTAAGGCTTCAGTTAAGCGTGCCGTTGGCACATTCAACTGGACACTAGAGGCATCAAATGAGCTTCTCGTCTGTAGCATTGCGCCGAGGAACTCAACGGCATCGCTAATTTCAAGAGCCGAACGATTTCCCGCACCTTCGTCTAGCATGGCTGCTGTTAAATTAGCTATCCCCATCTGGCTGGCTGGCTCATCTCCGCTGCCAGTGGTAACCAGTACATTGATTTGAACCAATGGCACTTCATGTGTTTCAACAATTCTGATTTGGAGACCATTTAGAAGTGTTCGTATATGGATCTGAGGGAGCTTAAGAGACGGGGCTGGACCAAGTTCAGGTGGACGACTGCGGTTTGGAGACTCCTGAGCTTGGAATAATAGTTTATTCTCGCTATTGCCAAAAACTGTGACACCGAGCAAATAAAAAACGACCAAGATGCCGGTGCAGTTAATCAAGTGCCGGTACGGCAGAGAATCTCTTCTCATCGGGCATCCTCCGGTTGAACAATAATCTCGACACGTTGATCCGGCGAGAGCCACTCGGTGATGGCAGCTTGGATATCAGATGGAGTTAGCGCGGTATAACGAGCTAAGTCTTCAGCGAAGTAATCAGGATTCCCTGTGGCAAAGTAATAGGCGTTGAGCTGCTCGGCTTTTCCACGATAACCGCCCACGCGTTCCATTTGGCGGTAGAAAGAGGCCTCAATTTGGTTGACTGCTTGCTGGACTTCCCTCAGTCCGGGTGGGTTTTGTCGAAGTTGATCAAGTTCTTCGTCGATAATGTCTTTGATGTCAGCAACGCTAATGCCTGGTCGTGCTGTAGCAATAATTTGGAATGAACCACTCAATGCCGCAGACTGCTGAAACGCGCTGACGTTCTGAGCTAGTGGCTTGTCGTAAACAAGTCGCCTGTATAGTTTTGAATTTTTACCCTCTGCAAGGATCCTCCCTGCCACATCAAGCGCTGCATCTCCGGGCTTGTACGTAGCAGGGCTCAGCCAAGCCAGATATAACCGAGACAACTGAACACGGTCAGTGATTGTTTTTTTAAGTGCTGTCTGGCGTGGCGTTGGCACTGTGATCCGATCTACTGGGTTTCCCTTAGGAATTTCACTAAACCATTTCAGGACCAATGCTTCTGCATCATCGAGATTAATATCGCCGGCAACAACCAAGGTAGCGTTGTTGGGAACATAATAAGTTTTAAAGAATTCCACTACGTCTTCGTACGTTGCAGCGTTTAGATCTTCCATGTGCCCAATAGTTGGCCAACTGTAGGGGTGGTTTGATGGGTACAGCGCCTGATTGAGCTCCAGAAAAGCCATCCCGTAAGGGCGGTTCTCATAGTTTTGACGTCTTTCGTTTTTGACTACTTCACGTTGCCTGTCAACGCGTGCAGGTGACATTGCAGCAAGCATGTGACCCATGCGATCTGACTCTAAAAACAATGCAAGTTCTAATGCATTCGACGGTACATCTTCGTAGTAGTTTGTTCGGTCAGTCGTTGTTGAACCATTGTTGCTACCACCAGCAGCTTCGAGTAAAGCATCAAACTCTCCATCTGACACGTTCGCTGATCCTTCAAACATAAGATGTTCAAATAGATGTGCGAAGCCGGTTCGACCACTTTTTTCATTGGCCGATCCCACGTGGTACCAGATATTCACCGATACAACCGGTACGCTACTGTCTTGGTGCAGAATGACAGTCAAACCATTTTTCAGTGTTAACAGTCTGTGAGGTACAACAAGAGCAGATGGATTTATTTGGGGCAACTGTGCATCGAGTGTCGGCACAATTAATAATCCGGTCAGGATGAGAACGATAAATCGAGAAAAGAACTGCATAAGCTGTAATTTACCCTTACATTTGAATTTTAATGCTATTAAACGTGCTTCTATTTAAGAACTCCAATAGAAGCTCCATTAGAATGAGTAAATGCAGAAGCCATTAGTAGCAGTTGTCATGGGCTCGTCTTCGGATTGGGACACCATGAAATACGTCGTTGAGACTCTAGAACGCTTTGGCATCGAACATGAACGCCATGTAGTTTCAGCGCATCGTACTCCAATGTGGATGGCTGAGTTTTCGGCAGGCGCAGAAGCACGCGGCAACGAAGTTATCGTAGCAGGTGCCGGCGGTGCAGCACATTTACCAGGTATGGTAGCAGCGCACACAACCCTGCCTGTACTAGGAGTACCCGTTCAGAGTTCTGGGCTACAGGGGCTTGATTCTTTGCTTTCAATTGTCCAAATGCCGGCAGGAGTTCCGGTTGGAACACTCGCTATTGGTAAAGCTGGTGCAACGAATGCGGGCCTACTCGCTGTGTCAATCCTTGCCACTTCTCGTCCAAAGTTGCGAACAAAGCTGCACAAGTTTCGTAAGGAACAAACTGCTAAGGTGCGCAAGGATCGCCTGCCGTGACAAGTGTTATTCCGCCAGGTTCCACTATTGGAGTGCTCGGTGGTGGACAGCTCGGAAGAATGCTTACAACTACAGCTCGAAAGATGGGTTACCAGGTTCATACCTTTTCACCAGAGAAGGACACACCGACAGGTCAAGTAGCCAATCTTGCAGTATCTGCTTCTTATGAAGACCTGGATGCTCTTCGGGGATTTGCAAGCCAAGTGCAAGTTGTAACCCTTGAGTTTGAAAACATACCTATTAAAGCGATCGACGCCGTGGAGTCATTGGCACCTGTTCGTCCTAGTGGTACAGCGCTGCAGATAGCTCAGCAACGGACTCGCGAGAAGAATTTTTTAGCTAATCATGGTTTTCCAACAGTCCCTTTTGCGAGCGCTGTGACTCTTGATGAATTACAGAAGGCAGTCAAAAGTATTGGCACCCCCGTAGTGATCAAGACTGCGGAGTTTGGTTATGATGGCAAGGGCCAGCATCAAGTTTCAACATTAGCTGATGTTGAGAATATTTGGAATGCAATTGGTCATCGGGAAGTGTTAGTAGAAAAATTTGTTAGCCTCCAGTCAGAAGTATCTGTTATTGCAGCGCGTGGTCTCGACGGCACAATTGCAGAATACATGCTGTTTAAGAATTGTCACCGCAACCATATCCTTGACGTGGCTACTGCCCCAGCTGACGTAGACAAGTCAATCGCTGTGCGTGCTGTCGAAATAGCTAGAGGCATCCTTGATCAGTTGCAGTATTTTGGCGTTCTGTGTGTGGAATATTTCATAACAACAGGGGGCGATTTATTAGTGAATGAACTAGCACCACGAACTCATAATTCTGGCCATCTCACATTAGAAGCTTGTGCGACAAGCCAATTTGAACAACAGGTACGTGCAATTTGTGGTCTTCCGCTTGGGTCAACCGAATTATTACAACCTGCTGCGATGGCAAATCTGTTGGGTGACTTATGGGTCGAAGGCGAACCAAACTGGGCAGCGGCTGAGTTGTTCCCAGAAGTAAAACTTCACCTTTACGGCAAGAAAGATCCTAGACGCGGTCGAAAAATGGGTCATTTAACAGCCCTGGGACGCACAACTGAAGAAGCAAAGCAAAGTGTCATGTCCGCTCGCAAAGCAGTGTTGAGCTAAAGAATCATTAGAGTTTTAGGGATGGGTATCACGTACATCATCACAACCTCACAAGTCGGCCAGTTGTTGGTTGCCGGAACAAGTCGTGGTGTTTGCGCTGTCAAGCTTGGCGATTCCAAGGAAATACTTGAACAAGAGTTGCAGTATGAATACTCATCTGTTTTGACCTTGAAAAAATGCGTAACAAGAAACAGCTGGGCTGACTTATTGGTGACTTACTTAAAAGGTGAGATTGCCACTCTTAATTTACCCCTAGATATACGGGCGACTGATTTTCAATGGAGTGTCTGGCAGCACCTAAGGACTATTCCCTGGGGGCAAACACGTTCTTATCAAAGGGTCGCTCAAGCAATTGGTCGACCAAAGTCCGTACGCGCTGTGGCACATGCATGTGCTACTAATCCTGTTTGTCTCGTTATTCCTTGCCACCGAGTCATTGGAAACGATGGTAGTTTGAAGGGTTATCGTTGGGGGCTTACTCGGAAACATTCGTTGTTAGAGATGGAACAAACTACACATCGAGTGAAAAACTAATCGTGCCACGCACTCTTATTATTGCTAATCGTCTTCCTGTTACGGTACGCCTGCGGGATGGATTACCCCAACTGGTACAGTCCGCCGGAGGCCTTGCGAGTGGGATGCGTACTGTTCACGCGGAAAAAGAATCACTTTGGATTGGTTGGCCAGATGATTTGTCTCGTTTAAGCGCTGCGCAACATGTTGCACTTAAGCCAAAACTTGCTGATCGTCGCCTGGTTCCTGTAGCACTATCATCCAAGGAAGTAGAAGGTTTCTACCAAAGTTTCAGCAATGGCGTGCTTTGGCCACTCTTTCATTATCAACTAGATCGTACAACTCTGGATTCTCCACACTGGGAAACGTACCGTGCAGTGAACAAAAAATTTGCGGAAACAGTGGCTACAGTTTACGAAGAAGGTGATCAAATTTGGGTGCACGATTATCAGTTGATGCTGGTGCCTGGGATGATTCGGAAATCTATTCCTCAGGCAAACATCGGGTTCTTTCTACATATACCATTTCCTGCTTCTGAAGTATTTCGAACGTTGCCTTGGCGGCAAGACTTGCTCGAAGGAGTGTTAGGAGCAGATTTAGTTGGATTCCATAATTTTTCGTACGCTCGTTATTTTTCCCGTGCCGTACAACGAATTCTTGGCATGGAGTCTCGGCTAAATCGTATTTCCTTACCAGATCGTGAAGTTCAAGTTGGTGCCTTCCCCATGGGTGTTGATGCCGAACGGTTCGAGAAGCTTGCGACACATGCCAAGACGGTAACGGCACTTGATCGCATTCTTAGTGGTTCTGGCGGTCGGAAGATTGTGTTAGGGGTCGATCGACTTGACTATACAAAAGGGATCCCACGTCGACTGCTTGCCTTTGAACGACTGCTTGAGCGTCAATCAGAACTAGTCAATAAACTTCGGCTGATTCAGGTTGCGGTCCCATCGCGTGGGGGCGCTGAACCCTACCGTAAGTTTCGACGGGAACTTGAGGGAATTGTAGGACGAATCAACGGTCGGTTTGGCACACCAGAGTCAGCACCAATCCACTACTTACATCGGTCTGTAACAACTCACGAGTTGATAGCATTATATCGAGCAGCCGATGTCATGTTAGTTACAGCACTGCGCGACGGCATGAATTTGGTGGCCAAAGAGTTTGTTGCCTCCCGTATCGACAATGATGGCGTGTTGCTACTAAGCGAATTTGCTGGAGCTTCTGAAGAACTTGGTGAAGCTCTTCAGATTAATCCTTATGATATTGAGACAGTTGCTGATCGCATCAACGAGGCACTATCTCTATCTACAGAGGAACGAAAGGCACGCATGCGCACACTTCGACAGCGTGTTCATGCTCGCAGCACAAAACGCTGGGCAGAAGCTTTCCTGAACGCACTCAAACGTCGCTCTTCAGCACAGTTGTCCAAGCCAGCTACGCTTGCCACGTCCAAGGGATTGGTCCAACGGCTTAAGGATATTTCAAATCCAGTCCTATTACTAGATTACGATGGCACATTGGTGCCAATAAAGAGCGTGCCAGAGCTTGCCCGGCCAGATTCAGAACTACTCAGATTATTAAAGCTTGTTGCTACTGCCATGGAGGTACATATAGTCAGTGGACGTTCCCGAGAAAATCTGTCAGATTGGCTCGGTGAATTACCATTATCTTTGTGGGCTGAACATGGTGCATCTTATCGAGAGTCCCAGAAAGCAACTTGGACTAAAACTGAAACGCCATCATGGCTTCCAAGTGTCGTTACACTCCTTGAGGAATTTGCCGACTATACACCTGGTGCCCTTGTGGAGAAAAAGGGTGTATCTGTAGCTTGGCATTACCGTGCTGCAGACAATGAATTTGGTGAACGACAGGCAGAGGAATTAAGAAGATTGCTGGTAGACGCAGTGCATGGTGAGCAGCTTGATGTAATGCAGGGGAGTAAAGTTATTGAAGTTCGGCCTCGTGGCGTGCATAAAGGTGGTGTAGTTGAGCAGGTCCTTTTGCAAGTGGGTGATCCTAAGCGAATAGTTGCGATGGGCGATGATCGTACTGACGAAGAAATGTTTGCGGCGGTCCCAGCCGAGGGCGTGACGATACACGTTGGGTCTAGTCCAAGTCGCGCAACATACCAAGTCGCTGATAACTTAGAAGTGCGTAAGCTCCTCAAGGGTTTACTGCCAACTTCTTAAGAGTCTTATTTTTTAATTCAGGTGTCTCGTCCAGGGAATTCCTTAGGCGCCGTCGTTCCGAAACAATAAGACTATACTCTGCCGCGCGTTTCCAGACACGGTTGGCCATTTCTGTCAGGTGAACCGCTTTAAGACCGTAGTATAAGAAAACCCCTCCGAGAATACCCACGGTGGAATACTGCAAGCCCCGTGCCCAAGTGTCTCCAAGCTGTGGTGTTAGCGTGCCAAGCAAACTGTAAATCACAAAACCGGTAGCTGCCAGGAGAGGACCGGTCAGTGTTCGTACTCCCCAAGACGCCACGCGTGATTCCTTTTCCATCAGAGTACCGACGGTTCTGAGACGTTCAAGTGACCGGGCAAGATGATCGAAATCGTTGCTGTTAAGGATGTCTTGCAACGACACTTGTGCACGGCACGCTTTCATTACCCGCTTATCGCCACGTAGGTAAGAAGGCCCATGTATTTTTACTCGGTATTTTGGAAAACGTTCTTGAAGATCTTGTGTTAATTGTTCACGTGAACCTGTGGAGTGTTCTGCGTGAGTCGAAACAATATCAATTTCAATGAGACTACGCGCTGGAATAAACACAACTTCGTGTAAATCGTGAGAGGCGAGGTCTTCTATGTAAGCAGCAGCATGACGTGGAATGGCTTCATGTAACATCGCCTCGTGATCCAAGCATGGTAAAACAGGTACACGGGGCATAGGATCGAGTGTTAGGCGGTAGAGTTTGATCGACCGAATGAGAGCAATCTCACTAAGTCCATCAAAAAACTTCTTGCACGCTACTGTTTCAGACATCACGTAAATCTTAGTGTATTACGCTTGGCATCGCCCTGCTCATATCTAAGCGCGCTGGTTTTAGGACGCAAATTCATTAGTGTAATTTTTCAGCGACGGATTCCAAGGCCCGGGCTTGTTGCTCGCCTTCTAAAACATTAACACGTGACAACACTAGAGCGCCCGCGGCAAAAAAAGCAATTAAAGCAAAGACAGCTGGTCGACTTGAGCCAGTCGCGGTTACCACAGCTGCGAATACAGCGGGACCAAGGATTCCAGAGAGTCTTTGAAAGACGCTAAAGAAGCCGAAATATTCTGAGGATTTATAGCGTGGGATCATTCGTGCGAATAATGAACGACTTAGCGCCTGACTACCGCCTTGAACCATCCCCACAAGTATGGCCAAGGTGAAGAAATGCCAAGCTGTTGTCATAAAGTATCCCAACACACAGATACCTGTATAGACAGCAAGTGAAACTAGAATGGCCAGTTTTGGACCGACATGGTTAGCGAACTTGCCAAACAAAAATGCAAATGGGATGCCAACAAACTGCACAGTGACAAATGCTGCAAGTTGTGCGTTTGTGCCAATACCGATTTCAGCTCCATAAATCGCCGACATTCTGATGATTGTTTGGACACCGTCGTTATACAGAAAAAAAGCCAAAAGCATCAAGAACGGATTGCGTAAGTTCCGCAATTCTCTAAACGTAGTGATAACACGGGTCAAAGTTATCTCAGCATTAGAGCGTTGCCTGGTTTCACTGTGCTGTATTGGTAGTCCTGCCGGTTCTAGAACGTGGCGAAGTAGTGGAATTGAGAAGACTAGCCACCAAATAGCTACACTAGCAAAGGAGAGTTTGATAGCAGCTGTAACATCTGGGAGTCCAAATGTTGCTGGGCTCAGAATCCAGGCGAGATTAATCAACAAGAGTACGCCTCCGCCTAAGTAACCAAGTGCAAACCCAGAGGTCGACACTTGATCAATTTCATCAGAGGATGCGATATGTGGCAGGAGTGAATCATAGAAAATAAGACTTGCACCCAGAGCAATATTCGACACGATAAAAAGACTTATTGCGAATTGCCACTCACCAGCATCAATTAGTACCATTAGGCTTGTTGCCGTGACCCCAAGGGCAACGCATATGGCCAGCAGTTTTTTCTTTTCTGAACGGTAATCAGCAATAGCGCCAAGGAATGGGCCAAGCACTGCGATGATGGATGCAGCAATTGTTGTGGCTAATGCAAATCTTGCAGTAGCTACGGCAGGTTCTAGGTTTGCAGCAACAAAATTAGCAAAAAATAATGGAAAGACTGCTGTAATAACTGTGGTGCTAAATGCTGAGTTTGCACAATCGTAAAGTGCCCAGGCGCGCAGATCGCGTCTGGCTAGGCCAATACGCTTCAATACACTCACTGTGGTTGATCCGGCAAGGCTAGTGTTCCCGTGTAAACGGCCATTCCAACAACAGCGTCGATCCCTTCGGCATCTAACTGGTTAATCTCTGTCTGCGTAGTAATACCTCCGGCAGCAGTTACCTTACGCTGGGTAGCACGGTTAACGGCACGCACGGCATCAAGGTCGGTTCCTTGCATGAGCCCTTCAAGATCTACGTGTGTGTACAGAAACTCTGCGCAGAATGATTCAAGTTCTTTAACAGCATCCACGGCTTTGATTTCAAGTTTCGTTTTCCACCCGTGAACGACTACATAACCATCACGGCTATCAACCGCAGCAATTATTCGGTCAGTGCCCACAGCTGCAGCGAGTGTTTGAGCAAACGAAACGTCGACACGGCCATTACGAAAAAGCGAAGAGCCAACAATGATTTTTTGAGCACCTGCGGTCAGCACGTCAACTGCACGATCAACAGTACGAATCCCTCCACCTATTCGGCATGGAAGTCGCTGAGAGATAGTCTTGGCTAAATTCAGGTTAGACCCTGTTCCCATCGCTGCATCAAGATCAATCAGCTGGACTTTGGGAAACTTTTTAAATCGTTGAATCCACAGTTCGGTATTAGTGGTCTCAAGAGCGAGCTTTTGACCTTGCACCAGTTGCACGATGCGACCACCCTGAAGATCAATAGATGGAATTAGCATTGACAGATAATTTTACAGGCGAACTGGAATCTGTTGTTTGTGTAGATATTGCTTTAGTTCTGCAACACTCGACTCTGCATAGTGGAAAATAGATGCAGCGAGAGCAGCGTCGGCGTAGCCACTTGTAAAGACCTCGGCAAAATCACTGAAACCTCCGGCACCTCCAGAGGCAATGACTGGAATATTTACTGCTGATGAAACAGCTGCGGTCAACTCACAATCAAATCCAGCCCGTGTTCCGTCACGATCCATGGATGTCAGTAAAATTTCTCCAGCGCCACATCGTTCTGCTTCACTGGCCCAATCAACGGCGTCTCGTTCCGCATCAGTTTGCCCACTTCTGACGTACACCGCAAAGTGATCGTTTTGTCGTTTTGCATCAATAGCTACAATAACTGCCTGGCTTCCGTACCGCTGTGCCAAATTTGAAATCAGCAGAGGGTTTTGTAATGCAGCTGTATTCAAGCTAACTTTATCTGCCCCTGCGTTAATTACAGCAGCGGCATCTTCCTCAGTCCTAATCCCTCCACCGACAGTGAGAGGCAGGAAAATTTCGTGTGCAACCGCATTAATAGTTTGTAGTAAGGCTTGTCTCCCTTCGAGGGTCGCTGTAATGTCTAGCACCACAACTTCATCAATCCCATCCACGTTGTAGCGGCGTGCAAGTTCTGCAGGATCGCCGGCCTGTTTAAGTTGCTGGAATTGCACTCCCTTAACAACTTCTCCATCCCTCACATCGAGACACGCAATTATGCGCTTAGACAGCATCAGTTAGATTCTCTTTGCTGGCACACGTCCAGGAAGTTTTTTAGAACACGCAGACCAGTTTGACTGGACTTCTCTGGGTGAAACTGCACTCCGAAGATATGTTCGCGTTCAACGGCTGATGCAAACGGTTGTCCGTGTGTTGTAATAGCCGCACTGTCACCAGTAATCGGCGAGGCGTACGAATGGGTAAAGTACACCTGTGAGTCAGGCATGACCCCTTTGAGAAGTCGGCCTGGCGCAGCAGGGACTGGCTGGATTACGTTCCATCCTACGTGTGGTACTTTTAGGCGGCGGTCACTTTGGCCAACCAGTCGAAAACACCGACCCTTCATTACGCCAAGTCCTGGAATACTCGGGGCTTCATCGCTTCCCTCAAAAAGCCATTGCATCCCAACACAAATTCCGAGAAGCGGTGTCCCAGCTGCTACACGTTCAAGGATCGCGCTTTGCCAGACCCCAGCGAGTGTTTTAGTAGCAGAGAAATGCCCAACACCAGGCACGATAATTCCTTGCGCTTTCGTTAGTTCAGCTGGGTCGTTTGGAATACTAAAGTTGGCTTCTAACGCTGTTAAAGCTTTTCGGACAGACGTCAGGTTGCCAGCCCGATAGTCAATGAGGGAGATCACAGAAGCCCTTTAGTACTCGGCAACATCTTTGCTAAACGCTGGTCGCGCGCACAAGCAACACGTAAGGCACGCGCGAACGCTTTAAAAATAGCTTCGATTTGATGGTGACTTGAGCGCCCATAAAATATATTCAGATGCACATTGGCTTTTGCGCCTATCGCAAAACCTTCAAAGAAATCATGAATTAGCTCTGCTTGTAGGTCGCCTACACGTTTTACGCGTAACTTTAGGTTAACAATTGCATGAGGCCGGCCACCAAGATCAATTGCAGCAACAGCCAGCGTTTCATCCATCGGCATGACAAAATAACCTGCGCGATTAATACCACGTCGCTTTCCAAGCGCGGTCAAGGTAGCTTCTCCAAGGACAATTCCGATATCTTCGACTGTGTGATGTTGATCAACGTCAAGATCTCCTGTTGCCAGCAGTGAGAGATCGAAGCCACCATGTCGTGCAAATAACTCAAGCATATGATCAAGAAATCTGATTCCGGTATTGATCTTGTACAGTCCAGAGCCGTCAATGACTAAGTGGCCTTGGATTTGAGTTTCAGTTGTAACTCGCTTAAATAAAGTTTTGCGTTGAGTGTCTTTCGAGCGCAAGGTTTTTTGACCAACTTTACCGCGGGTAGTTCGGGGCGGTGTCATAGGGCTCCTCGTGTCTCTATAAGGCCACTTGAAACATTTGCTTCAAGGGCTTTAATTGCTTCGTCAGTGTGTGAAAGAACGCCAGCCGTGATCCGGATACACCCAGGACTATACGGATCTTGTGATCGATCGCGGACATGGATTCCACGTGTGTCTAGTGTTGCTACTACTTTGGGAGCAAGCTTGCCAACGCGAACCAACACGAAATTAGCTGAGCTTTCCCAATATTCAAGATCGAGCCGACGACATGCTTCGTATAAACGTTGACGAGATTCTTTGACCTCTGCGGTGTATGCTGGCAAGAAGCTTTGGTCTTTGACAGCTGCTTGCATAGCAGTGATGGCAACTACGTTCATATTGAAAATTGGGATGACTTTACGAATTGGATCGATCGTCTCTGGTTTTGCTATTAGGCAACCAATACGCATGCCTGCCATGCCGTACGCTTTTGAGAAAGTTCGACCGAGCACAACATTTGAGTGCTGAGATAGTTCGTCTAAAAAACTTCCATTTGCAAATTCGACGTAGGCTTCATCCACTAGCACTGTAGCTTGTGGTGCAGCATCGATAACACGGCGTATGATCTGGTGAGGAATAATCTGGCCAGTTGGGTTGTTTGGCGTATTGAGGAATATTAAACGTGTTTTTGCAGAAATTGCAGTGATTACCTCGTCAACAGGAAACGCAAAGTTCGGTCCTGGGGGTACACGTATGACCTTGGCACCAACCGCAGCAGTCGCTGTCAGGTAAGGATCAAACGCTGGCACGGGGATTATAGCTTCTTGTTCAGGATCGTAAGCGCGCCCGAAATTAGCCAAGGCCACCATCAGGATGCCTTCATCCAGACCGTTTGTGAGCAACAATTCTTCCGGATTGACTTGAAAATATTCCGCACATGTTAATACGGCCTTTTTGTAGTCTGGGTACGCAGAAATATCCGTAGGAGTCAGTGTCCGTATAGCTTCAATGACCCTTGGGGAGCACCCGCCAGTGTTTTCGTTAAGATGCAGACGGAGGCCATCGCCGGGATTGGGAACACCTTGGATCTTCATTTGAGGGTTCCTGTTCTCGGTCGTACTGACTGAGGCCGTCTGCGAATGTCAATCGAAGCTGCGTGTGCATCCAAGCCTTCAGCACGAGCTAGGGTTACTGCTGTATCGGCAATGCCCCGTAATCCTTGTTGGGTCATCCGTTGAACGGTAAATTGTCGAACGAAATCCGCAGTGGATAGTCCTCCACGTCCCCGCGCTGCACCCGCTGTTGGCAGTACGTGGTTTGATCCAATTGCATAATCTCCAGCGACTTGTGCGGACCAGGGTCCAACAAAGAGCGATCCAGCACACTGTACCTGTTTCGCTAATGACTCAGAATCTACTACTAGGTGTTCAGCGACAGCGGCATTAGCGAGCGCAACTGCCTCAGCGGTTGTTGCTGTGATGATAATTCCGCCACGGTTTTTTAAAGCCCGTCTAGCAATACTAGAAGAAACATCTAATTGAACATCCACGGCTGCAGCTACGCGCACTGCTAGAGCCCGATTTGGTGTAATAAGAATGGCGCGTGAGTCTGGGTCATGCTCAGCCTGCGCAATAAGATCGGCAGCAATCCATGCGGCTGGACCCCGTGTAGCTACAATAACAATCTCAGTTGGTCCTGCGTAGAAATCAATACCACAGTCTACTGACACAAGTGCCTTGGCAGCAGCAACCCAGCGGTTTCCTGGTCCCACAATTTTATCAACGCGCGGTACGGTTTCCGTACCGTAAGCCAGTGCAGCAATTGCTTGAGCGCCACCCATTCGAAAAAGACGAGTGACACCTGCTTCGAGTGCAGCTGCGAACACAATAGGTTCTGGTCGTGGACAGGCAACGATGATTTCTTGTACGCCAGCAATTTGGGCTGGTATCACAGTCATTAAAAGAGAGGAAGGAAGCGGGAAGCGACCTCCAGGCACGTAACAGCCGACACGGTCCAAAGGCAGAACCCGTTGTTCAACAGTAATACCTGGCGCCACTTTGGTTTGCCAGCCACGTGGGAGTTGCTTCCGAGCTATTCGTTTAATGTGCTTAGTAGCGGTTCGCAAGGCTTTTTGAACTTTGGGATCCACACGACTAGCTCCGTCACGTACTTCTTCAGCTGTGATTTCCAGTGGACCCTCAAGATAATCAAGCGTACGTACGTACTTAGTTAACGCTATATCTCCTTTGCGACGCACATCACCCACGATCTTGGCAACACGCCGTTCTGTTGTCGCACTTCGTGTTCGGGTGTGTGTTAGCAGTGACGCAACAGCCCGGCGGTTGCTTGCTTTAATGGTTTTTAGCACTTTACTCAATTAAGAAACTGACACTGTAGTTCGTTGATTCATGACATTTAACCTAGAGTTCCTAAATTACAATTTTATTGAGCGGATATTCCACAATACCTTGGGCATTTGCTAGTCGCAGTTTAGGAATTAAATCGCGCACTGTGTGCTCTTCAACAATAGTATTAATTGCTACCCAGTCAGAATCGCTCAGTGGTGAAATTGTGGGACGCTGAAGCGCCGGAAGTAGATTCAAAATGGTATCTAGTTCCTCGCGGCGCACGTTGAGCATGAGTCCCACGCGTCCTTGCGCCTCAATGGCAGCCTGCAACAGCAATGCAATGTTCTCAATCTTTGTTCGTTTCCACGTGTCTGCTAGTGCAATATCGTTTGCTACCAGCTGTGTATTTGATTCCATTACAGTGTCAAGAATGCGCAAACGGTTCGCTTTGAGCGTGGAACCAGTTTCTGTGGCCTCAACAATCGCGTCAGCAAGCACAGGTGGTTTAACCTCTGTGGCACCCCATGAAAACTCTACGTTGACTGGTACTGAGAGCTGATCAAAATAACCTTGTGTGACACGTACGAGCTCTGTGGCGATGGTTGCGCCTTTCAAGTCCTTAGGTGTCTTGAACTTGGAGTCTTCTGGCGCAGCAAGTACCCAGCGCACTTTCCCAAAACTCTGTTTTGCGTATACGAGGTCAACAATTGATGATAGCGAGACCTTGGTTTTTCCGCTTAGCTGGTGTTCCGCGATCCAATCTTGGCCAGTTAGCCCGGCATCGAGCACACCATCACAAACATATCGAGCCATCTCCTGTGCTCGAATCAACATACATTCGATCTCTGGATCATCGATTGTTGGAAAGTACGAACGCGAACCAACGTACACATTAAAACCCGCGCGCCCGAAGAGCTGAATAGTTGACTCCTGCAAAGAGCCTTTGGGGATACCTAGTCGTAGTTTCACAGTGTCACCTTCTGAAAAAAGCAGGTGCGTTCACCTGTGTGGCAAACATTCCCATCACCTTGTCGTTCGGCTTTGATGAGCACGGTATCTTCATCGCAGTCGATTAACAGTTCACGTACGGCGAGCCGGTTACCGGATGTCTCACCCTTGGTCCATAGTGTTTCCCGGGTGCGACTAAAAAAAGTTACGAAGCGAGTACGTTGTGTGGTTTCCCAAGCCTCTTGGTTCATGAAGCCAACCATAAGCACTTCGCTCGATTCGTGGTCCTGCACTACCGCAGGAATGAGACCATCTAATTTTGTAAAATCCATAAGCATCATCTAATTTCTCAAGCAAGGCGTTCGTTAATTCCATCAAACTTGATTGCCAAGACTTGTCGGTACAACAAAAAACCCCGCCTGCAATTTCGGCGGGGCCACTTTAATGCGCTGAGAGTACGGAACTAATCTAATCCTTCACGCGCGCTGCCCTACCGAACAGCCCGATGGCTGTGGTGATCGTGACGATGCGTGCGAAGAGGATTTGAATTCATTTCTGTATACAAGTTACTTCAGGATGGGGTGTTGGTGCAAGTTTGTCATGTTTCCCCAAATGTTTAGGGATTACGGGCAATCATCACTTCAGTGGCCTTAATAATTGCGAGGGCAGTCTGTCCTTGTGCCAGCTTTAGCTCTTCGGCAGCATCCCGTGTGATGACAGCTGTCAGAGATTGCTCCCCGACGCGGAGCTGCACTTGTGCTAGCAAACCTTCAATTCGTACTTCCTCTACAATGCCTCGAACTTGATTCCGACTGCTAATAGGGACCGACTCCCCAGGCATTTTATGTTGCTGTGTCTGTTTTACTCGGTTTCCCTGGTTGCTGAGCAGGCGTTCGACCTCAGATTTGGCAATTCGATAGTGCCCACCGTTGGTAGTCGTAGTCCGAATCGCACCCTTATAAATCCATTGTTTCAGAGTGGAATAGCCCACCCCGAGTTCCTTGGCCGCGAGACGAGCAGTGAGTAGATTCATAAAAATATTAAAATACGACTAAAATCACTATAAATATCAACTTAAATAATACTAAATTATATATATAAATAATGACACATTACACCAGGAGATCCCAGAGAGTTGGTTTTACTGTTGTTTTTCTTATAGTGCTGGCGTTTTTTCAGGTGGCTTGTCATGGATCAACAGGGATATTAGTTTCTGCTGCAAGTAGTCTCACGAACGTTCTTACCAAGATTGCTACTGCTTATGAACAGCAAGGTGGTGAACACGTCACGCTTAACCTGGCAGGGTCACATACATTAGCCCAACAAATCAGAGCCGGCGCGCGCGTTGATTTATTTATCAGTGCGGATGAGTCTCAACTTGACGTAATAGCAGATGCCATTGAGTTGAGCACGCGCGTCGATTTGCTCTCGAATCAATTGGTTTTAATAGTTCCCGACGACCGATCACGCATATTTCAATCGGCACACGATCTGTTGGATTCATCTATTCGCCGTATCGCTCTTGGTGATCCAAGAGCCGTGCCTGTTGGAGTTTATGCTCGGAACTATCTTGAGAAGGTTGGTATTTGGGCTGACATAGCCAAGAAAGTCGTTCCGACGGGTAACGTTCGTCTAGCACTTGCAGCGGTGGAGAATGGCACCGTAGATGTTGCCATCGTGTACCGAACAGATCTTCTCATTGCCCGTCGTGCACTTATTGCGTTTGTCGTGCCACCGAATGACGGTCCACAGATTGTGTACCCAGCAGCAATTGTACGGGGTGGTAGAAATACCAACGGTGGTCGTCAATTTCTTGCGTATCTCCAGGGAGAGGAAGCGACAAAATATTTTCAGCAGGCTGGGTTTGTGCCATTACAGGCAATGGAACGGAAGCTTCCGTGAATCCAGAAATTCTCCAGATTGCTACGTTTACAACGCTCGCTGCTTTGATTGCGACAGCAGTGATGCTTATACCTGGTGTTGCTATTGGCTGGTTGCTCGCGCGCGCGAATTTTCGAGGAAAGGCATTGCTAGAAACGGCAGTTTCGTTGCCACTTGTGATGCCTCCGGTAGCAACAGGACTTCTCTTGTTGTGGTTGTTAGGACGCCGTGGCCCTTTGGGTTTCTTGCTTGAGTTATTAGGCGTTGAGGTGGTGTTCACACCTGGTGCGGTTGTGATTGCAATGGTGGTTATGGGTTTACCCTTACTTGTGCGCACAGCGCGGTCTGGATTCGAGCAAGCGACTAAACGCTACGAGCAGATCGCAGAAACGCTTGGCGCTGGACCCTGGAGAGTTTTTACAACCATTACGTTACCACTCGCGTTTCGGACCATTTTGGCAGGCGCACTTTTGGGCTTTTCTCGAGCTTTAGGAGAATTTGGTGCCACGATTGTAATTGCAGGAAGTATTCCTGGCCATACTAGGACGCTGGCATTAGGGATCTATTCATTTGCTGAAATGGGACAAAATCAAGATGCAGCAATTCTCCTTTTTATTTCTATTGCGATTGCTTTTACTGCAGTGCTGGTTTCAAATCAACTAACCAGGGAACCTTAAGCTATGGCAATTTTTGATCTGGATGTTTTCTTGCAACAAGGGTCGTTCACTCTTTCTGTAACCGACCGATCAGATTGCCGAGCACTTGCGTTGTTTGGTCCATCAGGATCAGGGAAGACTTCGATCGTAGAAGTTATTGCCGGCCTGCGAACTCCATCGCGTGGAACAATCTGTGTGGATAAGAGGGTTTTATTTTCAGACAAGTCCGGCATTAACCTTCCGCCACGCTTTCGTGGCGTAGGTTACGTGCCGCAAGACGTGTTGTTGTTTCCCCATCTTGATACTCGCGAGAACATCATTTACGGTTGTCCCAAAGGAACAGTTGCGATCGAACGACTCGCGGAAACCATCGAATTTCTTAATTTAAACGCAATACTAGACAGGCAGGTTTCGTCTCTGTCAGGAGGCGAGCGTCAGCGGGTGGCCTTGGCCCGTGCACTTTTGTCTGACCCAGACGTCTTGCTTCTCGACGAACCAATGGCAGCAGTAGATCTTCCACACCGTCGCCGGATTCTCCAAGTGCTTCTACGCATTCGTGATGAATTGGAAATTCCGTTGGTGTATGTAGCACATGCGCCAGATGAAATAGCAACTATCGCCGAGCATGTGCTAATCCTAGAACAAGGAACACTAACGACGGCCGGGTTGCCAAGCGAAGTTTTGCCTAAGCAGGCATACTAATTTCGTATCCGCGCAACCTTATAGTTTTAATTCTTTTCTTAGAGCTAATAATTTTTTGAAGTGTATAAAACTATCTTGCACATAGTTTACTTTGGATTCCCGATCGGGAATGGGAGTATAGGCAATAGGCAGTTCTGACACTGTGAGGCCTTTCAATAACGCGCGCACTACTATTTCAGTATCCCAGAACCAATGTTGATCTTTGACCTCATCGAGGATTGGTAAGATGTGTGCTTTTTTGAAAAACTTAAATCCAACACCGATATCTTGCAGGTTCACCTTCAACAGTTTTCTCGCAAGCCATTTGTAACCATTGTGCGTAATGATTTTATGTAATTGAAATACGAAACCAAGGGTGCTAATTTTTATTTTCCGCACACCGACGGCAATGTCTGCTCCCTGATTAATAGCTAACACCATAGGCACGATGTAGTGTGCTGGAGCTTCTAAATCAATATCAAGGAACCCCACAATGCGACCGCGGGCTTTTCGAAAGGCATCTGCGACAGCTGATCCTCGCCCAGTACGTTTATTGCGATGCATCCAAACAATATGGTCACGTTCTTTTGAGAGCTTTTCGGCTAATTCATCAGTGCCGTCTGTGGAGGCATCTTCAGCAATGATGATTTCATACGTATAGTTTGTTCGTTTTAAGAGGTTTTCGGTGTTATCGACTGCCTTTTGTAAATAATCGATTTCGTTATAGCAGGGTAAGACGACGGACAAATCTACTTGTTCTCGGTCGTTTACCATGTGGAGAAAAAATTCTCTGATCGAAGCTTGGTGTTCAGTTTTGACAAGCCTTCTTCGATGGAGCAAATCACTTTAGCAGGGACCCCAGTAGCAACCTGTCCTGAAGGAATGCTTTTATTTACCACAGCACTTGCTCCAATCACACAACGATTCCCGATAGAAACACCTGGAAGGATCACTGCATTCTCACCAAGATGCACGTTACTGCCAATCATGACTGTTCCAGCCAGATCTTTCCCACCAACAACCGTAAAGCTGGTGTCATGAGTCAAAATCTTAACGCCAGCTGCAATGATAACGTTGTCTTGGATTGTCAACAGAAATGGATGTTGGCCTAAGATTACGCCTTGGCCGATCCACACATTTTTTCCGATTGTGACTCCGCGTAGTCGATTGAATAGTTTCCGACCCG
This sequence comes from Acidobacteria bacterium UBA2999, assembly GCA_002346475.1. Classification (GTDB taxonomy): domain Bacteria; phylum Acidobacteriota; class Vicinamibacteria; order Vicinamibacterales; family UBA2999; genus UBA2999. Next base: position 109,790 of record DDZV01000015.1, on the reverse strand, counting down.
GACTGCCTGGCCACGACATGGCAGCATTCAGTAATACTTCATCGACAAGACGCAACAAGCTCCTGGGGACAATTTTTGAGTAACTGATTCTCTTGATCAGTGAACCGATGAATGACATTTTTGACGAACTCATTGTTCTCGGCAGTGTGTTATTGATGAAAAGCTTGCATAACTTTTGTTACAGCAGCAATCGTTTCGTCTAAATCAGTGTGCGTTAATTGAGGGTACATAGGCAGTCGTAATAACGACTGATACACCTGATTCGAAACCGGAAAATCATTTTCCTGATAATTAGCCATTGCGCGATAGTATGCATTGATATGCAATGGATGATAGTGGGTGTTGCATTCAATCCCTTCAGCTCGAATGGCATCGCGCACTTCAATGACACTGGCACCCATAACCCGTATTGCATAAATCGCCCAATTAGATTCAGCGTACTCTTTGACGATTGGGAGTTGAATGCCATCAACATGCTTGAGCCCCTCGTTTAAATATTCAGCATGTTGACGACGGATAGCGTTCATGCGATCCAATTTTTTTAATTGTGATAAAGCTAATGCTCCCAGGATGTTCGATTGCACGTAAGAATTACCAATGCTTTGATATTCAAAGTAACCAATATTGCCTTTAGCAAGTAATTTTTCACGCTTGTTTGTCCCTTTATCACGAATGATGTACGCCTTTCGTGCTAACTCCTCATCATTAGTTACCATGCATCCACCTTCACCAGTGACGAGGTTCTTAGTGGCATGAAAGCTAAAGCACGAGACCAATGCTTGGCGACCAACATATTTCCCCTGGAATTTTGATCCGCAGGATTGAGCACTATCGTGCACTACCACTAAGTTATGTTTTTTAGCGAGAGCATTGATTTTGTCAATGTGACAAGGATGCCCAGCATAATCCACTGGAACAATTGCTCTTGTTTTGTCAGTGATTAAAGATTCAATTAAGTGCGTGTCAATATTAGCAGTGTCAAATTCCACGTCACACAGTTTTACGGTCATACCAGTTAAAAGCGGAGCTAACCCAGTTGATGTAAAAGTGTAGTCAGGTATGATGGCCTGACCATCACTGAAACCAAGAGCCAGAAAGGCGAGGTGCAGTGCAGATGTGCAGGATGTTGTTAGAAGTGCATATTTGACACCCAAGTACTCAGCAAAGGCTTCTTCAAACTCTTTACACTTTGGTCCGTCACCTACGATCCATCCTGAGCGAATAGTGCTAGAGACACTACGTTCATCCTCATCATCCAGATAAGGACTATTTAAAGGCAGTCTTGTTTCCCGGATGGGGTGCCCACCTTTCAGAGCTAATGTTTTAGTATCAATAGTCATTTATTTTCTACAAATCATATGGATTGCCCAGCGCAGTGCCAAGCTCTCCCCAGGGCACGATACCATGTGATATAGATATACAGATTATTGCCCCCGGAGAGATTTTCCGCTATCCGGGCGATCTCTACGGTTAAGTGGAGGCCCTGCATGGAATTCCTAGAGAAGTACCTGATTCACGAGGACGACCGCGGGATCTTCAATGGGATCGTCAATCGTTACACCTGGGCTGAAATCAACCACATCACCACGAAAAAGAATGTAATTCGCGGGAACCACTACCACCAGCACACCAAGGAACTGTTCTATATTCTGAGTGGACGGATTCGCGTTATGGTTCACCATATCGAAACCGGTGAAAAACATGAATTCATCGCTGAGCCGAACATGTGTTTTGTGATCGATCCCTATGAGGTACATACCTTTGAGACCCTTGAGGATTCAGTTTGGCTGAACATGCTTTCTCATCGGATGGATGAGCACAAGCCAGATCTTCATAAAGCGTAGAGCACAGATAACAATGGTATCCGTTCCTTCCCGCAGGTATCAGGCACTGACACTTACGACGATCTTTGTGTTCGTGTGGATACTGCAATGGTTAATTGTTAAAGATCTTGGGGGTGACGATCACTTAGCTCTCGGGAAAGCTGCAGCGTTTCTAAAAGGCGATGCATGGCTCGACGGCTTTGTGGACATGGGCGATCCACTCTTTTGGTTTATGTCAGCAATAGCACAGAAGATTGTGGGCTACCGCGTCATTGGCGAAATATTCCTTGCAGTCACGTTCACTACCGTTGCTCTTACCCTCAGCTACGACATGGCTTGGGAAGCCAGCCGCTCACGTCTCATAGCTTTCGTACTTCTAATCGTTGTTATGGTGCTGATGATCGAAACCAAGGTCTACAGTTATCCAAAAATATTTGTATACCCTCTCGGTGGCTGGCTTACGTGGCGATACATTGAGAAGCCAACTTTCCTGCGCATGTTCGGGCTTGCGGTGGCGGTGGCCGTGGCGTTCGGTTTTCGACATGATCACGGTTTGTACGTAGGCCTCGGTGCTTCTATAGCAATTCTCATTGCACATTGGCACGACGGGTACCGCAGAATCGCCTACTCCGTAGGGCGATTCGTTGGTGTTGGAATCATCATATTCTTGCCGTTCTTTGTCCTAGTCCAAATCAATGAAGGGATCGTTGCTTATTTCACTGAGCGCATTGATTTCGCACGTCAACTCGATCAGGAAGGACGCCAATCCGTACCGCTCGTGATCGATGAGTCTCGGCCTTCGTTTTGGGTGGGCATAATGCCTCAATTCCCCGCCGGGATTGCCATCGAATGGGCACCCGAGGTATCTCCCCGTTTACGGACACAACTGGAAACACAATATGGCCTACAGGGGAATACTCAGCCTAGAGGGCTTGACGATCTGCCTCTTCGAGAGCCCGGCGGTTGGCACAGTTACCAACTACTTGACCCGTCAGACGTTAACCTCAAAGCGCTAGTAGCTGATTCAAAGGTGAATATCGTAGATGGTGTCTACGGGTCATTTCGGCGCGCGTACCAAATGGAAGCCGGGGCTGCCGGGGAATCGCTGACGGTTCTCTGGGCGGAGTGGGTTACCGACTCAGAACGTACCCGTCTCGAAGCCCAATACCAACTCGTACCAATTTCTAACGAGTCGAATGTTTCAGCCATTACCCTGCCTGGGGAACCGGTGCAATATGAGGTTCAAGATCGTTCGCAAGACAATATCACTGCGCTGATGACCGACCGTGCAATCTTACGAACGCAAGGTACACGTCCCGTGATACGTCCAGAGGCGATCGGCCTGATCGAGATTCCCAAAGCAGGTCCACGGATTGGGCTTCGCTGGGCTGAACAGGTATCCGCAGAGGCATCCGTCGCTGCGGAGGCACAGTACCAACTCGTCAACAAAGTCCCGAATGGTGATGATGGCCGTTCATTTTTCTACGAGCTCGCGGATCCCTCTCGTGCGAATGTCACGCAGTTGGTACAAGACACAAGAGTCGAAGACACGGCGGCCATCGTATTAGGCCCACGGATTGGGATTGTTTGGGTCAACGATCTTTCTAAGGAATTGCGTTTTGCTGCAGAGGCAGAGTACCAACTCGTCAATAGAAAATTCAACGAGAATGAAAATAACCATTTGGCATTTGACTATGACATCACAAATACCTCGGTCGAGAATGTAACGCGGTTAGTACACGATGAACGAGTAGAAACCATAGGCCGTATTATCCCAACCGAAGTCGAAGGCACTTTCCAAGTAGTAGGCGAAATTGAGGACAGTGTATGGCTGGAAGATCAAGATGCTTTTATAGGCGCGCGGTTAAACGTTCTATGGGCGCACGATGTTGTGACTACCGAGCAGCGACAAGCACTCGAAACGAAACATGGTCTCGTCACGATCAATGCGCCAGCAGGTATGCATGCGTACACCATGGTCGATGCCAGTTCAGCTCGTCTTAAGGCCCTGGTTAGTGACAGGTATGTGAGTGGAAGTAGTGGCATCGAATCTGTCTGGACGACGACACCAGGTACTCCCTTACTCGAGGATGTAAAACTCGAAAGTGATTCGTGGCTTATGTCATGGCAACGTGATTTTTCGATACTGCGACTCGCTGTGTTACCAAAAATCATCCATGCCCAGAATGCCGGGGCGTGGTTGTACTACGTCACAATGCTGCTTCCCTTTCTCGTCATCGGATTACTGATAATGAAAGCAGTGCGTGGCCAGCAAATCGACGGAATGTCGCACGAGGGTGCGAAGATGCTCGCGCTGGGCCTGATGACGGTAATTACTAACTATGCGCTCATGCGAAAAATGGGGGCTTTCCAAGACCACGTGAACATCGCAATGGTTTTCAGTGCGTGGTGCCTTCCACAGGTTTTCCAGAGCTGGGTTTCGTGGCGTCAAGTGACTCAAGCGTTGCAGACGCGTACGGTCGGTCGCATTCTTCGGCAAACAGTCCTCCTTGCCGTTGTCACCGTCGTAGTCGTGATCTCAATAGGTGCTACGATTAGCCACACCAGGATTTTCAATTCCTCATTCTTGAACAGGATCGGGGTTTTCGGAGGAGTTACGAGGATGTGGGACGTATCTGCGGAAAAATTCAACCGGTGGACAATATCGCCACCGATTGATGGATATGCGCCGAAGGAGAGCAGAGGTGATCGCGCATTGTTGCGGTACTTCTACGAGTGCACTGCGCCGGAAGATCGGATCTGGGCAATGACAGATATGTACACAACACCGTACTATGCTGAGCGACGCGTTGTGCGACACATGGCTTGGGGTAACGGGTTTCAACACTCTGCGGAGTTGCAGCAGCGCACGATAGCCTTAGTTGAACAATCTCCGGTGCCGATTCTCGTCGGCGTTGGTGGATCAAGACCCCTGCAGTACTTGGAAGCGTATGAAGATGTCCATGCCTATGCCGCGAACCGATTTGTTGATTCGTATCCAATTCTTCAGGATCGCTTACACCGAGAGGGACTGATTATTTGGCTCTCGGTTGACAGTCGTCGCACTCCGACCAGCACGTACGAGCCGTTACAACTTCCGTGCTTTCGGTGAGTAGAACGGTCAGATTTTATCGAGTTGTCGCCGTGGCCTTCTCCGCTGTTTCCCAGGGTAGTTCAGGTCGACCAAAGTGACCGTAATTCGTGGTGTTGCGGTAAATGGGTCGCAGCAGATCGAGCTGTTCAATGATAGCCCGTGGTCGAAAATCAAAGGTGTTTTCCACAAACTCTTCAGCTGCACGACTATCACCGGTTCCAAACGTATCTATCTTTACCGAGACAGGTTTAGCCATTCCGATGGCATAGCCTAGTTGGATTTCAACCCTTCGCGCAAGACCAGCAGCAACAACTTGCCGGGCAACAAATCGACAGAAGTAGGCACTGCTACGATCGACCTTTGATGGATCCTTACCACTAAAGGCACCCCCGCCATGACGGCCCCAGCCACCATAGGTGTCGACGATGATCTTGCGTCCAGTCACGCCAGCGTCAGCAGCGGGCCCACCATGGCTAAAATCACCTGTTGGGTTCACCAGAAGCGCTAAGTCCTGATTCCACCACTGGCCAAGCACGCGTGGACCGAGATCTTCTCTGACATATTCCGCGATTTGTTTTTGTTTAACGGCAGTGGTGTGTTGTGTTGAAACGACAACCGCTGAAACAAATTTCGGCTCGTTGTTTTCGTAAGCGACGGAAACCTGTGACTTATTGTCTGGAAGGAGCCAATCAACATTGCCAGCCTTGCGATCGTCCGTTAGCCCCTTCGTCAGACGGTGTGCCAAGAGAATGGGTAAAGGCATCATTTCTGGAGATTCATCAGTGGCATAGCCAAACATAATGCCTTGGTCACCAGCACCTTGGTCTCCACTTTGACTTGTTGTTGCTGTAACACCTTGTGAAATCTGTGATGACTGTTGGGTAATAATTGAAATCAATTTAAGAGTCGTATCACAGAATGTTTCATTGGGGTCGGTATATCCAATATCTTTAATAGCCTGTCGTACAATTTGTTCGTAGTTTAGATTTGCATTTGTCGTGATTTCACCTGCCAGTACCACAGTGTCGCTTTTGCAGAGAGTTTCACACGCGACACGGCTGTGTGGGTCTTGTTCAAAACAGGCATCTAGGATGGAATCGGAAACGTAATCACAGACTTTATCTGGATGTCCTTCCGACACTGACTCGGACGTGAACGTGAAACGCGACATAAAACTCCTTAGACAACAAAAAAGCCCGCTGACTTTTTGTCGCGGGCGAACTTTCGCGACTTAGATAGTGTGAGTGCCAGGTTACAATCTGGACGAGCGGCCCATCAAGTCGGTGAAATCGCCGCACACTCTGAACCCATTTAGTATAGCACTACCACTAAAGAGCCTGAGAGTTCACTTGATTTATCTTGTTCATCACGCTGAAGCAGTTATAACCGAGGTTGATCCAATGCGTCCATTATCGGCACGTGGGCGTGCCGCAGCTGCCCACCTTGCGCTCCAAGCGACCCAGCGAGGAGTACGCCCCTTGTATATCTGGCACAGTGGAAAGCTCCGGGCGCGGCAGACTGCTGAAGCGTTTTGGAAAGCCTGCAACCCATTTGCCACGATGACTGCTAAGCGTGGTCTCCAACCAGCAGACTCGCCTGTATGGATACGCGATCAGTTTCAAGGAGATATCCGAGAACTTATGGCTGTGGGCCATATGCCTTACTTGGAACGGTTACTAAGGCTTATGCTTGGAGTTGAAGTGCCAACAGAGGAAATGCTAATTAACTTTCCGCGGAATGGTATGGTCGCCCTGCATCCCATCGGTGATAGCTGGGAGGAGCAGTGGCGCCTTGAGGTATAAGTGTTCTTGAGCTGTCTCCACGGTACTACGGTTTTATCGGTGTGCCCTCTGGCTGTAGGAGTTTGTCTAGCAGCAGAAGCGGGTCGGCGTGTGCGATGACCATGGCACGGTAATTCACCGTAATAAAATCATCTTTGACTGCCCGATCAAATAAGGCGAGCAGTGGGTCGTAATATCCTTCCACATTAAGCAGACCACAACGTTTGTTATGTAGGCCTAGCTGTGTCCACGTGAGGGCCTCGCAAAATTCTTCAAAAGTGCCAAATCCACCGGGTAGAGCAATAAAGGCATCAGCCAGTGAACTCATTAGAGCTTTTCGCTCATGCATTGAGTTGACTATTCTTAGATCTGGTAGCCCCTGGTGCGCAATGTCGCGTGCCTCGAGTGATTTCGGAATAACACCAATCGCGTGGCCACCACCCGCAAGCACAGCATTGGCTACAACACCCATGAGCCCAATGGCACCACCTCCAAATACAAGATCGATCTTCCGCCTAGCAAGCTCTTTTCCAATTACTTGAGCCGCAAGGGTGTAAGCAGGGTTTGTACCTGTGCTTGATCCACAAAAAAGACAGATTCGATGCATACTTTTTGCAATACCACTATTAGATCGCTTTATGTCAATTGTGCAATCTTAATAGTAACTGAGCCAGCTCTCTAACGTGAGAGTTCTCAAGAGGGTAAACTGCCATTCGTGCAAGTACTAGTTGTTGGAGCCGGCGTGGTTGGCTGTGCGGTTGCTTATGAGCTTGTTGCGCGTGGTGCGGAGGTGCAAATGTTAGATGCACGTCGTGCCGGTGAAGGCGCTTCACAAGCCGCTGCAGGCATACTTGCTCCATATATTGAAGGGCACTCACCAGAGTTTTTACAACTTGGAGTGCAAAGTCTAGGTCTGTATGACGCATTTATTGAACGTGTGAGTAGAGATTCTGGGCTACCTATCGATTATCGTCGCATAGGCACATTAGAGGTGGCTCTTAACGAAGAACAAGCTCATCACCTTCGTACCACTGCTGAAAAATATAATGCCACCCATGTTGAGCATCAATATCTTGAACCAGCTGCAGCACGTGTACTTGAGCCTGGACTTGCACCTACAGCAACAGGAGCGCTCCTAATTCCGAATCATGGGTACGTACAGTCTCGTGCTCTAGTCCACGCTTTGGAAGTTGCTGCACGACAGAAGGGCGTGTCAGTGAAGTCAACGGTGAAGGTTGAAGCACTGCAACAGAGACATAACCGTGTCCAAGTTCATCTTTCAGAAGGTAGCACAATTGAAGTAGATGCTTTGGTGTTAGCAACAGGGAGTTGGTCTGCTCGTGTTGCTGTTAAGCAGGCGATGCCTGCACCCGTTAAGCCTATTCGCGGACAACTCCTGAATCTTGTTTGCAACACTCCATCGGCAGCACACGTTATTTGGAGTCCTGATTGCTATCTTGTGCCACTACAAGACGGCACCATACTCGTTGGTGCCACAGTCGAAGATGTTGGTTTTGACGAGAGATCTACAGCAGCTGCTGTGCAACACCTTCTTCAAGTGGCGCAAGCGGTCTTGCCGACAATCAAAGATGCACGGTTGCGTGATGTGCGTGTGGGACTTCGTCCAGTATCTCCTGACGAATTACCACTAGTAGGTCCTTCGTGCGAGTGGCCAAATGTGATTTATGCTACAGGCCACTATCGCAATGGCGTCCTATTAGCACCACTTACAGCCAAGATAGTTGCAGATTTTCTACTAGAGAATGCTAAGGCCCCTGAACTAATGCTTACAACTCCTAGTCGCTTTGGGCTATAACACCCATCTTGGTTGTTGTGATCTTGGAGGAGGAATCGTCATGGTGATCCTGTCGCATGCAGACATTGAACAACATCTCCAATCGCTTCAGGGATGGTCATTAAGTGGAAACGCCATCTGCAAACAATTTACATTTGCTGGGTTCCCTGAGGCAGTTACGTTTGTAGGGCATCTTGTGCCAGAGGCAGAACAAGCAGATCACCATCCTGACATCAGCATAAATTACAAGCGAGTTACCCTTTCATACTCTACACATAGTCAAGGTGGCGTTACGCTTAAGGACATTGAGGGCGCACGTATGGCCGACCGCAAAGCCCAAGAATTATTATGAGGCTGAAGAAGTTTTATAGCTCTCGAGAAGTTTCAACCCTAACAGGGCTATCTGCGAGACAGTTGCAATGGTGGGATGCGAGACGCCTCTTCGCGCCGGCGATTGCTCCTAAACGAACACCTGCAGGTGGATTTACTGAACGACGTTACACCACAATTGATGTTCTTGAGCTTCAGATTCTAGGCGACTTACGGCGTCGAGGGTTTTCTGTTCCTCGTATCAGAAACCTTCTAAGCGTGTTGCGCGAGGAATTTGGTGTGAGGTTGTACGAAGTAATTGGCGAAGGTGAAACGCCGGCATTGCTAATCAAAGGAGATCAGTTATACGTTCGTACAGACAATGGGTTGTTCAATGTTGAAAAGCCAACACAGGCACTTCTTGTAGATGGAGAAGAGTTGTCACTTCGACCTGTAACCGTACGAGAGCGACGACGGAGATCTAGCGGATCGGTAAAACTCTCTCGCAGTCGTCGGCAGGCCGAGGAATAACGTGTACACCAATGAGCTCGCCCACACGACGAGCCGCAGCTGCTCCGGCATCAGTTGCCGCCTGCACCGACCCTACATCCCCACGGACTAATGCAGTGACGAGTCCAGCATCGACTTTTTCCCAGCTTACAAGCACGACGTTTGCAGTTTTAAGCATTGCATCAGTTGCTTCAATCATACCAATGAGTCCACGGGTTTCGATAAGTCCCAGGGCATCTCCGAGATTCTCTTTGGCTGTCACGTTCGCATCCTTACGTTTAGCGTTCATAAGTCAGTCGTCTACTAGCGAGGATTTGTCCGACGGGCGTTAATGAAAGATCTTATACATAACCCAAGGAAAGTGGCTGCAATTATTATCATTGCCACTTGAGCCAGTACCGATGCCAATGACCGCGGGTACAGCCATGACAGCAGTAGGCTTGCAAGTCCTACGATTAAACTGATGAGTCCCACGGCCGCGGCCGCGTGCATAGCGTGTTTGCGTGTTTCTTCAGCATTGGCCCAGATTCCAAGTAGGACGAGAATTAAACCAAAAATTGCTGGGATGAAAGCCGTCAGACTACTTGTGCCGGTTACGATATAACCAAGTAGTCCGGTCAAAATCAGGAGAGTTCCGCTAACCCTTGTAATAAGTGGCATAGCCTTACATTATAGGGCTTCTGTTCTTTGTACATGGAGATTAAACAATATTATTGTTTCTATACTTTATGCACAGGAGATAAACAATGATTCCAGAACGTTATGCTTCTACGATTTACGCAATTGTGCGAATTGTTTTTGGGTTTCTATTTCTCGTGCACGGATTACAGAAATTATTCGGTATGTTTGATGGAACGGTTGTGCCTCTTGGTTCGTTGTTGGGGGTTGCTGCCATGGTGGAGCTTATCGGAGGCATACTAATTATTGTTGGACTGTTCACTCGGTTGGCAGCGTTCATTGCCAGTGGACAGATGGCTGCTGCTTACTTTATTGCACACCTACCACAAGCATTTTGGCCGGTACAGAATAATGGAGAATCTGCAGTGTTATTCTGTTTTGCGTTTCTTTACCTTGCCGTGCGCGGTGCTGGATCATTGAGTATTGATGGATTACGCAGCAAAACATAGAGTGTAACGGCACCCACCTCGCTACTCTTTCTTATCTGTAAACTGAAATTCGAGTCGCGGGTTATAACGTTCCATGGCTTTATAGGGATTGGGCCAAGGTAGAGGATAGTCAAGCATCCAAGCAGCATGCCTAGTCCAGTAGGGGTCGAACAGGTGTGCACGTGCCAAGAGACATAAGTCAGCCCGTCCTGCTGCAATGATTGTATTGACATCCATGTAAGAGGAAATGTTGCCAACAGCCATGGTGGCAATATTGGTTTCTCGGCGAATACGATCGGCAAATGGTGTTTGAAACAAGCGACCATAGTTTGGTTGTTGTTCTGGTACAGTCTGTCCAGTAGAGACGTCTACGATGTCACAGTTGTGTGCTTTTAATAGCGCAGCTACTTTAACGGCGTCCGCAATGTTCATACCACCTGGCGCCCAATCAACGGCACTAATTCTGACACTCATTGGTTGATGTGGTGGCCAAACTTCACGACAAGCATCGAAGACCTCAAGAGGAAACCGCATCCTATTTTCTAATGAGCCTCCGTATTCATCTGTCCGCTTGTTTGTCAATGGTGAGATAAACGATGCGAGTAAGTATCCGTGCGCCATATGGATTTCAAGAAGATCAAATGCAGCGAGGATAGCCAGCTTGGTAGCTTTGACAAAATCAGTAACTACTTGATCCATGTCGCCACGTGTCATTTCTTGTGGAATTTTGCTGTGGCCAGGTAAGTATGGAAGTGGGGAGGCCGAGAGGATTGACCAACTATCCTCTTCAAGAGGTTCATGGTTCCCTTCCCATGGAGGTTTTGTTGCACCTTTACGGCCAGCATGGCCAAGTTGAATCCCAATTTTCGCAGGTGTTTCATGATGGACAAACTCGACAACACGCTTCCACGCAGCCAAGTGATCGTCCTTGTATAACCCAGCACAGTTAGGTGAAATACGCGCATCTGGATTGACGTTTGTCATCTCAGCTATAAGTAAGCCTGCTCCTCCCAGTGCACGGCTTCCCAGATGTACTAGGTGCCAATCCCCTACAGTGCCATCTTTGGCAACGTATTGGCACATAGGTGATACGACGACCCGATTTGGGATGACGAGATCGCGCAACCGGAATGGTGTGAACATCGGAGGTGGCAGACAAGTGCGATCGAGAGGCTTTTTAACTTGATGCTCTGCATTCTCAAATACGGCTGTATCAACCTGAGCAAGAAACTTAGGGTCTCTGGTGCGTAAATGTTCATGAGTGATTCGCATCGAACGTGTGAGCAATGAAAAACTGAACAACACTGGATCGAGCCCTCTGTAATGCGAAGCATGTTCGAACCATTCCATAGATGCTTGGGCAGATCGTTGCAAACTCTCAATCTGTGGCCGTCTGATCTTCTCGTACTGTTTGAATGCTTCGGGCACTTCTGCGTGTGAGGAGAGTGCCTCACAGAGTACGAGAGCATCATCCATAGCCATGCTTGTTCCTGAACCAATAGAGAAGTGCGTTGTGTGTGCTGCGTCTCCAAGGAGGACAAATCGATCTGATGACCAAGGTGTCGTGCAGATTGTGGAAAACTGTTGCCAAGGGCCAAACGTTGTCATCAGTTTGTGTCCCGACAATTCCTGGGTGAACAGTTGTTCAAGATAGGTTTTCATTTCCGCTTCAGTAGCACGTTCCATTCCACTTGATAGCCAGGTTGCTTCATTGCACTCAACAATGATGGTTGAGCGATCAGAGGCGTACTGATAAGCATGAATGCACCAAAGACCGTGCTCGTTTTCTCGGAAGCAGAAGGTGAATGCCGAAAAAACCTTGTCGGTTTCTAGCCACATAAAACGATTCGAACCTTTGTGAATGGTCGTCGTAATCTTTGTGGCGAGGCGTGATCGGATACTGCTATTTGCACCGTCAGCAGCAACAACAAGGTCAGCTTTTTTCCCAATAGCGAGACTTGCTTCTTCGTGTTCGAAACAAATATTTACCCCTTGTGCTTGTGCCTGTGATCGGAGGATATTTATAAGGCGATCTCGTCTAATACCTAGGAAACCATGTCCAGTGGAGGATGTGTAATTGCCGTTGTAGTGCACTTCAATGTCGTTCCAATGAACGCCATGTTGGCTAAGGGCCAGAGCAATTTCTGGGTCTACAGTAGCAATAGAATTTATCGTGGCATCCGAAAGCACTACACCCGCACTAAAAGTTTCTTCTAATTTGTTCCGCTCAAGCAGTGTGACCTCGTAGGCAGGCCTCGCCTTTTTCATAAGGAGGCTAAAGTACAGTCCGGCTGGGCCCCCGCCGACACAAGTAATTTTCATTAAGATTGTTTGTCCCGGTTTCCCAACGGCTGGCTTCCTAAGAGTTCCCCTGCAACAATCAGGCGCTGAATCTCTGTTGTGCCTTCGTAGATCCGTAACGCTCGGACTGCCCGATACAGACGTTCAAGCGGGTGACCAACAACTACCCCTAAGCCACCAGCAATTTGTAGACCTTCATCAATGATTGATTGCGCTGCTTCTGTAGAGAAACTCTTAGCCATTGCTGATTCGAGAGTAATGCGCTTCCCCTGATCATGACACCATGCCGCTCGGTAAACGAGCAAACGTGCTGCTTCGAGGAGCGTAGACATGCGTCCAATCTTCTCTCGAATAAGCTGAAATCTCTCAAGGGGTTCACCAAACTGGCGTCTCGAAGTTACGTGTTGCAAGCTTTCGACAAGAGCCCTGGAGGCCATGCCACATGCGGCCGCACCAACGGAAGGGCGAAGCCGGTCAAGAGTCATCATGCCAAGTTTAAAACCGCCATTCAGAGATCCTAAGAGTGCATCAGAGGGCACGGAACAATCGTCGAGGCTGATCTGTCCAAGCGGGTGTCCAGCAGCAGCAATCTGTGTCCCCGTGTAGACAAGTCCTTGCGTATTACTCGGTACTAGAAAGGCACTGAGTCCACGGCTACCAGCCTTTAGCGATGTGGCGGCAAACACTAAGTAGAGATCTGCGATGCCGGCATTTGAAATCAAGTGTTTCTGCCCATTAAGCACCCAACCGTTAGTGTCTTTAGTCGCGGTCGTGCTGATAGCAGCCACGTCAGAACCTGCTTCCGGTTCGGTCATTGCAAAGGCTGCCATGATCTGTCCTGTAACGATTCCATCCAGCCACAATGCTTGCTGCTTTTTAGATCCAGCAAGTTGTAATGATGTAGCGACTAGGGCCTGAATGGCCACGACGGCATCAACGAGTGGGCTATAGGAGGCAATTGCTTCACGTGTTAGACAGAACCCACGCAGATCTTCTAAGGCTAGTGGGCTAAGCACGCCTTTGCCACCGACAAGTTTTAGCCACTTGCGTGCGACGGTTCGCGCCTCTTTGTCTGATTGTGGTTCAGTTTCATTTAATAACTCGTGTTTACAGAATGATCCAACCTGTTTTGCTAGTTCCGAGTGAGACGGTTCGAGGAAGGCTGCCACCGGTTCGATACTCGACAGCCGGTCAATACCAGGACGCTTCACGAGAACCTCGGAGGGCGTTTAGTCACAAAAGCGTTGTAAGCTTCCCGAAAATCTGGGTGTTTCATTAACAAGGCCTGAAGCTTTGCTTCTTGATCAAGTGCAGTCGAAAAATCCACAGACAATTCTCGGTGCAAGGCCTTTTTCGTTTCACGCAATGCCGTGGTGGGAGCTTTTGTGAGGGCTGTGGCCAAGCTGCTAGCTGCATCGACCACGTTTTCGTCATTAGCTACAAGGCGATTGTAAAGACCAATGCGGTAGGCTTCACCTGCACTAATAAAGTCTCCAGTTAGCAGTAACTCTGTGGCCCGACCAAGCCCAACAAGACGCGGAAGGAGCCAGGCTGCACCCATGTCTGCACCAGACAGACCAACTTTCGTAAAGAGAAATGCAATACGCGCTGAGGGTACAGCAATCCTAATGTCGCAGGCGGTTGCAATCACTGCACCTGCACCCGCGGTAGTCCCATTAAGAGCACCAATAACTGGATGTGGGTACTCAAAAATTGCACGCACAAGATCACAGGTGAGTTGGTTAAATTCTAAGAGTTCTTTCGCATCACTGTTCACAAGATCTCCAATGATCTCGTGGACATCTCCACCAGAGCAAAAGGCTTTTCCAGTTCCAGTGATGATAATGGTGCGAATATGTGCAGCTGTTTCAAGTGAACGGAATGTATCGCGTAATTCTGTATATACCTCGAACGTAAGCGCATTAAGACGCTCGGGTCTGTTGAGGGTGATTATTGCTATGCCAGACTCGGGGTTGTGTTCAAGCAAGAAGGAAGTTGGTTTGATCATGCAACTGTTGCCATACTAAACAATGCTGGTTTTATAACATTAAGCATACTTGCGTCCACCTACTCCTCCGTCAATAACCAGTGTCGAACCGTTAATATCCTTTGAATCTTCTCTACAGAGAAAAACTACGGCATCCGCTACTTCTTCCGGCTCAACCAGCCGGTCTTGCGTTGCAGTTTTCAGCATCGCATTGAGTGCCTCCGGTTCTGTAAGTCCAGTGGTGTGCATAATGTGCTTGATAGCTCTTTTGGTCATGTCTGTTTTAACGTATCCAGGACAGAGCGCGTTAACTGTTACACCCGTTAAGACAACTTCAGTTGCTACAGCTTTGGTCAGACCTACAACGGCGTGTTTTGAAGTCGCATATGCAGATATATAAGGACCTGCAGAGAGCCCTGCTATGGATGCGATATTAATTACTCGTCCCCAACCAGTTTTGAGCATCTCTGGGAGAAAGGTTTTAAGGCAAAGAAATGTGCCAGTCGTATTGACTGACATGGTTTTCGAAAAATCATCAAAGTCAGTTTGAAGGAAGGGTGCTGAAAATGCCACGCCAGCATTGTTTACTAAAACATCAACCTTCCCCAGTAAGGAGGTTGCGGTTGTCTGGAGTGCTTCAACATCCTCGTGTTTTGAGACATCGCAGGGAGTTGCATGTGCAGTATGTCCAGCTGCGCGGAGACGGGCTGCTGTCTTTTTAGCATGGGCTGCTGTTTTTGATGAAACAAGGACTACTGCGCCCGCGGTTGCGAGCCGATTTGCTACCGCAGCACCAATTCCACGACCCCCGCCCGTAACAACGGCTGTGCGGCCTCGGAGCAAATCAGGGGTTGGTTCTGTAAAGACTGACATAATTTGCTATTCGAGTTTAAGCTACTTGAGCACTTGCTAAGTCTGTCACGATACCCTTCGTGTAGCACACGGATATAGTTCGGAGAATGTGATGAAGATCCAGCAATCGACCCCTACATTAAAAACTGAACTTCCCGAACGACTCAATCTGTGTAGTTACCTTCTCGACGCGAGAATCACCGAAGGCCATGGAGCCAGAGCAGCCATTCGAACTGCGACCAGCATACTGAATTTTTCAGAGGTAAAGACATTATCTGAAAATTACGCTCGGATCCTTGCAAGAGACAATATCAAACCAAAGGAACGTGTGATTGTTGTATTACCAGACACGCCTGATTTTGTTGGCGCACTTTTTGGCGTCTTGCGGCTTGGTTCAATAGCAGTTCTAGTTAACCCAGATGCTCCAAAAGATCTGCTTAGCTACTTTTTTGACTATGTTCAGCCAGCAGCAGCTTTCGTGCCGGCCAACCGTTTTGAATTATTCCGTGCTGCCACATCCCGATGTGCACGTTTGCCCAAGCTTTATGGGGTTGGTGCTTCTGAGTTCTCGTCTGAGCTAGAGATGTCAACAGGTGATATTACTTGTTTTGATTCTTCTCGAGATGACCCAGCTCTCTTGTCCTTTAGTGGTGGCACAACCGGACGACCAAAAGGTGTAATGCAGGCCCATCGATCATTTGCTATAACAACCCACCTATATGGTCAGAATGTACTCAACATTAACAAACAGGACATTACGATCTCAGTGCCGAAACTGTATTTTGGTTATGCAACAGGCTCAAACCTTTTCTTTCCATTTTCTGTGGGTGCTTCCTGCGTGTTATTTCCAGAACGTTGCACTCCTGAAAGAATCTTTGACGAGATCCGACGCCACCGTCCTACAGTGTTTGTTAGTGTCCCAAATATGATTCAACAGATGGTGTCGCACGAGGAAGCCGCTCTACAGGATTTGTCGTGTCTCCGTCTTGCGACGTCAGCCGGAGAGGCCCTGCCTCTAAAGTTGCACAAACGATGGTTGAGTACTTTCAATGTAGAACTTCTCGACGGCCTTGGATCGTCTGAGATGTCGCACATATTTTTAAGCAACCGTTCTGGCGCAGTAGTGCCTGGCACACTTGGGAAGGTGGTGCCAGGTTTCAATATCAAGCTCTGTGATGATAGGGGTGCTGAAGTAGTTGATGGCGAAGTAGGCAGGCTTTGGGTGTGCGGCAAATCGCGTGCAATCGAGTACTGGCAGCAGGCGAAGGAAACAATGCAGGCTTTTCAAGGTGAATGGTACATTTCTGGTGACATGTTGCGCCGTCGATCTGATGGAAATTATGTTTATTGCGGTCGAGCAGACAGCATGCTCAAAGTCAATGGTAAGTGGTTGGCACCAGGAGAGTTGGAGAACTGTTTGTTGACTCATCCAGCTGTACGAGAAGTAGCAGTGGTTGGTGTTGTTAACGATACTGGTCTCGTTAAGCCCTGGGCTTTTGTCGTAGCTGACGCTCCGTCTACACAGCTTGGGGCTGAATTGCAAGCTTTTACAAAAACACGTTTGGAGTCCTATAAATATCCACGAAAAATTGTTTTTCTTAAGGTGCTACCTCGTACTCACCTTGGCAAAGTCGATCGTGGGTCACTTGCTAAACAAACTTAGGCATTGGGTTAATTGTTCCGCAGGCTAGCCTCATTATTTACTCGAGAGACCCAGGCGTCTCTTGCAGTGAGTCTGATTCGTGTGTCAAGAGTGACTCGTTCAGGAATCGGACTAATGGTGTGACCGCCTGGAAGCTAGTGATAGTGGATTTATAAAACTGTGGCGTGTGGGCAAATTCAGCTGGATGTGCACAGCCTGCTAGGAATTGTCTGAATTTCAAGTATGGTGCTGCGGGATGATCGTTATGGAATCCCCGTGGAATACGATTATTTTTTTTGCCGTGTAGTGAGCCTACAGTTTTTTTAAACTGCGTTGACTCAACGATGTTTTTAAATTTCCGGTGATTACAAGCAATGTGGTCGCGAATAAATTGAAGTTGTGAAGTTGTAGCACGGTAAAGACCGCCGCCACTCCAGACGCCGTCTGGTCCGATCTCGAGATAAAGGCCGGCACCTTTTTTCATGAGTATTCGATTCGGAAAATAAGCACCTATCTGTGTCTTGAGTGGTGATTTGTCAGCACTGAAGCGGATGTCTCGATAAATACGAAACAATGAAACACGCGGGCTTGCAACAAGGTCAGGTGCAAAACGTTGGAAATCTTTTGCAAGTTGTTCAAGGAGCAACAGCATTGGATTCCGTACGTGTTCCTCATACTCGTCCTTGCGAGCCTTGAACCATTCGCGCTCATTGTGGTGTTTTAAAGCTCGTAAAAACGCTAGTGTTTTTTGTGAAAAAACAACCATGTGCAGGTTTTGAAACGAAACGCTCAGTTACGTGCAGCCTCCCGTTGGCGTGTCAGATGTGGAACGATGCCAAGTATCCGCTCGATAAGCATAAGTTGTCCACGATGGTGCATTTCATGCTCTTTGATACTCATGAGCATTTCAAGCCGACTCTTAGATGGTGGGTCGCCGTTGGGCATATCGACACGCTCGGCTAAAAACTCGTCACTTAATGTTTGAAGCCATTCTGCACATTTTTCTCCTTCAGTATTTAACAGTTCGAGAATGTCGTTTTTTGATCGTGGTTTTTTAGCTTCAGCGTCAATCTCGGCAAATAACTTCTGAAAATCAACAGGTTTCGATGGATCTTCCTGCAGATGCATTGCTTGGAATAATCGATACGTTATTGCAATGTGCGCTAGCAATTGACCGACTGTTTGTGTGCCATCTGCTGGTGCGAATGTGTATTTATCTTCTGGGATGTCATTTGCAATCTGCGCAGTATTTGCTCGGACTGTTCGGAATGATCTAGCTAGGTCCTTAGCGCCATAATCCATCATATATGAGTCTCCTGAGTGTCCATTCTCCATTCAATCATACATTCTCGGTATGATGTCAGTCTTGCGGGTCAGATAATATGATGTGTTTGTAGCTATTGAGGTTCCAGATTGGCTAAACGCTCAACTAGAAAATCGGCTAAACGCTCAACTAAAAAATCCGATCCCTCTTTATTCGACCTGCCAAACGCAACTTCCGAGTTGTCACCGGACGATCATGAGGCAGTTGCCCTGCATGAAGCGGCACAGAGCCGCTATCTCAACTACGCACTATCGGTCATTACTTCCCGCGCGTTACCAGACGTTCGTGATGGTCTCAAACCAGTACAGCGAAGGATCCTTTACACGATGTGGCGACAACATCTGAGCGCTGTAGCGAAACACAGAAAGTGCGCAAAAGTCGTTGGGGATGTAATGGGTAGTTACCACCCACATGGAGACGCGGCGTTGTACGAAGCTCTCGTGCGAATGGCGCAGTCTTTTTCATTGAGGTACCCCCTTGTTGATGGTTCAGGAAACTTTGGGTCGATAGACGGTGACGGCGCAGCGGCGATGCGTTATACCGAATGTCGATTAGCACATATCTCAGATGAAATGCTTAGCGAGATTGACCAGCACACTGTTAATTTTCAAGCAAATTATGACGGCACGAAAACAGAGCCAGTTGTTTTACCTGCACGTATTCCAAATTTGCTGATCAACGGAGCAACTGGGATTGCTGTTGGGATGGCAACCAATATCCCGCCACATAACCTTGGTGAGGTATGCGAAGCACTAATTAAGTTACTCGACAAACCTGCGCTGACCAATGCGCAATTGTGCCGGTACATTAAAGGTCCAGACTTTCCTACAGGGGGACAAATTCTCAATCCTCCAGAAGAAATCAAGGCGCTTTACAAAACTGGTTCAGGCACGATTCGTTTACGTGCAACGTGGGAGGAAGGTCCAATATCACGTGTTGCCAGAACTCTATATGTTACGAGTATTCCCTACGCTGTAAATAAGTCAGCCTTGATCGAGCGCATTGCCGAGATTGTATTGTCCCGTAAGCTACCGCTACTTGTTGACGTGATGGATGTGTCGACGGATGACGTCCGGATTGCACTTGAGATTAAACGTGAAGCCGATCCGAAGATAGTCATGGCATACCTTTTTAAGAACACGCCTCTGCAGACCAACTTTGCAGTCAATCTGACATGTTTAACGCCGCTTGAAGGCAAAAGCGAAGGCGAAGAAGTAGCTGTTCCTGACCGACTTGATCTTCGGTCTTTACTTGAATCCTTTTTACACTTCAGGGTCGAAGTTGTTACGCGTCGTCTTGAGCATGAACGAGAAGCTCTCAAAAAACGAATTCATATACTTGATGGTCTTGCTGCAGTATTTGATGTTCTAGATGACATCATTCGTATTATCCGAAAGTCAGATGGCAAAGCAGACGCAGCAGTGGTAATCATGAAACGGTTTCGTCTTGATGCTGAACAGACAGATGCAATTCTTGAACTAAAGCTATATCGCCTTGCAAAATTAGAAATTCGAGTTATTAAAGAAGAACTTTCGAGCAAGAAAAAACGTCTCCGCCAAATTAATGCGTTGCTAAAAGACGAAGAACGTCGTCGTAAGCTTGTCCGAGACGAGATTGTTCAAATACAGAAGCAATATGCTGGCGTAAAAATTGATAAGCGCCGAACCTTAATCGAACAAGCAGAAGAAGTAGCATTTACTGAAGATGATTTCATTGTTGACGAAGACAATGTTGTTATTGTTTCACGTGATGGTTGGGTCAAGCGACAGAAGGAAGTGAAAGATCTATCGACAACTCGTCTTCGAGAAGGAGACGCTGTGCTGGCCGTGCTACAGGGGAGCACCCGTGCCACTATAGTGTTTTTTTCTAATTTCGGCGTGGCTTACACAGCAAGGATTATTGATGTTCCAGCCTCAACGGGTTATGGAGAGCCGGTGCAGAAGTTGTTTAAACTTCGAGACGGCGAATACATAGTTGGAGCTTTTAGTCTTGATTCTCGTGTGTCTGGAGATCTTGCAGCTGTTGGCAAAAACAACATCCCATTGGTCCACGTGGTGGCTGTGACAAGTGATGGTTATGCGTTGCGTTTTAGTCTTGCGTTGTTTGTAGAACCTAGTACACGAGCAGGTCGACGATTTGCGAGACCGGCAAAAGGCGCTGAAGTAATTGGAGTTGCAAAGCTCAGCGGTAGCGAGATCCTGATAGTTGCAACACAAAATGCCCGAGGATTACTGTGCCCTGCAGAACAGGTGAACTATCTATCAGGTCCAGGTCGTGGCGTCATTCTGATTAAGCTTTCTGCTAAAGAAGACCGTGTGCTGGGATTTCTTGCGTCAAGGGGCGAACGGCACATCCTTCGTGTTGAGACCAATCGAGGTGCTGAGCAAACGATCAGCACAGCTAAGTACAAAGTAACCAGTCGAGGTGGAAAAGGACATGAACTAACGAAACGGGGAAAGTTTACCCGTGTGATTCCCAGTGAAATCGAAACTCCAGAGCCACTCGTGAATCAGTAAGATAAACAGACAGCAATTATTTCTCTTTAGAGAACATGGCTAAATATACGGCAAAAGACATAACAGTTCTTGAAGGACTTGATCCTGTTCGCAGACGTCCTGGTATGTACATTGGCGGCGTCGGGATGACTGGGTTGCACCATTTAGTCTGGGAAATTCTTGACAACGCAGTTGACGAAGCGATGAATGGTTTTGCAAAAAATATTACTGTGAAACTGCATGCCGATGGCACTTCCTTAACAATTTCTGATGATGGTCGCGGTATACCGGTCGACAAACATCTTAAAAGCAAGAAGAGCGCACTTGAAGTTATCTTCACTGTTTTGCATGCCGGGGGGAAGTTTGAACACGGTAGTTACAAGACCTCTGGTGGTTTGCACGGTGTGGGGGCGAGTGTAGTAAATGCACTGTCGAAAGAGCTTCGCGCAACAGTAAAGCGAGATGGCACAAAGTGGGAAATGCGCTTTAAGCAAGGGCGACTGTCTGGCGGGTTGAAGAAAGTTGGCGCTGCTCGTGGCACTGGCACGACAGTGTATTTCCAGCCAGACCCGAAGATTTTCACAAGGATTGAATTTGACCCAGCGATCATTCGCGAGCGCTTAGAGATTGTGAGCTATATCCATCATGGGATACATGTCACTTTTTTGAATGAACTGGAAGGCACGAAAGATGTTTTCGTTCACGAAGAAGGGATTAGTGACTATCTCGCAAAAATCATCCAAGAACGAAGTGCGAAGCCAGTACACGAATCTCTATTTGTGCTTTCGCGTGACAGTGAACCTCGACTCGACTTAGTCCTGAAGTGGACTGAATCCACGGATGAGCATGTACGCAGTTACGTCAATGGTATTCCTACTGCTTCAGGAGGCACGCATGAGAATGGTTTTCGAGCAGGCCTTGGGAAGGCAATTCGTAACTATATAGAAACCCACAACCTCTCCCCGCGCGGGGTAGTGCTAACTGCGGAGGATATCCGGGAAGGCTTGGTTGGTGTATTGAGTTTGTTTATAGAGGATCCTCAGTTTCAGGGCCAGACCAAGGACCGACTAAATAATCCTGCACTACTCTCCTTGGTGGATTCTTCGGTTCGGCAAGCCCTTGAGCATTGGCTGAACCACAATCGCACTATTGCTGAGGCAATCGTCGCCAGAATTATCCTTGCGGCCAGAGCCCGTGAGGCAAGCCGAGCAGCCCAAGCTGAGGTGACACGTAAAACGGCTACTTCTGGTCGATTGAACCTGCCAGGCAAGTTGAGTGACTGCACGACTAAGAATCGTTCTGATAGCGAACTTTTTATTGTTGAAGGTGACTCTGCTGGTGGATCAGCCAAGCAAGGACGCGATCGTGTACGCCAAGCTATTTTGCCGTTACGTGGAAAAGTTATGAATACTGAAGGTGTGGCGCTCACTAAGATCATCGAGAACAAAGAGCTGTCTGATTTAGTGACAGCTCTTGGTTGTGGTCTCGGTAAAAATTTTGACATGAGTCGTTTGCGTTACGGCAAAACGATCATTCTTGCTGATGCTGACTCTGACGGGAACCATATTGCCACTTTGTTATTAACATTTCTTTATCGTCATCTACCGGAACTATTAACGGACGGGAAGGTATTTCTCGCGCAACCGCCACTCTATCGCATAGATATTGGAGACCAGACATACTGGGCATTAGACGATGCGCATCGGGATCAAATCCTAAAGCAACATCAGAACAAGCGCGGGAACCCAGAGATCACTCGTTTTAAAGGTCTCGGAGAGATGATGCCAAAGGTGCTGTGGGAAACAACGCTGAACCCAAAAACACGTCGATTACTCCGCGTTGAAATAGACGATCGAATTGTTACCGATCGTGTTTTCAATGAGTTAATGGGCCGAGATGCGTCTGCGCGTTTTCGCTTCATTATGGACCGAGCACTGGAAGTACAAGAGCTCGACGTCTAACAAAGATTGTTTAACATTACTGACTAGCTGGCGGCACGAGTCCGTTGAGTCGTAAATAGACAACCATTTGTCCATAGATGTTCTCTGTATGCATCATCGTCCGGTAAACAAACTTAACCCGTGTACCATCGCCAAAGAAACTTGGTCCCTTGACTATTTGTTGTAGCGATGCATCATCCATTTCCTTGAGGACTGCTGAGCCAAAATCGAATGAATCATTTAACGCACTGAGGATTTCAGCTTTTGAACTGGCTGTCTGGTTAATCACTGGTGCGGGGACTTTCGATCCAAGAATCTGCATTAGACCCACATTCGCGCCGGCCACATGAAGGATTTGTTCACCCCAACTGCGCTGGGTGGGCGTTGCCTTAAAATTAAAAGTATCTTCAGGCATCTGGTTTGAAATTTGGATCATTGTTGCTTTTTGTGCTTCCCAATCCTTTGCTAAATCACCACTAAGTGAACCCGATTGAGTTGAATACGTTGCGCCCATTGCCATCGTAAAAATCACTGTTACAACAATCAATTGCTGTATCTTCACCTCATCCTCCTCAATTCTTATTGCACGGGAACAGGCCCTTTGGACTCATTGAACACGGGCAATCATTAATTCTCGAGCGATACTATATAAGACATACAGATGGTTGCTTCAGTTCAATCAGGAAAATTTGATAGATCACTTGTTGAAGGTCCGCTCGGAAAAGCTGTGTGGCGTCTGGCGTGGCCAACAATGCTACAAAACGTGGTTGCAGGGTTACAAGGCATCATAGATCACGCAATGGTTGGCCAATTCGTTGGTTTTACAGCCAATGCGGCAATTGGTGTTAGCTGGCAAGTGATCCTTGTTGTCATTGTTTTTATTAGTTCCTTGTTCACAGGGATGGCAGTACTCGTGGCGCGATTCTCAGGCGCCAACGAGCCTGAAAAAGTGAACCGAGTTGTTTATCAGTCATTTCTAACTGCGGCAGCTCTAGCGGTAATCATGGCATGTGTGGGCTATGTAGCTTCACCGAAACTACTCGATTTGGTAAATGCTGCCCCAGAAGTTCAGCAAGAGGCTTTGCCCTATATGCGGGTTATGTTTCTTGGGGGTATAGGCCAGATAATGTTTTTCATGTTAAGTGGCGCATTCCGCGCCGCAGGGGATGTTCGCACACCACTCAAGCTTGGTGTTTGGCTGACCATTCTAACTATTACATTTAACCTTATTCTGATCCCACCGCTTGGAACACTTGGTGCCGCACTTGGTACCGTTACTGGAAACTTGCTGGTTGGTGTGTACGGCATATGGCTCATTTTTAGGCCAGGGTCTGTTATTCACGTACATACAGGAATCGAGAGACGTCCAGATTTTTCAATTATTCGTGCGCTGTTTCGATTTGGTTTGCCTACTGGTATGCAGGGTATTGCAATGAACATTGCAGGTGTAATGCTGGTGCGTTTTGTAGGTTCTCTGCAGCACAGTGCCGCTGCTCAGGCTGCGTATGCTGTTGGTTATACACAGCTATTCTCGCTTATTACCTGGACATCGGTAGGTCTAATGGGAGCATCAGCAACAATTGCTGGTCAGAACCTTGGAGCGGGTAACCATAAGCGAGCAGCGAAGGGTGTAGTTGTTGCATCTCGATATGGTCTTGTAGTTGCAACAATTGTTGGCAGCATGTTTTTGCTTATACCGAATCACCTGCTTCAAGTTTTTGGAATGACAGAGCCGCTCGTGGCATCGCTGGGTGTTCAGTTATTGCAATACTTAAGTCTCTCAGGCTTCTTTGTCACTATTGCTCTGAGTTATACAGGTGGGTTACAGGGAACCGGTGACACAAGAAGCCCACTAGTCATTTCAATTATTTCACAAGTTGCCATACCGATCGGGCTATGTACAGTTTTACAAATGTCCCGCGGGCTTGCGCCCCAAGATATTTGGATGGCTATTCTGCTCGGCCACTTTACCCGTGCTTTATTAAGTGCACTCCGGTTTCATCAAGGGCGTTGGAAAAATATTTCTGTTGAATTGGATGCCAATCGTTAAGGCTATCTATCAATACGAAGGAGTTCAATGTCGAAAACTAGCAGACCTGCCGGCCCCCCGCCTTCGGGATAAGCTAAGCTCTCTGGTATCCAGAAGCGTGTTTTTTGTCCTTCTACCATGAGCTGTACGCCTTCTACCCACCCTGCGATCACATTGTTAAGTTGAAGGGTTGCCGGCGTACCGCGTAGTACGGAACTGTCAAAAACCTTTCCCTCAGTTGTCCATCCTGTGTAGTGGACAGTTACGCGTCCATTTGGCAGTGGGCGACGGACGCCATCACCAGGTTCCAGTACTTTATAGGCAAGTCCTGAAGTTAATTTTTCGGCATCTACTGGGGGTTCTACTAAATTAGATGGCGGGATTGTTGGAGATGGTTGAAAGTTTAGCAATTCAATATCAAATATCAGCAGGCCAGTTGGTCGTCCCCGTTCACCTCTATAGGCTAAGTTCTGAGGAATCCAGCATCGTCGCTTTTCACCAACGGTCATTAGAGTTACGCATTCGCGCCAACCAGGAATGACGTTTTCTAAAGGAAACAGGGCTGGTTGTTCACGTTCGCGGGAACTATCAAGCAGTTCTCCAGAAGCGAGCCAACCAGTGTAGTGAATTGTTACTAAATCGTCAGCAGTCGCTGTACGTTTTCCAGTGCCAGAGCTTATTACCTTCGTGATCAGTCCGCTCTTGGTCTTTATGGCATCTGGCGGGGGGGTACCTATGTTTGGTGGAGGTGTGGGATTTTGCTCTGTTTGTGCTTGTACCTCGGCAATGTTCCAAGTGAGGAAGAGGCAGATGAGCAGTAGCAAGTGTAGAATTTTAATAAGCATTATGAGCAATTTTTAAATAGCACAACGACAGACGCCAAGTACGTACGAAATAATTTATAAAATTTCATTTTGTAATAGATCTTCGCAATAGCAAAAAATGCATACCTGATATGGTACTCCGAGATTGGTTAAATAAGTGATTCGCCTCATAGGTATTGACATTGATGGCACGCTCCTTGATGGGAGTGGTGCCGTGTCCGCAAGCAATCAACAAGCAATTGAAAAAGTTGTTGCTCTCGGAGTACACGTGGCGCTTGTGACAGGTCGTAGCTATTCCTTTGCACGTCCCATCGCCAACCATTTACCACCAGAGATTACCTTAATTGTCAGCAATGGTGCTGTTGAGCGTTCTATAACAGGTAAAACATTAGCAAGGCGTCTACTTCCACGCCAGGTTGCGCAAAGAGTACTACGATCTATGCATAAATATCGTGACGCTGCAGCTTTAATCTTTGATCGCGATGATGCTCGACAATTGTTATTTGAATCTATGGATTGGGACAATCCAAATAGAAAAGGATATTGGGCACGCAACAAATCGCTTATCGATCAGTGCACGCCACTAGAGGATGCACTGACAGAAGATCCGATTCAAGTAATGTTTAATGGTTCTGTAGCGGACATGCGTCTTTTGGTCAGCAGTCTCGAGGGTGGAGCAGACTTTGCTGTAGCCTTAACTGAGTATGAGGAACGGGATTTTTGCTTGGTAGATATAACAGCTCCAAGTGCAACAAAAGGCCATGCATTAAAATGGCGTGCAGAACATCTTGGATTGAAGCGCGATGAAGTGATGGCCATTGGAGACAATCTAAACGACCTTGACATGCTTGAGTTTGCTGGTCTCCCAGTTGTGATGGGCAATGCCGTGCAATCTTTGAAGGAACGCGGTTGGTTTATAACAGGTTCTCACGAACAATCGGGGGTAGCCGACGTTCTTAATCAATTTATTCTTAATCGACACTAAAAAAGATCAATTTTTGTCCTAGAGTTTCTTTAGTCAAGCTGATCCGCAAGCAACCCTACGCTGAGTGCGTAGTAGTGCGCACAGTTATAAGAAAGCAGTGTGTCATAGTTACCATAGACTAAAAAAGTATTTGATTCAGCTTCAACAAGACTGGCATCAATCGTTACCTTAGGCAGGACGTTTCCACCTAGTCGCCGTACGCCCAATTCATGCCACTGGTTTAAAGGCAGGCGGTCTGTCATGTTTCGCTTTGCGGAACAACCTTGACTTCGTTGGCTTACGATTTCTGGAAGCTGAGCCTGTGTTGCCGAAGGTACGATGACTGGACGACCCCAGGTACGACCATTCTTCCAACCATGCTCCTGAAGATAGTGAGCAATTGATGCCAGCACATCAGCAGTTGAATTCCAGATGTTCCGTTTACCATCTCCATCGAAATCCACAGCATACTGAAGATAACTTGATGGCATGAACTGAGGTTGCCCCATAGCTCCAGCCCACGATCCCAACATCCAGGTTGCCTCAACATCACTGCTAGCCGCTATGGCTAAGGCATCAAAGAGTTGTGTTCGAAAAAATTTTGCTCGTCGAGGCTCCCAAGCAAGAGTGGCTAGTGCTTGAAAGACTGGAGTCTTGCCTTGGACTTGTCCATATCTAGATTCCATGCCCCAAATTGCTAAGATAAATCTAGGTGGAACACCAAAAGTTTCGGCAACACGATCGAGAAGTTTACGATGCTGTTTTTTCAGTTTACGTCCACGCTCGATGACCGAAGGCGTTACTCGGGTTTGATAGTACCGATTAAAATCCAAAGTGAGCTCAGCTTGGGTTCGATCGCTGCGGATAACTCGTTGAAGGGGTTTCAGATCTCCAAGAGTGCTCTCGAGAAACACACTGCTATAGCCACGCTCACGTGCTTCGCTTATAAAGGATTCAAGCCATTGTTCAAATGGTGTTTCTAAGGCTTGCTTATTTTTTGCCCGGATTGTTAGTACGCCAGAAGTTAATAAAGCTATCGTAATAAGTGAGGTAATAACCAAACGGGTTGTTGAATACATCGGTCCCTTACTTTAATTCAATCCTCAGCGTTGGATACAAGATTCACAATCGTAGCTCCGAGGTGAGATTCTGGAGCATCCCAGAAATCTACGACCAAAGGATTTCGGTCTAGTGCAGAGTGGACAATTTTACGCTGAATACCCTGTCCTCGTCCGTGGATCAATCGGATCTCATTCAGCCCTGCTTTCCAGGCGGATGTTACGTACTCTTCGACAACAGATTTGGTGTCCTGCGGTCGAAATGTGTGTAAATCTAAGTTGTCTTCAATCGGAATTTGGTGAACCATTTTTTCATCCGGGCTACATATAAATAGTTTGAAAAACCACCCTATTCATTCCTCCTCTGCAGTGTAGGTAGCGGTTACAACGGTCTTGATTCCTCCTCTCACAGTAAAATCACCGACAATTGTCATAGAACGTGGCTGGCAAATAGTAACGAGGTCATCAAGGATTTGGTTTGTCACAGCCTCGTAAAAAATCCCTCGATCACGAAACCCGATCATGTAGTACTTGAGCGACTTAAGCTCGATGCAGAGGTCGGCCGGTACGTAAGTAATCTGGATTTCACCGAAGTCTGGGAGACCCGTTTTTGGGCAGACTGAAGTAAACTCAGGGCACTGAATTTTGACCTCGAAGTCACGGCCTGGTCTTGGGTTAGGAAAAGTCTCCAACGGAGATATGTTTGACATCTAGCCTGAATTCTAGCATTTTGCTCTACAAAACAGGTGTGTGGGAAAATGCTCTTTTCATTGACACTGCCTTGAGGTGCAAGCTAGCATTCGTTTTACTTAAATTCCCGCAGCGGTCGTGCGCGCGCGACTGTCATGTAATGCGGTCTGTATTTAGGCGCGCACTAGCTATAAGGGGACCTTTGGATGGCAGATGCAAAGAGAATGGGCAAATCAGAACTCTTCTCGCACTTCGCCAATCACTTCAGTATTAAGCGGACGGAGGCACGAGCGTTTTTTGACGAGCTGACTGCATTGTCCGAAAAAGAGCTGAAGCGAGCAGGGGAGTTTGTATTACCAGGAATGGTGAAGTTGGTGGTACAGAAGCGCAAGGCAAGAATGGGTCGGAATCCAGCCACTGGTGAAGCCATCAAGATTCCGGCAAAAACAGTCGTTAAGGCGAGGATAACCAAGCA
Source organism: Acidobacteria bacterium UBA2999 (assembly GCA_002346475.1). GTDB lineage: Bacteria > Acidobacteriota > Vicinamibacteria > Vicinamibacterales > UBA2999 > UBA2999. The sequence goes on along the minus strand of DDZV01000015.1, from coordinate 80,791 downwards.
ACTGAAGGATGCTGTTCTTCCTCAGAAATAAAGCTGGTTTTTATACGATCTACGTCTAATATAGCGCGACGGTGATACGGCATTATGTCGTTTCCCCGTCGTGCCATTTCACCTTCGCGTGTTTGATGCAGTCCTAGGCCTTTTAATCCCTCAAATTTTTGATACGCTAATTTATAGTATTTGTGATCACACTTATTCAGGGTGGTCTAAAGGAGCAATCTTTGTCGAATTCTTACGACGTCGTCGTAATCGGGGCAGGCACGGGTGGCTATGTAGCTGCTATCCGGGCATCACAGTTAGGTCTCAAGGTGGCTGTGGTCGAGAAGCAGAAGGCACTTGGTGGTACTTGTCTAATCTGGGGTTGTATTCCCACTAAGGCGCTTCTTGAGCATGCGCACGCCCTAAAGGTAATCCAGCAAGCAAAAGAATGGGCCGTAACGATTCCTGCGGGGGCACCGTCGATTGATATGGGACAAGTCCACGCTAGGAAAGAAAAGATTGTCACTGGGCTCACGAAAGGTATCGAGTTTTTATTTAAGAAGAATAAAATCGATTGGATTAAAGGTACTGCTCGACTTCTTGGCGATGGCAAAGTTGACATCTTCGAGGGGGACAAGCAAACGCTTAATGCAAAAGAAATTATTATAGCGACAGGATCTTCCCCTCGCAGCGTCCCTGGTGTTGATATTGACAAGAAAAGGATCATTACTAGCGACCAGGCAATTCATCTCAAAGAAGTTCCAAAATCTTTAGTTGTTCTAGGTAGCGGAGCAGTGGGTGTAGAGTGTGCTTCCATTTACCGGCGCTTTGGTTCTGAGGTAACAATTATAGAGTTGTTGCCACGTCTTGTCCCTGTGGAGGATGAGGCCATTTCTACAGAACTTGAAAAGTCATTCAAGAAGCAAGGGATTAAATCGTTAACAAGTACGAAGTTGACAAAGGCTAAGGCTAACCCTAAGGGTGTTGATATCGAAGCACAAACATCAGATGGTAAGACCGTGTCTATGACAGCAGAGATCTTGCTTGTTGCAACTGGTCGAGGACCGGTAACGACTGGTCTTGGTGTAGAAGATATTGGTTTAGAACTTGAAAAGGGATATATCAAGGTTGACGAGCTTTATAGAACCTCTATTAAAAACATCTCTGCTATAGGTGATGTGGTCACTCTTGGCGAATCAACTCATCCTCAGCTTGCTCACGTGTCTTCGGCAGAAGGTATTATTGTGGCTGAGCGTTTGGCTGGACAAGAAGCAGTGCCGTTGAATTTTCTTCACGTCCCTGGTTGTACTTACTGCGATCCGGAAATTGGGAGTGTTGGATTAACTGAGGCCAAAGCAAAAGAACAAGGATACGATGTCCAAGTAGGAAAATTCCCATTTGGAGTACTTGGTCGCGCGAAGATGGCTGGGGAAGGTGAAGGTTTTGTGAAGATCGTGGCTGACAAGAAGTACGATGAAGTACTTGGAGTGCACATGATTGGACCCCGTTCTACAGAGCTCGTGGCTGAAGCTGTGCTGGCTTTGCGTCTTGAATGCACGGTTGAGGAGCTCATCAGGACCATTCATGCACACCCGACGTTTTCCGAAGCAGTTGCCGAGGCTTCGCATGCAACACATGGTGCTGCTATTCACATGTAATTGCAGGCATCTGAAGATTACAGAGAGAAAAAGACCATTATGCCTGTTCCTGTGTTAATGCCTCAGATGGGTGAGTCCATTGCTGAGGGGACCGTTGTCCGCTGGTTAAAGAAAGTTGGCGAAACAGTGGATCGCGACGAGCCACTGTTTGAAATTTCTACCGATAAAGTTGATGCAGAGATTCCTGCTCCTGCGTCTGGTGTGCTTTTATCAGTAAAAGTTCAAGAGGGTGAGATGGCTGCCGTAAATAGTGTGGTAGCAACAATCTCAGATACGGACGAGCCTGCTACTAGTACGGATCATGCCTTGCCAGAACAGGTCGAAACCACACAGACAAGCACTGCTTCCAATCAAGCAGTGACTAAATCGGTAACGGACAAAACAAGCTCAACTGATTCGTTAACAACTGAAGCAGTACGCGAGTTGAAGTCATCACCATTAGTTCGTCGTCTTGCCGATGAACATAATATTGATATCAACAAAATTGCAGGAACTGGTGCGAATGGTCGTGTGACTAAGCGAGACATTCTGCAAGTCATTGAGAGAGGGTCAGCTGCCACTCAAAGGACGGCACCGGCTTCCATAGCAGCACCAGGTGATCGTGTTGAGCCGCTCTCGAATATGCGAAAAAAGATTGCTGAGCATATGATCTTGAGTCGTCGTACTTCTGCACACGTTCACTCAGTTTTCCATGTAGATTTTTCAAACTTAAAAAAGATTCGTCAAAAGAAAAAAGCTGAATATGATCAGGCTGGCGCCAAATTAACGTACATGGCATTTATTGCGAAGGCTGTTGTTGATGCGATTCAAAGACATCCGATTCTTAATGCGTCACTTGATGGAGACAGTATTATTTATCGAAAGAATATTAACCTTGGGATTGCGGTCTCATTAGAGAAGGGGCTTATTGTGCCTGTGATTAAAAATGCACAGGCAAAAGACGTCTTAGGACTGAGCAAAGCTATTGTCGACGTTGCAAGCCGTGCTCGATCTAAACAATTAAAGCCTGAGGAAGTACAAGATGGCACGTTCACAATTACAAATCCTGGCCAACTTGGGGCACAATTTGGTTTTCCGATCATCAATCAGCCACAGGTCGCAATTCTTGGCATTGGAACAATTGAAAAGCGAGCTGTACCGGTAAACAACAAAGTCCAAATCAGGACTATGGCGTATCTAACACTTGGCTTCGATCATCGGCTGATTGATGGGGTCGTAGCTGATGAGTTTATGGCAGATCTCAAAACGCAACTTGAAAATTTTAGTTCTGAGGATGTGTAAAGACATTGCGTCAGCTTGAGATCCGGAGGCTTGGCATGGTCTCCTATGCCGAGGCTCTTACGCTACAACAGCACCTCGTAGAAGAGCGCCGAGCCGATCATGTACCAGACTTACTTCTAATCCTTCAGCACCCTTCTGTGATTACCGTTGGCGTAAATGGAGACAAAGACCATTCCCATATCGTAGCGACATCTGACCATTTACAAGAACTTGGAGTTGCAGTTCACAAGACCGGACGAGGTGGCAACGTTACGTATCATGGTCCAGGTCAGGTCGTTGTTTATCCCATTCTTAATCTTCATCCTGATCGTCGAGATGTGCATCGGTACGTACGCGACGTAGAGGAAGTTATGATTCGGGTGTGTGCTGAATATGGAATTGTGGGTACGCGCATCGATGGCCTTACTGGTGTTTGGGTTGGGGATGACAAAATTGGAGCTATAGGAGTTCGTATCTCAAGATGGATTACGAGTCATGGTCTTGCCTTCAACGTGAATACTAATCTTGATTACTTCCGTTTGATTATTCCATGTGGGATTGAAGATCGTGGGGTCACATCACTTGAAAAACTAACTGGTCAACTGATGCCAATCAGAAATGTTGAAGATGCCTTCGTAAAACATTGTGGCGCTGTTTTTGATCGGAGCCCCATTATTTCTACGGGTTAACCTGAGGCTTTCTATCCTAGGGTTGCAAAGAGGTCCTCAATGGTTACCAAGCCTGTGGTTGTCCCATATTTATCCGTCACAATAACCATCTGTGCGCGATGGTGGCGCATTGCAGAAAGCACTTCATCTAGAGGTGCTGTAGTTTGTACATGTGGCAAGTAACGAGTTTCATGTTTGGTAACGGGGCGGTTTTCTACGAGATGCCTGAGCGCATCTTTAATATGGAGGCTGCCAACAATATGATCGAGACTACCTGTGTGAACAGGGTAACGCGTATGAGGTGAAGTCTTAACAAGAGTACGTAGTTTTTCAGGATCGGCTGAAGACGCAAGTGCTGCTATTTGAGTGCGTGGAACCATTACTTGTCCAGCGTTTAAGTTTCCGTATTCAAAGAGTTCTCTCAGTAGTGAACCCGCCTCACCTCGGAGCAAGCCACCTTGGTGGCTTTCTTCAATAATTAATCGAAGCTCGTCAGTAGTGTGGTAACGCTCAGTTTTTTGTTGTTGTCTCCGGATTCCAAACATTCCAAGCAGTGCATTACTAATGCCGTTTAACACAGACACGAGTGGTGACAAGGCTTTTTCTAAAATAACGATCACTGGTGTTACCAACAGTACTGTTCGTTCTGCGTGTTGCAGTGCAAGTGCTTTTGGAATCATTTCACCGAGCACGATGTGTAGATAAGTGAGACATCCAATAGAAAGAACACTGGCTAACATATGTGTAGTTAGCCACGGGTTTTTGGTCCAGCCTTCTAGCCAGGGTCTAAGCAAGTCAGCTACAACGTGTTCACCATACATACCAAGACCAAGGCTGACCACGGTGATACCAATCTGAGCGGTGGCAATATACCGATCTTGCAGTCTTATATCTTGAAGAATGGTATGTACTTGACGTGCTTTTCGAACGCCCTGTTCAGCGAGATGTTCAATTATTCCTCTGGGAGCACCTACAATTGCGAACTCTGCTGCCACAAACATAGAGTTGAGGAGCACTAGTGCAGTAATAATGATAAAGATGCTAAGTGAGTCAGGCATCTGTAGTTGTTTGAGCTTTCGTAATGTTCAGACGCCTTGCGATAATAAACTGCACAGCGTGTTCAGCGACTTTTTCAACAGTTAGTTCCACATTGTCTACGACTACCTGTTCTCCACCTTCTGGAAGGCGCTCAAGTTCAGCAGTGACCAGGCCGCCAAGTGTTGCTACCTCAGTCTCCCACTTGACGTTAAGGAGCCTAGCTGCTTTGTGAACGGGCATTCTGCCGGGAAGACGTATTCGACCATTAGGCAGTATTTCCGTCGCAGGGTCATTTGATTGTAGCTCGTTGCCAATATCTCCAAGAAGTTCAGATAGCACGTCTTTCAGTGTTACTAATCCAGCGGTGCCACCAAACTCATCAACAACGAGTGCTTGTTGTACTCCTTGTTCACGAAAGTGCCTGAGGACACGGTCTGCCGTTACGCTTTCGTGAAGGCTTGACAAGGGGTGAATGACATCCACCAAGGGTACGGCTGTGTTGTTAGTCACACACCAGCGCGCAAGGTCTTTGGCATGTAGGATGCCTACAATGTTGTCAATCGAGTCTTGGTACACAGGAAATTGTGAGTAAGAACCCTGTGTGACTATTGTGACGGCTTGGTCTAAAGGTGTATTTACGTCAATAGCTTTAAGGTGTGTGCGAGGCACCATGAGTTGCCTGGCTTGCCAGAGGTTCAATCGAAGCGCCCGCTGTAAGCGCCTATGTTCGTCAGGTTTTAGTAGGCCACCCTCACGACTATCCGCAATTAACAGTTCGATTTCTTCTGGTGAATGAATGTGCCGGTGACCGTGCGGGGAAGCACCAAGCAAGCGGAGTAGACCTAAACTGCTGCCATTAAGAATCGTGTTGAAAGGTCGGAATAGCAAGGCCGACGGGGCCATCGGCAACATGGTGTACAGCGCCATGGGTGTTGGATACTGCAGCGCTAGTGATTTTGGAATTAGTTCGCCGAGCAGTAGTTGCAGTCCTGCAAGGATTATTAACACGAACCCAGCAGACAAGGACTCTGCAGCGACTATTTGAATGTTGGTCCAAGACGCAAAGAATGGCACTAACAAGACTGCAAAGTTTGCTTGCGCATAAGCTCCGATAACGAGGCTAGACAGAGTAATACCAATTTGGCAAGTGGCAATATGTTGATCTAGTGCTACTGGTGAGTTGAGGATGGGGAGCAACTTTTTGGCAAGGCGGTTGCCGTTGCCTGCTAGCATGTGGACCCGGCTCGCTCGGACACTGACGGCAGAGAACTCTGCCGCAACATAAACCGCGTTGGCCAGAATCAGCCCTGAGATTATGAATATGGCCACTAAGACCATGGTTTAACAATCAAAATAAAATAGTTACATTACGGCCGGGTTGTCAGTTCTACGGTGGCCATAATTATTGTGTCATTTCGACGTACTTGTACTTCAACAGTATCGCCAGGACTTTTTTCTCTGAGTGCGAATGTAAAATCAATAAGGGTCTTGATAGGTTTTCCAGCAAAGGCAATTAAAGTGTCTCCCCCACGAAGCCCAGCCTTCCAAGCAGGGCTATTTTCTCTAATTTCAGCGAAAGTCACACCATCATTACTACTACCCATATCTGGTATCGAGCCAAAGTAAGGGCCATAACCACCAATCGATCCAGCACTGCTGTCGGCAGTTGATGAGCCGTGTGAGGGAGCAGGTGCTGCAAATTCAGGTCGGTTTATTCGGTTAGCAATTCTAGAAGTAATTTGGAAAGCAAGCGAAGCTATTTGTGCAGCACCTTCACTATCAATACGATCCCAGTCATCTGTTGGACGGTGATAATCAGCATGAAAACCAGAGAAAAATCCTATCGCCGGAATCTTTTTTACAGCAAAAGAAGTATCGTCACTTGCTCCAACTCCAGCACCTTGCTGGAATTGTGTAGCTTTCAGATCAGGAAACATAATTGAAGCTTCTTTAAAATCTGCTGTGAGTGTTTTGGAAACATGGAGTCCACTAACCACGACCTTGCCATTGGCGCGACCAATCATATCTAGATTTATCATTGCGACGGTTTGTTCAAGGGGCACGATCGGATTTTTTACATAATGTGCGGATCCGAGCAACCCAAGTTCCTCACCTGCAAAAGCGATAAAAACAAGTGTGCGATCAAAGTGAGAAGTGTTAGTTGAGGCCGCACGCCCAATTTCAATTACTGCAGCAGTACCAGAGGCATTGTCATCAGCGCCATTGTGAATTTGTCCAGCGAGGTCAGGATTCATAGAATGGCGTCCACCAAATCCAAGGTGGTCATAGTGTGCACCGACTACGACAGCTTCGTGTCCTCGAGCCTGGTGACTTCCAGGTAGAATACCGATTACATTGCGCACGATGCTTCGCTTTTTTGAAAGAGTTTCTACATATTTTACGGTTGCGTCATCAAGGTCGTGTGACTTTGGTATAAGAGTTTCATCGATTTCTTTGGCAAGAGAGTCCAGGTTCCAAGTTTTTAAGAAGGGCTCAATATGAGATCGTTTGATTCGTAGTACGGGGATACCATAATCCTCTGCTTGCGGGTCTTTGTTAAAGCTCTCGTATGTACCAGTGTCATGATCATGAGTTGGATCTGATACAGCAATGAGCATACGAGCTCCACGTGAACGCGCTGCCATTGCTTTTTCCATTAACAGGGTATGTCTAGTAAAGCGAGTTCCATTAAACCGACTTGAGGCATCGTGCTCTTGTGGTTCGTGTGTGAAAATTATGACTGCTTTATCTTTTACATCGATACTTGAGTAGTCGTCATATTCTAATTTCGGGGCAGAAATTCCGTAACCTGCAAAGACTAAAGGTAGATTCTTTGTTTTTGCTGAGGGTGCTTCTAGGGAATCGTTTGAGGTTGCAGCTAGAGGGTAATAGGTTGAACCAAGATTGAATGTCACTGTTTGAGGACCAGCCTGGATCACAAGACGGTTCTCAGTTCCTATGTTTAAACCGGTAACAATTTCAAACGGCTGAAACCAGGTGCCGTCGTTGCCCGCAGCTTTAAGGCCTGCTGCCATGAATTGATTCGCGATGTAATCAGCAGCTTTCTCAAGACCTGGGGTTCCATTTCCTCGACCGTTGAGGTTGTCGGAAGAGAGGAAGCGAACATGCTTCATTAGTGCTTTAGATGAAATAAGGGGGTTTGCTGTAAGACTGAATGAGACTCCAGCAACAAGGCATGTAACAAGTAACTGTACGAAGAAAATAGATTTACGCATATTTTTGATCTTACTTCTCAAATGCGGATTCTAGTTTCACGCGCTCTCTTGTATTGAGTGAAGGCACCTGTACCTGCATGATACCCCCCTGGCCAAGAAGAGCTTGTAAGATTCCGACACGGTCCTTAATACCAAATTCATCAGTAAGCACTGTTAAGACACTTGCCCGGTGGCGACCAGATTCTACAACAGATTGCACAATACGAGCGGCCGCAGCTCCAAGGGTATATGGGCCGGGTGGCCAGAGTTTAGCTACACGGGTTTCTAGGCGATTCAACTGAGCTTGCGAGAGCATATGTTCAACCGCATGTCCGCCAATGGTTGCCTCGCTCCAGACCACTACTAATCCACCAGCAGGCACACCGAGAACACTAAGGCTCACCTCATCCGGAGAGCATTCTGCTTCAACAGCAACAATTGCTCGGATAGCTGATACTAGAGCCTCTGGAGCAGAACCAATCAGTCGCTCGCGCGCAGCTCCTAAGTCACGGGTGCTACGCAGGAGCATCTCTGTTTGTCCAGTGCCAGCAAAAATAACTGGCGCACCAGATCCGTACTGGAGTACTTGGCGTAGCATAGCCAAGCCCTCTTTGTCGGCCCATTCATTTTTGGGTGGGCCTGCTCGATCGGCAATCACACATACTTGTGCACCTGTAACAATTGACACGTCGTCTGTTCCAGTGATTTGAGTATGGAAGTGGTCAATGGCGCTGGATTGCTTGAGATCAAGGGCTTTCCCAGAGGCTACTGACTCTACCGTGTCAATCAGAACAATCTGACTAACACAATCACGAGTAGCAACCGCCTGAGCGACAGCCCCACCTAATTCGCCAGCTCCGAGAATTACAATCCTTGATGACATTTCATTAAGCGCCTAATGATCTACGTTTTCACTGTTGGGTGCATGGCCTACTAAGAGTCTTTAGTCTTGGTTTAGCACCGTCGGTGTATTGTAATAGGCATGATGAGTCTTTCTGGAAAGATCGCTGTAATTACAGGTAGTTCTGAAGGTATTGGGTATGCAGTGGCTAGGGCTCTCCTAACACGAGGTGCCAGCATTGTTGTGACTGGTACTAAACAGGACAAGCTCACGCAGGCTGCAGTTAATCTGCGAAAACTGGCTTCTTCAGAGGAACAAGTACTTTCAGTTCAGGCTGATGTGCGACGTTATCAAGACGTTGAAAAACTAATTGAGACAACAGCAACTCATTTCGGTAGCCTCGATATCTTGATTAATAATGCTGGCATAGGTGTTTGGGGCTCGGTCAGTGAAATATCTTTAGATGACTGGCATGCCGTCCTGGATACTAACTTAACAGGTGTTTTTTACTGTTGTCGAGTTGCGTTGCCGCATCTTCAAAAGAACAATAGTGGGTGGATCATTAATATTTCAAGTCTTGCTAGCAAGAATCCTTTTCCAGGAGGTTCGGCTTATTGTTCCTCGAAGTCAGCCCTTAACGCATTCAGTGAAGTACTTATGCAAGAGGTTCGTCACGATGGGATTCGTGTTGCTCACGTTCTGCCTGGTTCAGTGAAGACGAATTTCAGAGGTCAATCTGGGAAAAATATTGACTGGAAACTTTCGCCAGAAGACGTAGCAGAAGTTGTTACAGATCTCCTTATGCACCCTGCACGAAGTTTGCCTAGCCGTGTAGAATTACGGCCATCTCGCCCCCCTAGAGGAAATTAGATGTCAGTTTTAGACAAACACCACGATGCTCTTGAAGTACACGAAACTATGTTTGGAACGAAGAATGGACGTTTAGCTGTCTCACTCGATTTGCTTACTGATGCTTTGGCCTTAGTGGGTCAGCATGGCGTTTATTGCCAGGTTTCAGAACCATCTAAAGGTGGTTCAAAAATGGATATTGCCCTCATTATGGAACAGATAAAAGATGCGAAAGAGCTTGTACAAAGTACTATGGAGCTTAGTTCTAAAAGTTCTAGAAACTTTAACAGCAAACAATGATTCAATTAGTGGCTAGGACTGGAGAGAATACTTGGGAGCTGTTCAGAGAAAGTAGATCGAGCGAGCACTTTATCTGCCCCAGCATCTCTGGCAGCTGACGCTAGGTCGACATCAATATGAGAAAGGTAGCCAAGGGTACGTATTGATTTCAGTTCAGCATTAGTTTTAATTGCAGTGATTGTTTCAAGCGGTTTTAACTTAGTACTATTGAGATCAAAAATAACAAGTGACGGACGTTCTTCTTTGACACGAAGCAGCACTTGTTCTGCTGATCGCACAAAGACCACGTCCACCTTGACCGCTTTTGCTACAGTAGAAATCTTGCTGGCAAACATCAGATCATCAACTACGGCAATAATCATCACTTAGATTGTAACGAATGATTCTTGAAGTCAGAACAGTTGAACCTTTCTATAAAAACGGCTTTGTCGTGGGCTGTGAGCGGACGCACGAGGCAGTGCTGATTGATCCTGGCGATGAAGTCGATCAACTTGTTGAAATTGTTCATGAGCGTAAGCTTGAAATTCGGTACATATTGCTAACTCATGCCCATATTGACCATATTACTGGTGTCCAAACAGCTAAAGATAAGTTTAATGTTCCAATTTATCTGCATCGCGATGATCTCTTTCTCTATGAATCTGTTGTTCAGCAAGGTGCTATGTTTGGGATCCATGCTGAAGCACTTCCACCAATTGACAGATTCTACGATAGTTCATTAATTCATTTTGGTGATTATGAGGTATGTATTCATCACACTCCAGGTCATTGTCCCGGTGGTGTATGCCTTCAGATTGGGAAGAAGGGTAGTGCCGACAAACACTTATTTGTTGGCGACACGCTTTTCGCGGGCTCGATTGGAAGAACTGATCTTCCAGGGGGCGACTACGAAATTCTTTTACGTTCCATTACAACTGTTATATTCACACTTGGGAATAAGGCTCCTGTTCATCCCGGGCATGGTCCAGATACAACCGTAGAACATGAACGGGCAACAAATCCTTTTGTAACAGAATATCTTGCTAACCACGATCTGTAGATCAACATTCAAAAACTGTTCACGGGTTCAGCAAGCAGACCTTTCTATGTAGATCAGCTTTTTTGAAGTGAGCGATCTGCTCTGCTTACAAGTTAGCTGTCGTCTTTAAGCGCGATTAGTTCTAGTCGACCGATTTTTAGAGAATCTCCAGATGTCAATCGTGCATTTTGAATGCGTGTTCCATTTACAAATGTGCCATTCGTACTATTAAGATCTTTAACCTCAAGTTCTCCGTTTGGTAGTTCCGTTATACGGCAATGGGTTCGTGATACTAATGGGTCGTCGAGGACAAAGTCAGCACCTATAGCACGCCCAATAGTGCGAACATCATTTATCAAAATTCTGAATGTTTGCTCTGGCGTACTGTTGCCTGTCGTACGGAGAATCCACACGGTGTCCTTCTAGAAACATTTTAGTTAGATGGTTGGCTCTAGCTCCCTGAGAGGGCTTTGTCGATAGCAGCCTTTAGTTCCGGTGCTTCTGGTGCAACCTTGCTCGGGAAAAAGGCTACAACTTGGCCATCCTTGTTAATAACGTATTTCGTAAAATTCCATGCTGGCAAATCCCCTGATTCTCCAAGCCAAGCATAAATGGGAGACTGTCCCTGACCCGCCTTTGTTTGCAATTTTGAGAACAGCGGGAATGTTACGTCGTATGTGGTTTTACAGAATGTTGCAATTTCTTCAGCTGTCCCAGGTTCCTGACCGCCGAAATCATTGCTTGGGAAACCAAGTACCACTACCCCTTTGTCTTTCATGTCACGCCAGAGCTGTTCAAGCCCGGTGTATTGAGGGGTAAAACCACACTTGCTAGCGACGTTGACAACAAGAGCAACCTTGCCACGGTGTTCCCCAAGGTCAGCTGGTGTGCCATCAAGTTTTGTCGTTTTTAAATCATAAAAAGATTCCACCGTGCCTCCAGACTGGGCTGTTAGCACTGCCGTCAACATGGTAGTTGTTAGCAGGCTCGCCAGCATTGTTACGATAACTAGAGATTGGTTTTTGATTTTCACGTGAACTCCTTTGTGGTGATATTCCATAGGTTACCCAAAAACTTTCAAGACTCGTGGTGTTTTACTCCAATGCTTCTAGGATGGCTGCGGTCATTCCTGTTGTTGTAGCTGTGCCGCCAAGGTCAGGCGTAAGAACTGTTCCATTTCCAAGAACACTTTCGATAGCTTCAACAAGACGTCTAGATGCTTCAGGTTGGCCTAAATGTTCTAGCATCATAGCCCCAGCCCAGATTGCTCCAATAGGATTTGCAAGGTCTTTTCCAGCGATATCAGGGGCCGAGCCATGGATTGGCTCAAACATAGACGGAAAATCTTTCTCAGGGTTGATATTTCCACTTGGTCCAACCCCCAGACTCCCAGAGATTGCTGAACCAATATCAGTCAAGATGTCCCCAAACAAGTTCGAAGTAACCATGACATCAAGAGTCTGTGGACTTGTAATCATACGAGCTGCCAATGCATCGACGTGGTACTTCTGTAGTTTCACATCTGGGTACTCAGTTGAAACCTTTGAAATTACTTCATCCCATAGAACCATGGAGTGCTGAAGTGCATTTGATTTAGTTGCACTAGCAAGCAGTTTTCGTGGGCGTTTTTGGGCAAGTTCAAATGCATAACGTGCAATCCGCTCGATACCTTGCCGTGTGAAGATACTCGTTTGTTCAGCAAGTTCATTTGTCGTACCCACATGAACTCGACCACCAACACCACAGTACTCACCTTCAGAGTTTTCACGCACGCAAACCATATCAATATCTCTCGTGCTTCTTTTACCTAAAGGCGAGGTGATGCCGGGCAATAGTCTCATTGGTCTAAGATTGACGTACTGGACTAGACGTTGCCGGATTGGAAGAATCAGTTCCTGCGCAGAAATATGGTCCGGGACAGTTGGTGCACCGATCGCCCCCATGTAGATTGCATCAAAATTTCTTATTTGATCTAGCCAGTCTTCATCCATCATCCGTTGGGTTTGAAGATAAAACTCACAACCCCACGGAAAATTTACAAATTCACACGAGAACGTAGCATCACGTGCGACTCTTTCGAGTAGCGTAACACCAGCGGGGATAACTTCTTTTCCGACACCGTCCCCAGCAATGACTGCAATTTGAAGAGGTTTCTCTGACATTAAGTACCATTCTCCTACGAATCACGCTATTTAAGGATCAGCAGCGTGGTGAAGGAGTATTAGTTCACGCTTCGATTGACTACGATTCCAGGCTAAGGGCTTCATGATTACTTGGCAAGTCCTTAGCAAAGCGATTCTTCTTGTCTACCACAATCATTTTGGCAGTCACTGGTTCATCGGTTAGGCAGAACGCAACGATAATAACTGTGTCGCCAGCTTGGAAATGTCTCGCTGCAGCACCGTTAACGACAACTTTCCCAGAATCACCTTCTAGCGGGATTGCGTATGTCTCGATTCTCTCACCGTTATTGATGTTCCAGACAGAGACCTTTTCGCCAGGAATGATATTTGTTAGTTGCATTAAGGTTTTGTCAATACCAATACTCCCCACGTAGTGAAGGTCCGCTGCTGTGATTGTAGCCCGATGAATCTTCGACTTGCAGATTTCTCGTAATTTCATACCCGCTCCGAAACATTCCAGTTAGTGTGTATCTGCAATTGGATTACAAATAACATTATCAATCAATCTTGTTGTGCCAACCCAAGCAGCACCTGCAGCTAACACTGGACCAGCGATAAGCTCGACAGGTTGCATGTTCTCAGGGTCTACAAGTTCGAGGTACTCTATCCGCACAGCTACATCCTTTGGAATTTGTGCCATTGCCAATTCTTTTACAATTTTTGCTTCTTTCATACCTGTTGCAATTTTTTTCTGCGTATATAAGAGCAGCTTGTAGAGAACTATAGCAGTCTGGCGCTGGGTTGGACTGAGTAACTGATTTCGAGAACTTAGGGCTAGGCCATCTGCTTCGCGAACTGTCGGGACACCTACAATGGTGACCGGCAACAAAAAATCTCTCACTAAATAACGAATAATTGCTAGTTGTTGAGCATCCTTTTCACCAAAATACGCTCGTCCGGGCTGTACAATTTGTAGCAACTTCATCACCACAGTTGCAACGCTATTAAGGTGACCAGGGCGGTATTTACCGCACAGGTACGTTCCTAAACGGCCCACTTTTATGGTGCATTCCTGGGGGCTTGGATAGATTTCATCCACTGAGGGTGTAAAGACAATGTCTACAGCTGATGATTTACAAACTTCGATATCTTCTGCCAATGTACGTGGATAGTTTTTAAAATCATCGTCACGGTCGAACTGTAGTGGGTTCACAAAAATACTTGTTACTACGATTCCACATTCCTGCTTTGCTTGTTCAATTAGACGAACATGGCCAGCATGTAGTGAGCCCATCGTTGGCACTAGGCCAATCGTAATTCCTGTGCGCCGGTGTTCCGTCAAGCGTGCACGAAGTTGTTCGATGGACTCGCTTAGCGCGGTCGTCATCTCACCTTAGTCTTAGTTTTTACTAACTGAGGTGTTGATACTGGATATCGCCCTGCACGAACATCGTCAACATATTCACGGGTAGCTGTGAGGATTTCGTCGCCAAGCTTCGCGTACTGCTTTACAAAAGATGGCACAAACTCGTCAAACAAACCTAGCATGTCATGACTAACGAGCACCTGACCATCACAGTCTGGTCCTGCGCCAATTCCAATTGTTGGAATACCAACGCGTGCAGTCACAACTCTTGCAAGCTCGGCTGGGATCGCTTCAAGCACAACTGCGAAAGCGCCAGCTTGCTCTAGCGCTACTGCGTCAGCAATGAGGGTGTCAGCGTCTTTTGGTTGGGTTGCCTGCCGAGTGTACTTTCCAATCTGGTTAATTGATTGTGGCAGGAGCCCAAGGTGTCCCATGACAGGGATACCTACAGCAACTAGTCGTTTTACGACATCTATTACAGAACTGCCTCCTTCTAGTTTAACGGCTGCTGCGCCTCCCTCTTGCATTAGGCGGCCCGCATTTCGAACGGCATCAGAGACACTAATCTGGTAGGTAAGGAAGGGCATATCTGCTACTACAAGGGCACGTTGAGCCCCGCGGGTGACTGCTTGTGTATGGTGCACCATTGCATCTAGCGTTACAGTGAGAGTGTTATCGTAGCCAAGTGCAACCATTCCCACTGAGTCACCAACCAGTATGACGTCAAGACCAGCTCGATCGAGTAGCCGAGCCATTGTTGCATCGTAGGCTGTCAGCATTGCAATTCGCTCGCCACGACGCTTTTTAGCTTTTAGATCAGGCACAACTACGCGATTCATATTCTCATTCCTATCGATCGTGTTATCGCCTAACTGCAAGCATTTTAGCGAGCCAATCAATAAGCGGACCGGTTGCTTCTGTGCTGATAGTTTGATTGCTTAGCATAGTTCCACTGTTAGCAGACGATTTCTCTTGAACTAGTGGATGTGTCAGGTCTCGAATAGTTGCCAATTTGACTGCTTTAGAATCACTCATAGCATGTGCGAGTTCAGCGAGGCGTTTAGCATGGCTTACGGGTACTTGATGATCCAATTCACCATGGAGAATTAAGATTGGTTGATCAATTTTCTCAAGAATTTTCGAAGGGTTATAGGTAAGTAAACTTTGAAACCATGGACTGTCAGCTTGTTGTCGAAGTTCCTCTGGTACTTCTTCCCACCCCTCTCCACTTATGACGGCTGAGTTGATCTGTTTCTGAAGGACGATTTTAGCCTGGCGTTCTGCGTCTGGCACTTGCATCTGTTCAAGCATAAGTCGTTGTTGCTCAAGAATTAGTTCAGCTCCGGTTGTTGCCGCACCGGCAATCGAAACAATAGCAGAAACACGGTTCTCACGAGAGGCTGTCAATAGTGCAATCCATGCCCCTTCACCATGTCCAACAATGGCAATGCGTTTTGAATCAACGTCTTTCCGCTTTCCTATATAGCGCACAACAGTTCGTGCGTCTTCTGCAAAATGGTCAATCGTTGCCGCTTCTGCTCGTCCACCAGATTGCCCGTAGCCGCGACGGTCGTACCGTATTACTAGAAATCCAGCATCCGCTAGCGTGCCAGCAAGCTGGCTAAGGATAGGTGTTCCTGCCACAACACCATCACGGTCTCCTGTAGTCCCTGGGACCAGCACCACAGCTGGTTGATTTTTTAACGTAAGTGTCGGAAGCGTTATTGTTGCTGCTAAATTAAAACCATTTGCGGGAATCATGACTGATTCATCTGACGGATTTGAATGGAGAACGGTCCGTGATGTCGAAGCTGCAACATCTTCACGAACAACATCAAGCGTTTGCGTTGGCACAGTCAAACGGACGAGTCTCCCAACTTCATCGGTTGACAGTTGTATCTGAAGATCACCAGTTGGACTCGCCATGGTTAGGTCGTACTGGCGAACGGTAAACGTAGTAGTGCCAGTTTGTACTACTGCTTGGCGAATTGTATTAACACGGAGTTTTATTTCTTGTTGGGGTGCAATGAAAACAGGAAGCTCTGTATCAACCACTGCATCTTTTAACCGACGAGCAAGTGCTTCGTAGGTACCCATAAATAAATTTGGGAGAACAATAGTAGTTGCCGTCACAGTGTCTGTTTCTGTCTCAACCTGTCCATTAACACGAGTCTCAGACTGAGCTTCAGTCCCCTGGAAGTCTGTCCTCAATTCGATCTCGTCACCTCTGAGGGTCCCTTCAATAAGTAATGATTCAGGAGTCCAGTCATTTTGGTAATGAACTTCAGCTTCACGTACGACAATATCTAAGGGTGGCGCTAAGCGTCCACGGCCAGAAATAGTCGTTTTTCCATCGGCTGTTATCTTCGTGGTCACATCTTCCCGGCCAATGGCTGCACCACGTAGAAACACTACAAATCCGTAAGTTTCACTCTCAGCAGGACTTTCTTGGTTGCCATGAGCCGATGAACTCAACAATAAAAATACAACTAGGACGCAAGTACAATGGATTCCACGCATAAACTTAGATTGATCGTATCAGACGTTGGCCATTCTGTAGGGTTCTTCGTTATATGACACTGAAAACTGATTACCAGGCTATTCTCCAGGGAGCTGCTGTGGGAGACGTTATGCCGAGAGGCATGATAGCTGTATCTGGTTCTGATAGAGCCAGTTATCTGCAGGGTCTCCTTACCAACGACATTGAGGTACTTCAACCAGGAACTGGATGTTATTCAGTATGGTTGACACCACAAGGCCGGATGATGACAGATATGCACGTCATCGAGGGTGGAGACATGCTTTTGCTTGATGTGCCTGCACATGTCGCCACGTCTGTGAAACAGCGACTTGAGAACTTAATTTTTACAGAGGACGTACAGATAGGGGATTTAACTGCCGACCTTTCAAGAGTCTGTATACATGGACCTGAAGCGGCAAAATTAGTTGAAAAGACGATTCCCAATGTAACTGGACTAGATAGTTGGACCCAATACTGTAATACCAGAAGTACTTTTAAAGATGCTTCAGTTGTTGTAGTGCGTGTTGATCAACTAGGCGTGCCTGGCTTCGTGATATATGTCTCTAGCGATTTCAATGAACTCTTGCGAGATGCGTTGCTTGCATCTGGAGCATTGCTAGTTGGCACGGAAGCGGTTTCAGCTACTCGTATTGAAGCGGGGATACCGTTGTTTGGTATCGATATGGATGAGGAAATTATTCCGCTGGAAGCGGGCATTGAGTCGAGGGCAATTTCTTTTACCAAGGGGTGTTATGTTGGACAGGAAGTTGTGATCAGAATCTTGGATCGCGGGCATGGTCGTATAGTAAAGAAACTAGTTGGACTTTGCCTTGATTCCAACACGCTTCCGAAGCCTGGCACAATACTGCGTGCAGGTGGTCAGGATGTAGGCACTGTTACAAGCGTAGCCTCTACTCCTCGTTCCGGTGCAATTGCACTCGGGTACGTTCACCGTGATTATGTAGAACCTGGATCGAAGGTTGAAGTGACTGGATATGAGAAATTTGTCAGTGCAACTGTCAGCGCTCTTCCGTTTTCGTAAGTATTGCGATTAACGCATTGTCTGCTGGCGGAAACTGTAGATTGTTAAGCTCTTGCCGTTGGACCCAACGCATTTTTTGACCAAGCATAGGTTTTGGAATTCCAATTAAACGACACTGGTAAAAGTGTAGTTTGACAGTTCGATCTTGATATGTGTGTGATGTTGTTAAGATACAATTTTTTATCTCAACATCAGCCCCAAGCTCTTCATGTATTTCCCGGCGCAGTGCCACTTCGTGTGTTTCTCCATGATCAATTTTTCCACCAGGGAATTCCCACAGGCCTTCCAAATGAACTCCTTTTTGGCGACAGGTTAGAAGGAAGTGTTCGTTTTGTTCAATAACGGCGGCAACAACATTAATCCTATGTAGGGACAACAGAATGATTGTTATGTGGAACTAACAGAATGTCGAGCACTATGCACGGCTATCGTTTTTTAGAAGCTGAGTCTTTTTGCTTTAAGGTTGGGTACGATGCACACATTGTGGTCATTGGACAGTTTTCACAATGAGGTTTTCGAGCTGTACAAAGTAAAGCACCGAAGTCCATTAGTGCTTGATTAAAATCAAAGACATGTTTGCGTGGCACTAAAGCTTTAGAAATTATCCATAGATGCTTATGTGTGGCATGTGCTTCTAGCTCACCTTGTCCGATAAACACCCGAAACAACAAGCGAGCCACATTCGTGTCTAGGATTGCTGCACGTTTTTTAAAAGCGAAGCTTCGAATTGCTCCGACGGTGTAAGGGCCTATTCCCTTAAATGAGAGCAATGTAGCTTCGTCTGAAGGTAAGCGTCCTGAAAAGTGAAGGACTGCTTCACGGGCGATAGCATGTAGACGCCGTGGACGGACGTTGTACCCTAGTGGACGCCAGGTGCTAACAACTTTCTTAATGGGTGCATCAGCAAGTGCCGAAAGAGAGGGATATTTAGTAAGCCATTCATGGTACTTAGGCAGTACACGCTCAACTTGAGTTTGCTGGAGCATTACTTCGGAAACAAGGATATGGTAGGGGTTGTTTGTATGCCGCCAAGGTAAGTCGCGTCCATGTTTTCGGTACCAGGTAAAGAGCCGTCTCCGAAAACGTTGTCGCTGTAACGAAGTTGGCAGTTGAGATATTGGCATGCGACGTATAATGTCCGCGATATGAGCGTTAATGCATGCTCAGGAACATATGAAACTGTACACAAAGACTGGTGATACTGGCGAGACTTCGTTGTTCGATAACAGCCGGGTTCGAAAATCGAACCCGCGGGTTGATGCGTACGGCGAGATTGACGAAGTAAATGCATGTGTTGGAGTTGCATGTTCTGCTGAGGTAAGCGAAGAAGTTAGATCCGTCCTGGAAGATGTCCAAAAGGACCTCTTTGCCCTTGGTTCGCTTCTGGCTGATCCAGCTACTAAAATTCAGGGGCGTGTTGAGAAGGCGTCTATTACCGAAACTGACGTTAAGAAACTTGAGGACGCCATTGATCATTTTGAATCGGTGCCTCAACCTTTGCGTCGTTTTATTCTGCCTGGTGGTTCGCCCGCTGGTGCAACCTTGCATATGGCCCGTACTGTGTGTCGTCGGGCGGAACGGCGAGTAGTTGCATTGGGCGATCAAGTGGACCCACTTATACTTATCTACTTGAATCGGCTGTCCGATTTGTTGTTTGTGCTCGCTCGTGCAGTGAATCACAGTGCTAATATAAAAGAAACGGAGTGGTGAATTTTAGCTTTCAATCGTAGCTTTGATGGCATCGAAGATCTTTCGTGCAAGTTCCTGGGAAACTCGTTCTCGTACCGCACCACATTCAACTAAGATATCACCGGATTCAGTTCCGATCATGACATCCCATCGATCCCGGAGGATACCCTCAGGCTGGTCTACAAAGATTGGTGGTTTTACTATGTGAGATGTTTGGTGTTGAGCAGAGACTTCTGCAATTGGAGATCCGTTAATTAAGACTCGTGCGACTTGGATTTGACTCTTATTTATAGAACGTTCACCGTAATAAAAATGAGTTGTATCTTCAGTGAAATAAACTAAGTCATCGGTAATTGGAAGTTCAGCAATGATGCGACGTCCACGAACACGCTGAAAGTCAGTTGCACGCTGGCGCCTGAGTCGGTAGTAGCGCAGTGTGCTAGCAAGACTTGCAGCAGTTGCTAGCAGAAAGGCCGCAACGAACCAGGCAATTAAGTCTCGCATGGCATCAAAAAACCCATAGAGTAGACAACAATGTCATCCTTCATTATTCATTATCAAGAGATTGCACTCAAAGGAAAGAATCGATCCTGGTTTGTGACGAGGCTTGTGGAAAACCTTCGACGTGCTGTATCTGATCTGGATGTGTCAGAAGTTCGTGCATTAATGGGACGTATCGAATTAGTTCTAGGTCCTACAGCTCAGCCAGATCAAATAGGGGAGCGGATCCGTCAAACATTTGGAGTAGCAAATTACGCCTATGCTGATCGTGTTCCGCTTGAAATGGATGTAATAACATCTGCCATTCTCTCCAGTTTAAAAAACAGACAATGTCATAGTTTTCGAGTATCTGCCCGTCGTGCGGATAAACGATTTCCACTGACTTCTCCAGAAATCGAACGGCAGCTTGGTAGTCGTATTCAAGAATCTATGGGTTGGAAAGTAAACCTTGATGATCCCGAACTGGTGATCTATGTCCAATTATTATCAAATGAAGCATTTTATTTTTTTGACAAGACACGTGCATCGGGTGGTCTTCCAACTGGCACAGCTGGTCGTGTTGTAGCTCTTCTATCTGGGGGAATTGATTCTCCAGTTGCTGCGTTTAAGATGATGAAACGTGGTTGTGCTGTAACGTTCATTCATTTTCACAGCTATCCGATTCTGTCGCGTGCTTCGCAGGAGAAGGTTCATCAGCTTGTTGATCTTTTAACTCACTACCAACAACATTCTCGGCTTTACCTTGTTCCATTTAGCAACATTCAGCAGAACGTTGTGTTATCGATTCCAGGGCCAATGCGAGTGATAATCTATCGGCGTCTCATGTTTCGAATTGCGGAGCGGGTGGCACATATTCGCCATGCTCGAGCCCTAGTGACCGGAGAAG
This sequence comes from Acidobacteria bacterium UBA2999, assembly GCA_002346475.1. Taxonomy (GTDB): domain Bacteria; phylum Acidobacteriota; class Vicinamibacteria; order Vicinamibacterales; family UBA2999; genus UBA2999. The sequence goes on along the minus strand of DDZV01000015.1, from coordinate 59,837 downwards.
CTATTGGGCAGGTGGCGTCTCAGACGCTTGAAAACATAGCTGTTATAGAGAATGTGGCAAATTTGCCTATTTTTCGACCACTAATTGGAATGGATAAGGATGAGATTATTGCAGAAGCCCAGAAGCTCGGGACCTATCCTATCTCCATTATTCCTGATCAGGATTGTTGCACTTTATTCATGCCTAGCAACCCCCTAACTCGTGGGCGCTTGCCCGCAATTATTGCCGCTGAGCAGGCTTTGCCCATCAGCGATTTTGTCGAAAGTGCAATTCGTGAAGCAACTGTGGAAGAGTTTGAATTTCCAATGATAGGATCAACTAGAGTTACAAATAAACGGGCCTCGTAAATCGTGTGTGCCCAGTTACAGCAGAGGTTCCACAGTGGCGAAAGGTAACAGGTATGTCAGGGTTTACTAAGATCAAGGATATCCTTGGTCAAGACGCTAAGCTTCTTGAGCACCAGTGTAAAACAATTCCACACCAGAACCTGCATTTGCCAGGTCCTGATTTTGTTGATCGCATATGTTCTGCGTCTGATCGACCCACACGTGTTTTAACCAACCTGCAAACCTTCTTTAGCTCTGGTCGTCTCGCAGGTACAGGTTATGTTTCGATTCTTCCAGTTGATCAAGGGATTGAGCATTCTGCAGGGGCTTCATTTGCCCCGAATCCAGCATATTTTGATCCTGAAAATCTTATTCGCTTGGCTATTGAAGGCGGTTGCAATGCAGTCGCGTCAACCCTTGGGGTTCTTGGTTCTGTTTCTCGGAAGTATGCACATAAAATTCCATTCATTCTTAAATTGAATCATAACGAATTTATTTCTTACCCTAATTCCTATGATCAGATTCAGTTTTCTAGTGTGGAACAAGCGTTCGACATGGGTGCAATTGGTGTCGGTGCAACAATTTATTTTGGTTCTGAAGAATCTAAGCGCCAATTACAGGAAGTTACTACTTTGTTTCAGCAAGCTCACGATTTGGGGATGTTAACGGTGCTCTGGTGTTATTTACGCAACCCTGAATTTAAGACAAAGGAGAATGATTATCATGTCTCTGCCGATCTCACTGGGCAGGCTAATCATCTTGGCGTGACGATTGAGGCGGACATCATTAAGCAGAAACTCCCAGAAAATAACAATGGTTATACAGTCCTTGGTTTTGGAAAAACACATAAGGATGTCTATGACAAGCTTACAAGTAGTCACCCAATCGACCTTACTCGCTACCAGGTGGCGAATTGTTATATGGGGCGTGCTGGATTAATTAATTCTGGTGGTGCATCAGCTGGCGAGAGTGATTTAAAAGAAGCTGTAAAGACTGCGGTAATTAATAAACGAGCAGGTGGAATGGGATTAATCTCAGGTCGGAAGGCATTCCAACGTCCTTTAAAAGAAGGGGTTGCGCTCTTGAATGCTATTCAGGATGTTTATTTAGCGAAAGAAATCACTATTGCTTAATAATTAGATTTTGAGAAATTCATGTAGTGCTTCTCGTGTACTTTTGAATGCTAAATTGTCCCAGGGAATCTCAGATGGTGGAAAGAATCGTACTTCAAGGCCTTCATCGTCGCACGCCAGCTGACCTTCAATTACGCTTGTTTCGTACACGATGATTACGGGCGCACTCCCAGCGTACGAGTAAATATTCACGAGCCGTTCGATCTGAACTTTCAGGCCACACTCTTCACGAGCTTCTCTGATGGCTGCAGCGATTACCTCTTCGCCTCGGTCAACATACCCACCAGGAAAGACCCATTTACCGTACCCTGGCTCAATAGCACGTCTAATGAGCAAAATATGGTTTTCTTTATTTACAATGATGGTGCCTACGGCAAGTTTGGGGTCAAGATAAAAGATAAAATCACACTTGATACAAACAAGGCGCATAGGTTCAGTTTGTTTTATGAGTCGTTGTTCAAGGGCACCACTACAATGAGGACAGAACTTATAATTAGTGGAATCATTCTGTAAGTGCATATGGTGATATCTTAGCCTCTGGGAGTCTTATAATTTTTACTTATGTCCATACTAAAAGTCGTACGTATGGGTCATCCTGTGTTGCGACGCCAAGCAAAACCGATTGAGTCGTCGAAGATTCACAGCCGAGCGTTACAGCAACTAATTGATGACATGATCGAAACAATGCATGAGTACCATGGTGTTGGATTGGCTGCTCCGCAAGTCCATGAGAGCGTTCGTTTATTTGTTGCGCTGTTAGAGGATGAGCCAGACCCTGAAGCTAACGCAACTGTAATTATTAACCCAGAAATTGTATCTACCGACTCGGCCACGGTCGAAGGTTGGGAAGGGTGTCTCAGTATTCCTGACATTCGTGGAATGGTTCCGAGACAATTTGAAATCACTGTCCGAGGGCTAGACAGGAATGGGAAACCAATGGAATTACATCTTACAGATTTCCCCTCACGTGTGGTCCAACATGAAACGGATCATCTTGACGGGATTCTTTTTTTCGATCGGATGGATTCACTCAAAACGTTGACTTATATGGAAGAGTTCACCAAGTACTGGGCCAAGAGTGAAGATGCTTAGGTCTTACATATAAGCCAGCTATACTGAATCATCGTAATGTTACTCACGGATCCCCCGCATATTACTCTCCGGACTGCACCTGTTATGCCCTACGATGGGGCAATTGCTGCGGCACGTACTTGTTACTCGCCGCGTGTTGTGTCGTCAAATGAAGTGACTGAACGACAACGAGAATCAATAGGTCGACTAACCTTTGATGGCGGACATCACACGGTTTATCAGCATGCTCACTTTGAATTTGGTCTTGAAAATGTGTCTCGACAATTTGTTTGGAGTTTTCTGCATTCATATCCTTTCTACAACTCCGAGCAATCCAGTCAGCGCTATGTCAAATTGCGTGAACCACGTGCGTTTGTGCCGCCACTCAGTGGTGAGGCGCTTAACATTTACGAAGCTGCGATTCTTAGGGCTTGGGACTATTACGCTAAGTTGTCCTCATTACTAAAAGATGATGCCACCACCATCTTAAAAGAGTTGCGGTATATCCAGCCGAAGAGTTCACCTGAACGACTAAAAGTGATTGACAAAGACGCAGGGAAACGAGCCATTGAAACGGCACGTTACGTGTTGCCAATCGCAGCTTTCACCTCCATGGTGCACACAGTTTCCGGCATTGTCTTGCATCGGTTGCAACGTATGGTTAATAGCGGTGATGCGCCGTATGAAGCTAGGCAGGTTGTAGGGGAAATGGTCAGGCTTGTAAAGGAGTGGGATCCAGCGTTCTTCGAACGCATCGGCGAGGAACCATGGTTGTCGGAAGACTTAGCAGAAACATCTTTTCCTCGTCCGCGAGACAGAGGCGAAACTTTTATTGCTGAATTTGATACGCGACTTGGTAAGCGCTGTTCACGATTGCTTGACGTATCTCCAGAAGCCGAAGGAGTTCTTGCTGAAGCAGTACGATCAGTATTTGGATTGACCTTAGCGGAGATGTCAGATGATGAAGCGCTTAATCGGGTTATGGATCCAGCAAAGAATCGTTACCGACTTGACATAATGAATGTAACATACAATTCACCACTGATGCGGGCTTTGCATCACGTAACATATGTTTTTGAAAAACGATTAAGTCATACTGCTGATTCACAAGACCAACGGCACCGGATGGTGCCAGCATCCCGCCCATTGATGGCGTTTACTGATACACGTGATCCAGATTACATAACACCTCGCCTAATCTCTTCAAACACAGATGCTTACAGCCTTTATAAGGAGGCCATGGAACATGCGTGGGAAGCTAAAAACAGGCTTCTTGATTTGGGAGTACCGCTAGAATTTGCGCTTTACCTCTTACCAAACGCGAAGGCTCTTCGCTTTATCGAATCAGGTTCACTTCTTGCTTTGATGCACAAGTGGACAATGCGTACTTGTTTTAATGCACAGGAGGAAATTTATTTAGCATCGATGGATGAATTAGCCCAAGTTCGTGTTGCACATCCTAGGATCGCGCGACATATTGGTCCGCCGTGCGTCATTCGTAACGGGCTTGTTTCACCAAGATGCACCGAAGGAAGTCACTTCTGTGGCGTACCGGTCTGGAATGATTTCCCAGCCGCTGTCCGTCGACTGTGAGCTTGACGCTGTGGTTGGTGCCTGGCTAATTCATCTTTATACTGCAAGCGGTGTAGTACTTGGATTCCTTGCAGTTACGAGTATTACTGAGCAAGCATACCAACGGGCCTTCCTTTTATTATTTGTAGCTACAGTAATTGATTCAACAGACGGATTCCTAGCTAGGCGTTTTCGCGTTTCAGAAAAGCTTCCCTGGTTTAATGGTGCTTTGCTCGACAATCTTGTTGACTATCTCACCTACGTGTTCGTACCTGTGTTACTTGTGTCGTACGCATCCCTTGTGCCAGTGTCCGTCACGGTCCCAATTTGTGCTGCAATGTTACTTGCTAGTGCCTATGGTTTTAGTCAATCAGCGGCCAAAACAGACGATCATTTTTTTACTGGATTTCCATCCTACTGGAACATCGTAGTTTTTTATTTGTACATTGCTAACTGGCCTCTTGTTATCAATGCCGTAGTACTTATTGTTTTTGTGATTCTTGTCTTTGTACCATTGAAATACATTTACCGCTCAAAGACGGTTACGTTGAGGCGCACTACAATTACGCTTGGCATTGTATGGACAGCGATAATTCTTGTTTTAGTCCTTCAATTGTCTACCGATGTGTCGAGAATTTTATTTTGGAGTTCGTTTATTTTTCCGGTTTATTACCTTCTTGTGTCGTATTTCACACATTTCCGTCTTCACCGGGTGGGAGCTGACGCGGAATGACTCCAACGGCCGTAGTTTTCCTTACAGTGTTTATTGATCTAATTGGCTTTGGAATCATTATTCCATTGCTACCGTTTTATGCTGAGCATTTCGGTGGCACTGCTCTTTCCGTTGGTTTGCTGAGCACATCGTTTTCGTTTATGCAGTTTTTGTTTGCCCCATTCTGGGGTCGATTATCAGATCGCATTGGCCGTCGACCAGTGATTCTGATTGGATTGTTTGGATCCTTTTTAGCGTACCTATTTTTTGGGTTGGCAACATCGCTGACACTATTGTTTGTCTCACGCATTTTTGCAGGTATTGCTGGCGCAAATGTGTCCACGGCACAAGCGTACATGGCTGACGTTACCACTCCAGAGAATCGAGCCAGAGGCATGGGGCTTGTTGGCGCAGCATTTGGCTTGGGTTTTATTTTTGGTCCTGCTATTGGGGGATTCCTTAGCCAGTGGGGTTATCAGGTACCTTCATTTTTTGCATCTGGATTGTCATTGCTGAACTTCATATCTGCCTGGTTTGTGTTACCAGAGTCTAAACCTCCAAGCAATCATGGGCATCAGCGTGGAGGCTCCCGTTTCGAAGTGTTGAAGGCTGCCATAGCACGTCCATATCTTCCACAATTACTGTTAGTTTATTTTATTGTGATCGCTGCTTTTTCAAGTTTTGAGGCAACTTTCGCACTTTTTAGCGAAGTACGCTATGGATTTAATGCTTCAACCATTGGGTATGTTTTTGCATTCGTAGGTGTAATTTTGGCGATTGTTCAAGGTACCCTCGTTGGGCGTATGGCACGCCTGGTTGGTGAGCACCGTGTTGTCCCCATTGCGATTCTAGTACTTGCAGCTGGTCTTGTACTCATCCCCATCTCAGGAAGTGTTACAGCCCTTCTTGTAGCAGTAGCACTGCTATCAGTAGGCATGGGTTTTAATAGTCCCTCAATTACGTCTATGATTTCTCGATTGTCACACGCTGACGAACAAGGTGGCGTGCTTGGCATTTCGCAGTCGACAGCCAGTCTTGCTCGGATTATCGGACCTGTTACAGGGGGGTTTCTTTACGACAACTTTGGCTTAGTAACACCTTATCTCACAGCTGCTACCCTAATGCTAGCAGCGTTTCTTATTAGTATGGTGGGTTTAAGCCGAGTGCCTACAGCTCAGAATCCTCAACAAACGTAAAGACTCTTTGTCATGTTTCGCCTTGATCTACATCACAACCAAGTATTGCCACAAGCATTGAAGCAGTTCTCTATCACGAGCATAAGTTTCTTGGTGTTGTGTTTTGGCGTAATGGGTTTGATGTACCAAATTCCAGTCGTTACGGCGAATCAACTTACCGCTGAGGAAGTGGCACGTCTGGCTCAGGATCGTGATACGGGTCAAGATTCTCAGGCTGAAATGCGAATGCGGCTTTATGATCGTCAGGGCCGTGTTCGTGAGCGGACGATGACTTTCTTAACCCGTCACGAGGCCGGGAACACCAAAGACCGCATCCTCGTACGCTTTACCTATCCTAATGACATACGGAACACTGCGCTTCTTGTGTGGGAACATCCAGATGCTGAGGATGAGCGGTTTCTCTTCTTGCCTGCACTCGGGCGTGTTAGGCGGATTACAGGTGCTGAAAAACAAGAAAGTTTTGTTGGCAGCGATCTCAGCTATGAGGATATTGGTGGTCGAAATGTAGCCGATTACACTTACCAATTTGTTGAGGAAGATGCTACCTGGGTGGCACCTGATGGTGCATATTATCCAGCCTGGCGTATCGAAGCCGTTGGCAAAGATCAAAAGATGAACTATCCACGGTCAGTCTCAACGATCCTTAAAGAACAACTTGTACTTGTACATGCTGATATATATAACCATCGGGATGAGCAAGCGAAAGTTTTTGAGGTAACGCGATTAGATCAAATCAGCGGTATTTGGACAGTGACGGCACTCGTAATGGTTGATAAGAGTGAACAAACACGAACCGAGCTTGAAACCCTGTCAATCGAGTACAACGTTGGGTTAACGGAAGCTGATTTTAGCCGGAGACGCTTGGAGATGGTGCCTGGCCAATGAGTGCACGGCTTGCGATTCTCATTTGGCAATTCCGCCATCCCGCTTTTGTTTTACTTGTACTCGGATCGCTTGCTTTAGCCCCACTCGCGAATTTCACCGCACTAAATAATGATGTTACTACGTGGATTTCAGAAAGCGATCCTGTCTATCAAACTTACGAACAATTTCGGGATGAGTTCGGCGGTGGCCGGACACTCATTATTGCTATTGAGGGCGACAGATTATTTACCAAAGAGTCACTCGAGTTTATTCGAGAGGTTACCGAGGAACTCGAACGCACCGATACTGTCCAGCGGGTCCAGAGTTTATCGACGGTTAACATTGTTCGTGCGCTTCCTGAAGACGGGGAGTTTTCAAGCGGCATTGAGGTTCGTCCCTTGCTGGACGATCTTGAGTTGCCAGACGCACCAGGTATTGCACGTGCACGTGCCCTAGATGATCGGTTACTTCGTGGAGACCTTGTATCTGAAAATGGTCGAGTTACGGCCATTGTCGTTAATTTTGATGAAGATCGCGTCGATGATATGCGCGGTGAAGTTATTGAGGGAATTCACCAGATCATTGATCCTCGATTGCCGCTAGGTCTCACAGCACACTACAACGGTAGCCTTGAGATCAGTGAAACTTACAATCGGGTGACCCGTTCAAACACGTTTACATTAGCTCCCCCCATTCTTCTACTCACAATTCTTGCCGTCTATTGGTTGTTTAGGTCTTGGAAGATCACATTAATAGTCACGGCCTCAGTAATAGTTGCAGTTCTTTGGACGCTCGGCCTTTTTTCACTTATGGGTTTTGAGTACAACGTGCTCGCTAGTATGTTGCCACCCCTTGTTGTTGTGCTTGCGATTGCCGATGATGTGCACATCGTGCAGCATTTCATACATCAATTAAGAGACACGGGCGACAAGAAACAAGCATTTATATCAACTATCAGGAATCTCTTTGTACCGCTATTCGGTGCCAGTGCGACAACCGCCCTTGGCCTAGCATCGCTAGCCACAAGTCAGGTTCTTGCTGTTCGTGCCTTTGGTATCGGAGCGGCTACCGGTGTGATGGTTGATTTTGTAATGTCGCTGGTATTTGTGCCAACACTCCTGATGTTTTTGACACCGGAGACGGTAAAGCCACCACAGGAACGATGGCTCATGGGTCCCCTGAAAGCAGTTGCATCATTCTCGACACGGTACGCACACTCCGTCCTCATAGTGGGGTTTGTGATTGCAGCTCTTGCCATAACTGGAATTTCACGTCTTCGGGTCGATACGAACCACATCAATTTTTTTGGAGAGGGACATCCTCTCCATGAGTCAGCACAAGTGATCGACCGCGAGTTATCAGGTGTCTACAGTTTTAATATTCTTTTAGAAGGATCGCCAGGATCAATGAAGTCCCCAGAGATTCTTCAGCGTATGGAGCGTCTCGGAGAATCACTTGAGGAGCTTCCCCACACTCGAAAGGTTGTATCGCTAGCGGATTATGTAAAACGGGTCAACCGTGAACTAAACGGTGGTGTGCCAGAAGCGGCAGTGCTTCCTGAAAGTGCTGAGGCTGTGGCACAGGAGTTGTTCCTTTTCGAGTTGTCTGGTGCTGGGCGTCATGAGTTGTCACGGATTACTACCAGTGATTACTCGAAAGCACAGATGTCCATAAAACTCGCATCGATGAGTTCAGACGTGGTCTTTGAGCAGATCAATGAGGCAGAGAGGCGAGCAGAAGCTGTATTCAGGGGATCTGGTATTACAACTACGGTTACTGGTGCTGGACGGATGTTCTCAACACTCGACCATTACCTCGTGACATCACAAATAACTAGTTTTGGTACCGCCTTTTTAACTGTGTTTGCAGTGATTTTTCTGGTTTTCCGATCAGTTCGGTTCGGCGTTCTTGGTGTGATTGCCAATGCGGTTCCAGTTTTGGCTGTTCTTGGAGTGATGGGTTGGATTGATATTTCGCTTAATGTCGCTACCGTAATGGTTGCGAGCGTGGCACTTGGGATTGTTGATGACGACACCATACATTTTATCGGGCGTTACCGACGAGAAGCTACAGCCGGGGTCAGTACGTACACGGCTATTGAAATAGCGACTTCCCATGAAGGTCGCGCAGCACTCACCACAGCGATTGTTAACTCGTTGGGCTTTAGCATCATGATGTTCTCTAGTTATAAACCAACTGCTTGGTTTGGCGGCTTACTGGCATTGACTATGGCGGTTGCGTTTATTACGGAAGTATTTATTGTTCCAGCTGTTATTACAGTGCTTCCACGCATCTATGCCACAGCTCAAGTGGCCAGGCGGATGGGAATCACACCGTGAGAGTCCAGTGTTTGTATTTAGTTGTACTGCTCACCATTTTTCCAGTTACTACTTTTGGACAGCAGGAAACTAGTTCTTCACCGAATCTAGCCAATTGGATTGACGGTTATGTCTCCGTCCTGTTTAACGTGATGCCAGACATAGACAAAGCTGGTGGGCATCAATCAGTTGCAGAACTGCGGACGAGACTTTTGATTGAGCGTCGGCAGGACGTTAGCAACTGGTTGCATCTGAATATGGGTGCATACATTGACAGTTTTGTTGCCAACAGAAATGTCGTAGGGAATACGACTACTACTGCCGCAGCGATTATTCGTCCCTCTGACCTATATGCCGAATTTCGAACAGCCCGGGCAGATGTACGTATCGGGGCATCGCGCATTGTTTGGGGTCGCCTCGATGAATTTCAGCCGAGTGATGTAGTTAATCCACTCGATATATCTCGGTTTTTTTTAGAGGGGCGCAGCGAAGCACGTCTTCCCGTAATGCTTGTACGGGGGCGAGTATACCTACCTAGAAATTTTACTGTTGAGGGTATTGTAGTGCCGATGTTTCGTCCTGGGCGATTTGATCAACTTGAGGAGGAAACGTCACCATTTTTTCTTGGTGCACCGAAAGAAATTATTTGTCTGGCTGGGACGGGGAGTTGTGCACGCTTCAATACTATTCGTGAAGAACCAAAAACTGCGTGGAATCAATTGCAAGGCGGTGGACGAGTCACTGGAACTGTTGGACGGCTTGACCTGAGCGCATCAGTGTATCGAGGTTTTAAAACGCTGCCGATCTTTACACGGGAGCCATCACCGGCATTGGAAGCAACCAGGCAGACCTTTCTGCTATATGAGACGTTTCCACGATTCACAATGATTGCTGGGGATTTTGAAACAGTGCGTGGGCAATGGGGTATTAGGGGGGAAGTCGCGTACTTTCCAGAAGACACTCTGCAATCATTTACAGTACTTAATAGTATCCCTGGGCGATCACTGAGTGGTGGAGTTGGTATCGATCGTCGAATAGGAAATTATCATTTTAGTAGCAATCTCATGATTACTTGGAGTCGTATCAACCAGTCACAATGGGAGGGAGCCCCGGTACTCTTTGATCCAGCTATTGAAACAACGGATGTGCTATTAGTTGGGTGGATCGAGCGAACATTTGCACGCGAAACACGGACGCTTCGATTCTTAAGTGCGTACAATCCAAAGGCCGAGAGTGCCTTTGTCCGTGGCATCGGGTCGATTCGCGTACGTGACAACATATGGTTGGAGATATCTGGTGGCTGGCTTTTGGGGAATGGATTAGACATGCTAAGTCGTTTCTCTCAGCGTGATTTTCTATATAGTCGTCTAAAATTTTATTTTTAAGTTCATTGTCTAATGAAGAGGATGCTCTCCTGACGGCACTTCCTATTTGTGTCTTCAATCCAGGACCACTGACTGGTGCTGGGAATATTACTTGGTTGTTGCCTGGTTCTATCCCAACGCTTATTGATGCTGGCACTGGTGATCCTCGTCATCTGAAGGCTCTCGACGAAGCTCTCGGTGGTGCACGACTCGCGCAGGTGCTTGTAACGCACAATCATAGCGATCACGCTTCTGGTGTATTCGCGCTTCAAGAGCATATATCTGGCGTACGATTTTCTAAACTAGCATGGCTCGATCGTGACAGTCGCTATCCAGTGTCTTGGGATCCATTAGTGCACGAACAGTTCATTAATACCGGTGATGGGATTCTTCAAGTTATCCATACTCCTGGACATGCCCCTGACCATGTTTGTTTCTGGCACGCAGAGACGCGGACACTCTTTGGCGGCGACCTCGCAATTCAGGGGACAACAGTTGTCATTCCCGCGAGCACGGGAGGCGATCTCGGTGCTTATTTGACCTCACTGGAGCGGGTACTGACGTTGCGGCCAGCGCGGATCCTTCCGGCGCACGGTCCAGTGATTACCAATCCAGAGGAATTGCTTCGTGGCTATATCCGTCATCGTCTTGAGCGGGAGCAACAAATTCTCGATGCTCTGCGGACAGGGGCTTCTACAGTTGAGGAAATCGTGACATGCATTTATATCAACCTCCAAGAGTCGCTACGAACGATGGCTGCTGAGAGTGTTTTGGCACACCTCCGGAAGCTTGAACAGGGACAACAATTAATACACAACGGTGAACATTGGTCGTTCGGAGGAGATTCCCAATAGTGATTCTTTGTGGGGGGTGCCTACGAGTTCATTACCTAATAGGTAGAGACTAACGCTATGATTTTAGGTATGGATCAAGTTGTCGATTTTATTCACATTAACCGAGATCGCTATGTCGAGGAGCTTAAGCAGTATCTAGCAATTCCCAGTGTAAGTGCGTTGCCGCAACACAAAGCTGACGTACGCCGTTGCGCAGAGTGGACGGCTGATGAACTTCGGCGCATTGGGTTACAGAATGTCAAGCTCATTGATACCCCTGGTAACCCCGTTGTCTATGGCGACTGGCTTTGTGCATCTGATGCCCCGACCCTCCTTTTTTATGGTCATTATGACGTGCAGCCAGTAGATCCACTCGATCAGTGGATTTCACCCCCATTTGAGGCAACGGTACGTGATGGTGAGATTTATGCGCGTGGTGCTGCTGATGATAAGGGTCAGGTTTTTATGCACATCAAGGCGATTGAAGCATATCTGAAGCAAACGGGTGGATTACCACTCAACATTAAACTGCTTATTGAAGGTGAAGAAGAAGTTGGAAGTACCCATCTTGATGAGTTTGTTCGTACGCATAAGGCCAAGCTTGCTACTGATGTGGTGGTGGTTTCTGATTCACCGATGTTTGATCGTGGAGTTCCGTCAATCTGTTATGGCTTACGTGGTCTGACGTATTTCCAAATTGATGTGCGGGGGAGCAAAACAGATCTTCATTCGGGATCATTTGGCGGGGCCTTAGCAAATCCTGCGTTCATCCTTGCTCGGGTATTAGCACAGATGAAGGATCGAGGCGGGCGCGTCAAAATTCCTGGTTTTTATGATGACGTTCGACCCTTAAGCGAGGCCGAGCGAGCAGAATGGAAGAAACTACCTTTCAACGAAACGCGCTATCGCAAAGAACTTGGCGCACCGAGACTCTTTGGTGAAACTGGTTACTCGACACTCGAACGCGTGTGGGCAAGGCCGACGTTTGAAGTCAATGGATTACTGAGTGGCTTTACTGGAGATGGTGCGAAAACAGTTTTGCCCGCCACCGCCATGGCGAAGGTCAGCATGCGATTGGTGCCAGATCAGAATCCGGACACAATCGCTGAACTGTTCGAAACATACTTGAAAAAAATATGTCCCAAGTCAGTTGAACTCACAATTACACGTATGCACGGTGGAAATCCGTGGATGACAGAATTTGATAATCAATACGTACGTGCAGCGGGACGAGCAATTGAGCGAGGGTTTGGCCAGGTACCGGTATTTAATCGTGAAGGTGGATCGATTCCAGTTGTTTCAACGTTTCAGCAGGAGCTGGGGGTACCTAGTGTGTTGTTTGGCATTGGGTTGCCAGACGAAAATGCACATGCACCGAATGAAAATCTAGATCTAGGGAATTTCCATAATGGTATCGTTGCATCATCATACCTGTACCGCGAGATCGCATCGCTGACCGAGACGGCATAGGTTAAGTGTCGAGCAAGTCTGTTTCCGTACCAACACCTCCGACATCAACAACCGTACCGTTTGCAGTGCCTTCGACCAGTCCGATGTACGCGAGCGCAACTTCTGCTGAAGGCGTACCAATATGGATGGGCAGAGGTGCAGAATCTCCCCATTTTTCAAGCGATTCAGTGACAGCGCCTGGTGAGACGACATTGATGCGGGTCCCGCGAGGCATTTCTAGTGCAGCTACCGTTGAAAAAATTTCGATGCCTATATTTACGGACGAAAGAACCGACCAGCCTGGTCGATGAATACGACTCGCCAGCCCTGACGACAGCGTAATAGATCCACCATCGTTCAGAAATGGAATGGCTAATCTTGCGACATTAAGCTGACCGAGCAGTTTATGCATAAAACCAAACTTCATTTGTTCCTCAGTCATTGTGTCAAGGGGTCCGGTAAACATTTCTCCGGCGGCACTCACGACAGCGTCAACACGACCTACTGTTTTAAAAAGCTGTGTAATTGAATTGGTATCAGTGATATCAACACGCAGATCACCTGAGCTATGTCCGACAGGAATCACTTCATGCTTATCAGACAGTCCCTTAGCGATTGCACTGCCGATCACTCCAGTTACACCAATAATCAGAACCTTCACGAGTACCCTCCTTCTAGTGACTGACAACGATTATGTACGATAGCAATATAGAACCTATTGACATTCTTGGATACCCAAAAAGAGGCAAAAAAAAAGCCCCCGGTGGTAAAACCACCGAGGGCTTGTTTATTACAGACGGTTAGTTCCAGCTGAACTGGCCGCCGATTTTAATGAGACGTCCGGACATGATCTGGGTTGGTGTTCCCCAGCCCTGGCCAGCAGTTCCGAAGTTGTTATTCCGAGCAAGAATCGGGGCATTGTTGAGTGCGTTGTAAAGGTCAAACGTTATACGCACGCGGACACCAGCACCACGGAAGACTTTCGCAACGCGGAAGTCTAACTGGTTCATCCGTTTTTCGTAATACTTGTTCGGTTCAAGCACTGGAATCGAAACAGTCGAGTTGCATGCGCCTGTAGCTGCTGGGCACGAGGACAAGTTACGTCCCAGTGAAGGAGCAATAGCGCTGTTGAAGAACAACACATCCGCCTGGATCGGGATACCTGGCATGTTCTGATACACACCAGAGAGCTCGAAGCCGTAAGGTAGCGGATACGCACCACTGAGCTTGACCTGCGCCAGTCCGTTAAGAGGGACCGTTTGTTTGCACTGGTAGAGCTCTTGCGGTGAATCGACCACGAAGCAACGATTGTTCGTTGATGTGCCAAGGCTAACACCACTACGGAACAGACCGCCATCGCCAAACGTTGTATTCAATTCAATGTCTACACCGTTGTACGTTTCTTTCTGTTTTCCGAAGTTGGTTGCAAGCTTGGTTTCGTTGCGCGGGATATTAGCTAGCGATGCTGCTGTTCGATCAGCAAGTCCGCTAATGCTGTTCCCACCGCCGCCAGGAAGAGCAGCAAGTGACGGGACAGTCACCGAGTAGGTGTTGAAGTCGGAAGCTGACAAGGTTTCGTTGTCAACGACTGTCTGGTTGAAGTGAGATGTGAAGAAATAACTAACAGCTAAACGCATGTCGTCAGTTAGCTCACGTTCCAGCGATGCAGACGCCTGCCAAGTGTACGGCCGGTTGCCCTTCATCATGTCATCATTAAAGAAACTAGTGATGATCGGTGTTCCGAATGCTGCGTTGGAGCTTGGCCCCATCTCGCCGTTGGCGGCAGGATTCCGAGGATCACCTTCTGGGAAGAAGTTCTGGTTTGCATCAGACCACGTTCGAGTTGTGGTCTTGGAAATAGCCGTTGCCGGATTCATCGATAGTGGGAGACCGGTGCCCATTGCTGACATGTATCGTCCAGCAGAGACTTTAACTGCGGTTCGACCGTCTCCTTGGATGTCCCAGGCAAGACCCAAGCGTGGGGAGATATCTTTCCAGCTTGGTGTTCCCTTAATTTCATTCACCTGGAATGCCGGAGTGAACGCACTGGCAATCGAGGTGTGTGCTGGTGTGTATCCCTCAAAGAAGTCTCCACGAACACCAAGGTTCAACGTGAAACGATTGATTGTCCACTGATCCTGGGCGTAAACGGAAATGTTCCGGAAGTCACTGCGTGTGAACTGCGGATGGGAATACAACAATAAGGCAATCGGCGTGGCGTTGAACGTGGTGACGCGCACAGGTCCGAAGCCTGTCATATGGTTATTAGAGCCATTCTGCTCAATCCAGCCGTGTTGCCAGGTACCACCAAATTTAAAGGCGTGTGACCCAGTTACGTAAGAAAGAGAGTAGCGGGCATTGATGTTGTCAGTTGCTGACGGATCTTCCGAGTTGTACGGAATGCCATCGAAAGCTGCTGAGTTGTAGATCAAGACTGGCGCAACTTCCAGGACGGTGACATCGTCTGGATTAACACCAGGAAGACGCTCAAACCCGAACGGGTTGTTCAGCCAGCTAATGCCACCTTCAATTAACACTTGGCTAGACTGTGCACGGGTGTAGGTGCCCTGACTAATGTGATTGTTCGGGGCTCTGGCACGAAGACCAGCTGCCGGAGTAAGCACTGCACCGACGGCACGGCCACAGAGACACTGGCGACCAGCATTGCCATAGTAGGCAATCTTGTCGATAGATGAAGCCTGCCATGTCATACGGACAGAATGCTCACGACTGGGGTCAGCGTTGTAGCCAGGACGACTTTCATCCTTCACATACAGTGGAACCCCGTATTGGTTCTTTGCGCCTTGCGTTTTGTTGAAAAAGCTACCTGGTGCATAGGTTTCACTACCCCATGACCGGTGAGCCGTGAAGAACCACAAGGTGTCACGGTTGATAGGTCCGCCCATGGCTCCTGCATAGTCCCAAATCTTTTTGATCTTTGGTGGAGTACTGGCACCGCGAGCAATAAGCTCTTCCGTACGATTGTCAGCTTGGAAGTCCTCATTGGTAAAGTTGGCGCGCCCAGAAGCTGAGAACGTGTTACCACCGTCTTTGGGGATGTAGTTAATCTGGAGTCCGGCAGTTTCCGTATCAGCAGTCATGCCGTTGTAGGTCATCTGTACCTCGGCGACTGCTTCCATGTTGTAGTGCTGGCCCATATGCAAAATGCCACCGTTGGTCCCCATGGAGTTGTTGGTGTTCAACCCTTCCTGGGAAATTTTCATATCGCCACCACGGCTGCCATGGATTTCTGCGTAACCCATTTCACCACCGCTACCACCGACGTCCACACCGCCAGCACCAGCATTACCACTTAGCTTGGCACCAAGGGTTAGGTTGGCAAAAGAACTCACGTTCTGCGCACTCGGCAAGATGTTCAATGTTTCATCATCGAGTACTTGTTGGGTCCGCACGTTGACAACGTCAACGGTTGGAGCTGCACCAGTAACAGTGACGGTCTCTTCAAGAGAACCAACCGCTAGTTCTGCACCCACGTTTGCCGTGAACCCAGCACTTAGCGAGATACCCTCGCGTCGAACAACACTGAAACCAGGTAAGGTGAAGGTCACTGCATAATCGCCAATCTGTAAACCGACGATACTGTAACGTCCTGAGCCATCTGTGACCGCAGTACGTACACCTTCAATAAGGGCTTCACTTTCAGCCTCGACTGTTACACCAGGTAAGACAGCGCCGGTTGTATCAGTGACTTCTCCAGCAATACCCTGTGCAAAGAGCATGCCTGGAGATGCAATGATGACCGTCGCCATAATTAGCCATAGGCGCCACGTTTTCATAAGGTTTCCTCCACCGGATTTCGTTTATTCATACCCCGGTTCGCACTGTAATAAAGACGTTCCCCTTCCTGTTCACAGCAAGGGAAAAAGATGTCAAATCCTACCGGAGCTAGGCCTCAGAGTCAAAGAGAATTCGTCTCAGAAATTGTTCTGAAATATAGACCTACGTGTTAAATAGGAAGATAAAATATCCAATAAAATGGATTAAAAAGACTTTGGAACATACAACATTTTGTTATATGACCTAATCTATTTATTTCTTGTATTTAAGAAGAAAGTCTTAAATTCCTTGTACTCCAAGAAACCGGTTTTTACGATAAATTGCTCTTGTTACTTTTTTCGGCGGATCGCCTACTGAACATTAACGGTGACGTCTTGGTAAATGGAAAGGCCTCCGTCGTGGGCGAGGCACCGCACGACATACATACCGGGTTCATTAAAAACAGCACGTGTAATCCAGAGATTGTCGGTTGGGATAGGTGGTGCTGACCAGCCTGGTGACCAGGGAGAACCGCCTCGCACATCCACGAAAACCTTAAATTGAGGAGGATCGAAGGTGACAGAGGTTCCCTTTCCTCGGTACACAAACCACGCAACTCTCAGACCAGCACTGCTGCGGAGTGTACCCAGTGCACTGTCAAAAGGTGAACCGTACCAAGGTGGTGCCACAACTGGTTTCGGTAACCCGTCATCCCAGGCATTGGCAATGAAAGTAACTGGTTGCCCTACTAAGGCAGTACGAGCACTGTCGCCTTGAAGTTCGAGATGTGGTCTGCGGTTAGTTGCTGAAACTTCAGCCGTTGTAACACCTGGGCCAACGGCACCAAGAGTAGCAGTCATAACATCGTTGTTTAATAAATATCCAGGCCTCAGTGTGGCGTACGCTCGTTCTGTTTTATTGTGGCTGGTTAGTGTCCAGACAAGTTCTTGATTTCCAAAGTTACTCGGGACGTGAATACGAAACACAAAAAAGTTTCGCCGAGGAAGAAAGTGTGTCGGCTGACCCTGGTCTGGGCCTCCAGGTTCAATATTATTATTTGGACCGACTGGGAGCGTAATCATTTCATCCCAGTTGCGGTTCATGTACCCAAACACCAAATTAAAAGATCCATTGGGGTTCTTTTCCCACCCCTCATACGCTGGGGCAATATTGTCCCCACTGGAACGCATCGGTGAGGGACTCTGAGCTCCAACTTGTGACAAGTGCACACCAGCAACAGCAATGATGAGGAGTACAAGCTTCGCTAATGAGATTCGGGTTTTTGTGTTTGGGTGTGCGAGATGGATATTCAGAGACACCATGTTCATTGTGGCTGGGTTAACTCGAATGCCTGGGGGATAGTGCAGGGGAGACATCCCATTAGTTCACCCTGACCCTGGGTTGCTTTTTTTTGACGGTCGGTAACGGCAGCTTGCAATTGTCTTTCTGATAGAAAAACAACCGTTAGGTAATTCATAAACATATTGTCAACCGGTCGACTTCCCCATCCTGTCCAATTGCGATAGTCGGTAAGGTACGGATTATCTGGATTGGGCGTGGTATCCATCCACCCAACAAGGCGAAGAATGGTGCCTCTCGGTAGCAGGGGGGCAGAATTTGTTTCAAATGAATAATTGCGGACCCAAACTGGATTAAACCCAACACAGCTAAGTGTCTGACGAACCGTCCCCCAGATTGCTTCAAGGCACATCCTTGAACCGGCGGCGTGCATATGCGGTTCAAAGCTCACCAGTTTGATTGGCTGCAAGAGTGTAGTGAAGGCTTCAAACATTTGATCTGATTCGTTTCCCTTAATATCAAGCTCGGGACTTCCAATTGTCAGAGGCCGGACTTCCAATTGCGGACGGTAACCGCGGGGATGAAATTTAAACCCCACATCTAAGTAAGCGGTAGTATGACTACCGTTGGCGTGGACATGGGCGTTATTAAAAGAAAGAGTCCCACCGACTCGCATTAACTTACCGCCGGCAGGGTCATAGATTTCCGCATTGCGGCCGACTTCATGAATTGATCCGAGTTCGTACTCTCCATTAGCAGTTAACGAAACAAATCCAGCATGGTGAAATATCGGACCAGCAGAGCTATCGTTTTTTTCGAGTATTTCAATAGCTGCAACATATCGATCTTCAGTCAGTCCCGTGGCGACATTGCCGATAGCCCCCCACCAGTCAGGTGCAGTTGCTTCGATCGTAATTGGCGGAGACGAAACAATGAGATCTGGAGTACCGATGCTCCACACTCCAGTATCTGGAAACGAAACTGGTGAAGGCTGGTCTTCAGGGTTACCACGCGGGGCACCGTTATCGGCCCATGCAGCAAGTGTTGCGATTTCCTCCTTATTCAAAGAAGGATCATCGCGATATGCCTTAATGCCAACCTCTTTTTCAACGTACCATGGTGGCATTTGGCGACTACTAGTCTCGCGTTTAATAGCTCTGGCCCATGGACGCACCTCTTCGTAGGTTAAAAGAGACATCGGGGCAATAGAATCTGGACGATGACAGCGTTGGCAACTTCGCTGAAGAATAGGCACAATGTCCCTGGCGAACGTTATGGGTTGCTTCTGTGTAGTTTCAGATTGTGATGAATCGACTGTGTTAGCAGTGACAAGAATACTAATAGCTACGAAAACTAGGCGATACTGAAAAGGACCGCTTAGCAGGGAAGCCTTTTTTCGCTTCACACGGATAGCGTCAATTAATCTAGCCATCGCTACCTTGATTCCTAGACTATTTTCGTAGGGCGTTCCAGGTAGTGGGTGGAGTCGTGTCAATAGTACCCTTCATAGCATCTCCATTCACAAGACCACTGTAGTTCACATTGCCAACCTTGAAACTAATTCGATCACCTCGTAACTTGCCTTCGAAAATTTCTACATCACCAAGCTTGCCATTAACAATCTGGAACTCTTGCGTGAGAGTCAAAGTCTTTCCTGATGTTTCCCAAGTACCCTCCACGTTTGCAGGCACCAGCCACAAAAGCGCTG
This sequence comes from Acidobacteria bacterium UBA2999, assembly GCA_002346475.1. GTDB lineage: Bacteria > Acidobacteriota > Vicinamibacteria > Vicinamibacterales > UBA2999 > UBA2999. The sequence continues at coordinate 40,215 of DDZV01000015.1, read as the reverse complement.
TGCACCAGCTTGTGCAACCTGCTGTCACGGTGATTGTTTCATCCGCTCCCCAGTCTTCCATTGTAAAAGTGTTCGACACAATACGGGTGCCAGGTCTGAGCTCCAGCAGTCGAGGTCTTAACCTCATGTTGATTGAAGGCAATAAAAACATTGTGATCACATCAGCCTGCGAAAGATCTTTTTCAAAAAGGTCCGCTTGTTCAAAGGTTGCCTTGTCTTCAACACCTGCGTCCAACGCATTCTGAATGGCGAGTTTGACCATCTCTGCTTCGTATTCAATCCCATGTGCACGAGCACCTCGTTTAGCAGCGGTGATTACTGTTCTGCCATCTCCAGAACCAAGATCAATAACGTAATCCTGTTGAATCACTTGAGCTAAGTCGAGCATCTGCTCAACGAGCACCTGTGGCGTAGGAACCCAAACAACATCTTTACCAGGCTGTCCAACGCGAGGTTCATAAGTCGTCTCCTGGTCTTGGGTGGCATAAAGATTTCCACAGGATAGAAGCATTAGTGACAACCCGAAGACGAGCCGTTTTCTTAACTGCATGCGATGATCTCCGCAACAAAAGTAGAAAGCAGATCTTACGAGAATGATGATTATAGCGGGTGCAGGCGCAGAATCGGGATACTAGAATGAAAAGCGCTTGAATAGCCCAGGGGCTACACGCTGGTGGTTTAGCGAATTTATAGAGAGCTAGAAAATTTTGATTGTGCTGGAGTATATATTTTTACTTAAGCTTTCTAAATTAGGTGACTAATGTCAGAGGTTGATACCAGTTCCTACTACGTTGAGTTTGATAAAGATCGGGCAATTCGATACCGAAACAAGCTGTACTATCGCTTTCTCCATTGGCCTATCTGGATCTTTGTATTTTTTATTGCACCGGGTCCTCTCACTTTCACATTATTTGAGAGTGGGCTGAACACACAGATATTGCTATGGCTAATTATTGTGGTTGTGGGGACTGGTAGTGCTGGTCTCTGGGGTTTTTTGCCGGGAGTTGAGCCAGCCCCGTACATCATTCGGTTTACCGAAGATCGCCCTAATCCAATTTATCGACGAATTTGCTATACAACTGCCTGGGGAGAAATTATCGCCTTTGCACTTCTTAACATAGCTGGATTGTCATGGGCGGCAATAACAGGCGAGTGGCGACTCCAGCAGATGTACGAGATAGGCTACTTTCCTATTGCTGGAACTGTTTGGTGTATTGGGGCTGTTGGCCTGCTCCCACGAGTTAAGAGATCAACTAAAAACGAAGGACACGAGCGCAGATACTTCTACGGTTCAGTATGGGCAGTAACGATTGCACAATCCACGCTGGGGCTACTTTGGAAACTTCTTCCACAAACGCAGATTACTGATGCAGTAAAACTAATTGTTTTTTTAGGCATCTTGGTTCTTGTTGGGCAACTCTCGCGTTGGGGCATGTTGCCTCGCACACGACCTATCGTTCCTGGTGAGTTAGCTGTTTTAGATTGAGAATTGTTGATCAATGCCTTGTTCGTCTAAGGCTTGATTGCAAAACTAAGAACGTGGGATAGCAGTTGAATTAAGATCGATCAAAGATGGCAGTGAATTAATGGAGGGCTGGGAAGGTTGGGATGAATATGCGCCATTCTATGACTGGGAGAATGCGCGCACTCTGGGACGTCGAGATGTTCCATTTTGGCGTTCACTTGCTCTTCAAACGGGAGGAATAGTACTCGAACTAGGATGTGGTACCGGACGCATCTTAGTACCGCTGAGTCGAGCCGGGATTCAGTTAGTTGGACTAGACAGATCTGAACCAATGCTGGCACGTGCGCATCGACGACTGCGACGGGCTCAATTGAAAAATCCAAAGCTTGTCCGTGGAGATATTCGCACGCTGCCATTTGTAGCAGGCGGGCCATTTTCGCTTGTTATGGCTCCATACGGGATGCTTCAATCACTTTTAAGTGAGCGAGACCTGCAGGACACACTGACTGCAGTGCATGCTGCGCTTATGCCAGGTGGCACCTTCGGACTTGAACTTGTTGCTGATTTACCTTCATGGAAGGAATATAAAAAACGTATTAGCCTAAAGGGTTGGCGAGCCAAGCCAGGCGGTACACACGTCACGCTCGTAGAGACGGTTCGACAAGATCGTCGCCGACGCCTTACGATTTTTGACCAAGCTTTTACAGAACGACGTGGTCAAGAACGCCGTACAAACCGTTTCTCACTGGCTTTCCGCACACTCACAGTGCCTCAAATGACTAAGCGCCTTGAGAACAAAGGCTTTGAAATTACGGCATTGCTTGGTGATTATCGAGGAGGTCCCTGGGATTCCCGTGCGGATGTTTGGATTATTCTGGCACGTAAACGGTGAGAGTTAGCACTAAATCAGGGCGTGGTAAAATTCAATATTTTCTGGAGTTTTTGCATGTCAGGCCATTCTAAGTGGGCGACCATCAAGCATAAGAAAGGCGCTGCGGACGCTAAGCGCGGCAAGGTATTCACACGCATTATTAAGGAGCTCACCGTTGCTGCTAGGCATGGTGGTGGAGATCCAGCTACCAATCCACGTCTTCGTACTGTTGTAGGGGATGCGAAGGCTAATAACATGCCACGTGAGAATATTGAACGTGCAATTCGGCGTGGTACTGGTGAAGAGCCTGGCGTTACCTATTACGAAGTTACTTACGAAGGCTATGGTCCTGGGGGTGTGGCACTGATGATCGAGACGGTAACGGATAATCGTAACCGTACAGTTAGTGAAATTCGCCATTTGCTGTCAAAACACAATGGGAACCTTGGAGCTGAGAATAGTGTTGCCTGGCTGTTTACCCGTAAAGGCCAAATCATTATTGAAAAGAGCGCAGTGGATGAGGAAACCTTGTTTAATAGCGCGCTTGAGGCTGGTGCCGATGATGTCAACGATGATGGAGAGGCTTGGGAAGTTGTGAGTTCCTCGGATAATTTTGAAGCTATCCGCACCGCGATTAAGGCGCTTGGGATAGAACCAATTAGTGCTAATGTTGCCATGATCCCACAGAACTTTGTGAAGCTCGAGGGCAAGGAGGCGCAGCAGATGCTGAAGCTAATGAATGCTATTGAGGACCAAGATGATGTTCAACACGTGTGGGCAAACTTCGACGTTGAGGAGCAAGAGATCGAGGCTTCCCTCGCGTGAGAGTTTTTGGCATTGACCCGGGGTCCGCGTGCACTGGTTACGGTTGTGTTGAGACCGATGGGAGCCGTAACCATCTCATTACTTCTGGTGCCATTACGGCTCTTGCAGATGATGCCTTTCCCCAGCGGCTTGCTCGCATCCACGCCAAGCTCTTAGTACTTCTTGATGAGTGCCACCCTGATTACGTAGCCATTGAGAGTTTGTTTTACGCTACAAACGTGCGTAGTGCCTTAAAACTTGCTCATGCCCGTGGTGTTGCCATGCTCGCTGCTGTGGAAGCGGGTTGTCCAGTGGCAGAGTACACCCCAGCTGAAGTAAAACGCGCTGTAGTTGGTTATGGGAGGGCAGAGAAATCACAGGTCCAGCAGATGGTGCAATTACTGCTTGGTCTTGATGAAGTTCCAACCCCACATGATGCAGCAGACGCTCTTGCTGTTGCCATTTGCCATCTTCATACGGGGGATTCTAAGCAAGACCATGGTGCTCTCGACAGTGATGGAGTTAAGGTAATTCGTCAACCTCGTTCCTGGCGCCAGTATCGACCGTCTTCGAACAGATGATTGCCTTTTTGCGTGGTCAGGTTCTCGACAAGCAACCCAATCGGCTTATTGTCGATGTTCAAGGAGTTGGCTATGAACTCCATGTGCCACTTTCTACTTATTACAACGTTGGTGAACCAGGCACGGAAGTCGAACTTCGGGTTTATACACACGTGCGAGAAGAAGCATTGCAGCTGTACGGTTTTTTAACCACACTTGAGCAGAAAGTCTTTGAACACCTTATTGGGGTTAATGGCATCGGTCCAAAATTAGCACTTGCAGTCCTGTCAGGTATGGAAAACGCAGAGTTTATAGTTGGCTGTGTGCAGCGTGGTGACGTAGCACAACTAACTCGTATTCCAGGTGTTGGAAAGAAAACAGCCGAACGCATTGTGTTGGAACTTAAGGATCGATTATTAAAACTGACCGATGCTTCAGATTTAGCAGCTCCATCAGCCACAGAGACCAAACTAAGGGAGGACCTTGTCTCAGCGTTGCTAAACCTCGGCTATCATCGGCCTTTGGCGCAGAAGGCAGTTGATGTAGTTATAAACGAAGGCAGTGATGTCAGTTTTGAAAAGGCGCTCAAGAGTGCGTTACAGGAGCTGTTACGCTAGCAATGTGTTAGTGGGCAGATTGCAATGAGTGATGATCGCGTAGTTCAGGCTGGTCTCGACGACGACGACGCCCAGTACGAAGCAGGATTGAGGCCGAGGAATCTTGATGAGTACATCGGGCAGGACAGCTTACGGGAGAACCTACAGGTATCAATTACTGCTGCACGCGGGAGAAGCGAAGCTCTTGATCACGTGCTTCTTTCTGGACCGCCTGGACTTGGAAAAACTACGCTTGCTTATGTGATTGCGAATGAACTTGGTGTTGCTATTCGTAGCACGGCAGGTCCAGTAATCGAAAAACCTGGGGATTTAGCGGCCATACTCACGAACTTACAATCCCACGACGTGCTTTTTATTGACGAAATACACCGATTAGCACCAGCTATAGAAGAGATTCTATACCCTGCTATGGAAGACTATGAGTTGGATATCATCATTGGTCAGGGGCCAAGTGCACGATCTGTCAAAGTGCCGTTGCAAAAATTTACTTTAATTGGTGCCACGACTCGAGCCGGCTTATTAACTTCTCCGTTGCGAGCACGTTTCGGAATTGTGCATCGACTTGATTTTTATACAGATAGCGATGTCGAGGAAATTGTTCGGCGTTCAGCACGGATTCTTGAGGTGGACGTTGATCCATCAGCAGCTCACGAGATAGCGCGTCGCTCCCGTGGCACACCACGCATAGCTAACCGATTACTCCGCCGTGTACGTGACTATGCCCAGGTAAGAGCCGATGGTCGGATTACTGCAGATGTTGCAAAAGCAGGACTAACATTACTTGAAGTGGATTCGCACGGGTTTGATGAGATTGATCGACGTTTACTTCGCACCATTATTGATAAATTTGGTGGTGGCCCAGTCGGAATCAACACAATTGCTGCTGCTATCAACGAAGAGAAAGATGCAATCACAGACATTTACGAGCCATTTCTGATTCAAGCTGGGTTTCTCGATCGTACGCCACGTGGCCGCGTAGCTACCTCAAAAGCGTACCAATATTTTGGTCTTGCTGTTCCAGGAAAGGATTCGCAACTGTGGTAACTGCTTCAAATGTCTCGCGGACACTTCCCCGTGCATGTATTACCAGTCTGGCAACATATGTACCGCCAAAACTCTTGACGAATGCGGATCTTGAAAAAATGGTTGACACTTCAAGCGCGTGGATCCAGAAACGCACTGGTATTTTTGAACGACACGTCGTTGAGCCAGGTGTTGGTACGTCCGATCTGGCAAAAGAAGCTTCACTGCTTGCGATTGAAAGAGCTGGACTCTCACCAGCGGATATTGACTTTATTGTGGTTGGCACTACAACGCCAGACACAATGTTTCCAAGTACCGCTTGTCGGTTGCAAGCGAAGATTGGTGCAACGCAGGCATGGGGCTTTGATCTTGGAGCTGCCTGCTCAGGCTTTACTTATGGTTTAACAGTTGCTGCCAACCTTGTGTCAACTGGAGCCAGTCAACATGCCCTTGTCGTTGGTGGCGACGTTATGTCAAGCATTATCGATTATACCGATCGTGCGACCTGCGTAATCTTCGGTGATGGTGCTGGTGCGTGTGTTGTTGAGGCAAGCGACAACGAGCAGATTGGCATTCTAGATTTTGAAAACTATGTTGATGGTAGCGGTGGTGAGGCGTTGAACATGCCAGCTGGAGGGAGTCTAAGGCCCGCTTCATCTGAGACGGTTAAGCAGCGCCTGCACTATGTTAAGCAAGATGGGAAGGCGGTTTTTAAATTTGCTGTACGTAATACTGAGGAAGCATGCCGAAGACTTCTAGAGCGCAACGGTTTCCTTCCAGATGATGTTGACCTTTTTGTGTCACATCAAGCGAATATACGGATCATTCAATCTGCTGCTGAAAAACTTGGTCTTCAATCAGAAAAGGTGATCATTAATATCCAGCATTACGGCAATACAACAGCAGGAACAATTCCACTTGCTTTAAACGAAGCTGTGGAATCGGGTCGCTTAAAACGAGGTGATCTGGTATTGCTAGCATCTGTTGGTGCTGGCTTTACGGTTGGGGCTGTTTTGTTGCGATGGGGATTGAACGATTAACCTGGTGAGGCAATGAGCCTATCGGGTGTTCTTATGTATTTATGCGAGTGTCCGACTTTGATTTTTCCCTACCTGAAGAACTTATTGCCCAAGAACCAACAGCTCAGCGTGGAGACTCAAAACTATTAACACTATCGCGCGATTCTGGCACGATTGTGCACTCACGGTTCAGGAGTCTTGGCACATTCTTATTACCGGGAGATCTTCTTGTTTTTAACAATACGCGTGTTGTCCCGGCTCGATTGCTTGGACACCGAGTACCAACCGGTGGGGCTGTTGAGTGTGTATTGTTAAAGTGCGTTGGCGATAATCTGTGGGAGACATTAGTTCATCCTGGCCAGAAGCTTGGGGTAGGAGCCCAAATGGAGTTCACGGCTGGGAATATTGTTATCCACGGCCGGGTTCTCAGTAAGCAATTTTTTGGACGACGTACAGTACAGTTTTCGGTACCAAGCGGTGAAGACCTCAATCATGCTGTCGAGGCAATTGGACATGTTCCGCTTCCCCCTTACATTAAGCGCAATGACGAGTTGCTTGATCGAGATCGCTACCAAACTGTGTATGCGAGTAAGCGTGGTGCAATAGCAGCGCCTACGGCGGGATTGCATTTTACAAAGAAACTTATTGAAGATCTTGATCGTAGCGGAATTGGACACATTGAGATCACTCTACATATTGGCTATGGCACATTCAAACCTGTACGTAGCGAATGTGTGGAAGATCATGTTGTTGACTTAGAGACGTTTACTGTCGATGTCAATGCAGCGAAGAAGCTTTCAATGGCTCGTCATGAAGGTCGGCGTATTGTCGCGGTTGGAACAAGTACAGTCCGCGCCCTTGAATCGCTCAGTTTTGATGAGACTGGGAACGTAATACCTATTTCCAGTGAAACTAATTTATTCGTGTGCCCAGGTTATAAATTTCAAATTGTCGGTGGACTTATTACAAACTTCCATCTTCCGAAGTCTTCTCTCATTATGTTGGTTTCGGCTTTTGTCGGAAGGGAGCGTATTTTAGCTACTTATGCTGAAGCTGTAGAGCAACACTATCGGTTTTATAGCTATGGGGACGCCATGCTGATTCTTTAGAGAAACGATATCGCTGGTGGTACGAGTTAGGATTTTCAAAGACTTTGCAATGCTACTAGCCCCCTGGGACATACCTGGTTACAGCAGGGTATTCTAAACTTGGAAAATTGCTCAGTGAGTAAAGGTGTGTTGCAAGTTTACGGATGGAATGCGGGGTTCACAGTTGCTTTTGATTTTGGGAAGAAGGATGTTCGAGTCTGCTTGTCGTTGCCCAATTCTCTATTCTAGAGTTTCCTTGCTGTGTGGTGGCTTGGTGTTTATTTTAGTAGTCATTGTAGGTGTGCCAGTTCCTACCCACGCGCAGACAAGCCCTGATTCAACAGTACGTCTTACAGCAACTGCAGTACGTACTCAAGTGCCACCTGTGATTGATGGCAACCTGAATGATGTTGTTTGGAAAACAGCAACACGCCTTACTGGGTTTGTTCAGCAGCGTCCTCTCGAAGGGGCTCCAGCTTCTGAGAAAACAGAAGTCTATGTAGCCTACGACAGCGAAACGCTGTACTTTGGTATTTACGCCTATTATTCTGACCCTGGTCTTATCCGTGCGAACCGTGCAGATCGAGATCAGACTGCAAATGATGACACAGTAGCAATCTATTTAGATCCGTTTCTCGATGCACAGCGTGGATACGCTTTTTCTGTAAACGGTTTTGGTATTCAGGCAGATCAACTGCTTAGTAGCATGGGTAGTGGTGATGCTAACTGGAATGCGCTTTACGAGTCTGCCGGTGTGCTTGTCGAGGATGGTTGGATTGCTGAGATGGCGATTCCGATAAAAAGTATCCGGTACCCTGGACGCGGTGAAAATGAATTGCATCGATGGGGATTCCAAGTTCAGCGTGAGATTAAAAGTAAAGATGAGATTGTTAACTGGTCTCCTGTGTCGAGCAATATATTGGGGACTCTCACGCAGACGGGTGTGCTTGAAGGCATGCAGAACCTATCGACTCACCGGAATCTTGAGTTGTTACCTACAGTTACTGCGGTTCAGGTCGGTCGCCTCAATAGTGCTGGAGACTTTGTAAACGACCATGTGGAAGAAGCAGGACTGAACGTCAAGTACGGTCTCACATCAAACCTTACATTTGACTTTACTTACAATCCTGATTTTTCTCAGATTGAATCTGACCAGCCACAGATTGAGATTAATCAGCGGTTTCCAGTTTTTTTTCCAGAATTACGTCCGTTTTTTATTGAAGGGCAAGAGATTTTCAACATTCCATTTGGTCCACCTATACGTATGGTGCAAACCCGTACGATTGTCGATCCCCAATTTGGTGCGAAGTTAACGGGGAAGCTTGGTAAAACGTCAATAGGGTTCATGGTGGCTAACGATGAGGCTCCAGGCCGTGTTGACGATCCATCAAGCAGTGCCTATCAGAAAACGGCAAAAATCCTAATGGGTCGCGTTAAACACGATATTTATACGGACTCTTTTGTTGGAGCTTTTGTGGCAGATCGTGAGTTTCTCGACCAGTACAGCCGAGTGGTGGATATTGATGGAGTATTCAGATTAGGAGCTAATTATCAAACACAGGCTAAATACATCATCTCTCGTCATCGGGATGCGAACAATGTAAAGCGGAGTGGCCACGCAGTTGACATCATGCACCGACGAGCTGGTCGTAACTTTACTTATGTGGTTGCCTGGAACGATATTACCCCTGGGTTTCGAAATGATCTGGGTTTTATCACACGAACTTTTCGTCGATATATAGGTAATGTTGGCTACCGGTGGTGGCCGGAGCATTGGTTAACGAATTGGGGAATTGATGCCTGGTTCGATCACGCACAAGACTACGACACGGGTGAGCTTCAAGAACAAGTCCGTCGCTTCACGATCAACTCGCTGTTTGCTAAAAATATTTCGGTAACAGGAATCTTTGAGGCTAATCGAGAACGTTTCCTTGGAGTTGATTTCAACAAGCATCGTTTTTCCATTAATGCATTGATTAACACGAACAGAAAGATTCAAGTTGGGTTGAACGTTAGTACTGGTGACCAGATTAGGTTTTCGTCGAATCCTTTCCTTGGTAGTGCAACCGGCGTAAATCTCACTGTTACTTTTAGACCAGTGCCTCGACTCCAGTCAGACATTAGTGTGAGTACAAACCGATTCAGGGACCTGCGGACCAATGCAAGGGTATTCGATATTAAAATTTTTTACGCTAAGACTACTTATCAGTTTACCGAGAGATTGCTTGTCAGAAATATTGTTGAGCACAATACACTAACTAAAACATTTGGCGTAAACCTTCTTGGAACCTACCGTGTTAATGCAGGGACAGTGTTTCTCTTTGGTTATGATGATCGTTATCAACACACTGATGCTATGGATATTCAAAGTTATAGACCAAATCAATACCAACGCACTAACCGTGCAGTATTTACCAAGCTTCAATATCTTTACCGTCGTTAGAGGGTTGCTCTGATAAGATCAAATGATCCTCGCCGGAGTAGCTCAGCCGGTTAGAGCGTACGTCTCATAAGCGTAAGGTCGGTGGTTCGAGTCCACCCTCCGGCACCAGTCTTTAGATAAAGCGGGACCAATCCCAGAATTCCAGGCATGCCTGGAATTCACAAGGTTTGTGGTGCGGTTACCAAGATTTGAAATTTTTATTTTGATCTCAATCCATCAACGAATCCGGCGAACTATTAAGCGACACGTATTGTGTCGCCAGGGCGCAAATGTACTCGTAGCACTTTCCGGCGGTTCTGATTCGGTTGCTTTGCTATGGCTAATGCTTGAGCTTGCTGAGGTTGGCGACATAAACGTTACAGCTGTGGCACATTTTAACCACAGGCTTCGATCTATGGCTAAACGTGATGAAGAATTTTGCCGTGAATTAACAACTAGAGCCGGGGTGAACTTAATTGTTGGGTCTAGTGATGTGCGGAAACTTGCTCAAGTTGAACGTTTGTCTGTCGAGGATGCAGCTAGACGGGAAAGATACGATTTTCTTGCACGGACAGCGGCTGAGATTTCGGTTGATTGTGTGGCGACAGGTCATACACAAGATGACCAAGCAGAAACATTGCTATTGAAGATCGTGCGAGGGGCTGGAATGACGGGGCTCGGTGGCATCTATCCAGTAAGAGGGCTATACGTCCGCCCGTTACTAGATGTGACCCGTGAAGAATTACAGGAATACCTCAGAGCAAGGGGCGATCGATGGATGGACGATGAATCCAATCAGGATTTAACTAATCCACGAAATCGCATGAGGCATGTGACGTTGCCTTTCTTAGAGCAGGCAAGTGGAATGTCTGTTCGTGCCCATCTTTCCAGAACTGCGATATTAGCTGGCGAGGATGCGATCTTGCTAGATCGGTTAGCAACTGACCAGTTACGTCAATTAGGGCACCCTAGTACCAATGGGATCGAATTTGACTCAAAGTTGCTGCGTGCACTACCAGCCTCGATTTGCAGAAGAGTTCTTTTGGGAGCTATGCGGAGTCAGTCAGCCCGAGAGATTGGATTCGATCACGTCGAGGTTGCGTTGGATGTGCTTTGGGGTCGCTCTCGTGCTGCCCAGACACCTGGCGGACGATGGGAGCTTCTAGAAGAAAAGTTATTTTTATTACAAGAACTTCAAACTTCGAAAGCAAGTTCTTTTAGCTATACCCTTAAGATTCCGGGTGAGGTTGATGTCCCGGAGGGTAGTTGTCGGATTACTGCCGAACGGCTTGATTTGTCTCAGACAGCCTCTTTTTTAAAACAGCGTTTATTAGATAACACGCTAATGATATCTTCAGAGGTAAAGGAACTTGTGGTGCGAAGTCGCCGCCCTGGTGACAGGCTAGTCCTTCCTGGGGGGCGGGGTCGTAAAAAAGTCCAGGATTTATTTGTTGATGCGAAAGTTCCACGATCTGTGCGGGATACCATACCAGTGGTGGCAACTTCTGACGGTCGTGTTGTGTGGATTCCTGGGCATGGAACCTCTGCTGACTTTGAGTTAAGCGAGTTTCAAGGTGGCATGATACTCTTGAGGCTTAGCCGAGTGGGAGGCAAGGCTTGAACTCAACAACAAAAAGTCTCGCGTTTTGGATGGTGCTGGTCCTTGCTGGGGCCTTAGTGTGGAATCTCTCTGCCAAATTGCAGGTTAGTCACCGGTCTGAAACTTTTAGTGAGTTTATGGCTCGTGTGGATTCTGGCCAGGTTGGTGAAGCCACAATTACGGGAAATGAGATCACCTATAAATCACAAGCAGACGAAAACTTCAAGACCTATGCTCCACCTCAATATGAGGGTTTGGCAAATAAGCTGATTGAAAGAAATGTTCAGGTAGAAGCACGTGAATCGACAGGTAGTCCGTGGTCGCTACTCCTTTATTCCTGGGCACCTATTTTGTTGATGATTGGTTTCTGGGTCTTTTTTATGCGCCAGATGCAGAGTGGGGGAAACAAAGCCCTGTCGTTTGGTAAGAGCAAAGCAAAGCTTTCTTCAAACTCCCTCAAGAAAGTTACGTTTAAAGACGTCGCTGGTGTTGATGAAGCAAAGGAAGAGCTCCAGGAAATCATCGAGTTTTTACGTGAACCACAAAAGTTTCAGAAACTTGGAGGTCGTATCCCTAAGGGTGTACTGCTTATGGGTTCACCAGGTACAGGTAAGACGCTTTTGGCGCGTGCTGTGGCTGGTGAGGCCAATGTGCCGTTCTTTTCCATTAGCGGTTCAGACTTTGTAGAAATGTTTGTCGGTGTTGGAGCATCACGTGTTCGTGATTTATTTGAACAGGGTAAGAAGAATGCACCTTGCATTGTATTTATTGATGAGATAGATGCAGTTGGCCGTCATCGTGGTGCAGGGCTTGGCGGTGGTCACGATGAGCGTGAACAAACCCTAAATCAACTGCTCGTCGAGATGGACGGTTTTGAGTCGACGGAGGGTGTCATTCTTGTGGCTGCTACAAATCGTCCAGACGTACTTGATCCAGCTCTTCTTCGGCCAGGACGTTTCGACCGACGTATTGTTGTCAACCGTCCTGATGTTAAAGGGCGTGAAGGTATCCTAGATGTTCATACTAAGAAAATCCCACTTGCGGACGACGTAGCACCTGACTTGCTGGCAAGAGGCACATCAGGTTTTTCTGGTGCAGATATAGCGAACCTAGTTAATGAAGCTGCCCTTAATGCCGCACGTTACAACCAAAAAGTGGTTAAAATGGCCGATTTTGAATCTGCAAAAGATAAAGTCTTAATGGGCTCAGAACGTCGCTCCATGATCATTAGTGAAGAAGAAAAACGTGTAACCGCTGTTCACGAAGCTGGGCACGCGTTACTTGCAGTGAAGCTTCCGCAGGCCGACCCAATTCATAAGGTAACAATCATTCCTCGCGGTATGGCTCTAGGACTCACACAGCAGCTTCCGATTGATGAGAAACATAACTATTCTCGAGAGTACTTAATGGATCGAATTGCAATTATGCTTGGTGGGCGTATTGCTGAAGAACTCACGATTGGGAGTGTTACAACTGGTGCTGGCAATGACTTTGAACGTGCTACGGAACTCGCACGTCAAATGGTTTGCGAGTGGGGTATGAGCGAGTCTTTGGGGCCACTTACTTTTGGTAAGAAAGAAGAACAGATCTTTCTTGGTCGAGAGATTGCTCAACATCAGGACTATAGTGAAGATACGGCCTTGCAAATCGACAAAGAAGTTAAGAATATCATTCTCAAAAACTACACAAGAGCTCAAGAGGTATTATCTGAAAACAAGAAGCATTTACTTGAGATAGCCGACGCTCTGTTGGCGAGAGAATCACTTGACGCAGAACAGGTAAAGCGACTTGTTGCTGGCCAAGCCCTCGATGATCCAGAACCTTCATCTGAATCATCTGCATCAGTAGGGCCTGATGTTACAGGGCAGTCTGACGAACGACCTCCAATTGTGCCCCCTATCTCTCCTAGGCCGTTAACTCAGGAGTAGGGCACAGTCCTGAGCCAGTTTTATAATTTTTCTGCCAATTTTGACTTTTATCGAAGTACCTGCGACTGTTCCAGTTGTGCACCAAAAGTGTCGATATACATTATCTCTTGGAGGCGGAAACTCTCTAGGCTTGGGCGAGCGTACACTTGTCATGGGTGTCCTGAATGTAACCCCAGATTCGTTTTCTGACGGTGGTACGTTTACTGATGTTGCCACTGCTGTAGAAGCAGGAATTCAACTTGTTGAGGCAGGCGCTGATCTGCTAGACGTAGGTGGTGAATCGACTAGGCCAGGTGCAGATCCGGTGCCCTCTGATATAGAGCGTGAGCGTGTTATTCCAGTTATTGACGAATTGGCTAAACGAGTGAAGGTGCCAATATCTGTTGATACGTACAAGGCAAGTGTTGCCGAAGCTGCACTCGAAGCCGGTGCAGCTATAGTAAATGACATTAGCGGTCTTCGCTACGAGCCTAATCTAGTTGATGTAGTAGCTCGCTACGAGGCAGCAATTGTTTTAATGCACTTTCGAGGACAGTCGAAAGATATGTACCAACAAGCTTTGTACCATGATCTTGTTGGTGAAGTTCTTGATGAGCTTCGTGAGAGCATCGCTTTTGCTCTAAGTAGAGGCATAAAGAGATCCCAGATTATTGTTGATCCTGGTATTGGCTTTTCCAAAGAGGCAGATCACAATTATGAATTACTCGCGCGATTACAGGAATTTTCAGATCTTGGGTTTCCTGTGCTTGTAGGGCCTTCTCGCAAGTCATTTTTGGTCAAATCGATTGGCCAAACGCTCTTACCAGTCGAGCGTGATTGGGCAACGGCTGCTGCAGTTTCTTCAGCAGTTTTGGCTGGTGTTCACGTCGTTCGAGTACATGCTGTCAATGCGATGGCACAGGTTGTCAAAGTTTCAGATGAGATTCGAAGATATCATCAGGGCCATAATTAATCATAGGATCTGCGTATGACTGAATTAGCAGAGGCGCTTCAGTACTTATTTACGATACAGCGTTCCTTATTTACGATACAGAATTACATCAACAGCTGGTGGTTTGTTCTCGACATTGCACTCGCATCTTTGCTTATCTACGAGTTGTTGGTCCTAGTTCGAGATAGTCGCTTTGGCCAAATGATTCTTAGTGGTGTTTTGATTGTTGGTTTGTTTTTTCTATCGAGTTGGCTAGAACGTGACGTTATTGATTGGTTAATCTGGACCTTTACCCCTTACGTGTTTGTTATTGCGGTTGTACTTTTTGTGAGGCGACGCTTTCCCGAAGTTGTTCGTCGTACATTTGCGCGTTTTGGTCGTGCACCGTTCTTGCGTCACCCTGCTTATCAACAACGTACCGTTGACACTATTGAAGAGATCGTGGTGGCGGTTTCTTCACTTGCCACACGTCGCACAGGTGCAATCATCGTTATTGAGTGTCAGATTGGTTTACGGAATTATATTGAAGGTGGTATTCCCCTTGATGCAACTGTTACATACGATCTATTAGAAAGTATTTTTCAGCCAAGTTCTCCACTTCATGATGGTGCAGTTATTGTGCAGGGTGAACGTATTGCAGCGGCGGCTTGCTTCTTGCCGCTTTCTATAAACCCTCGAGTTAGTCGAGATCTTGGCACTCGTCATCGTGCAGCACTTGGACTTACAGAGGAAAATGATGCTGTTGCAATTGTTGTTTCTGAAGAAACTGG
>DDZV01000015.1:0-24818 GCA_002346475.1 Acidobacteria bacterium UBA2999 | reverse complement strand
AATTGTTGTTTCTGAAGAAACTGGGGGTATCGCGCTAGTTGTCAATGGCGATATTGAGCGGAAGCTAACTCCAGATATCTTACGAACTAGACTGCTGGATGTTTTAGGACCAAGTGTAAGACTTAATACTCACAGTGATCACCAAGGTGCTAACTAGCAGTGACAAGCTTAGAATCAAAATGCATGGAAGTTTTATTAATTGCTTTTATCTTAGTTTTTTGTTCTGTTTATACAGTATTAGCAATTCCTACTTGTGTGAAATAACAGGCGGCTAAGTGTCACTATTTGGTACTGATGGTATACGAGGAGTTGCCGGAAAGCCTCCTCTTGATTCCGAGACAATTCGGCGCATTGGTGCTGCACTTGTTCAAGTGTTAGGTTTAAAGAACGAACCACCATGCTTTCTAGTTGGTCGGGATACGCGAAAATCTGGTGTTTGGATCGAACGAGAACTAGCATACGGTGCACGAAGCCAAGGTGCAAAAGTTGCTAGCGCAGGAATTATTCCGACCCCAGCCATAGCCTACCTTACTCCCCAAATGAGTTATACAGCAGGTATTGTGATCTCTGCTTCACATAACTCGTTCGAGGATAACGGGATTAAAGTTTTTTCTGGCGAAGGAGAAAAATTTACAAAGGTTCTTGAGCAACGTGTTGCAGATATTGTCGAAAAAAATAATTTAAATGTTCTTGTTGGTGAATCAACCTCCGTTGAAGCGATCGAGGTCCGTTCAAAATATTTGGAGCACCTGTACGGTCTTCTTGAGAAAGATATTCACATGGATGGCATGCGCGTGGTGATTGATTGTGCGAATGGGGCAACCACGACCATAGCCCCAGAAGTATTCAAGAAACTTGGTCTCGATGCTACATATATTGGTTGTCAGCCGGATGGTTCCAACATTAACCTGCGTTGTGGTTCGACAGCAACTGAACTTCTGGCACACACCGTTGTTGAAGGACATTACCAACTCGGTATTGCATATGATGGCGATGGTGATCGCGCTATTTTTGTCGATAGCCAAGGTCACGTAGTTAACGGTGATGCTGTAATGCTTATTTGTGCCAAATTGATGAAAAAAGAAGGGCGCCTCAAAGACAACATGGTAGTTGCTACGGTTATGAGCAATGTTGGGCTAGAACTGGCACTCAACGAAGAGGGTATTGAGCTGATTCGTTGTCCTGTTGGTGACAAGCACGTTATGGAAGAAATGATGCGTCGTAATTTGTCACTTGGCGGTGAACAATCAGGCCATGTCATCTTTTCTGATTATTTATTCACAGGAGATGGCCTTGCGACTTCTCTAAATATCCTTCGAGCAATTGTTACGACAGGACGAGAACTTGTTGATCTTGCTTCAGAACTAAATCTGCGTCCTCAAGTTCTTTTAAATATTCCTGTTGAGCGTAAGGTTCAACTCCATGAAATTTCTGAGGTTTCTGCTGTTATCAAGGATGTTGAAAGTAAATTAGGCAGAAACGGAAGATTGCTAATTCGTTATTCCGGAACTGAACCATTGCTTCGGATTATGCTCGAGGGTAGCGATCAACAAGAAATCCAGAGATGGGGTGAGGAAATTGCTGCAGTCGCGCAGCGCTATTTGTGATCAAGCTATCTGTGAACGTTAATAAAGTTGCAACTGTACGGAACTCGAGAGGCGAAGATGCGCCATCAGTAATCGAGGCCGTTGAGGCATGTCTTTCTGCTGGTGCACCTGGTATTACGGTGCATCCACGTGCTGACTCAAGACACATTGTCCCAGCGGATGTCAGAGAGATAGCTACGATAATTTTGAAGTACAAATCTCGTATTGATTTCAATATTGAGGGGGATCCTCGTCCTGATCTTTTAGAGCTTGTGCTTGAAGTTCTCCCAGATCAGTGCACGTTGGTGCCTGTTCGGCCAGGAGAGATCACAAGTCAGGCAGGTTGGCTACCTACGCCTGCTTCACGTGCGACAGTTACTCGTGCTATTACGAGGCTTAAGGCAGCAGGTATTCGTGTCAGCTTGTTTGTCGATCCAGACGAGGAGCCTATCAAATGGGCAGCTGACATAGGTGCTGATCGAGTTGAGTTGTATACAGAACCTTATGCTCGTGCTTACAAGGCTTCGACAGAAGCCGGGCTGGCTTCGTTTAACCAATATGCACGTGCAGCTATCTCTGCTAACACAGTTGGTCTTGGTATTAATGCAGGTCACGATCTTAATTTAGAAAACCTCACTTTGTTTAGGCAGTTGCCTCATCTTAAGGAGGTATCTATTGGCCATGCACTTATTAGCCGTGCCATTTTTGTCGGCCTTCAGCAGGCGGTGAGGGAGTATTTAGAGGTCATAAATAATAAAGTCCTGGCTAATAGGTAATTTCTACAACTGTTGTCTTGTGGATTTTTTCCGCTAGACCCTGCAGTGAACTAAGATTGTGGATAGAGTATGAAAGCTGAATCTATTGTTTTTACAATTGCTGGCATAGTTTTCGGTTTTATTGTCGGTTGGATCATTGGTGCTCAACAGGCGAGTCAATCTAGCTCAGCTGCCCCTGTTGCATCACAGACACTAACATCGGGAGCAACAAACCAAACACGTCAGCCACCTGTGCTTGATGAAGATCGTGTAAAAGTTCTTACTACGATTATCGAAAATGATCCTGAGCAGGCAGATGCGAAAGTGCAGCTTGCAAATTTGTACTATGACGCCGAACAGTTTGAGGATGCGATAAGTTGGTATGAAGCGGCTCTTGCAATTGATGAGAGCAACGTAGATGCTAGTACCGATCTTGGCGTAAGTTACTACTACACGAATCAGACTGATCGAGCTCTTAAACAGTTTGATTACTCGCTGAGCATTGATCCGGACCACGTTGCAACACTTTTAAATCAAGGCATTGTTCGTGCTGCTGGTAAGCGAGACCTTAGTGGAGCAATTCTTTCATTAGAACGAATTGTGGAAGTTGCGCCTGCGAGTCAGGAGGCCCAAGTTGCTCGCCAGGCTATTCAGAGTTTGGAAGCGGTGCATCCTAGTGATGCTGATGTTAACTAATCACTAGGGATATTACTGTGCTACGTATCGTACTGATTGGGTTGCTTTTGATATTTATTGCACGGGTATTTTGGCGTGTAGTTGACAGTATTATTGAGGGAACAACTGGTAAGCGGAAACGTGAGATAAAGTCTGGAATGAAACTTATGCGGGATCCTATTTGTGGAACACATGTGGTTGCAGGGACCTCGCTTTCTTTTACAACCAGTAGAAACACTTATTATTTCTGTTCAGAGAAGTGTCGTAATGAGTACCAAAACGGGTTTGGACAAAAATGATTACTTTCGACGAAGAACAAATTCGTGAAGAGATAGTTGAGGCTGGTCGGCGTTTGTACGCACGAGGTTTTATTGCATCAAACGACGGCAATATCAGTGCTCGGCTTGATGATCAGAGATTAATTACAACGCCTAAAGGTGTTTCTAAAGGGTTCATGACGCCAGACATAATGGTGATCACTGATTTTGATGGGCGCAAACTTGCTGGTGAGCGAGAACCATCTTCTGAATTACCGATGCACCTTGAAATCTATAAGAACCGAGCAGATGTCAAAGCAGTTGTGCATGCACATCCTCCACTTGCTACAGGATTCGCTGTTGCAGGGATTCCACTGACCCGTGCGGTATTAGCAGAGGTAGTGACGACTCTTGGGAGTATCCCAATAGCCGAGTATGGTACGCCGTCAACACAAGAGTTGCCTGATGCAGTGCGAAAATACATCAAAGCCCACGACGGGCTTTTATTAGCGAATCATGGAGCGGTAACCTGTTGTAAAACCGTCATGACTGCTTACTATAAGATGGAAACAATTGAGCACTTTGCCAAGATCAGCCTTGTTGCTAGGGTTCTTGGCCAAGAGCACTTACTGTCCCGAGAGGAAGTATCTCGGCTTCAGGGCTTGCGCGGAATGTACGGTATTGCAGCACCTGCACCCGTTTGTACGGACCCTGAGGAGGCTATCCAGGCCGACCAGGCGCTCTGTCAAATATTGGAAGCCCCGGAATCCTCAGAAAATCGTTTGGTCCCAAATATTCCAAATATGTCGTCAGTTGTAGAGCAGGCAAGCAAGGACGGTGAAATTCGGCTAACATACCGGCAGCTAACAGAGCTAATTGCGGACGCGGTTAAGCATCTCCGAGAGTAACGCATCTGCACATTGTAAATATGCAAATTGATGTATACGCAACCGATTTGATAATGTCTGTTTTCTACTGGGTGCTAAAGCATTAGTTTGTAAATGTTGTGAGGGTTGTTTATGGGTGAGGCGCTGGGGATGGTTGAAACCAAGGGATTAGTAGCCATGATAGAGGCTGCTGATGCCATGGTAAAAGCAGCAAAAGTTACTTTAGTAGGGTGGGAAAAAATTGGCGCTGGTTACGTAACTGCAATCGTTCGCGGTGATGTAGCAGCTGTAAAGGCAGCGACAGATGCAGGAGCTGCAGCAGCAAGGCGCGTAGGTGAACTAGTGTCAGTGCATGTGATTCCTCGACCGCACTCTAATCTTGAGGATTCATTGCCAATTGGTAAAACTGGTGCTGGTGGTAAGAACTGATCTCGGGTAATAAATGATCCTAGCCCGTGTTGTCGGGACGGTAGTTGCAACTAGAAAAGACAGCCGTCTCGTCAGTTCTAAGTTGCTTGTTGTACAGCCAATAGATCCACGTAGCAAGACTGGAGCGAGCAACTATCTGGTTGCTGTTGATACTGTTGATGCTGGCGTTGGTGAGACCGTACTTATTGTTTCTGGTAGTTCGGCCAGAATGGCTACAGGTCTCAAAGATCGTCCAATCGACACTGCGATTGTTGGCATTGTTGATGCTGTTGAACTCGCTGATTAATTCTGAGTATCACTGATGCAGCTGGCACGAGTCATTGGCGATGTTGTCAGCACCCGAAAAGATGACGGGTTGCAGAGCCTAAAGCTTCTTGTCCTACAACCACTTAGCCCAGATGGTCATGACACTGGAAAGACTTTAGTGGCAGTAGATGCTGTTGGAGCTGGTGTCGGGGAAAAAGTTTTTTTCGTTCGTGGAAAAGAAGCTAGTTTTCCGTTCTATCCAACAGTGGTGCCAGCAGACGCTGGCATTGTCGGCATTGTTGATCACTGTTCCATTGAGTAACTATTAGAGCTAATGAAAATTGGTCGTGTTGTGGGCACTGTTGTGTCTACCCAGAAACACAAAAAATTTGAGGGATCTAAACTACTCCTTGTGCAGCCTCTGACGCTTGACGATCGGCCTATTGGTCCAGTCTTACTTACTGTTGATACTGTTGGAGCTGGCGTTTTAGAGAGAGTTCTTATTGTTCTCGAGGGTCGTGCTGCTGGTGAGGCGCTTAAGCGTAAGGCTACCCCCGTTGATGCCGCTATTGTTGGCATCGTTGACACTATTGACGTGCAACCGTGAACCAGCAAGAAATTCGTGTTCTTGTGCACGAGACCATCGACCGGGATTTTAGTTCTTCTGGAGATGTTTCAGCTTTGTCATCATCTGGCGATACAGATGCCAGTCATGTTCTCTTTGCACTACCAAACGGGACGGATGTTGGCGGTAGTTGCATTATTGAGCCAGCAGTGTTTTGCAATCACTGTGGGTATTGTAAGTCCTACGGTCATTGAAACCTTCTGTTCTTGTTACTGGTCGAATTCCCTCTGCAGTCATAGGTCGCCTTGAGGAGAAATTTCAAGTTGATGTTTATATAGGCGATTCACCAATAAAACCGGAAGAGCTAAAACAGCGAATTTGTGGGAAGCAGGCAGTAGTATGTTTGATTACAGAAAATATTGATTCTTCTGTGATTAACGCTGGCCAAGCACTTCGTGTTATTGCCAACGTAGGTGTTGGATATAACAACATTGATGTTTCAGCTGCCCATGACAAGGGCATAGTAGTAACAAATACTCCGAACGTTTTAACTGAAGCAACCGCTGACCTTACATGGGCGTTAATTCTTGGTATTACGCGCAGGATTGGTGAGTCTGAACGATTCCTTCGACATGGCAATTGGAAGGATTGGAAATTCGATCTTATGCTTGGCATGCAACTCCATGGCAAGCAGCTCGGCATAGTCGGGTTTGGACGTATTGGCCAGGCTGTTGCCGCAAGGGCAAAGCCCTTTGGGATGTATGCTACCTATACTTCCCGTTCAGTTAAACCAGTAGTTAATGCTAAACCCATGCCCTTGGAACAGTTGTTGTCTACTTCTGACGTTATATCACTTCATGTGCCTTTAACTGCAGAGACACGTCACCTCATCGATAAAAAGGCGATAGCACATATGAAGAAGACTGCGTACCTTATTAACACTTCTCGTGGTCCCATTGTTGACGAAGTTGCACTTACGTGGGCACTGGAGGAGCATCTTATTGCTGGTGCGGCCTTAGATGTTTTTGAGCATGAGCCAAATGTTCACAAACCTTTGTTATCACTTGATAATGTACTACTGACACCACATATTGGTAGTGGAACGGTTGAAACAAGGACAGCGATGGCAGATCTAGCAGCGTTAAATGTTATTGAGGTGCTCTCTGGAAATTCGCCATTGACTCCAGTGCTGTAAGTCGTAACGGTTAGCTATTTAGATTTTTATATTCAGCAGGTTCAGGTTCCTAAAGTCAATGCAACAACGCAATCCATCACGAGCTGTTGTCCGACGGGTAATGCGTTCTTTAAAACGTGCCATTGCTAGTTTTGAGCTTCCTGTAGTTGAGAAGATTGCTGAAAAGCAGTCTGAGGATCCATTTCAAATTCTTATTGCCACGTTACTTTCAGCAAGAACTAAAGATGCTACTACCCAGGAAGCATCTAAACGTCTTTTCAGGGTTGCTCGTACTCCAGCATCTGTGGCTAAACTGACAGCTCGAAAGATTGAATCGTTGATTTATCCCGTTAGTTTCTATCACCATAAGGCCAGGCACGTAAAGGCCTGTTGCCAACTTCTTGTAAGTCATTTCAATAGTCAAGTTCCACAAACTATGGAAGAGCTTACGACATTGCCTGGAGTTGGACGTAAGACTGCTAACCTGGTTCTTATTTTAGGTTTTAGGAGTCGTGAGAATATTTGTGTTGACACACACGTGCACCGTATATCGAATCGCCTTGGTTGGGTGATCACAGCCCAACCTGAAGATACGGAAGAAGCTTTGTATAGGGCAATTGATCAACAGTGGTGGCCGTTTATTAATCTGTACTTCGTAACATGGGGACAAAATATTTGTCGACCTATAGGTCCGCGTTGCTCAGAGTGTCTCATTGCACCAGACTGCCCAAGAATTGGGGTTCGTAGGAGAAAATCGGAATGAAAAGACATATCGGTGTGAGCACAATTTGCCTGATAGTGTTGTCTAGTTTACTAACCGAAGCTCAGACCGCTAAAACTTCACCAGGTGCTGGTCCAGTCATTATGGTGGCCACAACAAATGGAACTTTTGAGTTTGAAACATACCCTAACGAAGCTCCAAAGACAGTTGGGCATATTATTACGTTGGTGGAGCAAGGCTTTTACAATGGACTTCGTGTTCATCGAGTTGTCGAGGGTGGACTCGTGCAGTTTGGTGATCCACAGACAAGAGATCTACGTAATCGTGACAAGTGGGGTGCTGGTCCGGCTGCAGGGAGTGGACGATCGATTGGGGTTGCTGAAATTAATTCTAAGCGTTCTCACAAGAGAGGGACGGTAGGCATGGCTCATCTAGGGAATCCTGCGGAGGCTGATAGTCAGATTTATATCTTGATAAAACCCAGGCCAGATTTAAATAGTAACTACACAGTAGTTGGTCAAGTAATTTCAGGAATGAATGTCGTTGAGAGGATTGAAGAGCTTGATATTATTCAGCAGGTAACTGTAAGGCCTTAGAGGTATTAACCTTAATTTTATGTCTATTGTGTTTTAAAGCGCTCCTGAGAATTAATCCTGTTGCGTGAAATACGACATTGTTGTTAACCATCATGAGTACATAGCATGCTCACTATTAACGAGATTTTTTATTCAATTCAAGGTGAATCAACGTTCGCTGGTCAGCCCTGTGTTTTTGTAAGGTTAACCGCTTGCGATCTCCGCTGTTCATGGTGTGACACACAATACGCATTCCATGATGGACAAAAACGCTCATTAAGCGAAGTTATAAAAGAGATTGAAACCTACAAGTGTCAGCTCGTTGAGATTACTGGAGGCGAACCACTTTTACAGGATGACATTTACCCGCTAATGACGCATTTAAGCACCCATGGCTGGACTGTGTTATTGGAAACAGGTGGTCATCACAGCACGGAGCGGGTTCCATCTAAAGTCATAACGATTCTTGACGTAAAGTGTCCAGGTAGTGGTGAATCTGATCGTAATGATTTAACGAATCTTAACCGTCTTCGTCAGGGGGACGAGCTTAAGTTTGTCATTAAAGACCGCGAAGACTATGACTTTGCATGTGATGTAATGCAACGTCATGCAGTTGCTGAACAAGTAACCGCTGTGCACTTTTCTCCAGTTCATGGGGTTCTCGATCCGAAACAACTTTCAGAGTGGATTCTGGCAGACGGACTTCAGGTTCGTCTGCAACTCCAGGCACATAAATATATCTGGGGACCTACAGCGAGGAGTGTGTGAAAGCAACTGCTTCTCAATCTAAATCTCCTGCAGTTGTTTTGCTAAGTGGGGGTCTCGATTCTTACACTGCAGCGGCTATTGCAAAGTCTGATGGATATGCACTTTATGCTTTGACTATTCAATATGGTCAGCGTCATGTACATGAAATTAAAGCGGCTCGTGCGGTAGCAAAGGCGCTAGGTGTTGTACGTCACCTTGAGCTAGAGATCCCTTTAGCTATTTTTGGAAATTCATCACTAACTACTGACATACCTGTTCCTAAAGGTCGCACAATTACACACGGAAACATTCCTTCTACGTATGTACCAGCTAGAAATACAGTTTTTTTATCCCTTGCACTAGCATGGGCAGAAGTGCTTTCTTCAAGTGACATAGTAATTGGTGTTAATGCTCTTGATTATTCTGGTTACCCAGATTGTCGCCCTGATTACATTAAAGCTTTTCAACATTTAGCAACACTCGCGACTCGTGCTGGTGTAGAAGGTGCAGGTATGAGCATCCAAGCACCGTTGCTCTTACTCTCAAAAGCAGACATTGTTAAGCGAGGCCTTGAGCTTGGCCTTGATTACAGTCTGACTCATAGTTGTTACGATCCAACGCCCACTGGCCTACCGTGTGGACAATGTGATAGTTGTGTACTTCGTGCCGAAGGATTTTCGCAGGCAGGCGAAACTGATCCTCTAACGAAGAATTAACTTAACAGTAAGCCACTATTGTGATTCGCGAAGACGTTGCTCACAAATGGACACGCTGTATTCTCCCAAGAAGGATCGGCAGGTGGTGCACTCGCATAGCGGAAAATTGCTTCTGGTATCTGAACGTGAAAATAATGCCAGTCGTGCCACAATTTGATCGATAGTGGTTAACACAGACGTTGCCGGCCCTTCAAAGTTGTTGGCAATGATGACAAATGCCAATGGCTCGGCGTCACGACTAGTTACGTAACCAGCGAGGCTTTGGATGTTCGCCATTGATCCTGTCTTTGCTTTTGCGTTGCCTTCAGCCGGGGTGCTTTTAAGTCGTTGTTTGAGCGTGCCGTCGATCCCAGCTATTGGCAGTGCTTGTAGGAATGGTGAAGGATCAACACGGTACTGCACACGTAGTAACGTTAATAGGGATTCAGCTGAGAGCAAGTTTTGTCGAGATAAGCCAGACCCATCTGCAATTCGAATGGAGTCAGGTTTGATACCCCACTGTGCTAACTGAGCGTAAGCTGCTTCAATGGCTTTGCTAGTTGTACGTGTACCTAATGGTCCTGTTGCAAGACGTAAGAAAGCCTCCCCATAAAGATTAATACTGTCTTTGAGCAGTGGTTCTGCGAGTTTAGAAAGGGGTGATGATTGGTGTATGTGGAGGGTTTGCTTTGGTTGTGGTAATTCAGCCAGATCATCAGCATCAATGGCAGAACCACTGACCGTAATGCCGTTAGCAATGAGCATAGATTTAATAGCGCGAGCAAACCAGAGCGTCGGATTTCCGACTGAGATTTTCAACATCACTGGATCTGAGTTTGCTGCAATTGTTCCCATAACAGTCGGACCTGTACTGCCAAGTTGCCATTCTGGCCAAAGGAGAGTGTCAGTGTTTGGAGCACTTGTAACACTATTATTTTCTACAGAAATGGCTGGTGTGTTTGAAAGTTGCTCGATTGATGTTGATGCTGATTCAGTCTGTCCCGGACTGACAAGAATCTGAAAAACATTTTCTGCCCAGTTGAGGCCACCTGTCAATGTGCCGTATGGGTAGGCTAGATCTTCCCAAGACCAAGCTAGACCTGGTCTTGGTTCTTCGACGAGATTATCGTTGCCGATGATTCTTCCATCGACACTATTGATTCCTCGCTGTTGTAATGTTGCAATCAAATCATCTGAATAATTACCGCCTGCTCGACCAAAGAGTGCTGGATTACCACTGCCAGTAAATAGAAGGTCCCCTTTTAAGACCCCCTGACTTATTGGGCCAGTGGTTTGAAGCGTTGTTTCAAACCTGTAGTCCCACCCAACGGTTGCCGAAGCAACTGCCAGAGTGACAAGTTTCATAGTTGAGGCTGGCACTAATAGCGCCGTGGGATTCCACGCATAGAGTTGCTGGTTATTCGTCATTGATTGCACAGCGATACCCCAGGTACCACGCTGGTGATCTTGGTGGTTGAGGTAAGCATTGATATCGTTTTGAAGTAGTTCGAGTGCTTGCAGATTTGGAATAGTTGGTTCAGTTTTGACTTGAGTTTTCGCACATCCGTTAAAAGCAAGTAGGATGGTGAAGCATAAAGGTAGTGAGACGATATCTCTGGTCGTTCTCTGAAACTTCAACCTAATTGAACTCGTCGAGCATTTTAAAGACCTCTTCATATGAAGAGGCTAACATGACTGCCGAACCAGGTTCATCCGTACGATTTACATATACATTTGCATCCACTTGAACAAAGCTCACTGTTTCTGTTTGTTCTTTATTGTCAAAAGTAGCAATGACTGTCATTTCTGGTGAATCGAGAGAAGGGTGTGGTTTTGCTAGAAACGACTCTGCACGAAGACTAGTGAGCTTAATTAGGGTATTTTCTGCTTCAGACGAATCAATTGGCTGACCGTTTATCTCCCAGAGCTCTTGTTCATTCTCATCGTACGTCTTATCGAAGGACATCGTGCTTTCACCAAGATGAATTTCAAACTTTGTTGCACTAAATGGTCGTGACTCAAATATAGATTTTCGACGAAACTCAGACAGTTCCTTTTGTAACTCTTGAACCAAGTTATTCCCCACCGTGAAAATACCCTCGCGCGATGAATCTTTCGCGTAGCGTGTACCTTCTACAATGCTGCCAATTAGCAGGGAGGTAGTTGTTCCCAGGCCACTGACAGTAGCCTGGAGAAACGGTGTGCCTAGTCCGTATTTCGATAGGTCCGTTGTCTTTGTTTCGATGAAACGTTGCACCTCGCTTGAAGATAGTAAGCTTGCTAGACCCTCAACCGAAGAATATTCAGCTCGGGCAGTGATAGGTTCCACAATCATCCAACTTGCATCCTTTTTGACGAAGTCAATCACCCTTGCCCCTTGAGTAATAGAGATTGTTTCAAGTGCACTTTGATCGAACTTCAGAACGCTTTTATCACGAAGATCAAAGGTTGTTCGATTGTAGGTATTCTCAATAAATGATGACACGAGGAACACGCTAGGATCACCTTGACGTTTTGCGTATAAATCGTCACCTGTGGGTGTCCGATCTCCAAGAAGTAGATGTTGGAGACTTTGTTCTCCCTGTTTTCGAAACCCTATATCAATGCGAGGTGGATCAAGACCGTACTGCGAGAGCGCTTCAGCATCTTCAACAATACGTTCTTGTGCAAGTGTTGATAGCCCACTAGTAATTGCGTTAATTTGGATATCATCTACACCTCCTACAATAGGTTCAGCGATTCTCCAGACTCCTTTTTCTTTCTGCAACTGGGTTATTTCACCTGTTGTTGCTGTGACTTGTAGTTGGTCAATGTCATCAGCTGCAATAGTGAATACCTGGGTTTTAATATCAGTTTCGTTGGTGTTAGCAGGCTCAAAAATATAGATATATCCAATGAGTCCAATAAGGACTACCCCGAGACCCAGTGTTGTCTTGAACCCTTTCAAGCTAGCGTCTCCGAGACCACGTGTAGATAGCGGTGGCAAACAGTACGAGTGGGACTCCCAGTGTTATGAAGAGCATTATCGATTGTTGGCCAGCAGTCATGGTAAGGCGTCGTTCAGCAGCCTGACGCGGTCGGATAGATATTAAATTCTCCTGCTGGGCAAGCCAGCTAACCGAGTTCATAAACAAATCACTGTTACCTTGAATGCTCAGTGTGCCGTTAGCAATAAAGTCAGAATCACCAAATACAACAATGCGTGTTTCGGGCGTTTGACTTTCATCAGCGATTTCATCAGAACTATTTTCCTGGTTTTCTTGTGTTGCTTGCTCAATTGCGACAGCGTCAGGAGCATTTGCTGATATTACTACTGCAATTGACACTGGACCTGCCTGATCGCCCTCGTCTTCATTAAAGATACCTTCACCATTCTCTAGGAGTTCACTGATGTTTGATTCTGCCCAACTACTCCCGCTGGTTTCCACAATTGTTTGTGGGAAATAGCCGTTTGGATGACCAGTCATTGGTTCAACCGATTGTGCGAGGGGATACGCTGTTAAGAGGTTAAAACGTTCCGTAATGATGTGTGAGGGATAGCTTGCAGCGACAGGTGTATCAGGTCCCGCTCCGACTAGTTGTCCGAGTGTGCCAGAGTCGACAACAATATTTGAACCAGTGTCGATTGCCCATTCTCTTAGCAAAGATTCAATGCCTGGCGTTGTGCTGCTTTCACCAACGTTTGGGGGGTCGAGGAGCATTAGGACGTGCCCACCGCTATTAAGATACCGTCGTAGCAGATCGATTTCTAAATCAAATAAGTCTGTTGTTGGACCTGCAATGATTAAAACGGATGCATCGTCTGGAACCTCTTGGTTTTGTGCGAGTGCGATAGATTCCACAAGGTAGTTATCACGCTCAAGCGTACTCACGATCGTGCTATAGCCGCTCTGGTCGCTCTCTGTCAGACTTTTTTCTCCATGACCTTGCACAAAGTACACTTTCTTTTGAGTTGGAGACATAACCTTGATTAGGGCATTGGTTAAGTCCGGCTCAAGATCTGAGTTAACGCGTTCTCTACGGTTCTGGTACTCAAGGATAATGGTGGAATATTGAGTGACATCGTATTCGCGTGCTTGTAACGGTCTAGCTGCAGGGTCTATAAGCTCAACCTGTACCTGGTCAGAGTGATATTGATACTCTGCGAGTACGGTTCGGAAACGGTCTAAGCCCGTTGGTCTGTCAAAGGCTAAGAATTTAACTGGTTCTTCTAAGTCTCTGAGCAATTGCACTGTTTGGTCAGAAAGGCTGTGTTGCTTGTTTGCAGTAAGGTCAAAACGTTTATTTTGCTGACTCGAGATATAGTTCACAGCAATTAGGATTCCAAGAACAATTAATACACTTGAGCTCGCTAGTGCTCCTTGACGGGCTTGTCGGCGAGTAAACATGGTGGCAATTTCACGCCACTGTCCCACTGTATAGAGCAGGACACCACCAAGGCCACCCCACGCTATCCAAATGGCATATTGTGCCCATTCTGGTTTTAACCAACGTATGACAACTGCTACAAAAACTAGTGCAGTGCCTAGCCATCCTAAGATATTTAGAAGTCGCTGTAGCATGACTATCCTCGCCACCGTTCACTGTCCATAGACCGTACAGTGAGGAACAAACTAAACGCGATAAAGCTCAAGTAATAAATAAGATGCTCTGTATCGATGATGCCTCTAGTGAAATCCTCGAGATGATCGACAAGAGCTAGGTAGTTGACCATTGCCTGTGACATTGGTCCCATGAATGATGCTCCCCAGTTAATAATCCAGAGCATAAGGAATGTAGCAAAGGTCCACATTGCAGCAATAATTTGGTTCTTCGTTCGACTAGAAATGAAAAGACCAAGTGATATGAAACACCCACCAAACAAGAAGATTCCTAAGTATGTTGTAAGAAGTGGTTTCCACTCAGGTGTTCCAAAGGCGTATAACGCCACAATAGGGATCAGGGTAGCTGCAAGCATTGCTGCATACAGCCCCATGGCTGCAATAAATTTTCCAAAGATAATTTCAACGTCAGTGACTGGAGAGGTAAGTAACAATTCAATTGTACCGGACCGTTTTTCTTCAGAGAATGTACGCATCGTCACAATCGGTAGTACTAACAAGAGTGTGACGGCCATATTGCCTATTGATGGTCCAATCAAGTGTTGGTTCACATTCATGG
Organism: Acidobacteria bacterium UBA2999; assembly: GCA_002346475.1. Lineage (GTDB taxonomy): Bacteria > Acidobacteriota > Vicinamibacteria > Vicinamibacterales > UBA2999 > UBA2999. Next base: position 10,346 of record DDZV01000015.1, on the reverse strand, counting down.
GTGGTGCCCCTGCCCCCATCGACATCACTGAGAGACTCTGTTGCAGGAAAAAGCTAAGGCCAGGAAGGAAAAATAATCCAAAGAGTGTTGTAAATAAACCGATTACAACCCACCCAATTGGTGATCCAAAATAGTAATTCAACTCCTTTTTCGCGATAGCAAGAATGTTATTCATCGTTTCCCTCTAACACTGATTCCTCAGGTGCTTCTTCGGTTATCAGAGAAAGGAAAACCTCCTCCAGGCTCATCTGCATAGGTTTCAGTTCTAGTAATCCAGCACCTTGATTCACGACTGTGGCTGCCAGTTGCTGCCGAATATCGTCGCCTTGTTGAGTTTCAACCTGAAGGCTAACGATTGTCCCGTTGGTTTCGGTTGTAGAGATATTAGTTACACCTGGAACAGCGGCGAGTGTTGCTGCCACATCAGTACCAAGAGTATCGATTTTAAGATAAACAACTTCAGAGCTTCCTACTTGGGCAGTTAGGTTGTCAGGAGTATCAATAGCGACAACTTGACCTTTGTTAATGATCACAACCCGTTGGCACGTTTGTGAGACTTCAGGAAGGATATGCGTACTAAGAACAATTGTATGATCTCCTGCAAGGTCTTTTATAAGTTGGCGTGTTTCGATAATTTGTTTAGGGTCGAGACCGGCCGTAGGCTCATCGAGAATCAGCACTTCTGGATCATGGATTAGCGCCTGTGCAATTCCAACACGCTGACGGTAGCCTTTAGACAGTTTCCAGCAATACCGATCAGCCATATCGGCAACGCGTGCTCGTTCCAGTGTTTGATCTACTTTTGCTTTGCGGTTCATACGTGGGATGTTTTTGATTGCTGCAACAAATAGTAGATAGTCTCGCACTGTCATGTCTGGATAGAGTGGAGGTGTTTCCGGTAGATATCCAGTTCGCTTTTTGGCATCAATGGGTTGGTCTAGAACGTCAAATCCAGCGACGGTCACACGTCCTTCAGTAGGGGGCATGTAACCAGTGATAACCCGCATTGTGGTTGTTTTCCCTGCACCATTAGGTCCAAGGAAGCCTAGGATTTCACCACGCTCAACCCTGAAACTAATATTATTTACGGCTGTTATAGGACCGTACCGTTTGGTAAGGTTTTTCACCTCAATCACGGTGGACACTCTCCATCAAATACTTTATGAAAGCTGTAATGTCTTTAAACGTCAGCTAACTATTTTAGCTGATTAAATTTAAGCCTTACAAGGTATGCCTTCAACCTTGTTTCATGTTTTAATTATTTTTATAAAGGAGAACGCATGCCAGCAGTAGGCAACCAAGCACCTAATTTTACCCTGCCAGATCAGGATCTGCAGGAGGTTGTTCTAACAGAAGAACTTGCTGAGCATGGCACTGTTGTGCTGGCTTTTTTTCCTGCAGCCTTTTCATCAGTATGCACGAAAGAGTTATGTGCATTTCGGGACCAGTTGGGCAATCTAGACAGCCTAAACAATGCACGTGTTTTAGGTATTAGTGTTGACACTCCCTTTTCGTTAAAAGCTTTTTCTATACAAGAGGCACTTAATTTTCCTCTTCTTAGTGATTTTAATAAGACGGTAATTCGTGCTTACGGAGTCGTGAATCCAGACATGATTGGCCTGAAAGATATATCAAAGCGTGCTGTTTTTGTGATTGGTTCAGATGGGTCAATTAAACATCAGGAAATTCTTGATGATGCGAGACTAGAACCAAACTACAAGAAACTGTACGAAATTGTAAAAGCAATTTAAGTGATATTAGGAATGCGATGGCGACTTGTCCGGAATGCAGATACGATGAATTAGATATAGAGGGTTTTGAGCAAGGTGATACATTCAGTTGTCCCGAATGCGGGAAGAACCTTATCCTTGAGAAGGATGGCCAAGCTTATCTTTCTGAGGATCGTGGAAACAATTAACAATAACTGCTAACGATGAACGGGTTGAAGACATGCTTAACGTCTGAAGTATCGCTAGATTCTGATCTAGCCAAGAAGCAACAGATACTTCACGATTCATTGGTTTCATTAGGTTCGACTATTGTTGCATTTAGTGGCGGTGTCGACAGTGCGTATCTTGCTTGGGTTGCTACTAATATTCTAGGTTCTCAAGCCCTTTGTATTACAGCGGATAGTCCAAGCTATTCCAATCACTATCGTAGTCTATCGCTCCGTATCGCCAATGAATTTTGTTTTAATCACGAGATTATAAAAACAGATGAATTGAATCGGCCAGAGTATCGTGCGAATCCAGTTAACCGTTGTTACTACTGTAAGCACGAATTGTATTCGGTACTAAAGACCATCGCGCGCGATCGTGGTATTACAGGGATTGTTGATGGTAGCAATGCTGACGATCGAAGTGACTATAGGCCTGGCCGTGGGGCCGCACGTGAGTTTGATGTAAGAAGTCCTCTTGATGAAGCTGATTTGACCAAAGTGGAAATTCGTGAATTATCACGACGGGCTGGGTTGCCCACATGGAATGAACCTGCGTCTGCGTGTTTATCGTCACGCATTCCTTACCATTCTGAAGTAACGAATGAGAAATTGCGTATGGTCGAGCAGGCTGAGGCTACGTTGCACGAATTAGGTTTTCGAGTATGTCGTGTTCGGCATTATGGCGAATTGGCTCGTGTCGAGATTGGTCTAGACGAGATGCCTAGAGTATCCCATCAGGAAATGCAGAAGAGTATCGAGCAAGGCTTGCTCAATGTTGGGTACCAGCATGTCATCATTGATTCTCAGGGTTACCGGATGGGTAGTCTTAACAAAGGTATCAATCTGCGCCCCATCTGAATGAATTAGATTTCCTAAGATCCTATAAAACACGAAAATTTAGAGCCCAATTATATATATAAACACTTTATTTATATATATTTAAAAGGATTTACTTGTAGCTAGCGTGCAGGTAGATGCTAGGTCCTGTTTTTACCTTGTCTGGATGGAGAGTAGCGGATCTGTGAAGAATTTGTTGTATAGTGCTACGTTTGATATGTAAAACCGGGGCAAAAATTGGAAGCTAGGCTTAGCCTTCAATTTTGCCGATAGCCGACCCTCCACGAGGAGAGCTAGCAAATGAGTTTGTATCGTTCTATATCTTATATTGCCATATGTGTTCTATTGGTGTTTGGTTTATCAGCTTGTGCCAAGCAGGTGCCACCTCCTGAGCCGCCACCACCACCACCAGCGGAGCCACCACCGCCGCCACCACCGCCACCGCCACCGCCACCGCCACCACCTCCGCCACCACCAACGGAAGAGGAAATTTGGGGTAAAAAGACGGTTGATGAGCTCAATGCCGAACGACCTCTTGCTGACGTGTTCTTTGATTACGACGAGTCAGCGATCCGTAGTGATGCGGAAGGGTCGTTGCAAGCTAATGCTCAATATTTGAATCGATGGACATCAACGCAGGTGACAATCGATGGACACGCGGATTCCCGAGGGACCAATGAGTACAACCTCGCACTTGGGGAAGAAAGAGCTTCTGCTGTCAAAGATTATCTCGTGAGTCTTGGTGTTGCTGCCGGTCGCATGCTTGTGGTGACAAAGGGCGAAGAAAGTCCAGTTTGCACAGAAGAAGAAGAGTCCTGCTGGTCTAGAAATCGTCGAGGGGCGTTCATCATTACAGGCAAGTAAGAACGTTTTTAAACCGTGTAGCAGATGTACGAATAATTGTTCGCTGCTGCACGGTTTTTTTAAATTCTAGCGGTAATCAGCAATTAGGGCTTCCTGTAGTGCTCGCTCGCTTATCCTGTACTTAGCAACTTTCCTACCGTCAATAAATAAAACTGGAATTTCTTGTCCGTACTGTTTTTCAAGAGTCGCATTATTTGATATATCGACGATCCTTAGATCTACAGAGTTTTTTTTAGAAATTTTTTTAATTGTAATTTCCATGTCATCACATAGATGACAGTCAGGTCTGGAATAAAGTATCAACTGGTGTTTCATAGTTTGGAAAGTTCGTCGACTATAGTCTGAGCAGCTGCACAAGGATCAGATGCTGCGATAATTGGTCGACCAACAACTATGTAGTCAGCGCCTGCTTTGATTGCTTGCGCTGGTCCCATAGTGCGAGCTTGGTCATGGTTGTTTTTACCAGCAGATGATCCTCGAATTCCTGGTGTCACAATTGTGAATTCTTGACCACATGCTTTCCGAATATCTGCTGTTTCTTGCGGTGAGGCAACAACACCATCGAGACCGGTATCCTTGGCAAGTTTTGCGAGTGTTAATACATGTTCCCTGAGAGGTCGGTCAATACCGATTTGCTTGAGTGTCTGCTCATCGACACTAGTAAGCATTGTGACGCCTACGAGTAAAGGTCTTGGGTAGCTAGAGTCTGTGGCTGCAGACTTACCTGCATTAATAGCGGCTTGCATCATTGAAGTGCCACCTGATATGTGGACGTTAATCATCCACGCTCCAGTCCAGGTAGCGGCTTCTACGGCTTGTTTAACAGTGTTGGGGATATCATGAAATTTCAGGTCGAGAAATACTCGGTTGCCACTATCAACTAGCTTTTTAACGAAATCAGGTCCCTCGATAGTAAACAAGCGACTGCCGACTTTAAATCCTCCAACGAGCCCACGTAATTTTTTGACAAGGCTGATAGCGCTCGTTCCACTATCTACGTCAAGTGCGACTAAGAGCTGATCCATTGTTTCTCATGTGCAGTGGTATCAATAGTACCAACAAGATCACTGAGGGAAGGAAGCTTGTGGCGGTCCATGTACTCGTCGAGCCCTTTTAACAGTTTATTAAAGATGAACGGATCAATGAAACTAGCCGTTCCAATTTGAATTGCCGTTGCCCCAGCAATCATAAACTCAAGCGCATCGCGCGTATTAGAAATTCCACCCATGCCAATAATCGGAATTTTTACGGCGGTGTAACATTCGTAAATCATTCGTACGGCAATTGGTCTAATAGCAGGCCCACTCAATCCTCCAACAATATTTGATAGTTGTGGTCGGCGTGTCTCCACATCAATCATCATGGCAAGGAATGTGTTAACAAGCGAGACTGCGTCAGCACCAGCTTCTTCCGAAGCTCGTGCAAAGGAAGCCACGTCGGTTACGTTGGGTGTTAATTTCGGGATTACTGGTAGCGAAGTGGCATTACGGACAGCGTGAACGACATCGTAAGTGCCGTTCAGGTTGCAACCAAATGTAATGCCCCCTTTCTTAATATTTGGACAAGAGATATTTAATTCAATAGCTGCGATTCCCTCAACATCAGATAGGATACGGGCGAGTTCGACGTACTCGTTAACGGTACTCCCACAGATATTAACAATAGTCACGGCACCCAGGCGTCGTAGTTCTGGCAATTTTTCTTCAATAAATCTATGCACACCGATCCCTTGCAAACCAATTGCATTCAGCATGCCGGACGGTGTTTCTACAATACGTTCAGGTGGGTGTCCTTCACGTTCGTTAAGAAATAATCCTTTAGTTACAATGCCGCCGAGTCCAGAGAGGTCAATAGCATCTGCGTATTCCACTCCGTAGCCAAAACAACCACTGGCAGCGATAATTGGATTTGCGAGTTTCAGGGAACCGATTTGAAGTGAAAGATTTCGCACTGTCTTAATCCCAGACAATCTCATCACCAGAGAATACTGGACCATTTAGGCAGGATCTAACGTAGTGTTTATTGCCCAGCTTGTCACGCACTGGAATAACGCAACTATAGCAGCCACCCATCCCGCAACCCATCACACGTTCAACTGAAACCTCACAAGGTCTCTCAAATTGGTCAGCCAACTTTGCAACAGCAGCAAGCATCGGTTCAGGACCGCAAGCATAAACCTTAATGTTTAGATTGGTGGCACTGTCGAGCGCTTGTTCAAGGGGTTCTGTTACCCGTCCATGACTCCCGCTACTGCCATCTTCTGTTGAAAGTATTAGCTTTACGCCACGTTCAGAAAACCAATCAAGATAGAAAAGCTCTTGGCTCGTTCTTGCGCCGTAGAAAAGGGTAGTTTGAACCCCCTGTTTATTAAGAGCTTCAACCATAGTTACAAACGGAGCTAGCCCGACACCGCCTGCAACGAACCAAGCCTCCGCAGGAGGAGAAATAGTATTGAATGGCTGGCCAAGAGGGCCCAAGCACGAAAACACACTACCGACGGAAGCTTCGTGGAGCAGTTCAGTTGTGATACCAGCACGTTTATTAAGCAGACTAAGGCCTTCAATAGAATTGTTACGACGAAGTACTTCAAATACAGAGAAAGGGCGCCGAAGCAGTGGGTCTGTGCCACTCTCTGGCCTAATCATGACGAATTGTCCTGGCTTACTAATTTTCGCGATCTCAGGAGCTGCAAGTGCAATGACATTGTAGTCCTTTGACAGCTGAGTATTGCGAAGGACCTTGGCTTGGATGTCAACCAGCATCGTACTGAGTATACCTCGCGACTGAAACAAACAAATTGAGTGCAGGGTAGAGTGCTTAGACAATATTTAAAGATACGTATTAAGAAGGTTAATTTTTATCTGCTTCGGTAACTAAGAGTTGATGCTTAAGGAATCTTTAGAATTAGATGGTGGCAGACTTATCGTTTTTAAAGAGTAATTTATGATATAATTCTATTTCTCTTTAATTACGGCCCGAGAGACCGTAAAGAGGTGACTTATGAGGCCTATCCATTTTCTTCTGTTTTTTCTCCTTCCTTATCCCCTAGTTTATTTTTCTTTCTGTTCTCTGGTGTTGTACGTATCGCCTAGTCTGTCTGGAATAGTTCCATTGCTAGTGGTTGGCGAGTTAGACGTTCAAGAAAAGAAGATCGCATGCCTGTTGTAATGGATGCAGATCGCATTAAGCGAACACTAACGCGTATTGCCCATGAAATTTCTGAGCGTAACAAAGGTCTTAATGAATTAGCTCTTGTTGGTATTCGGACTCGAGGAGTTCATATTGCACAACGCATTGCTCAGACCTTACGCGAAATTACTGGAAGCGAAACCCCGACGGGTACTTTGGATATTACGCTCTATCGGGATGATTTAATGCGTCATGCAGTTGGGCCACAGCCGTTAGTAAGAAAAACAGAAATTCCATTTTCGATCGATGATCGAAAGATTCTGCTTGTGGATGACGTGCTTTATACAGGGCGAACGGTTCGGGCAGCATTTGACGCGCTGATTGATTTTGGCCGCCCACGTTCTATCCAGCTAGTTGTTCTGGTCGATCGTGGGCATCGAGAACTTCCTGTTAAGGCAGATTATGTGGGAAAAAACCTACCAACAGCGTTAGACGAAAGTGTTCAAGTCCATCTGCAAGAGGCCGATGGTAAGGATGAAGTTGTTGTTCAGTCAGCAGGTTGATTCTATGGATGTCTTAAGTACAGAAAACACAGCGTCGTCACTTAATACTTGGACTCGAAAAAACCTGCTTGGTATAGCAGAGCTGTCTCCGGAAGAAATCATGCTCATTCTTGATACTGCTGAAGCCATGCAAGAAATTGGGGCGCGAACAATTAAGAAGGTTCCGACACTACGTGGAAAAACTGTTCTCAATCTGTTCTTTGAGCCAAGTACGCGAACGCGCACCTCGTTTGAGATTGCAGAAAAGCGTTTAAGCGCGGACACGCTTAGTATGGCAGTGGGTGCTTCTAGTGTTTCGAAAGGTGAGACATTAGTTGACACGGCGCTTAATCTTGAAGCAATGCAGCCAGATATAATTGTTCTTCGACACTCATCTTCTGGATCTTGCGACTTGCTGGCACGTACTTGTCGTTCAGCGATTATCAATGCGGGGGATGGCATGCATGAGCATCCAACCCAGGCATTGCTTGATGCATTTACGATTCGACAACATAAACCTAAGCTTTCTAGTCTCAAGGTAGCTATCATCGGTGACCTGATACACAGTCGTGTATTGAGGTCTAACATTCATTTATTGACGAAGCTTGGCGTGGAAGTCTGTGTCTGTGGTCCTCCTACATTGATTCCTCAAAAGATTACACAATTCGGTGTGCAGGCAACTAGTAGCATTGAAGAAGCGGTAACCAATGCGGATGTTGTTATGCTTCTTCGGATTCAACTTGAACGAATGCAGGGAGCATTTTTTCCATCTCTTCGTGAGTACTTTCGTGTTTTCGGGATGACTGAGAAACGGGTCAAACTAGCGAAGCCTGATGTAATTATTATGCATCCTGGACCAATTAATCGTGGTGTAGAGATTGCATCTGAGGTTGCAGATGGACCGTACTCAGTGATTCTTGATCAGGTAGCTAATGGAGTAGCTGTACGAATGGCTGTCCTATACCTATTAGCCGGCGGAGTTGAAAATGAAAAGGCTGCTTAAGGGGGGTCGTGTAATCGATCCAGTCAACGGTCTTGACGGCCAACGTGATGTGCTAATCGAAGATAATTTAATCAAACAAGTTGATAAAGATCTTCCTATTGACGGTGCAACTGTTGTTGAAATTCCTGAAGATTACATAGTGTGTCCAGGTTTCATTGACATGCATGTACATCTACGAGAGCCTGGACAAGAGCATAAGGAAACAGTTGCAACTGGAACCGCTTCAGCGGTGGCTGGTGGTTTTACTGCGGTGGCCTGCATGCCGAATACAAACCCCATTAATGACGATTCTAATGTCACAGCCTATATTTTAAACAAAGCTAAGGAAGCTGGTTTGGCTCGTGTGTACCCAATTGGTGCTGTTTCACGTGGGTCTGATGGGGATGTCCTTTCAGACATTGCAGATTTAAAACGGGCTGGTTGCGTAGCGTTGTCAGATGATGGAAGACCAGTGGCAACAGCAGTGCTTATGCGACGTGCACTTGAGTATGCCAGCATGTTTGATATGCCCCTTATTAATCACTGCGAAGATCCTTCTCTCAAAGGAGAGGGTGTTGCTCACGAGGGCTATCAAGCAGCTACGCTTGGTTTACGGGGAATTCCAGGAGCAGCTGAGGCCATTATGGTTGAGCGTGATGCACTGCTTTCGGAAATTACCAAAGCATCTGTACACGTTGCGCACATGAGCGCTCGTGAGTCACTTAGAGCGGTTCGGAAAGCAAAGGAGGCAGACATTCGAATCACGTGTGAAGTTGCCCCACATCACTTTACATTAACTGACGACTCACTTGTTTCGCCAACGCCTTACGATACAAATACAAAAATGAATCCGCCCCTTCGTGAGGCTGTTGATCGAAACGCTATGCTTGATGGCATTGCTGATGGAACGGTTGATGTTATTGCGACTGACCATGCTCCCCATCATTATGATGAGAAGAATGTTGAGTTTGATTTGGCACCATTCGGTATAGTTGGCCTTGAGACAGCTGTTCCACTTGTTTTTGACAGACTTGTGCACACCGGTCGCATCGGATTGTCAAGGATGGTCGAATTGCTTGCGGTTAACCCAGCTAAGATCCTCCGAGTACCTGGTGGGACGCTTAAAGTAGGTGGAATTGCCGATATCGTGGTCCTTGCACCAGATTTGAGTGTGCAAATTAATGCTTCACAATTACATTCACTTTCTAAAAATACCCCGTTTGATGGTTGGGAACTGAAGGGTGGAGTTGTTGCAACTATCGTCGGTGGTGTTACAAGTTTTGTGAACAAAGATTTAGGACTGAAATTCTAAGACAGAAGCTATTTACTGTTATTCATAGAGGGTCGATGCCGAGACGAGAAGATTTACGAGAACAGGCACTTAAAGATCTGCAACACTACGAAGTCTTAATGTTAGATGGTCATTTCGATTTTGGTAATGGGTACCATGGGCCAGTTTATCTCCACCCACACAAGTTGTTTCGCTATCCTTCAACAATTTGGCGTTTTGCTCAAGACCTACTCGATATTATGCCAACGTCTATTTTGCAAGACACGGAAGTTGTAGCAGGTCCAGTGACGGGAGGAGCCTTGCTAGCCCATACGATGGCTGGGTTACTCGATAGTCGTCGCAAGCTGGACATGCCGCCTACTGCTTTTGCACCGTTTAGTATCAATACTGAAGGGTTTCCAGTACTAAGTCGATTCTATCGAAACTTAGTCAAGGGAAAAAAAGTGCTCTTAGCTGATGACGTTCGTAATACTGGTCAAACACTTGATCGTTGCGCTGCTGTTGTGCGGGCATCAGGAGGTGTTGTACTTGCCACTTGTCAAATCTACGATCGGGTCGAAGCTGTTATTGAACCTGACGTGCCTAATACTGCATTAGCTGAGTATCAAGCATCCCCTAACTATCCAGTGGCAGATTGTCCGCTTTGCCGTACTGGTATTCCTATAACAACGTTTTAAGCTTTCCTGGTTTTGAGAAAAAGTTTTCCTAAAGGTGATGCCTTTTTTCAAAAATGACACGGGTGCAATTATCTAAATTACGTTT
>DDZV01000036.1 GCA_002346475.1 Acidobacteria bacterium UBA2999 | reverse complement strand
TAATATTGTTGTTGGATTTGCTCGACTTGGAGGACAGTCAGTTGGCATTGTGGCAAATCAGCCAGCCCATTTAGCTGGCACATTAGACATTGATGCATCAGTTAAGGGTGCTAGATTTGTACGTTTCTGTGATGCTTTTAACATCCCACTGATTACTTTTGAGGATGTTCCAGGGTTTCTTCCTGGAACCGTCCAGGAATACGGGGGCATTATCCGACACGGCGCAAAATTATTGTTTGCATTTGCTGAGGCAACTGTACCGAAGCTAACAGTGATTACACGCAAAGCCTACGGTGGTGCGTACTGTGTTATGTCAAGCAAGCATCTTCGAACGGATGTTAACTATGCTTGGCCAACTGCTGAGATTGCAGTGATGGGTGCCGAAGGTGCCGTCAATGTGCTTTACCGAAACGAGCTTGAAGTTGCTGATGATGTTGCAACCGTACGCGCCAAGAAGATTGATGAATATCGTGAAAAGTTTGCCAATCCTTATGTGGCCGCAGCGCACGGTTTTGTGGACGAGGTTATATTGCCTCACCAGACGCGCCAAAAGTTAATTGCTGCCCTCAATACACTTAAAACTAAACGGGATCATAATCCGCCAAAGAAACACGGGAATATTCCACTCTAGGCAATTGCTAGACAGTGTAGTTGGGTTGAAAGAACTATGGTTGTCAACTCCACACCCTACGTCTGTAAGTGCTAGAATAAAAGCTGGGTTCGGTTTTAGCCCTGGTGCATGCATTCCAATTGACCGGTTACAAATTGCAGAAAATCCTCATTGCAAACCGGGGAGAAATCGCCGTTCGTATTATTCGAGCGTGTAGAGATCTCGGCATAGGTTCGGTTGCTGTGTACTCCGAATGCGACCAAGTAGCACGGTACGTGCGGATGGCGGACGAGGCCTACCCAATTGGTCCAAGTCCGCCTACAGAGAGTTACCTTCACATCAATCGAATTATTGACGTTGCTCGCCGTTGTCGTGCGGATGCGATTCATCCAGGCTACGGTTTTCTTTCAGAGAATGCAGCGTTCGCTGAAGCGTGCCGTGACGCTTCAATCATATTTATTGGACCATCGCCAGAGTTAATAGAGCGGATGGGTGATAAAACAGCTGCACGACAGGTTGCAAAGAAAGCAGGAATTTCAGTAGTGCCTGGCACAGAAGGTGCAATTGGACCAGAAGTTTCTGATGATGCAATTGCTGAAATGAGTCAAGGTGTTGGCTTTCCCCTCCTAGTGAAAGCTGCTGCTGGCGGCGGTGGGAAAGGTATGCGTGAGGCAACCTCGCTAGAGACTCTAGCCAGTGCGATTCGAACAGCTCGTTCAGAAGCTGAAACAGCGTTTGGTGATTCAGCAGTCTATCTTGAGCGAAAGATTACAGAGGCGCGGCATATTGAAGTGCAGTTACTTGGTGATCACTATGGGACAGTATTGCCATTTGTTGAGAGAGAGTGTTCACTGCAGCGGCGACATCAGAAAGTTCTTGAGGAAACACCATCTACAGTTCTTACTGAAAAATTACGAGCGCAGATTACCAGTGCTGCAGCAGAAATTGCACGTTCTGTAGGTTATACGAATGCTGGCACAGTGGAATTTTTATTGACTCCTGATGGTCAGTTTTATTTCCTTGAAATGAACACACGTCTTCAAGTGGAACATCCCATTACCGAAGCAGTGACTGGTGTAGATTTAGTGCAATGGCAAATCCGCATTGCACGCGGTGAACGGTTGACATTAGAGCCTAAGGCTTTACTTGTACCTAGGGGTCATGCAATTGAATGTCGTATTACTGCCGAGGATCCAGACAATAGTTTTATGCCATCGCCAGGGCACATGACCGTCTTGCAAGTTCCATCTGGTCCAGGAATCCGAGAGGATAGTAATTTAGAATCTAACGCTGAAATATCTATTTATTACGATCCGCTAATTTCAAAGTTAGTGGCTTGGGGTGAAGATCGAGCACAAGCTATTGTTCGGATGCGGCGTGCTTTGTCCGAATATCAAATCGTAGGCGTTAGGACTTCGGTGCCCTTTTTCTTATGGATGCTCAACCAATCAGATTTTGAATCTGTAAAGTTTGACACTGCTTATCTCGATCGCCTCCTATTGACCCGTCAAGGTTCGGCATTTTTACCGCCGACAACCGAAGACCAGGAAGTTGCATCCATCGCAGCAGCTTTATATATGTTCCTTGCTAGTGATGGTGGATCAAAAACAATTAGTTCAGATCAAAAAACACGCCAACAAGATAGATCGTCAATAAATTGGAAAACATTTGCACGCATAGAAGGTGTGCGCAATTGATTTATAACGTCGATGTTGAAGGATATACGCGTAGACTAGAAGTACAACGCCACGGCCAGGCTTTTAAGGTGAGTATTGATGAGCGCCAGCAGGTCGTGGAAGCTAGCATGGTTGACGGGGTCTGGTCACTGACCTTTCTTGATCAAGAAGGGTCTCGTCGACAAAGCTTCACGATTGTGGTTCTTGAACGTAAAGACGGCGCTCGTGCGCTGGAAGTGTATGTGAACGGTTGTTTGGTTTCGGTAAAGATAGCAGATAGTCGCGTATCCTGGTCTCAGGGTGCGCAAGATACTACAGTCTTAGACTCGGGCCCGATTCAAATTAGTGCTCCGATGGCTGGGAAAGTTGTAAAACTACTCGCTCAAGTTGGAGATACTGTAATTGAACGCCAAGGGGTCATTGTTGTGGAAGCAATGAAGATGGAAAACGAACTCCAAACACCAAAGGCTGGTAGTGTGGTTAAGATTTTAGTTGAAGAGGGTACATCAGTTGAGGCTGGAACACCGCTAGTTGTGATTGAGTAGGTATAGAGTGTTTCTAAACAGAGTTGTATTGAAACAATTTTTCCAACGTCCAAGCCTTGCTAGGGCTAGAAAATTCTTGCGTCTGGTTGTAATTCTGTTCGCCATTATTCTTGCTGTTTCGATTGTAACAACTCTCACTGTTGATTTAGGTCCTACGCTTCGGCAAGTAGCAGAAACACAGGGTTCGAATTTTATAGATAGACCGATGCGAATCGGACGACTATCAGTCCTTCTCTGGCGTGGGGACTTCGTCGTTGAGGATCTTTTTATTGAAGGTTTAACTCCCGACTCGCGCCCATTTCTAACCGCTGAGAAAATTACTCTGTCGGTTCCATGGGGGACATTGCTAAGTCAGCGCTTGGTTTTTGATGAGATTGAGATGACTGACTGGCGGATGTATGTCGAAACTCACCCTGATGGCCAACACAATTTCATCAGGCTTACGGCCAGTGGTCCAGGCGGAGATAGCAATTGGACAACAACACTGCAATATGTCAGAGCTCATAGGGGGGAGTTTGAGTTTGATGATTTTGGTTCGAATTGGAGCACAGTCGCTCGCAACCTCGACGTCATTGTTTCTCGCCCGAACACTGAATACATAGGACAAGGGAAATTCTCTAACGGTACAATTCGCCTCGGAGACTTTGTTCCGATGCGTGCTGATTTAGAAACTACCTTTAAGCTCGATGGTTCAAATATTTTATTTGACCGAATTCAGGTTGACAGCGATGGTGCCAAGTCTGTGCTTTCAGGTGTGGCAGATGTGAGTCGCTGGCCAGAAATGACCTATCAAATAGATTCAGAGATCGATTTCCCTGTGATGCGAGAAATCTTTTTTGCTGACAATCAATTTACATTGCATGGTGATGGAAGGTTTGTTGGTGATTGGCATATCTATAAAGGTGGCCGAGAACTGACAGGCATATTCTCTAGTCAAAAATTTGGTGTAAACAAGTTTCATTTTGATGATGTGCGTGGGGAATTACTTTGGTTGCCAGAGTTACTTGATATCACCGAAGCTTCAGCCATGATGTACGGTGGAGGGGTAGATTTTTCCTATCGAATGGATCTGCTAGGGGAATCTGGTCCTGGATCTTCAAGGCTTGAATTTAATTATGCCGAAGTCGAATTGTTGGAATTGACGACATTTCTCGATCTTCAGGGACTACGTCTTCAAGGGCAGTTGTCTGGCCATTCAGATCTCATTTGGCCAACTGGTCGTTTCTCTGAGTTGAACGGTGAAGGCATAGTGCAAGCTTTGCCGCCAACGGGCGTTCGTTTAATGACGCGCGATATTCCACAAGCAACAATCTTTGAAATGGAAAACCAACTTTTGCAATGGGGACCATTCAGTAGACATACGCCACTTGAGCCGGTTGCAGTTGGTGGCGAGCTACGCTACACGCTATCTCCTGAGTGGATCAATCTAGCACAGGGAACTATTGCAACACCTGAGACATGGGTTAGCTTTAGTGGTCGGACCAGCTACGGAGCACGTTCACAAATTCCGTTTAGTGTAACGAGTGGCGATTGGCAAGAGAGCGATCGACTTTTAGCTGGTGTGCTCACGGCTTTTGGGTTACCAACATCGGCAATTCCAGTGAGTGGCTACGGAAGTTTTGAAGGACTGATGTCCAAGAGTTTTAAACAACCAAGATTTGAAGGTGAATTCATAGGAGAGGAGATGAGGGCTTGGGATGTCCTCTGGGGTAGTCTGCGTGGACAAGTAATCATTGAAAATAATTATGCAGATGTCAGTGATGCTGTAATTAGATCTGATGATTCTATGATTTATACCGATGGTCGTTTCTCAATTGGATACCCTCGTCAAGATGGTGGTGAAGAAATAGACGCGCGTATTCGCTTAGAGAATCGGTCTGTTTCAGACCTTCGCGAAGCATTTAAAATCCATGAATATCCAATTGGCGGGAAGTTGTCTGGCGAGTTCCATTTGTACGGTGAATACGAGCACCCTTACGGATTTGGACGGATGAATATTACAGACGGGCTTGCTTACGGGCAGTCGTTTGATTCTGCGATGTCTAGCATGCGATTTGAAGGTTCGGGAGTTCGACTTGACAGTATTGATATCCGCCAAGGTCCTGGCCGTGGAACTGGTGCAGCGTACATAGGATGGGATGGCACTTATTCTTTTAACCTTGCTGGCCAAGGCCTTTTACTAGAGCACGTTTCAGCAGTATCAGATTCACCTATTCCACTGACGGGGATTGTTGAATTCGAGGCAGATGGTAGTGGGAGTTTCGAAGAGCCAAGTTATGACGTAAGTGGATCGATCCGTGATGTCTTTGCTGGAGAAGAGGGAATTGGCCAGCTTTCAGCTGTCATTGCTATCCGGAAACAGGCTATTACACTCAAGGTTGAAGCTGCCTCAGGTCGACTGTCAGCTTCTGGGGCTGGACGAATTGCAATGACACCTGAGATGGATGCTGACCTCTCGCTTAGTATTAGTGATACTTCTCTTGACCCGTATATACGTATAGTCCAGCCTGGGTTATCACCGTTTACCAGAATTATTGGAAGTGGCCAGGTAAGGGTAGTAGGTGAACTCGCAAACCTTGAGCACCTTGTAGTAGATACTGAGGTTAGTCAGCTCGATCTGAGATTTCTTGATTATCACGTAGACAATGCTGCTCCTATTCACGTGTCTCTAGATGAGCGCGTTATACGCATTGGCGACATGCGTCTTATCGGTGAGGATACCGAGTTAGATATTGCTGGGAACATTGACCTTACTGATGAACAGATGGCAGTTCGAGTAGCTGGTACAGCTAATCTAGGTATCCTGCAGGGGTTCCTTCGTGATGTGCGGGGGAGAGGGCGTGCCTCACTCGATGCAACTTTTGATGGGCCAATGTTCTCCCCGGTGATTAACGGTGTAATGACTGTTGACAATGGCCGGTTGCGTCATTTCGCATTACCACATGGACTTGAGCAAATTAATGGTGTTATCCCTGCTGATTCACGCGGCCTCAGTTTAGACGGGATTACGGCGCAGTTAGGAGGAGGCGAAGTATCGTTTAGTGGCCGTGTTGAAATGGATGGTTATGCACCTGGAGCTCTCGATATTGGGTTAAGCGGAAAAGACATGAATCTGCGTTTCCCTGAGGGAATGCGGTCTCTTGTGGATGCCGATCTTAATCTTACCGGAACAATGGCGACACCTACATTAAGTGGAAACGTTTTTGTGAAAAGTGCTATCTACCGTACCCAATTTAATGCGAGTCTATTAGATTTTTCAGTCGGAGGAGGGCCCAAAGCGGTCGCATCTACTGCTTCCTTCGAGCCGACGATCCCGCTTCGCTTCGATGTACGGCTTCTTGCCCCTTCGACATTACGCGTTGAAAACGACTTTCTTCGAGTAGTTGCAACAGCAGACGTGCAGTTGGGTGGTACTTATTTAGAACCGTTACTATTTGGTAGAGGCGAGTTGGACCGTGGTGAAGTGTTATTTGAAGGACGGCGTTATCTTGTTACGCGTGGCACGATGGACATAAATAACACCCTGACTGATCCATTTTTTGACATTGAAGCTGAAACACGCGTACGTGTGCCTGGACAAACCTATCTTGTGACACTGCGTGCCGTCGGAACACCGGACCGATTTACTCCTGAGTTTAATGCTGATCCACCATTGCCGGAAGCGGATGTTATTGCTCTGTTACTCGGCGATGTTTCGCCTGGGCAGAATGTAGAATTCACTCAGTACAACACGGCAATTACACCGCAACAACAACTTTTGCGAGAGCGAGCTACAAGAGCCTTAACGGATGTCTTGTCGTCAGAAGTTGGCCGTGTTGTGGAACAAGCTTTTGGTGTTGATAGTTTCCAGATTACTCCGTCACTTGGTGATTTATACCAGCAGTCATCAAGTGTTAGTCCAGGTGCTCGTTTAACAATCGGGAAACGGTTGTCAGATCGAATCTATGTAACGTACTCACGAAGTTTAGCGACAACAACGCGTGACCAAATTATTCTCTTAGAGTACGATCAGAGCGACAGGCTTTCTTGGGTACTCTCCCAGAACGAGGACGATACCTACGCCCTAGAGGTTCGGGTGCGCCACGTGTTTTGATGGCAACTTGGGTCTTGTTAGCCTGCCTTGTTTTACTCTTCTCTCGTCGCTATTTGTCTTGCGTCCCAACCTGGGTTTTTATAGCTAGCACTACTGCTACTCCATTATTTGCACAGACAGAGTTGCTTGACAAACCTGTTGCTGAAGTTCGTATCGAACAAGAAGATCGTTTTGTTACGGATTCACTGATTACGAGTCTGATTGCCACTAAGCTTGGCGAGCCTTTATCGATGCGTGACGTTCGTCAAACGGTTGATCATCTAATGGGACTAGGACGGTTTGAAGATGTACAGGTACTAGCAGAAGCTATCGTCGGTGGTGTTCGTCTTACTTACCGTTTGGTTCCAACACACCTTGTGGGTCAGCTTTTTTTTCAAGGGGAGCTTGAATTACCAGAGGAAGACATACAGCGTGTAGTCACAGAACAATTTGGAGATTTACCTGATGTTGGTCGAGAGACAGAAATCCAAAGAGCATTGGCAGAGTTTTTCCAAAGCCATGGGTTTTTAGGAGCTCAGATTAACTATCAGATTACGCAGCAACACGATCCACATAGATCTATATTGACTTTTTTTATTGACGCTGGAGAGCGTGTGCCTGTTCGGCACGTTTACATAAAAGGCTTGGAAGGCATTGAAGCAAGAAACTTTCAACGAAGTCTGCCGGTACAAACTGGACGTCCGTTTAATAGGATTGAACTTGCAGCATTTCTTGAGGAGTATGAACAAAATCTTCGGGAGCAAGAATTCTACGAGGCTCGTGTAGTTGGAGTACATGAGTTTATTAATGAGCGTGAAGTAGATGTAACGATTGATGTGAATCGTGGGCTTCGCACGGTTGTCATTTTTACTGGTGATCCTGTGGCAGAGTCCATACTTCGCGACTTAGTTCCTATCAAAGAGGAGATGTCAGTAAACGAAGATTTACTTGAAAATTCAGCTCTGGCTCTTCGTGACTATTGGGTAATACGAGGATACCCCGATGCGAGTGTTGAGCATACCCGCGAAAACCATAGTGGCGACCTAGTGATTACTTTTGAGGTGGCGCGTGGACGACACTACATCATTGACATGGTTGAATTTCTTGGAAGTTCGGTTCTCAGCGATGAAGATTTCTTTGGTTTGCCTGAATTTAAAGAAGGGGATCCGTTTGTTCAGGCTGATCTTGGTAATACAGTCAGCCAGATTCAAGAGATTTATTATAGTCGCGGCTACGCTTCCGCGAGGGTTAGTGCGACTTTTGCTACTCAAAACTCTAACTTAGAAGTCAATCAACGTTTTGTGAAGATTACATTCACCATTGATGAAGGTGTGCGAACAGTTGTAGGAAATATTAGTTTCGAGGGGAATACCGTTTTTACAGAATCACAACTCCGTTCAATTATAGAAATTAGGCAAGGAAACCCCTATTTATCTGAGGGAGTGGATTCTGATCAAGAGCGTGTAAGGCTCGAATACTTGGACTATGGATACCAAAATGCAACAGTCGAAGTAGAAACTACGCTGAACGATGGTCGTGCCAGTGCCAATGTCCGGTTTATTGTCACCGAAGGTCCGCAGGTCATTGTTGACCAGATCATTATTCTTGGGAACCAGGGCACGAGTGCGAGCACCATTATGCGTGCACTTACACTGCGACCAGGTGACCCGCTAGGCACTTCAGCGATGCTTGAGAGCCGTCAGCGACTAGTGGCACTCGGTCTTTTTCGTACAATCCGTATCACTGACAGCAGACATGGTTCTGAGCCACTTCGTGATGTCATTATTGAAGTAGAAGAGGCACCACGCACTACGCTTGGCTATGGTGGTGGCTTAGAAGGTGGCATGCGACTTCGACCGACAGCTGATGGAGGCCAAGCAGAAGAACGTTTTGAAATAGCTCCTCGAGGGTTTTTTGAAATCGGCCGACGCAATCTTTGGGGAAAGAATCGTTCGATTAATCTTTTTACTCGTGTCAGTCTTCGCACGCGAGACAGCTTCAGTGCTGACAATATTCAAATCGATTCTCAGCAGTCTGGCGAATATGGTTTTAATGAATATCGGATTGTGGGCACATATCGAGAGCCGCGCATTCTTAATACACCTGCGGATGCTGCGATTACCGGAATTGTAGATCGGGCAATTCGCTCAAGTTTCAACTTCAAGACTAGAGAAATTTTTGCTGAAGCCAGCACGCGTCTTTCTCCTCGTTTCAATGTGCTAGGACGGTATTCATACAAACATACAGAATTGTTTGATCAACGATTTACTGCTGAAGAGAAACCATTAATCGATCGCTTGTTTCCTCAAGTTCGATT
Organism: Acidobacteria bacterium UBA2999; assembly: GCA_002346475.1. Lineage (GTDB taxonomy): Bacteria > Acidobacteriota > Vicinamibacteria > Vicinamibacterales > UBA2999 > UBA2999. The sequence goes on along the minus strand of DDZV01000036.1, from coordinate 631 downwards.
GTCTCGGCTCTCTGTATCGTTACTTCTAGATACACGAGACGATTTACTTGACCCAAGTCGAGGAGTATTTTTGGTAGCGGATAATGATTTAGCAGCGCGTACACTTGGATCAGAAGTCGGCTTTGCAAAAACCTACGTGCAGGCGTTTACCTATTATCGCTTTCCGTTGCAGCATCGTGTTGTTCTCGCTCTTGGAGGACGCCTGGGTGCTGCACACGGTTTTCGTCGAACTGTTACACGGTTACTTGCAGATGGAGAGCCTGCCATAGGTCAAGACGGCAAGCCAATTATTGATGTAGTTGAGGATTTACCAGCGAGCGAACGATTTTTTGCCGGAGGTGATACGACTGTTCGTGGTTTTTCACTTGACCGGCTCGGAGATGAGCAAACAATCACTGCAAGTGGTTTCCCGACTGGTGGGAATGGGTTAATTTTATTAAATGCGGAGTTGAGATTTGATCTTTTCGGATCATTTGGCGCAGCAGTTTTCTTGGATGCCGGGAATGTCTTCCCAAGGGCCAATGATGTCGATTTCACAAAACTTCGTGGATCCGTAGGTTTCGGAATTCAGTACCAATCGCCTGTGGGTCCTGTCCGTGTTGATTTAGGTTTTAAACTCAATCAACTCAAC